>NZ_JBVYHY010000004.1:0-60605 GCF_056033865.1 Bacillus sp. FAU20
ATGTGGATCGGCAGCAAGTTTTTAAATCGCGAAGAAAGAGCGGAAAGGATTGCGATCGTAAAAGATCGCCTTTCTTCTCTTTTAGATCTTTACGAATCGGGAAACGCAAGCGAATACCATATCGATATGATGATGCGGGAGAAAAACGAACTCGTTCGACTAGAGCGCGTTCACCGCGCCGAAGTAGATAACGCATTCTTTACGATGGAATATCTATCGGATCAATGCAACCCTGAAAATGACGATAATATTATTCAAAATTCTGACGATGGTACACCGCATCAAGGTCTTGACGAAATGGCGGGAATACATCGCGAGTTCTTCGGATTATGTGACGATGTAGACGCGGGAACAGGTACAAACCTAGCGATCGCCGCGCCTCGTGGACACTCGAAGTCGGGTATCTTCTCGAATGCGTACGTATTGAAGGGCTTAGTATTTCGTCAGTTATCGCATCGTTACATACTAGTAATTTCGGAAACCGACGATCTATCGAAAAAGTTGATCGGGTGGTGTAATAAGCAGCTTAAATTCAATAAGAAGCTGATCGAGGACTTCGGATTACTTCTATATGAAAACCCAATGGCAAACGAACGCGATAATGAGTCTTCTTTCATTACGCGAGCGAATCAATTAGTCGAGGCGAGTTCATCAGGGAAGCAATTACGTGGTAAACGTCACGGCGCGCTGAGACCGACAACGTGCGTGGTCGATGATCCATCATCTATGAATAACGAAGGTACTAAAGAAGCTCGACAAAAGCTGATCGACTGGTATAACGCCGTTGTATTACCGATCGGCGGGAAAACTACGAATCACATTCTAGTAGGTACGATGGTTTCTGCGACTGGATTACTAGCGCACGTATTAAAGCGCCGAGATTTCCGACCGTGTTTCTATGATGCGATCGTTTCCGAGCCAAAATTTCCGAAGATGTGGGAAGAGTACATCGATAAATACCTGCATGGTACGGACGGCGAGGCCGAAGAGTTTTACGAAAAGAATAAAACTGCGATGATGCTAGGCGTTGAAACCGCGTGGGAATGGCGTTGGACGTATAAAGCGTTAATGGAGCGTAAAGCGAATATGGGTACGAAGACGTTTAACTCAGAGTATCGAAATCGCGCATTTAGCGAAGATGAAAAGTTCTTCTTTACGGATCAATTCGGGTATTACGTATACGACTTCGATCACTTCACGGGCGAAAGAGCCTGCGTATACGACGGGGAAACGTATAGACTACGCGATATGTCAATATCGGCCGCGTGGGATATCGCAATGGGTAAAAGCGCCCGCTCGTGTTACAACTCGTTAGTAATAACGGGACGTCACGAAGCGTCAGGGCGTATTTTTGTGTTGGACGAGTATGCAACCAAAGAGCCGCCGCACAAGTTCATGAAGGGCATTATCGATCGTGTGCGAGCATATCGACCAAACCTACTCGTCGTCGAGACGATCAACGCGCAGCACGAGTTCTACCGTCAATTACAAGAAGAGTTGCCACGTCAGGGATTGTATTCTACGAAAGTAATCGACGTTAAAGGGCACAAGTCTTCGAAAGAGCAGCGCATCGAGTCACTAGAGCCGTATTGTGTTAACAAAACGTTGATCTTTAATAGACATCACAAACTATTACTAGATCAGCTAGACGCATATCCTTACGGTGACTATGTAGATTCTGCCGACGCCCTTCAAATGTCTGTAGAGCACGTCGCACGTCCACGATCCGTTATGCGAGATAAGCCTATTTGGTTATAGTCTAGCGTTTATGTACATGTAGGGAAGATACGCCTTCGGGCGGTCTTCCCTAACATGAAAATCGGAGGTTGTTAAATATGGCAAAAATCAAAGCATCTTACGTTAATCATAACAATGTTCTTAAATTACCGAAACGACCGTTAAAAGTCTACCTGGCATCGCCGTTCTTCAATGACGAAGAGATCGAATGCGTTGCATTCGTAGAAAAGGTATTACGCGATAAAGGCCTAGAAGTATTTAGCCCTCGCGAACATCAAAATGAACATTTAGAATTCGGATCGGTAGAGTGGCGAAAAGCTACGTATTTAAACGACTGTCACGAGATCTTAAAGTGCGATATCGTTGTCGCAGTTCATTCGACTGATAGCGGCACAAACTGGGAACTAGGAGCAGCATCGGCCGTACAACGTCCAGTAATCTTATTCGACGATAATACGGATCTACCACGAAATATCATGTTAACCGAATCATGTTATGCATTCTTAGAAGGTCGCGAAGCATTAGAGAAGTATAACTTCGATGTACATGTTCACGAACTGGAAAAGGTGTACTACGAAGGCACGGTTATTTAATTGCAGCGCTCTATAAGGGCGCTCTTTTATTTATATAGGAGGCGATAGAATGACGAATCATAATTTTCATGACAAGCACGATAGCACACAAGAAACGGAATTCAAACCGAATGACACCTTATTCGAAGTCGGGAAGCTATTTCCGCCGACGGACGATCTAGAGCGTCTAGCAGATTACGAGACAGGTAAGCGACTGTATGAAGGAGAATTCAAAACGCTACCTAAGCGAGCGCAGGAAATGTTAAAGGATACACCGCACGCAGAACGATTAAATTCGTTATATCTAGCGGTCAATCTTCTCGACATTATCGTCCACAAGCCCGCTGATCTTATGTTTAACGAAGATCCAACGTTCGAAAGTGGCCTAGATCCCGATTCGATCGAGCAGCAGCGATTATCCGCAATCGTAGAAGAGAACGATCTTTCTGCGTTAGGTCAAGAATTAGTCGTGGGCGCAGGTTTCCGAGGGGATTCGTTCATTAAGACGTATTTCTCATACCGTCAAGACTTTAGCGAACTTCCGTACATTCCGAAGGGCGTCGAAATGGAAGCGATCATCGAGTCGCAAGATCCATCGACTGTATTCCCTGAGTTAGCGCGAGGATCAAAGAAGAAATTCAAGGCCGTAAATATTGCGGCGATCGAATGGGTTATACAAAAGGACGGAAGCGAAACGCCATATCTGAATGTAGAACGCCATATCGCAGGATACATTCATTATAGAAGATTCCGACTATCCTCGAAACCCAACATCATTACGAAGTACGGCATTAATCAGCCACAATATGAGATTTTAGACGAAGTACACGAAGGTTTCAGAGTAGTAGAAACGGGCGTACCTATGATCCTAGTACGACATATTCCGTACAAGGCAACCGATACACACTGGCGAGGCATTAGTACAACGAAGAAAGTCAAATCGTTAATCTATGCGATCAATGACCGCTTAACTCAGATCGACTATATCTTAATGAAACATAGCGATCCTACCGCATACGGCGTAGACTTACAAAACGTCAATCTTACGTGGGGTGGCCGTTATATTCCAGTAAGAGACGGAGAAGTCGCACCCGCTTATATGACGTGGGACGGAAAGCTAACAGACGCGTTCAAGCAACTAGAGACGTTAATCAATCTAGTTTTCCAAATCTCAGAGACGCCACAATGGTTATTCGGTACATCGATCGGTAACGTCGGCGGGACTGGGACGTCACATACGGACGGTTCAGCGATCAAAGCAAGATTTATGCCGATCCTATCGAAAGTCAAACGTGTTCGTACGAACGTAGACCGTGCTTTCAGAGACTCGTTATATTGCGCCCAGTTACTAGAGAACTACGCAAACGAAGGATCATTCGAGCATTACGAAGCGATTTACCCGAAAATCAGATGGAGAGACGGATTGCCTGCGAACGAGAAAGAGCAAGCGGAAATCATGCAGATCCGTACTGGTGGTCTTCCTACGATCGATCGATTAACTGCTATCAAAGAAATGGATAGTCTAGACGACATTCAAGCGAAGGCCGTAGTCGATAGAATTCTAGAAGATGAAAAAGCGTTAAAGCCTGCAACGCCTAACGTCTTCAACGAAGAAAGCGAAATCGAACTAGATCTTCCAATGAATGAAGAGGACGAAAAAGTAAATGAATGATAAGCGAATCGAGCCGTCTTACGTATATAACGTTGGGCGGCTTGTCCGCATTTATAGACGGGCATTACAGAACATGCAGGCACAAATCGATCAGATGGAAATCGCTGATCTGAATAGAGCGACTGGAATTGCACTTATGCATAATATTCAATTAGAGCTTATCAAGGTAGACAAAGAAGCGGCCGAGTGGATCAAAGAAAATGTCCCACTTGCTGCGAAAGAGGGAATCGCACAAACGCTACATGCGCTAGGATACGCGGACACGATCGAAGCTGCCTATCGAATTGCTCGATTTAGTCAGACAAACGCAGATATGGCACGAGTAGCAGCAGCGGACACGATGAAAAACGTTCTTGCGATTACCGATAACATGGCTACGGAAATGCAGCGAGGTATACGCGCCGTATCAGCCGAGTTTATAGCGACAGGGATCGCAACGTCTCGTAATTCTACCGTTATGTCGGATCAGATGAAAGAAAAGATCAACGAGCTAAAGCAGCAACTTAAAGATTGCGTTGATACTGGGATCATCGACAAGGGCGGTCGCCGTTGGTCGGTCGAGCACTATACGGAAATGCTAGCGCGTACGAAACTAACTGAGATCCAAAAACAAGCTACGGAAAACGAGGCGATCAGTCGAGGCGCTTATTATGCGACGATCTCATTCAACGGATCTACAAAAGATGCGTGTCGATTCCATCAAGGGCGGATCATTAAACTAAAGGCCGAAGCCGAAGGGTCATACCCCACGTACGACGAGTTGAAAGCAACAGGGCAGATTTTCCATCCGAATTGCAAACATCATATCGTGCCGTTTCGTGATTACGACAAACTAGACGATCACTCGAAGGAACTTGCGAAAAGGCAGCAGATTATCGGAGAAGCTGCGGAAAAAGCAGGCGGACGCGATCCAAATTTAAGAAATGAAGAAAAAAGTTAAAAAGTTTACGCAAAGTATACAACAAACGATCGATTAGTCGTACCTATAGTATGAGGAAAGAGATAAGAAACAAGCCTTACGACGGGGTTAAGCATCAGAATTTATAACCGACGGGTTTAAAACGGGGGTATCAGAATGACAGAGAAATTAGATAACCAAACTCACGAAGAGGAAATCAAAGAAGAAATCAAAACGGACGAGCTTAAAGACGACGAAAAAGTTGTCACACTAAAGCAATCCGAACTAGACGCACTTATCGTACGTAATAAGAACAAGGTAAAAGAAAAGTTCGCAGATTACGACGAATTAAAAGCGAAAGCAGAAGCGGCAGATCAAGCAGCCGACGAAGCACGTCTCGCAAAACTGGACGAGCTAGAAAAGGCGAGAGAGATTGCAGCGAAGAAAGACGAAGAGATCGCAGCAGCACAAGCACGCATCGCAGCATTAGAGAAGGCGGATCGTGACATGAAAGTGACGAACGCATTCAACGCAGCAGCGAAAGCAGCAAACATTCCCGAAGAGTATTTACAAGATGCTCGAATGTTAGCGGGCGTTAATGACGAAACGGAAGTCGAAAAGATTGCCGAGATCGTCGAAAAGCTAGCGAAAGATCGCCCTTACTTAGTTAAGGAAAAAGAAGTAAAGCAGAAGGAAATCGGCGGCGCTTCGAATGGTGCGAAGAAACCACTCGAAAAGACTGACGAGCAAATTCTAGAAGAGTTAGCGGCAAATGTTCGCCGTTACGGTCGCATCGAAGATAAGGTCAAGTATGCGCAAATGAAAAAGAAGTTAGGGCGTTAAGCCTTTAACATAAATCACAAATCAAATCAAGTCGCCTTTTGTGGGCGGCTTTTTCTATTACAAAAATATCAGGGGGTTTTATAAATGACAAAGATCTATACAGAGGACTTAGTAGGAAAGAAAGAATCGGTAGTAGATGAATTTTTACTATTAAATCCACTACAAACACCAATGTTAAACCTAATTCAATTCGGTAGCCCAGTAACGAACGTCGAGCACGTATGGTTCGAAGATGAAATGTTCGCACAAGAGAGCGCATTGACAAAAGCTCTAACTGCTGACGACACAACTGTAGAAGTAGAAAGCGGCGAAGCATTCCGATCTCGTCAAGTAATTCGTATCGGCGAAGAGTTGATCTTAGTAGCTAAAGTCGAAGGCGAGAAGTTAACAGTAGTTCGTGGTTACGCTGATACTGCTGCGGGTACTGCGGAAGTAGGCGAAGTGGTAGAAGTAATGTTCGTAGAGGGTGAAGAAGGATCAGACGCTCGCGACGGTCGTCACAAACCACGTAAGCGCGTATCTAATATTACGCAAATCTTCGACGAAACTGTAGAAATCACAGGTACGGCAATGGCAGTCGCTCAATATGGCGTTGACAACGAGTACGAAAAAGAGAAACAAAAGAAACAACTAGAATTAGCGCTAGCATTAGAAAAAGCGGTAATCAACGGTATCAAGTACGAGCAAGGTAACAAACGTATGATGCGCGGTATTCGCTCATTCATCGAAACAAACGTTATCCCTGCGGGTGGTGCTGCGATTTCTGACGAGCACTTAATCGATGCTTTCCGCATGATCTTCGAAGCGGGCGGTTTCAATCAAGGCGGTAACTACAAGATCGTAGTAGGCGCTACGCAAAAGATCGCGATCTCACAATTCGGCAATGCTCAAATCCGTTTAACTCGTCAAGATAACGGACGCGGACAAGTAGTAGACCACTACGTATCTGACTTCGGTAACGCTGAGATCTTATTAAATAACAACATGCCTGCGGGTGAGGTATTAATCATTGATGCAAACCGTATCGAGATATCCGTCCACTACAAACGCGTGAATTCGCTCACACTTACTTAGGTAAGAAAGGCGATTACATGCAAGGTATGATCGTCGGCGAGTACACGCTAGAGTTCTTACAAGAAGCGGCACACGCTAAAATCGTAGGTCTTGCGACTGGCAAGAAAGCACCTGCTAAAGCAACTACGGCACGCGCAGCAGCTAAAAAATAATCGAAACTGATCGGCTAGGGCTTCGGCTCTAGTCGCCTTTTCGTATACGGGAGGTCGTGATAGATGGATAGAATTGCAGCAGCAACGGAACACATCGACGCTTACGTAATTAGTAACGAAGATTGGCACGATGCCGACGAAGCAAAGAAAGTTCGCCTTATGAATGCGGCAGGTAGGACGCTAGAAAAGAAATTCAAGGGAAATACGATCCCCGACAAAGCAGTTTACGAATTCGCTGCGTACCTAGCTATCGTTTACAATGACACGAACAAGATGCAGCAACAAGGAATCGCATCATTCAGCGTTACAGGCGTAGGTTCTTTCACGTTCAAAGAAAACAATGTATCTAGTGCGGTAGGGCAATCGCTAAAGGATCTTATACCTGACAGTGTAGTAGAGCTTATCGAAGAAGTAAACGACGATCTACACGTATCGGGTCGAAATGTGGGGTGGCTTACATAATGGCAATCGTACCATTAAAACAAACAGTCACTAGACGAAGGGCGGTCGGAGATCTCGATATATGGGGAAAGCCCGAAAGGATTGAAGAAACCGAACTTACATGTCGTGCGGTCGAGGGATCGCACACCACAACGGATCGAAATAGTCAAATGCACGGCGCAACAATCGTTGTCGATCTGAAATTATTGCTAGACAAGCTAGCTGATATCGGTTACGAAGATGAAATTGAGTACGTCAACGAAGCAGGAACGATTTACAAAGGTAATCCGAAAAACATTACAATTCAGCGGGATTTCACAGGTAATCCGTTGCTGACGGTGGTGTTTATTTAATGGCAGGGTTCACAATCGATTTTAGCAGCTTCGACGGAAATATGAATCGGATCACAAACGACGTTAAACATTCGACTAAACAAGCTATGCAGGATTGCGTAGATGATCTCGCTAGGATCTCGTCAAATATTGCGCCTATCGATACGAGCAGTCTACGTAAATCACATAAAAAGACCGTCAAACAACAAGGCGATCAAGTAATCGGAGAAGTTTCGTTCTCGGCATTCGGACGCGGTAATTTTAATTACGCAATAGCCATGCACGAATGGTCGTATACGCCGAGTTCTACGGGATCTTTTAACGGTTATGCGGTCGGTAGTAAGTATTTAGAGCGACCACTTAAAGGCGAGTCACAAAAGTACTTACAGTGGTTGGGCGAAGGTGTTCAGAAAGGATTGAGGTAGTATGCGAGCACAAGACGTCAGGACGTACGTCGATTCGATCATACCGAATACATACTACGCCTACACATATCCTACGAAGTCGAAAGACGAATGCGTCTTAATCGTACTACATGGCGGAATGCCTACACGAGAGACGGGTGTAAGGCAGCCGACACTACAATTCTTAGTGCGTGGGAACGTTGGCGATGTGGCAACGGCAGAAACGAAAGCGTACGAGTTGTACGAAGAATTCAAGTATAAAAAAGACGTTATGATCGGCGATTGGTCGGTCTCGAAAATACAAGCATTACAATCCCAACCAATATGGACGGGAACGGACGAAGCGAAACGTCCTATCTTTTCGCTAAACTTTCAACTAACTATCAGGGGGTAATAATTATGGCTAAATCAAACACAATCAATGTACCGATCGGTGCTGCAATCGTAGAATACGGTGAAGGACAAGACATGGTTAAATTCGATATCACGAAAGGCGGTATCTCATTCGGCGTATCTACATCAGTACAAGAGGTTACAGTCGATCAATACGGTGAAACGCCCGTAAAGTCTATCATGAAAGGACGTAAGGCTGAGACGACAGTACCATTCGCATTACACGATCTAAAACGATTATCAAAAGTAATGCCAAACTCTAAATTCGTAGAAAACGGCGATAAGCAAGCGTTGTTCGTATCTGCGCAAGCGGGATTCGATATGTTATCGACTGCGAAGAAAATGGTTATTAAACCGACTGCGCCTGACACTACGCCGAATGACTGGATCACTGTACCAAACGCAGCGGCGTCAGCTGATCCTGATTACACGTACGATCCTGACAACGAGCGTATCGCGAACATTACGTTCAATGCGTTCCCTGAGGCGGACGGCACTCTATATATCTTAGGTGACGAAACTGTCAAGGAAAAAGAAACGGTAAAGGCTTCCGTAACTAAATAAGCACGATAAATCAGGACTAGGGCTACGGCTCTAGTCTTTTTTGTCGTTTATCGGCGTTTATGTTCTTGTAAAGCACATTTTTTGTGTTTCGTCAAACTTGACAAGGAGGAAGATATATGCTTAGAAAAATCACCAATGTTTTTACAAAGAAAGAAGCGAGTAAGGCGATGTTAGCGCCTGACACGTTAACGCTAGGTATGAAGAAGGTTCGTATCAGAAAGGTTACGCCGAAAGAGTTCAAAGAGCTGATCGCCGTATCGGGTAACGTTCCGAATCTAATTATTCAAGTAATTAACGCACCTGCGGATCAGTACGCTGCATATGCGATCGCGGCCGTAGAAGCTGCGACAGACGACTTCGTAACGATCACTTCGCAATTAACGGGTATCGATGTTGAATACCTGCAAGGCGAAGCGGGAATGTCGGAGATCGTAGAATACCTCGTACAAATGGTTAAATACAACGATCTAGAGCGTATGGTAAAAAACCTGATAAGCCTGTTACCAAAAGCAAAGAAGACGGAGGAAGCGACGGAGACGATCGAGGCTACGACGGAAGCCTAGACGATCCCTTCGAAGATTTCCTTCTCGAAATGGCTTCGGTAATGGGCGTTACACAAAGACAGATCGAAGAAGACTATTACCTTATCGATCTTGCTGCGTATGCTGAGAAATCAAGAAATCGAAAAGCTGCGCGCAAACTGGATCTACTAACGATCATAAATGCTAGAAACCTAGAGCAAAAAGAGTACCGCGAATTAATCCGCACATGGACGAGAGAAGCGGGAATCAAACTGAAAACAGAAAAGTTCAATCGTAGCAAATTCGAAGAGCTACGAGCACTATCGTAAAGGAGCGTGATTGTATGGCAGCAAATGCAGGCGAAGTACGGGCGCGGCTCGTACTCGATAACGCTCAGTTTAGGCAGGGCGTAAGTCAAGCAAGACAAGATATGCAAGGATTAAATCAGAATGCGCAATCATCTTCGCAAGGCATGTCGGCTTTAAGTAAGGCGTCGGCGGCCGCAGGGGTTGCCGTAGTAGCTGCGGTCGGATCATCGGTTAAAGCAGCAGCAAACTTCGAGCAGTCAATGGCGAAGGTTAAAGCGATATCAGGAGCAACGGACGAAGAATTCAAGCAGTTAAACGCAACTGCGAAGCACTTAGGAGCGACGACGCAGTTCAGCGCCTCGCAAGCGGCGGACGGTCTGTCGTTCTTATCTTTAGCGGGATTCAGCGCAAAAGACTCGATCGACGCAATGCCTGCCGTTTTAAACTTAGCTGCGGCAGGTGCTATCGGATTAGGTGAGGCGGCGGACATATCCTCTAATATCATGACAGGGTTCGGAATTGCCGCCACTGATACAGGAAAAGCGGCGGACGTGTTAACGAAGACTTTCACGACTGCAAATACCGACATGAATCAATTAGGTATGGCGATGAAATACGTTGCACCAGTAGCGAAATCGTTAGGTTGGGATATTACCGACGCAGCGACGGCAGTAGCGAAAATGTCCGATGCAGGTATTCAAGGATCGCAAGCGGGTACGTCTTTACGTGCTGCGTTACTGTCATTAGCGAATCCGACGGGACAAACAGAAAAGGCGTTCAAGAAACTGGGGATTTCAGTAGTAGACGCAAACGGACAGTTTAAACCACTTCCCGAATTGATCGGTCATATTAGTTCGAAAATGGAAGGTATGACAGACGCACAAAAAACCGTAACGGCTGCGCAATTAGTAGGTACAGAAGCGTCGGCGGGATTCCTCGCATTAATCGATCAAGGTCAAGGATCGTTACAAGCGTACAAAACGGCGCTAGAACAATCGGGCGGAACTGCGGAACGTATTGCGAAGATCCAACAAGATACACTTGTCGGAGCATGGACGCAAGTTAAATCGGCTGCGGAAGGTTTAGCGATCGGAATCGGTGAGGCGTTATTACCTGCGTTTACTTCGTTAGCACAAGGCGCGACGGTTCTTATCGGAGCACTAGCCGAAATCGATCCACGATTCGTAGCGGCAGGTTTAGCGGCTGCGGGAACGGCTGCGGGGTTAATGATCTTCGTAACGAATATCGGTAAGGTCGTATCAGCATTAAACGTACTGCGTATCGCAATGGTTGCGAATCCATATACGTTAGCTATCGGAGCGGTAGCGGCTGCGGTCGGAGGTCTTACGTACATGCTATCAGGTGCGAAAAATGAGACCGAAGAGTACAAAGCAGTCAATATGGATACTTACCAATCGTTAGGCGAGCAGGCTAGATCGTTAGAACAAACTGCGACGGAATACGATAAGATGCGCGGAAAAGTAAAGCTATCTTCGGAAGAATTACTACGATATCGCGACTTACAAGAGGAAATTAAACGCGTCGAAGATCCTGCGACAAAACAAGCGTTACAAAAAGAGTTGGACGGATATACGAAAAAGGCAAAGGCCAACAACGACGAGATTAACAAAACTATCGGACTATCTGACGAGCTGATCGCAAAAGCACCAACCACGGCACAAGTATACAGTACAACAGGACAAGCTATCGCAGAAAATACGCAGGCGGCGAAGGAACTCGTAGCAGCGCTAAAAGAAAAGCAGCAGATCGAACTAGCGCAGCAGATCGCACAAGGCTATAAAAATCAAGTTAAAGATCTACAAGATTACAAGAAAGCCGTAGACGAAGGCAACGAGGCGATCAGTAGACGTAAGCAACTACAAAATAACGTAGACGAAATGCAAGTACGCGTTAATGAGCGTGAGAAAGAGTACAACAAGTACAAAGACGAAGGCAATAAATTAATGGCGCACTTCGCTAAAAACAAGTTAGAGAATGCTCAGAAGAGTCTCGAAGCTGCAAAGCAGGAGCAAGCGACAAACGAACAGACGTTACAACAATCGCGTGCTACATTGCAGGATCTACAGGAAAAGCAACGCGGTCTAGAAAACGCGGTACAGATTCGTATTAAAGAGGCGTTAGCAGCAGCAAACGTCGCAGCAGAATCAGGAAAAGAGATCGAAGCGCTCGACAAGGCTATCGCAGGGCATGAAAAGAAGTTAGCGTCGTTAGAAAAGGCGAAGAACTCGCAAGACGGGCTAAACGATAAGCAAAAGGAAGAGTACGAACACCACCTAAAATCGAAGGAAGCTGCGGAAAAGGCGAAGCAAGTTATCAGTGAAACTCGCGAGAATCACGCAAAAAATACCGAAGAGATCCAAAAGCAAAAAGAAGAGTACGGCAAACTTAACGAAGAGGCAGGAAAGCCCGTCGATAAAGAGGTCAATCTTAAAAAAGAGAAAGCCGAAGCCGATAACAAAAAGTTAGAAGAGGATATCAAGAAGAAGGCGGACAAAGAGGCGGGACTAGATCCGAAGAAAGCCGAAGAAGATAACGCCAAACTTAAAAAGAAAGTCGAAGAGAAGGCGGACAAGAAGGTCGGAGTCGATAAGAATGAGGCGGACAAGGGCGTCGCGGATCTCGATAAGAAAGCAGTAGCCGAAAAGGTTAAGAAGATCTTCGGCAATACGACGGCGGCTTCGTTATTAATCGATATGCTCGACTTGAAAGCGACCGCAGAAAAGACGAAGAAGGTCAAGGCGGATAAGTCGCAAGCCGATTCCGCAATCGCCGACACCGATCGCAAAGCCTTAGCGGAGAAAGTTAAGAAGATTCTCGGTGATGGTAAGCTCGCAGATGCGGTCATCAAAGTACTCGACCAACACGCGGAAAAGAAAGCGACGAAGCCAATCGACGCAGATACTTCGAACGCAGACAAGAAGCACGAATCGTTAATGAGTAAGATCACTAGGGCAGCAACGAAAACTATCAGCCTATCATGGTTGGGTGATTTATCCCCGTTAAAGTACTTCCATTCAGGCGGGACAGTCGGTGCATCACCTTCGAACAGATCTACGCGACCAAAGTTTCATAACGGCGGAAATCCCCGCGGACTAGTCGGGAGAAGCCCTCGTTTTGACGAAGTAGATGCGCGTCTACTTAAAAACGAAATGGTCTTAACACAAGCGCAGCAAGCGAATTTATTCAACTTTATTCGTACTGCGAATCGACCTACTACGGTAGCAGCGTTCGGACAGGGTAAACCGCAGCAAGGCGGCGGGGATCGTCGAGTAACGAATAACTTCCAAATCGCTGAATTACATGTGCGTGAAGAGGCGGACGTGGAGCGCATTGCAGCGGAATTAAAGCGCATGGAACGAGCGAAAGAAAGATCGAGGGGGAGATAGAATGTCATTCATCTATAGAGGACGACACGCAAGCAGATACATGTTAGTAAATACGATCGAGCGGGATCTACTACCGCAAAAAACCGCAAATCTATTAAAAGCGTCGGGTAAAATCGGCGCTTACGATTTCGGATCAGAAACGGACGTAATGCGTTATAACGTTGTCGCTACGATAACGGCAGATACGGAATTAGAGCGAGAAACGAAGCTAGATGACATTCGGCGTTGGTTAAACGTACCTGACGGCGAATTAATCTTCGATTTTAAGAATCACGTAAGTTACACGGCAAAGCTCGACGGATCAACGCCTATAACGCCAATCGGAACAAGCTGCATGATTCAATTCACATTACTATGTTCTGATCCAGTAGGTGACGGACTAGAGAAAGAATATAAGATAGAGCGCGGAAATATGAAAACCGAAGTCGTGAACGACGGAACGGCCGAAGCGTATCCGAACGTACGTATTACATTCGCCGAAGATACACCGACAGTTTCCGTTATCGGAAAGGATTATGCGGTAACTGCGGGACAAGCGCCTGACTACAATAAACAGACAGTTCCATACGAAGAGCGTGTTTTATACGACGAGCTGATCGATGTACGACAATGGACGGATGCGAGCGAGATTTACGACGGGATCGTGTACGGTACATTCGAAAGTAACGGCTATCTATTCCACCAAAAGGGGTGGGACTACGGCGGAAACAAAGACAAGCCCGAAGATCGCTTCGCAGGTTGGCACGGCGCATCTATGTATCGTAACATTCCTGAGCCGATCGATAACTTTATGGTCGAGCTGCATTCTACGTTTAGATCGTGGGATCGTCGAGATATGGGAAGAGTCGGATTCTACCTACTCGATCAGAACGGCCGCAAGTTCGGTAATGCGCATCTAAACGATGTTACATGGCTTAAAACGCAGCAGATTGCGACAGTTAAGTTCGGCGACAATAAGAACGGTATCGCGATGGTTTACGATCGCGGCGGCTTCGATGGGGTTTGGTCTGAATGGAATAACGGAATTATCCGATTCGGACGCAAAGAACGCAAGGGCTACGTTACATGGTTTACGTACTTTGCGTTACAAGATGCGAAAACAGGACGATTCCATACCGAACTATATCGAGAGTATGCGGATTACACAGGGCGCTATCTTAACAAATTAGCAGGCATACAACTCGAAACATCGGCGCTAGGTAATGGCGACAAACGCTACTACATGACGTTAGATCACGTCAACGTATACAAGTACAACGAGAATCAACGCGAGCAGGTTAACGATATGGCGTTTAAGCGAGGCGACACGTTAGAGGTCGATATGGCTTCGGCGTCTATCTACAAAAACGGAATTCTAGCAAATGATATGTTAGATCCGTCTAGTGATTTCTTTAGCATTCCGACGGGACGATCAGAGATTGCGATCTACCCACCATCGGCAGGAGAAACAAGCATCAAATTCACAAATCGATATCTATAACCTAAAAACGCGAGTCTGTCAAATTACGATAGGCTCGCGTTTATGTATATGTGGGGATTCCACGGAAAGGCGGGATAAAATGACAAACGATGTTAACAGCATGATTATCGTAACGGATCAATACGGAAGACAATTAACGATCCTTACGAATCACCTACCGAAGACGCCGCAGTTTTTCGAAGACGGCCACTTCGAGCAGTTAGACGGACTACTAACATATGAGTTTAGTACGCTAGCAAGCGATCCTGACACAAAACACTTAGTCGCAGGAAATAACGTAATCGTACGAAACAAAGATCGTAAGCTCATGTTATTTACGATTATTCGTACGGTAGAAGAGCGAAAAGACAACAAGTATGTGCGTCGAGTATTCGCAGAAAATGCGGCCGTAGATGATCTATACAACCATATCGTAGACGGTCAAGCACTAGTCGCAGTTACGGCGAAAGATGCAGCGGAGAAAGTACTAGCGGGTACAGGTTGGAAACTAGGTATCGTAGATTATGCGGGACTACAAAATGTCAATCTACACGAATATCCTACCGCACTAGCTGCGTTACATCAGATTCGCGATCAGTACGGTTTAGAAATGGAATTCACCGTTTCATTTATGGGTATGAAAGTGCGAGATCGTTTCGTACATCTAGTTAAGCGACGCGGTAACGTTACTGGGAAGCGATTCACGTACGGAAAGGATCTAACAGGCGTAACGCGAGAAGTAGATCGATCCGATATCGCAACCGCGATTATTCCAATCGGTAAAGCTGACGAGACAGGGAAGCGCCTGACGATCGAAGCATTCGAGAATATCCACGACGGCTATGTATCACCTAAAGGGCAGAAATGGGTAGGCGACGAACACGCGATGCAGCTATATGGAAAGAACGGAAAGCACCTATTCAAGCGCTTAGATTTAAATAGCGTGGATAATGAGTATGAGTTAATGAAAAAGGCAGTAGAAGAGCTAAAACGCGTTAAGCAGCCACGAGCAACATACGAAGTTAGCGTCTTATTACTGGAATCGTTAACGGGCTATGAGCACGAAAAGGTACGTCTAGGCGATACGATCTTAGTAAAAGATACAATGTTCGAGCCTGCTCTCGCAGTTAATGCGCGCGTTATCGCAATCTACCGATCATATACGAATCCTGCGAAAGACTACGTATTACTGGGCGAATTCGTACCGCTAGTGATCGATAAGAATAGACAAATCGAAGCGATTCAAGAAACGATTAATCAAAATATGACGAAGTGGGAGCAAGGCGGCGAAGTCGTTTATAAGAGCGCCACTGAGCCACTACCTAGCAAGAGAACACCCGATATGCTATGGCTAGATACTTCGAAGCAACCAAACGTTATGAAACGTTGGGACGCTGAGAAAAAACTATGGGTTAATGCGTCGGTAACTACGCCCGAAGAAATCGGAGCAGAAACGCCAAAAGGTGCGCAGGACAAGGCGAACAAAGCCGAAGAGACTGCAATCGCAGAAGCAGCGGAAGACGCGGCGATCAAAGCGAAGAAGGCCGAAGAAAAGGCGATCGAAGTAGCCGAAGAAATGGACGAAGAGATTAAGATCGAAATGAAGTCATATGTCGAAGGACTAACGGAAGAAGTCGAAGCCGAAGTCAAGAAACATGCGGATCAAAAGGCGAAAGACGCCGAACTGAATGCGAAACTATTCGCGGAAGGTTATGCGGAAAAAGAGTGGCATTACGGTGAAACACCGCCCGAAGATCTCACGCAGATATGGTTCGATATGTCAAGTACACCAAACAAGATCCGCAAGTATAACGAAAAAACAAAGAAATGGGAAGCAGCTTCGCCAACATCGCCGAAGGATATCGGAGCGGAAACACCTGCGGAAACATTGAAGAAGGCGCAGGACGAAGCGAAGAAGGCACAAGATGCAGCGATCAAGCAAGCCGAAGAAATGGACAGGGCGATCAAGACAGAAGCCGAAAGGATCGCTAAAGAAG
Organism: Bacillus sp. FAU20; assembly: GCF_056033865.1. NCBI lineage: Bacteria > Bacillati > Bacillota > Bacilli > Caryophanales > Bacillaceae > Bacillus > Bacillus sp. FAU20. The sequence goes on from NZ_JBVYHY010000004.1 coordinate 16,775, forward strand.
CCGAAGGAGCAGCGAAGAAGCATACGGACGAAGTTACGAAGCAAGTCGAAGAAGCGTTAAAACAAGATGCTGATACAAAAGCGAATGCAGCGAGAGACGCAGCGATTAAAACGGCGAAAGAACTAGACGCAGCCTTGAAAACAGAAGCCGAAAGACTGGCGCAGCAGGCACAAAAAGAAGCAAATGCACATACGGACGAAGTAACGAAACAAGTCGAAGAGGCACTAAAGCAAGATGCGCAAAACAAGGCAGATGCAGCAAAGCAAGGCGCATTGAGCGAAGCCGATAATCGTATTCTAGCAGCTCGTAAGGAAGCCGAAAAGAATGCGAAAACAGAGGCAGAAAGACTGGCGGAAGAAGCACGCAAGAAAGCCGAAGAAGCCGCGGCAGCAGATGCAAAGAAAAAGGCAGATGCAGCGCAGAAAGCGGCAGAAGAAAAGGCAGCGAAAGAACTAGGGGACAGAATCGCAGGTTTATCGAATGTCGGCCGCAACTTACTACTAGGTACAAAGGGCGTAACGCATATCGTAAAAGACGGTGCTGCAAAAGATTATACGTACTTTAAATTCGTAGATTATGCGATCAAGGATATTCAAGGGAAGCCGCTAACGGTATCACTAAAAGTGTCGGGTAAGGTAGCGACGATCGGCAATACAAATCCGTGGATCGGTATGGAAGTAAGGATCGATTATGTAGATGGAACATCGCAATACATCAGCGGTAGAGGCGAGAAGATTATAAAACCAAACGTCGAATATAGTCGCCTTTTACTATCGGGGACAGGTAGCGTATTCGATAAACCGATCAAATCACTATCCGCGTATGTATTGGCTCGCGACTTTACAGGCGGGACAATTACGCTAGAAGAATTCAAAGTCGGGATCGGTACAATGGCGACCGACTACGACCAACCACGAGAAGAAGAGCTACAAGAAGTACGAGACACTATCGGATCAGCAAGCGGTCAAAACTTAGCGTTAAATAGTGCTGCGAAATTAGGTTGGTTGGGTTGGTCGGCTACACAAACAGGAGTCACTGATAAATGGACGATCGAAACTACTGGCGCATTAAACGGGTTTACGCACGTATTCCGATTAATAAACAAACAACCTTCAACGGCCGAAAACTTCTTAATCAATACAATTCCAGTCGCAAACGCTCGAATCTTAGGGAATAAAGTACAGTTCGGCGGGTGGGTTTATACCCACTCAATGACAACGGGCGGTATTCGTTTCTATGCGAGATTCCGAGGTATGGACAAAGACGGAAAAGAGATCATGAAGTACGTAAACGCAGGCGCAGCAAACGACATTCGCGGCCGCGGGTGGGAATGGATTACGTTCGAATTTAACGACTGGGCAGGAATGACAAGCCTCGACGAAGTTCGAATCACGGCGAACTGTCTAAAAGGATCTAACGGCGAGGCTTGCGTCACTGGCGTAATGATGAAAGTAAGCGAGGTATCTTCACAATGGACGCCATCACCGCTAGATTTCGAAGAGCTAGCAAGCGACGCGGGTTTTCTCACAAAGGGTACGTTATCCGCTGAAAGATTATACGGACAAACGATCGATGGGAATAAAGCAAACTTCGTAAACCTTAATGCTAGCAACATTAGTACAGGTACGTTAAACGCAGAACGTATCGGAGCAAATTCGATTAATGCCTCGAAGCTGCAAGCGAATTCCGTTACGGCTGAAAAAATCGCAGCGAATGCGGTCACGGTAGACAAACTCGCAGCAAATTCGATCAACGCTTCGAAGTTACAGGCGAATTCCGTAACCGTAGATAAGATCGCAGCAAATGCGGTTACTGCTGATAAGGTTGCGGCGAACGCGATCACGACGGACAAGCTGCATGTACTAGCGAAAAGTCTAGTCGCTAACACTTCGATAACTGGAAATGATTCTACAGGATGGCAAGTATCGAAACATGCGACATCTACGGTAAACCTTCGAGGATCTGAAAATATGGGTGATGTTCTTGTCCATACGTTCACGACGACGGAGCACGATACACCTACGCTATATCATTCAGAGTTTTTCGAAGTAGATCCAAACCAAACATACAAATTCAGTATCGGAATGTTTGTCGAGAAGAACGAGAGAGAAGGATCGCAGTACTTCGGTGTACAAGCATACGACAAGAATAAAAAGGAACTTCCGATGCAGCCGCTAAATCCAACTAACGGCGCACTAAGCGGAACACCTCGTACGAATCCGTATTTTTGGTCAGGATTGGGTACGGTTGGACAGTGGCAGTTCATGGACGGTTATGCGGTAGCTTCGCAATCAGACGGAAACGAAGCGCCACAAGGTAGAAACATACAGTCGTCATATCGAATGCACCACGCTACAAAGTACTTACGTATGCGATTCTATAGCGGGTATTATCCGAAAGCGAAGAACAAAGCAGCGTCTATTTTATGGCATTCACCTTCGGTTACTGCGGTAGATAGCGGCGCAATCGTAGCGGATCGTATTACGGCAGGTAAGATCGATGCGAACAAAGTAGACGTTGTGAACTTAAAAGCGAATAACATTACGTCGGGTACTATGACTGCTGATCGAATTAATGGCGGTACGATCAACGCAGCGAATACGAATATTATCAACTTAAATGCAGGTAATATCACGAGCGGTACGATCGATGCAGCGAAGATCGGCGTTACGAATCTAAAGGCGGAGAATATTACGTCAGGGATTCTAAACGCAGCTAGAATCGGGGCGAACGCAATTAATGCAGACAAACTCGCAGCGAATGCAGTAACGGCAGCAAAGATCGCAGCGGGTTCGATCACTACCGATAAGATTGCGGCGGCGGGTATCTCAGCAGATAAGATCACGTCGGGTACAATCGATGCACGTAAGATTACTGTAATCGGAATTAATGCGGCAAACATTACATCGGGTACAATCGACGCAGCGAAGATCGGTGTTACGAATCTAAAGGCGGAGAATATTACGTCAGGTATCTTAAATGCAGGTCGTATTGGAGCTAAGTCGATATCCGTCGATAAGCTAACCGTAGGTGATTTTACAAATATGTGCCCTAATCCGAATTTCGATAGAGGGTCGGGCGCAGAGTGGAACGGAATAACTGTCAAGGCATGGAATGCTACGGGAATCCCTGCGGGATCACCAACCCCTAACGTCGGGTCTATGAAAGATAGAAGAGACGCAACATGCGGGCAATTAATCCCAGTTAACGGCGGCGATCGTTTTCTGATCGAATATTCATCGTGTCATATCAGCGGCAACAATCAATTCGCAGTCGGGTTCTTCGTATTCGATCAAAATAGAACGGTATTTAATTACCCTGCTATACGACGCAATGCGGGCGGTTGGTCGAAGATGTCGGGCGAAATTCAACTACCTGATAACGCTAGATATATACAAGTATGGACGCAGATTAATGCAACGGAAAAGCACGGCGAGTGGGTGTTTACTGACGTAACGATCCGACGAATGACTGACAACAAACTACTCGTAAACGGATCTGTACATGCAAGTAAAATCGCAGCAAATGCGGTTACTTCCGATAAAGTGGCAGCGAATGCGGTAACTGCGGATAAGATTGCAGCCAATGCCGTTAACGCTTCGAAGATCGCAGCAGGTTCGATCACTACCGATAAAATCGCAGCAGCAGGGATTACGGCGGATAAAATCACGTCAGGTATTCTCGATGCGAATAAGGTACAAGTACGAAACCTAAGCGCAGCCGTTATCACTTCGGGAACGATGTCGGCGGATCGTATTACGGGCGGAACGATTAACGCTAACAATACGAATATCATTAACTTAAAGGCGCAGAACATCGCGTCAGGTACGATAAACGCCGATAACGTAACGATCAGTAACGGACGTGTAACGATCGGTAAGGATGGTGTACAAGTAACACAAGCCGACTTCCTAGTGAAAGACGCGAAGACAGGGTTTACACATTCTCTACAATCGCAAACCAACCTGATCGCCGACCACTCATTCGAAATGTTATCGGCGGACGGAGATATATGGAATCAATGTTATAGATTCATTAACTGGGAATTCATTACCGAGAATGATCGTTACGGTAGATGGGCTAGAGTCGGTTCACCTCGTATGATCGACGGATACAACACGGATGTACCCGAAGGATCAAGCGCATTCGGACGAAAGGCCGTCCTAGTTAATTCGAGCGCTTACGTATATCAAGACATCGATGCGAAGGCTAACACAAAGTATACGATATCATTCCACGCGAGTAAGCCGTTTTACATCGGAGCAGGTGCGCCACAAGTACAAGTCGAGTATGTCAAGAATGGTAGTGTCATAGGGTCGGAAGTTAAAAACTTCGCCATACCTTCGACTCCTGCGGGAGAGTTCGTACGTTATGGATTCACCGTAACCACGCCATCAACACTAAATCACGAGAGAACGAACAGGATTCGCCTACGTTTCCGTGTAAATGGCGGTGAACATGCGTTAATCGACGGCGTACAGGCGGTTCAAGGAGATAAGGCCGTACCTTACGATTCAGAAGATAGTCTATGGGTGATGTCAAATGGACACTTATCACCCGTTCGTATGCACCTTCGAAATCTTATGATGCAAGGTAATACGCGAGTAGAGGGCGGCGGATTAAGTATCGCAGGTCGAAACGCAAACGGCGTAGGTCTTGAAATGTCTGAACGTCTTCGTATATGGGGAAATAACCCAATCGAAGTTCGTCAAAGCCACGTAGAGGCTATGGGATATCGTTGTATTGATTCACGTCCTGCGGGGGTTGATCGCATGATATGGGTCGGTTGGCACGATCAGGCGGGTAACGCAATCTACGTATATATCGGCGGTTCGTGGAAAGTCGCAGTAAGACTATAACCAAAATAGAGGGCGGTCTAGCGTTTATGTTCGTGAGGCGCTAGATTCGCCTTAAATACAATCATGGAGGTACGCATATGACACAACAAACAACAATACAAGAAGACGGCCTTATTAAGTTGCCTCACGAGATCGTACGAAGAACGGGCGTATTGCCTGACATGGAAATGAGCATCGAAGGAGATCCATCGGGAACGATCACACTACGACCAAAAAAGCAGCGCCGAGACTTCTGCCAATCGTGTTTTAAAACGATCAGCACGATCAACTGGTCGGGAATTCGCGTATGTCGTGAATGCTACACAAAATTAACAGGTCGTATATGGGTAGATCCAACGCCCGAAGAAATCGAGCGCATTATTAAGGGTGAGCCTGCAAGACTACGATATTACGTTGTCTATGAGCAATTACGAGAGCTAGACGAAATCGAGCAGCTATACGGTGAGCCATTGCCGTACGACGAGTTATATTGGTTTCTTCGACTTAGAAATCGTACGCCTATCGCTATGATTCACGGTGATTACACGGATTTATACGAGGAACTAGTACCATCTCTAGAAAAGCGAGAAAAAGAGCGTATCGCAGCATTAGAAGCATTTAGCGATAAGTACAGATTAGACCTTCGAGGCGCAAGGGAACGCGACTCATTCGGAATTGCTACACATCTAAATTGGAGACTATCGAACGACGAGTTTCTAGAACTACGTAAAATTATGGGAGGTAATGCGTAATGTCACAAGTACACATCGACGTAAATCACGATAATATCAGAAACGACCTAGCATTACAGATCGCAAGTTTAACGACGGATAAAGCGATCTTGTCCGAGCAGGTGCGAGTACTAGCTAACGATAAATTAAATTTAGAGGTACGAGTACAGAAGCTAGAGGCGGAACGATCCGCAGCTAACGCCGCGAAAGAGCCTTCGCAACCTATGACGGAAGTAATCGACGCACCACAAACACCCGAAATTTAACGAGAGATAGGGCGGTAAATTACCGCTCTTTTTCTTTTTGGATAATTTAGCAATCTGCGAAAGGGGGTGCGTGAGTATGACGGCAGAAGCAAGGGAAATGACGCTAGCCGACGTTATCTTCAAGCAGCAGCAATTAGAGCGAGCGATCGCAAAGCTGCGAGAGGTTACGTATGACACGAAGCAAGAGGCGGAGGAAGCGCATAGAAAGATCGCCGTACTAGAAAGGCGTATGGACGAAATAAACGCCCTCCTGATCGAATTAACGAAGTCTAGTGTTAAGCAAGGCGAGAAGATCGATAACTTCGATAAGAAGCAAGATGTTTTCATGTCGAATCAAATGCAGTTAGTCAAATGGTTCGTAGTGATTATCATTGCGATCTTAACGGTACTAGGCGGCCTAGTCGGAATAAAACTCGCATTTCCGATCTAAATACGGGACGAGCCGCGTTTATGTACATGTAGGGCCGCTCACTCGTTCTATAAAAATCAAATAGGGGGAATTTAAATGACAAACGTAGATGTAGTAATCGACGCAGGACACGGAGCGCACGATAGCGGCGCAGTAGGAAACGGATTGCTAGAGAAAGAGCGAGCGCTAACACTATCGCACATGCTAAACGAAGAACTTCAAGCGAGCGGTGTTAGTACGTATATGACTCGTACGACGGACGTATTCGTAACGTTGTCTGGCCGAGCTAAAATGGCAAACGATCGAGGCGCAAAGGTATTCATTTCGAATCACCTCAATTCTTCGGACAATCCTAGCGCATTAGGGTACGAGTCATTCGTATACAACCGTAATAACGCCCGTACGAATCAGTTACAAGACTTACTTCATGCGGAAGCGATGAAAGTACTAGCGCCTTTAGGTTTCCGAGATCGTGGTAAGAAAACGGCAAATCTTGCAGTAGTTCGCGAAACTAATATGCCCGCAGTTTTAACAGAGAACGGATTCATCAGCAACGCGTCAGACATGGCACATATCCATAAAAACGAAGTGCTACGAAAGTTAGCGCAAGGATACGCAAAAGCAATTTGTACGTACTTAGGTAAGAGCTACAAAGACAGTGGGAACACTGGCGGCAGCACATCGCAACCAACGCCACCACCAACGAGCGGCGCTGGATCTTCGCAGCAAGGTATCGGAACAATTACGATCAATGGCGAAGGCGTTCGAATCCGTACAGGTGCGGGCACTAACTATCCATTCAAACGATACATTCCAAAGAACGTTTATATCCTATGGGCTATGGAAAACGGTTGGGCTTGCGTAGGTAATGGCGAATGGGTATACGCTGATCCATCGTACACAACGTTAAAACTATACGGACAACAACCGCAAGCAGTAACAGGCGTTGTATACGTTACAGGTACTAACGTACGTGTTCGTAAAGGCGCGGGCACTAACTACGAGGTCGTTAAGCACATCAATAGCGGCTCATTCAAAGTATGGGGAATCGTAGGCGACTGGGCTTGCGTCGGTACAGACGAATGGGTCAAATTAGATCCGTCATATACACGTTTCGTACGTGACTAATAAACGAAAGAGGCGATCATATGTTAAAGAAAATCGGTAATAAGCTATACTTCCGAAAGCTAAAAGCTCGCCTACTTAACAAAGGGACGTTGCTAGCATTAGTAGCGTTCCTAGTTAAGCAAGGACTGGCATACGGCTATATTCCAACGCAGGAAGTCGCAGACAGTATCGTAACGTTGGCGGATTGGTTAACGACTGTCCTGATCGGTCTAGGCATCATTAATAACGCGTCGATCGGTAGCGGTTACGGTGATAAACCTAGCGAGGCCGTAACGTTCTTAGGCGCGAATGAGCGTTGGCAGCACGCACAAATTACGAAAATCGATCAAGATTTAACCGAACGCGGGCTAGGCTAGGCGTTTATGTACATGTAAGGGTTGTGGCGATCCTTATTGCGTGGTAGTTTGTGGCGAACTGCTGCGCGGCTTATTCTTATTCTTCATAAAACATCTATCTCCAAAAACTGCGACAACGTTACGCCCTACTGACGAAGTTCTAGGGTGTTTCGTTTTGTCTTTAAAAGGATTTTGAGTGTGGTACGTGAAATTATTACGCAACTTGAGTAAAATAGCCTTTGAAAAGTTTGCGATATCGATTTTACATTAAATTAACAAATATGAATGTAGCAAAAAACGACAAAAGAAGGTATTCGATGATTGTCGATATATTAATAGGAACATTCTCGATATTAATAGTCGGAAACGTAGTCTATGAAATTATAAAAGAAAGAAGGAAAGAGAAATAAAAAATTCCACAATTGAAATGTTCAGAAGATCACTAAAAATAGCGGTATGTCTAGGTTTTATGTATTACGTACTTGTGTTATTCTCGAAAGCAATAGTAGCAACGATGTAGGACGATCAGCGGCGATCGTTCTTTTTTATTGCGAAAAACGCGTCGGTTGTAGTCCTAAGTTGCAGGGTCGTTGCATGGCAAAAACTACGCAGCAGGGCAATATTTCGACGAGATTCCCGACGGTGCAACTTTTTCATTGACAATACGGCGATATCGGTGTATTCTAGTTTTAGGCAAAGAAAAAACCGCCAACGATTGCAGTCGCTAGCGGTAAAGGTAAAGCCTAAATATCAAATTAAAAATATAAAGAGTAACAACGTACTCTATATAATTCGTAAAGCCGTTGGCGCGGCAGAACGAAACCTACCACGATTATACTACATATATCCCCGTAGGTAAAGAGGCGTTGTTATATAAGGAGAATATTTATTATGACAAACGCAACTACAAACAAACACTACATGAGCGAATACGCTAATTTATCGCAATTCGATTCTATCGAAGCAATGGACGAGACGATCGCAATTGCTAAAAGTTACCACGCTGAAGAGTTAAGTTATACGCAAATGGAAGTTCTAGACTTCATCGCACAACATGCGGTTAAGGTCGTAGGCGTAGCGAAACTACTCGTAAAAACTATCGCAGGTGCAGTCGGCAAATCAATCCGTACAATTAACTACGCAACTAAGAAACTAGAAGATCTAGGAATCTTGTACAAAGTCGAGACTCGCCGAAAGAAATCAGGCGGACTAGGCGCAAATGTATATGTACTTTCAAACGCTATTGCAGGATCAGTTGCAGGATCAGTTGCAGAGCGACCATGTGACGAAATCCCTTGCGAGAGTAAGGACGAGCAGCCGAAAATCGAAAGTGAAACTCTTTCTAAAACCCCAGTTAAAACCTTAAACAATAAAACCTTAAAAGACTTCGAAAAGAATAACAATACTAATCTAGTTAAAGATCAAGAAGTAAGGGAAGTCAAACTATTTGCAGATACACCACAATGTTTACGAACTGCATACGCAGGTTTAGAAAATGATCTAGGCAATAAACTAACAAAAGATATTATTCTAGCATTCAAAAATAGCGAACTATCTCAAAAGACAGAATGGACACTACAAGAGCTTTGTATACAAGACTGCTTATTTGCTACGGAATTAGGAAACCGCATAAGAGATTGTGTAATTAGGCATCGTAACGGCGATATACATACGACACTAGGCGGCTATATTTATACTACTGCGTTAGAAATGTTTAAGGATCGCTTAACTATGATCGAAGCGCCTACCGTTGATCCTAACGAAGAACTAGATCTATTTAACAACGAAATTGCAAATATATTAAAAAACACGAAGATTGAGCGACCTACCTTCGTAATGCCTACCGTTTATGGTAACGTACATATAGTTCCAAACGATTTCAATAACGACGATCTACCGTATTGACTATAAATCTATACATTCCGCTACACTTTTTCGTTATTATATAGTCGATCTACGGAAATTATACGAAATACTACCACTGACTATATTGCGATACAATATCAAGTGTAGTATAATGTAGTTATCGATAATTAAATATATTAATTTGGTGGGGGTTATACACATGACGGTAGATTATATCGGCGTAGAGGCTGCGAATTCGTTCGTGAAAGTTGCATCAGTAAACGAAGATTTATGCTATTTGAACACATCGCGAAGAGTGGAATCATTCGAAGATACAACAGGGTTAACGGTTTATACATACGAAGGCGTACAATACGTTATCGGTGAAGAAGAGAGCGCAAGCAGTAGCGCAAGAAATGATGATCGTTATTCTAGCGCGGGATATCGTACAGAAACGATCCTAGCAGTAGCGCAACTAGTTAAAGACGGAAGCGAAGTTGTTATCGGTACGGGACTTCCTAGCGAAGATTATAAAAACGAAGAGAATCACGAAAAGGTAAAACGTAATTTGATTGGAAAACATACGGTTAAGATCAATGACATAGAAAAGACATTCGAAGTAGTTCGCGTTTATACGCCTATGCAGCCGATCGGATCGGTAGTGAATCGCATTTATGATTACAACCTAAAGATCCGTAAAGGTATGGAATGGGAAAAAGATGCGCGCAAACTAGTAATCGATATCGGGTTCGGTACTACTGACGTATGCGAGGCGAAAGGATTACGCACAATACGTTACGACGGCGTACAAGTCGGAATGATGGAAGCAAACCGTATCATTAAAGACGAGCTTACGAAACAAGGCGCTAGAGGTATCGTATCATTCTTGCATATGGATAGCCTGTTACGAAGTGCTAAACGTGAATACATTAAAGACGAATTCACCGACAAGGAAGTCTTATCGAAAGTAATAATTGAGACGGGCGGCAAAGAGTACGATATTAAAGATATTATGGAACAAGCGCTAGAATATACGGCACGTACCGTAATGCAGCGTGTGGATAATTTAGGATATGTATTAAAAGATTACGACGTAGTACTATTCACGGGTGGTAGCTTACTAGCATTACACGAATACATTAAACCGTACTTAACAGGCGTTAACACGAAAGCAGAACAAGGCGCACAAACGGCAAACGCTAAAGGCTACGCTAAATATGCGATGGTTCAAGACGTGAAAGCAACGGTTTAACTAAGGGGGGTTACTAATGGCTATCAAGCAGCATTCTTTCAAGGCGGACTCGTCAAAACCCGACGAAAAGATGATTAATGATTTTCTCGAAGGCAAGCCAACGCAGTACCATATAATAGAAGCAATGAAGATTTACGTTAGGATAGAGAACGCAAAACAGGCGGCAATTGAAAAGATGATTGCAAATATGCAAACAGGACTATTCGCGCAACCTAGCGAACAAGCACCACGAGAAGCGCCGAAAGCTAATGACGCAATTAAAGAATTCGATCTCTAATTTAATATAAAAATGACGAAAATACGATACCGCGAAGGTGTCGTCTTTTTGTTGGTCGAAACATAATACGACAAGCATTTATGTACGTAAAGGTATCGAAAAAAGGAGGAGATTTACAACAATGGTTAAAAATGATTTATTCGGCGGTTACGTCAATGTCACGGGGACGGGTTTCGAGAATGAAATACGCGTCGAAGTTATGACCGATAAGGGTTACAAGTACATACAGGTAGACGAAAAGACGTTTTACAAAATGCTCGAAGAAAATCTACACGTAAAGGTCGTGGTGTCATGGTTTAAACAACAATAGTCGCCTTTGTAGCGGCAGTATTGTCGGCGGGGTTTCTTTACTATTATAGGAAGTTTAAACGCGATCACGAAATATTAGAGCGCTGCTATCGAGGTGTTGAATAATGCACTATCAATTATGGATCGACTACCGTTATGTAAGTATCGGAACGTTGGGCGAAATGCAGGAAAAGGCGAAAGACTTCATTAAAAACTATCGACAAGGATGTAAACATATAAAAGTAGAGTATCGCTATGCAGGCGGGATCTAAAAGATCTCGTCTTTTTTGTGTTTACGGCGTTTATGTTCGTAGTCGAGTTTTTAGGAGGCGATAAGATTGCGCAACGATGAAATGCAAAACGGCGAAGTATTCGTCAAATTTTTCGTGAATGCCCGTAACGGCTTAATGGCAGCAATGGGCGCTGAATTGTGGCATACGTACTGCGTGCTTGCAACGTACATGGATCGTAACGGCAAATGCTATCCGTCGCAGGATCAACTAGCGCGAAATTTAGGGATTCGTAGGGAGACGGTGAGTCGTCGTATGAAACGATTATTAGATTTCCGTTGGAAAGGCGAGCCGCTTGTAACTGCGGAATGGGTACGTACAAATGATAATCAATTTACGAATATCGTATACACGGTAGATCCTTCGAAGGCTTTTCGCATATTTACCGAATGACACACGATCCCCGTGTGACGTCTACGTAACATGGCTCAGCGTCACACTAACTAGAACTAGTATTAAATGATAGCTATATATAAATATATGTCTGCGTAATTAAAAGAAATATACGCAGTATTGATATGACCTAAAAGATCGTCGTACTTGCGTTTATGTACTCGAAGGGAGCTGATAGCATGGCACGTAAAAAATTACCGCCTGCGAAGAATTGGAAAGAGCGAGACATAGACGATTGGAACGCAGTTACGTTTTTCAATTTCCTATGCGACAAACATCGAGAGGTACGAGGGATCGACTATTTTGCTAGTCGTGGCGTGAAATTGGATAACGCGATGATTAAACAAATGTATGAAAAGCACGGCAAACTCGAAACAAAAATGTTTATTGAAGAGTGCCTAAAAGAGTATAAGTCGTCACCGAAGTATAAAGTCTGCTCATTTATGTTCATGAGAACATATATGCTTGCTCAGGTGATGCCGAAAGTGCTCGATAGTATAAAATGTATTAAAGAGCTAGAAATCGCGTCAGAGGATAATCTCGACGATCTGACGTTCTAAGGAGGCGATAGTATGGAAAAGGGAATTCTAAGAAACGCACTACATGACGGACTAACACAAGCGGAGATCCTGCCGCATGTAATTGCGATACATGGATATAGCGGAAACGGCGGGCGTGTACACGCTGCAAATGTACCGAAGCAATATCGAAACGAGCTGATCGTAGACACGAAAGTACGCGAAAGCGAGCTGAAGATATATAGCGCACTAGATCGTTACGTTAAAACGTTCTCTCGTCAATTCTCAGGCGAACAAATTATGGGGCTATACCTTTATTCACCTAACACAGGAAACGGCAAGACAACGACCGCCTGCGCCCTTATAAACGAATTCATTCTACGTCACTACGTCGGATCACTAAAACGGGGTTTGCGTCCATTGCAGCAGCCTGCGTATTTCTTCGATGCGAACGAGTGGCACATGCTCTATACGCAATTCAATAGGCCGAATGTGCCGCGACATATTGCTGAGGAAGCAGCCGCGGAATATTACCGAAGGGCAAAGATCGCGAGAGAAGTTCCGTTCCTTGTAATGGACGATATAGGAGTCAGAGAAGACATAACAGAGCCATTCCGAATGGACTTACATGCGTTAATCAATCACCGCAATGTCGAAGAGTTACCGACGGTCTACACAAGTAACGTACCGCTAAAAGAGTTAGCGGCGTTGTACAAAGATCCGCGACTACCTGATCGCATTCGTGATATGACGCGAGAATTAACGTTCACGGGAACAAGTAAGAGAGGTAAACGCAAATGAAGAACTTCGAAAAAGAAACACTAGAAGAAATCGAGTCACTTTACGACTGGGCGGATCGCAGGGCGTACGGCAGCGCAGGAAGTCGAAGGCTATCAAAGCAGAATGCACAATATGTATTATCTGAATTTCGTAAACTAGCAAAACGATACAAGGAATTAAAGGGGGCGTCGGCAGATGTCGAGAACGGGCGAGAAGCTACTATCGAAGATCATTCAAAATAACGATCCGCAAGCGATCATACGCTTTAATTTACATTCAGATCATTTTAGAACGAAAGAAGAGCGCGACGTACTACGATTCATTAAAGGTTATGCGGAAAAGAATCGAAATCAAGCGCCGCCATTCAATACGGTAGTCGAGGAAGTACTAGACTTTAATTACGAGCCGAACGTAGGCGATACTTACGAATATCTAGTAAACGATCTAAAGGGTACGAACGCAAAGTATATGTATCTACAACTCTTACAAGGAGCAGCATCGAAGAAGTTTACCGAAATGCCCGATAGTGAGGGGATCGAGTACGGACAATGGCTATACGATCAGGTTAAGAATGTACTAGACGTTAACTCGATCGGCGGGAAAATTGGTATGGACGCAAAAGTCGATACCGAAGATTTCTTATACGAACTGAAACGAAGGCAGCAAGGTGAATCGTTTAAAGTATGGCTATCAAAGTTCGAAGATATAAACGAAGCGATCGGCGGCTACTTTACAGGAAATATGTATACGTTCTATGGGCGATCAGGTCGAGGGAAGTCGGCGACGACTCTAGCAGAATGCGTACATATGGGAATGGAAGGCGCTACCGTTTTAATATGGGCGTTGGAAATGTCGAAATACGAGGTACTTGTACGTATCTACTCGATCGTAGCTGCTACGAAAAAGCTATTCAAAACAAAGATCAAGGGCGTTGAGTACGGCGCAGGATTTAATACAAAGGATCTGTTAATGGGTACGATCAGCGACGAGCACATGACGCACTTCGAAAACTTCTTAAAGAATATCAACGATCACATTAAAGGGAATATCGTTATTCGCGGCGTAGACTGCGAAAATTTCACAGACCGTAGTTATAAGGCACTAGAAAAAGACATCATTAACAGTAATGCGGACGTTGTACTAGTCGATCCTTTTTACTACATGCACACACCGAAGAACGAATCAGGCGTTAACGGCGGGAACTTCGCAGCTCTATCGATGAAACTGCGGGCGCTCGCAGGTCGCACGAAGGTTGTTCTCATGGTAATTACGCAAGCAGAAGAAACAAAAGACGAGAATGACAAAGAGAACGACGAGCGGATCTTACGACCGCCAATGCGTGACGAGATTAAGAAGACGAAGCAAGTTCTCGAAGATGCGACGAACACGTTCGGAATCGACACGTTAGACGGCGAAGGAGTTATCAAACTAGGTAAGGGACGTAACGGCGGTGAGGGCGTATGCGTGAATATGATTTACCTTGCAGGGTACGGTATTATTTCGCAAATGCCTACAGGAACAGTCGCAGCCGAAGCGTTAAAAGATGATTGGTAGGGGGGCGATAATATGATTATGTTAGGTGTATCGATATTAATAGGAATTATCGTAGGATTTATAATCGACGAATTATGCGACAACGGTATAAAAGGATTTCTAGTTATGTTGGGGATCGTCGGTACTGCGCTCGTAATATTCTTGGGTCTATTCTTCACTATCGATAAAAATGTCGAAATGGTAACAAAACGCAATGTAACGGAATTAGTCGCATTAGGTGACGGACAACAAACGAAAGGTCGAATGTTCTTAGGTTCGGGATACGTAAACGGCGAATTAACATACAAGTATGCGTATAAAAAGGGCGAAGGTTATGGAATCGATATGGAGCGAGCGGATTACGTAGATGAATTACGATACATCAAAGACGGATCAAAACCACGTATCGAAAAAACCGAAGTCGTATATAAATCGACGTGGGCGAATGTACTAGTCGCGCCATTCTTCAATACTGCGAAACATATCTATGTACCCGAAGGTACGATACAAGAGACGTTTAATATCGATCTGAATTAGGGGGCGCACATATGGCGATCATTAAAGTACACGGAAGAGAGATCGACGTAGATGTAGAAAAGGAAATACAAAAATATTCGTGGGATCGTCCGAAGTGGAGGGCGGACAGGCTGATCGCTTGTTCTCCTTTCCGTGCGGATTCGTCACCGTCATTTTACGTTTACTTCGAAGATACTGCGACGGCATTTGCGGGGTCATGGGGCGATAGTGGTGGCGGCGAATTTCAAAAGGGACATTTTACGCAGCTACTCGCATTTCTAGAGAATTGCAGCGAAGAAGAGATCATCGAGTATCTATTATCTGAATATGCGTCAGAATGGGACGGTGAATCGAAACTAGAGATCGACCTGTCACGTTTAAAAATGAAAACGAAGGAGCGAGGACTAGATATGAAACTACTAGATAATTTAGCGATCACAAGTGAGTATCTACTAGGTCGCGGGATCTCATACGAGACGCAGCGATACTACAATAACGGATATGACGAGGCGAATAACATCGTTACTTTTCCGTACGTAACGCCAAATGGTCGTCTAGCTGCGTTGAAAAAACGACGTACAGATTCGAAAATGTTCTTTTATGCAGGTGGTGGTATTCCGATGCGCGAGCTTGTTTATGGTATCGATCTTGCATATCGTGACGATCATAAAATTGCAATCGTAACCGAAGCCGAAATCGATGCGGAATATGCATACGAAGTTACTGAGATCTTAGGTATTGCGATGGGAACGTCTTCGATCACTGACGAAAAGGTATCGGTAATCGAACGAAGCCCGATCGAAGAGCTTATCATCGGGGCGGATAACGACGAAGCAGGCGAAAAACTAAAGAAACAAGTAATTAACAAATTCGGTATGATCCGACTATATACGATCGAGTTTCCCGAAGGCTGCAAAGACCTTAACGATATGACACCGCGGCAATTAACGGAAGCGATCAAAAACAAAAAAGCCGTAGAAACTTCGCTATTTAATGTAGCGTAGTTCGCGGCTTTCTGCTATATTATATTAATACAGTAAAAAGAACACTTGTTCTCTATTTTAGATAAAATTCGCGTGTTACTATATCTATTGTGATAAATATACGTATATATATATAATTCGCGCTAACTACTTGCTATGTCTTCGATATAAAGCTACGAAATCATTAAAAAGCTCGTCTTGCTGCTGATCGCTTAGTGCTTCACTGTTTGTAACGTCGTAGATCATTCTTAAAATATCCTGACGTTTTGTTAACGTCTCTAGTACAGATGTCGGTATTTTACGATACGCGATCGCTATTTCGCATTCGTCCATCTCGTACACTCTCGCGATTCCGCTAATAGCTGCGGTAGAGGGTGCTTTTAAAGCTCGTTCGATTTCGCTTAGAAAAACGAAACCGATCCCGATCTTATCGCTCGCTTCGACTAGAGTAAGGCCTTTTCCCTCTCGTATGCGTCGAAGTTTCTGCGAGATATCAACAAATTCGGGGTGAATCTGCGGTTTCTTTTGCACTCTCTTTTTAGTTGATTTTTCTGCATTTTCTTTCATTAAAAACACCTCTGTAATGTAGTGATATCAACGCTTATATAAACCGACTATATACATCGGAATATCGTTTACAGTATGGATAAACTTTGCTATAATAGAAAAGTGTGGAAAAAGACTAACCACCTTTTACACAACTTGCGAAAAGAGGTCTAACCAATCTCTATTTTACGTATAAGGCTAACCATCTTATACCTTTATTTTTTTTGCGCAAAAACGAACTAAGGGAGCGTCACCACAACGCACCCCTAATCAAAAATACTATAAAAGTAAATATCGTTTGTATCGCTCACCACAAGCGAAACAATGCTTTATTGTACATGTTTTCTACCACAAAAACAAGTAGTACAATTCTGCCAATTTTTAATATGACATATATTGTAATAATGTAGAATATATTACCTATTACCTTCTACAAAACTTATTATATATTAGGATTTTTGAGTTGAAAAGAGAACGACTGTTCGGATTTAGCTCTTTTTTTCGCATATTGCTTAATTTTTCTGGGTGAGTACCTGACTATTTTAGTCGGGTTACTCGCCTTTTTTATTTGCCTAAATTTAGCAAGTTGCGTAAATAAATGCGTCAACGGCGCGGGTTGGGGCGTACATGCGTTCTCAATTACGCAACTTGCGTAATTGATCTGACGAGCCGAAAACCCGAAGAAAAAACTTTCCTAAAAAATTTTTAAAAAAATTTAACCCAAACGGAAAACAGGTCGGCGTTTATGTCCTTGTAAGCACAAAAACACATTTGAAAGAGGTCATGGATCATGAAAAGAAAAGAAACGAAATTGACAATGGATTTTACGAAAGTAATGCATACGGAATTAAACGAACTAGCTGCGGTTGCGGGCGAAGAGATCCGCAATGCATACGGAAAGGTATCGACTGATCGTATCTTCCAATCAGTAAACGGTGAATTCGATAAGGCGCAAGAGTTGTTCGTGTATTTCCTGGAAGATTTCGAGGCGATCCGCGAGAAGTACTGGCACGCAATGAATAGCGAAGAAAGTTTTATTATCGACTGCTATAACAAATTACGATATGCGGCACGAACTTACGACATCAATAAAGGTAATTTCATCGCAAGAATTGAGCCGTTAATCAGACGAGTGACAGGCGATCATTGTACGAGACGAGGCGATCGACGTAAGGTACTCGAATCTAGAGACGCAATTCTAGAAAAAGACGAGGATACGAGCGGCGTTCAAGGAAAAAATCCAGTATTTAACGACGTGGACGAATCTGTAAATGTACAAGCTAGTGCGATCGAGACTGCGAGAGAACGTGAGCTAGTCGAAAAGTACGGCGATAACGACCGCAATAAAGCAATCTTGGAAATCATCATGCAAGAAAAATCATACATAAAGCAAGCTGACATTGCTAGACGTCTAGCCGATAAGTTATCTATATCTTTCGATAGCGCTCGCGGATCAGTACGAACATTCATTAAAAACATGAAGGAAGGTATCACGACAAATGACTACATCAGCGCTTAAATTTACATATCACGCAATTAAAGAAATGAGAGAAGAGTTACAACAAGACGAAATGATCGTCTCTAGTGGCCGCATGAGTGACGAAAAGGTTCGCCAATATATGCGCGAATTCATGAAAGAATCTACATATTTAGGTGAAATCACGGATCATACAGGAAAAACTGACAGATTATTCGCATATCGTCGATATTGCTTCGTATTAGATCGTACCGATGATGTAGTAATCACGGCGTATCGTCGAAACATTGCATCGGACGAGCTGCGCGACATTATCAAGCCGATCTTAATGTCGAAGCTAGAAGACATGGAGCGAGAGATCGCAAAGTTACAAGCTGAGTTCGATAAGCGAGATCGCGAATATAAGCTAGAACAAAAAATGTATGACTCACTAAGACGTAATGGCTATTCGACTGGGATTCATCGTCGATTGAGAGGCGAAGCACGATCGAAACTTATTGCGGCAAAGGTCGAGAAAAGCAAGATCGCAAAAGGAATCGCGCTATTTATATAAACAGGGGGAATTAACATGAAAAAAGGATTCACGTTAAATCTAGATTGGAAACAACAAATCGCATTAATGGGCGCACTAGCTGCCGTCATGTCCGAAGAGGATATCGAAATTAAAAACGAAGATCAGTACGATTTCGATGCGTGGCAAAAGGCGGGACGAGACGAACAATTCGAGCGACTGGGTAGTGACATCGATACGTACCAGTCAAACGAAGACATCGGCCGTACACTTAACGAGATCTTGGAAACCGTAGCGAAAACATTCTTAAAATCAGGGGGTAACGAATAATGAAAATGCAAGAATTCAGACTAACACCAATCGAATAAAAGGTAATCGCGCTATCTATAATCGGAATTATGGAGCGCAACGGGGTTAAGGATCATGGCGTAAATGACGCGGTATTAATCTTCGACCTAGATAACGAACTTATGGCGCAGGTGGCCGAGGCTATTCCACCACATGAAATTAACAATCACGTAGTTAACGAAATGCGATCACTATTACCACTGTTTACCGAAGGGTACGGCAAATAAGGCGGCATATAGTCGCTCTTCCCTTTTTCGACTTGAAAAAAGTTATTGACATTTGACCGATCGTGCGATCGGTAGGGCGTTTATGTCTACGTAAGGCAATCGCCAAATAATCGATAAAGGGGAAATGTGAATATGTCATACATCGTATCTACAGGAACAGAGGCAATCGACGCAGCACTAACGGAGAAGGCAGATACTTCGAAAATGTTAACGTCCGTTAAAACAGGAAAAGTATTAAAGGTTCGTGCATTACCTACGGCGGTAGTTCGTTACTTCGCACATTCTGCGTACAAAGTGTTCTATACAACGCCATGTACGAAAACTAGCGGAAGGCCTGATCTATACGATTTAGCTTGCGACTTACTATACAAAGACGCAAAGGCTGCCGAAGATGCGGGCAAGTCTGCGGACGAAGTAAAAGAAATTAAGGATCGTGCGTATGCGTTAAAGGCGAAAGAACGCTATATGATCGGCTTCGTCAACTTAGAAGACGGGCAACCGATTATCGTAGACTTTACATCGAAACAAGGTAAGGCAATTGTAGCGGATCTTAAAAAGTATGCGAAGAAGTTAGACAAATACCCGTTCGAATTAACGAAGACAGGTTTGTCAACTGATACGCAAGTATCGTTCTCGCTCGTGTTAGATCCTGAGGACGACTTAAAAGAATCCGAATACAAGAAGTTCGAAGAGTCAAAAGGCTTCGAATTCCCGATGAACGCATTCGGCGAAGTGTTACAAGTTAACGATCTTGAAAAACAGATCGAAGACTTAAAGGCATTCGGCTTCGATGTATCTCGACTAGGTATCGAAGAGACAACGCAAGAAAACGAAGGTGACGACGATACAGGATTCTAAGAGATAGGGCGCTATATGCGCTCTTTCTTTTTATCTAAATTACGAAAGGATTGATCGTATGAAACTAGATTTACAAATCAATTTAGAAATGGCGGATAATAGCGAGGCTAAGCGAAGCCGCTCGAAAGAAGTCAAAAAGAAAGTCGCGGAAGCGAACGAAACCGTCG
Organism: Bacillus sp. FAU20; assembly: GCF_056033865.1. Classification (NCBI taxonomy): domain Bacteria; kingdom Bacillati; phylum Bacillota; class Bacilli; order Caryophanales; family Bacillaceae; genus Bacillus; species Bacillus sp. FAU20. The sequence goes on from NZ_JBVYHY010000004.1 coordinate 37,291, forward strand.
AAGAAGCGCTACAAAGGATCTCGCAAATGTCGTTAACGAAGAAAGAAGAGCGACAATTACAAGCCGCAATCGAAGCGTTTGCCAAAGGTAAGGCGGGACGTACAAAGAGCGGTAAAATGGCGAAGGGCGAAGCGTTATCGATCGGCGAGAAGTATCTACGTAAGAAAGAAGCGCAAACCCGAAAAGAACGCATACAAGATGTACTCGACAATCACCCGAAGAATTTCCACGTATTAACGGACGATTCGCAACTAGAGCCATTCTTGCAAAGATTACGTAAAGAAGTGCGACAACAAGGGAAGCAATGGGCGGATCGTTTCGAAATGCTAGACGTAAAATCGTTAACCGCAAATGATTTCGAGGGAACGGGCATAGATTCGTTCTTAGATTTATCGATCGGCTTTTCGATATGGCTGCCGATCCTTAACGAAGGTTACTATCTTGCGTATGGTCACGTTGACATAAACGATCCCGAAATCCCGCGCGAGTACGCATTCAAAGAGGGCGACAAGCAACTAACGAGGTCGAAAGTTCTCGCCGCAATTTCGCCGTACTTATCGAATAAGGATCACGGAAAGTCGTTTCATATGGGAAGCGCCCGTTACGATTTACATATCGCCGAGAATGACGGCTACACAATTAACGGTTGCGTATGGGATTCACTGGACGCAATGAAGATCATGACAGAATCGCTAGACAAGTACGGACTAAAACCGTTGATTCAACGATACGGAAGTCGATTTTTAGGGATTCATAACGAAGTTTATACGTTCGAAGATCTATTCGGAAAACGATCACCTGCACCATTTAATACTACTATCGTAGGGATCTACGCAATATACGACGTTTACTACGGTTGGAAGTTGACCGAATGGCAATTCGAAACTATGAAGAAAACGGATCGATTGCTAGAGTGTTACGCAAAAATCGATAGTAGGCTGCCGCAAGTTGATACGTACTTAATGCGATCAGGATTCCACGTTGACCTAGACGAATTAAGCGGACTAGAAAACGAATTCCGAGAAAAAGCCGAAGAAGCTACGCAAGCCGTATTCGAAGCGTATCAAATCGACGATAAATTCTTAGAGGCCATGTCCTATACGAATAACAGTAAGAAGATTATCGAATGGCGCAAAAAGAATAAAAAGAAATTAGATACGCTAGACAAGCGATTATCGAAGCTATATGCGGATCGTAAGAAAGCCGAAGAAGACGGCAAGACTCATACGAAACGTTATGCGGACATTCTCGCACGGATCAAGAAATATAAAGACGAACGCGCCGAATTGAATGTGTTAATTAAATCGGACGATCACCCGCACAAGATCGAATCCTTCGAATTCACTAATGGCAATCACATCGGCTATCTTATCTACGATCATCTAGGCATTAAGGATTGTACGCACAAGATACAAAAAGGTAAGAAGCGATCGACTTCGGCGGACGTACTAAAGATCTACTTCGAAGACGAGCCGACATTAAAACCGCTCGCAACGGTGGCGGAATATCAAACGTTATTAAACACATTCGTACTAAAGATCCCGCAAGTAATGGAAGTAGACGGTCGCTTTCATTCGAAGTTTGATGCGGGCGGAACGAATACGGGTCGATACAGTTCGGCTGCGTACACTGGAAGACCGATCGATATACTGGACGAATTTAGATAGGGCGCTATATGCGTCCTTTTTTCTTTGTCGTTAACCCAGTTCTGAAAGTTTACTGCGTTTATGTACGTGTAAGGGGAAAACACCTTAACAAACAATTGAAACGAGGTAATTAATTATGACAAACACATTCAAAATCGGACAAAAGGTATCGGGCGGTTTAGCGCTTTTAGCGATGGAAACGCACAAGATTAAAAATATCGATCACGGCGGTTTCGTATTTTGGTATGAAAACGGCAAGTTAATGGGATACGCACCTGACGTAAGAACAAGCGAACGCGAGCGTAGTATCGCATATTTCCACAAAAACACATTCGAGGTAATCGGACTTATCGAGTCTCCATTCAAAACAGGCGATTTCGTACGAGTAGATTCACATCAAGTGGACGTATTACTAACTATGGGTGAGGTCGTGGAGGTAGTCGGATATGACGAAACGAAGCACTTCCCGATTCGAGTTAAGAAGGAAGATGGGCGCGAAGCGGTAATTATCGAGAAGTTTGCTAGGAAGCTATCAGAAAGCGAAGTTGCGGAGATCAAAGCCGCAAGACATAGAAAAGCAATTAACGAATTAGAAGTAGGCGCATTCGTGCGAATTACAAAAGGTAGTCAGTTCGGCGATGATTTCGAGACTGGCGACATTGTAGTCGTAGTTTATCAGGAAACGAAAGAGAGTAACTGCCCGATCAAAGTAGCGCCGCTACATAATCCGAAAAAGGCATTGTCAGAGTAGGCGCGATGTCAAGAAGTCGAAGTCGTTACGGAAGAAGAAGCGATTAATGCGAAAATGAGCGAAAACGGTTTTACGTTCTCAATTCATGCGTTCGATTTCGAGATCATGACGCCGAAGGAGATCGAAGAGTACGAAGCGTCTCTAATCAAACCGGAAGTTGGATCATATCTAGTCGTAACGAACAGTCACGGAAATCCGAAGTTTAAAGTAGGTGAAGTTGTAATCGTAACGGGGATTCCAAGTGCTAGCGGCATCCATGTTAAAAGCGTAGACGGTAAGGAGAGCGGGTATAAGTTCTTAGAAAACGTACGAAACGCAACGGCGAAAGAGATCCGTGATGCGCAAACAGTTAAGTACAACGAAGATGATTACGTTGTAAGTGTTGGCGGCTGCAACTACCCGATCGGGGAAGTGCTAGAAATTACGAAAGTCAACGGTAACGATCACTACGACGTAATGAATTTAGAAGGTAAAACAGGCGGAAAGCAATCATATAACATTCGCAAGGCTACTGAAGAAGAAGTTAAGAAGGCGAAGAAAGAAGCTGCTGCGAAAAAAGAACGCAAGATTTTCGAAGATTTAGGACGCAAATACGGCGAACTAAAAGAGTGCGATGTCGTACGAGTTATCGACAATTGCCTCGGTCGATTAAAAGAAGGGGATATCGGCGTAGTCAGACATCAGGATCGATTTAACTTCGCTGACGATGATTGATATAGCGCTACAGTAACGGTTAATGGTCGCGATAAGGTCGCAAACAATGCACTAGTTAAGTTAGTCGTATCAGTAGAGCACCGATTAGATAAATAACGAATAGGACGCCTTCGGGCGTTCTTTTTATATCCAAATAAACGAAAGAAGGGTGATAATATGGCGGCATTTCCTATCGACGTTAACGATAGCAATTACATCGATATAGTAAAGAAACTTGTACAGAATGACGATAAAGTATCGAAGGGATCAAACCTGCAAAACATTCCCGCAAGATCGAAAGAAGGTAAGCGAGTACGTGGCGCGTTTAAGCCGAAAGAAGGTTGGTTCTATCTAGCGGCCGATCTATCGCAAATAGAGCCGCGAATCATGGCACATATCATGTGGATAGTGTACGGCGATAACTCGCTGCGATCAATCTTCCTAGAAGGTCGCGACCTATATACGACAATGGCGATGATGGTTTTCAATCTAGAAGAAAAGTACTGCGTCGATAAAGCGTACGATCCTACAGGACGTTTCCAACCTCGCACAATGATGAAAACGGGCGTACTAGCGAAATCATACGATCAGAAAGTCGATAATTTCTGTACGACGATGGGCGTATCTCGTGAAGTGGGCGACATGTTCTATGAGAAATTCGATACGGCGTTTCCATCTTTTATACAAATGGTTCGTGATAAGCGTAAATTCGCGTACGATCACGGCTATAGTGAGACATTGTACGGACGAAAACGCCGATTCCCGTATCTTGCTGAGTACTCGAAACTAGTTCGACGTAATGAGCGCAAACTAATGGATCTGTACATCGAACGTAAGCGAGTACGCAGCCAATATGTGAAATCAAAAGCGAAGCACCTGCAAGAAAGACTCGATCAGCTCGAAGAAAAGATCAAGCCACTGGCGGAAATGCGAAACCTTGTATCGTACTGGGAACGTGCTAGCTTTAACTCAGTAATTCAAGGTACGGGCGCGGACATTCTAAAGATCAATATGATTCGATTATACGAAGAATGCGTTAAGCGCGGTTGGTATCTAAACGCAAGTATTCACGATGAAGTAAAGGTCGAAGTACCTGCGAAGGATCTAACGAAAGAAAACTGCGATCTTATTACGGAGATCATGACGAAATCCGTAGAACTATCTCTACCGCTGAAATCCGATACAGTAATCGAGACTGTATGGGGTGCTGAATACGATCCCGACGACTGGGACTTCGAAACACAACAACCGAAATCTGCATAAGTTAACCGAAAAGGCGATCGACCTGCGTTTATGTACGTGTAAGGCTGATCGCCTTAATTCATTTGAGAGGATTGATGTAAATGTTTAAGAGAAAGTTTAGTTACACACCGCGTACAAAGTTAGGTGAAAAGATTTCCGAAAAGCTAGACGGCAAGACGTACGCGCCATTTAGCGGCATAAAGTGGGACGTGTTCTACGTCGTATCGTTCGCGATCTTCGCATATATATCGGCGTTTGTGAAAGGTAGCGTGGTTTGGTTCGTACTCGATACGATCTTTCTAGTCGCTGCGTCTATTACATTAGGGATCAACATCAAAGGATTGGAGGAAAAGAAATAATGACAACACTATATAACTACGAAAATGTACTAGCGGAAGCACCTGCGAAAGAGGTATTTACGGTATTCGACTTCGAGACGACGGGACTCGATTACAATACGGAACAGGTCGTAGAAGTGGCCGCAATTCGTACGGATCTAAAGCAAGAACTAGGACGCCTACATATGTACGTAAAATTACACGAAGGTAAAAAGCTACCTGACTTCCTGATCGATAACACAGATCTACGTGAGCACATGCTAACAAATGGCGTACACGAATTACAAATGATGATCGTACTTAACGCGTTTATCGGTAATAGCACGTTAGTAGCGCACTACCTGCCGTTCGATTCTGCGTATCTATCGAAGTTCGGTATTAATCACGAACATTTCCTATGCACACGATCAATCGAGCGTTTCTTAAATCCGAATGAAAGCGCAAGTTTAGGTCCTACGGCAAAACGTCGCGGCGTTAAATTAGAGGGCGCACATAGAGCGATGAACGATATCGAAACTACGATCGGCGTACTGAAATCGCAACTACAGGAGATCGAAGAACGCAAGATCCCGCGCGCTCACATTTCGAATATAATTATCGATAGCGAAGAGCGTCCGAACAAATTCAGCCCTAAGTATGCGAAGGTAAAAACACCGAAGGAAATCGATCTAGTAGGTAAGCGTGTAAAGGTACGAGATAAAAACAATCGATTCCATAACGAAAAAGGGACGATCATCGAAGCGTACTTACAAAACGTAGTCAAAGAAAACAAAGGCATGAAGATCGAAGGTAACGAAGGTGAACGCATTCTAGTAATTCAGCTAGACGAAGGGATAGGACAGGTCGTATTAAACGATAAGTTCGTTAAGTACAACGGGGGTTACAAGGCATGAGAGAATACGCAATCAATCGAATTATAAGTGAACGAAACGTAGTTAAACGTACATTCGTTGTGGATAACTTCGGGCTACGTCCCGTTGCGCTGCATGACACGATCATCATTATCGAGATCGGAGCACCAAACTGTACGCAACAAATTACGAAACGATTTCCTACGAAACAATGGCAAGAAATTAAAGAACGCGGCTTCGTAACAGTCGGTTAATATAGATCGGAATAGGGCGGCATATGGTCGCTCTATTTATTTATTTATTTATTGTCGACATGACATAGGTATCGGTGAAATATAATAGACAAGAAAACAAAACAGCCAATCTACGGTCTTAACCTCGGATGTGACGACTAAGGAGCGGGATTAAAATATAAAATGATGATAAGTTTGTTATATCAATGGAAGTTACAAACGCATTTAACGAAAGAAGACATAAATTACTAGCCGAAGGCGAGATCGAGCCGAAGTATTACGCAATCTTCGATCTAGGTAAAATTTTCCTAGCGGGTGTAGTCGGAGCAAGTGACGAAGACAAGGCGGCAAGATTCTTCGATAACGTGATCGGCTGCGAGACGGAACTAGGAAAGAAGTATGGTTGTACTGCGGTAGAAATTACGGACGATAAAGCCGTAGAAATGATTGGATCAGGTGCAACATATTATGACGCATTCACATTCGAAAAGGTGGCAAAATAACATGATGAAATTTTACGGAATTAAAGACTTTAATATCAAGAAAGGTAGCGAGATCGTGGCGGTAATACAGACGAAGTCGCACGTAGATGCACGTTGGTTCTACGTTAATAAACTGAAAGACGGCGAAACGTTTATCGTAGATATCTCTTCGCATGAATTGGACGGAATGCAAGCGACGAAACTGCATAGCGGCGTAGAGTTTCATACGTTCGAAGGTGTAAACGAATATCTGAACATCGCATAGGGCGACATAGTGTCGCCCTTTTTTGTGCGCAAAAATAAACTTGACATATCGCCTAGTGTATGTGTCGGACTGCGTTTATGTACTTGTAAGGCACGAACGATCCATGACAACTATATAGGAGGCGATAAGGTGGAATTATTTACACCCGTAGACGTTTTAGGGACGGCGAAAAAGAAAGGCGCACCTAAGGCGAAGAAAGATATCTCAGAACTACCGAAGCGTGGCGGTGATAGCGAAGTCGCAAATCGATTCATCGAAATGCTCGATAAGTGGCACGGCCATAAAGAGGTTTGGGACGACGAGCTAGACGCACAGATCCATTATTGGGAATACGAAATTCGTACGACTAACAAGAAGCGCTTACCGTGGGGTAAGAAGGGCACGAAGTACTTTACGCCATCGAGTACGAATAGCGATAGCCGCGAATTGTACATGAAACATTCGGGCGCTGCTCGCGATCAACACACTGGGCGACCGCATCAGGGACGTTGGACTCGAATGGGTACGGCCTTCGGCGATATGGTCCAACGCGATCTATTATTCATCGAGAAACATTGGAAACGTGAATTCGGTGAAGATCCGCCGTTCGTTCCGTACTATGTCGAAGTCAACGGCAAGCGTTACCCTGCGTGGGAAAAATTTAGCCAAACGATCGAGCACGTAGAGCATAACGGACAAATTGTATCGATCTTAGGTCAATGTGACGGCATCTTAGTAGATACGAAAACAGGCGAACTAGTATTGCTCGAAGTTAAGTCGAAGCAAACGACGTCCGCGCAAACTGGATTCTACTCTATGAAGGAAGTCGGCGAGGATCATAAAATGCAATCGATCACGTACTCAATGCTATTCAAAAACATGCACATCAGCCGAGGTATCGTCCTGTACGGCAACCTATCGAAAAAGGCTTGGATCATGAGCGAAGAGGACTACGTAGCAAACCCCGATATCAGGGCTTTCGAAATCAAATTCGATCGTGAGACACAAACGCAAATTCTCGATAAGTTCAAGCATGTGCTAGATTGCGTAGAGAATAACAAGCCGCCGAAGTTCGATATTACAAAATTTACGTTCAACTCATATAAAGAGGCGACTGTATCTTCGCTAACGGCCGAAGAATACGCGGAAATAGGCGAGCAAGTCAAACGTATTTCAAGATCCCGTATGCCGCAATGGAAGAAAAATAGCGTGTTAGAGGCATGGCGCTATATCGAGGGAAATTGGAAAGGTGACGACGCGCAATGCGACGCCGATTTTTAGGACTCGATCTTTCTTTAGCGAGCGCGGGCGTGGCGATCATCGATCTAGAAGGCGGGAAGCTAGATCTTGTTCACAAATTCCGAATTAAAACGAATCCGAGGCAACGACACGGCCAACGACTACACGTAATCGCAACGGAATTAAAAAAGGCATCAATAGAATTCGCGCCATTCGATACGATTATTCGTGAAAAAGGGTTTAGTAGATTCGCACAAACTACGCAAGCACTATTTAAAGTCGTTGGGATCAGCGACCTTGTACTTCGCGATTATACGATCGAAGAAATTTCACCTACTACTATCAAACGCGTAATGACGGGCGACGGCAAGGCGGATAAGGATGAGGTAGAGAAGTCCGTACGTCGCTATCTAAATTTAAGCGATGATTTTATCTTTATATCTGACGATGAATCGGACGCCTGCGCGGTAGTTCTGACGCATCTAGTAGAGAAAAAGATCATCGAGAAGAGGGGTTTCTAATATGAACAAGGGGGAAAAGAATGTGATAGTATGCGACGGAATCGTAGGCGTTGGTAAGACGACGCTAGCGAAATTAATAGAGAAAGAACTAGGCATCAAACTATACGAAGAAATCGGAAGTCGGGACACTCTAAACCTGCTCGATCGTTTCTACGCAAAGAAAACGCGATGGGCGTTTACGACGCAAATCCACTTCCTTAATACGCGATTCGCACAAATTAAAGAGATCCATCGTACAGGCGGCGGCATCTTAGATCGCTCGATCTTCGGCGATCGTATCTTCGCGGAAATGTTAGCGGAAGATCTCGAAGACGGCGGCGAGGGCATGACGTGGGAAGAATTCCGCACATACGATACGCTACTAGATTCAATGCTAGAACATGCGCAAGCACCTACATTACTAATCTATCTAGATTGTGACGTAGATACGGCCATGAAACGAATTGCGAAGCGTAATCGCGGCCTTGAAAGTGAAGTAGAGCGCGGCTACTGGGATCGCCTTTACACAAAATATACGAAATGGTACGAGAAGTACGATATTTCACCGAAGATCAAAATTAATGTTGCCGAGCTAGAGTACGTCAATAACGAAGAAGACAAAAAGAAAGTCGTACAGATCGTTAAGGACGCACTAATTAAAATCGGGAGGTTGCCCGCATGAACTGCGAAGCTGTAGCCAGAGGTAAAGAGTGCGGAAAGCCTGCGGTATGTAGCGGCGTTGTTCTAACAATGAGCGGCGGCGTTACCGTACACGCCTGCGAAACGCATCATAAAAGAAGCGGATTTTTCGAAGACAAACAAATAGATAATCAGGAGGTAACAGAATGATTAGAGGGATCTTAGGCATTATCGGAATTCTAGCGATCGCGTTCTTATTATCAAAGGATCGCAAAAATATTAAATTACAGACGGTAGGCGTTGGGCTGGCAATGTTGATCGGCTTCGCTGCGTTCGTTATGAAATCGGACATCGGGATCGCTGCGTTAGAAGGCGCTAGTAACGGCGTTCAACACTTCATGGATTATTCGAAGGGTGGTATCGAATTCGTATTCGGTGATCTAGCGACAGGGAACTTCGTATTCTTCTTCCATGCGTTAATGGTTATCGTGTTTATTAGTTCGCTAGTATCGTTACTATACTACTTCGGGATCATGCAACGAATCGTTAACTTCTTCGGCACAATCATTTCGAAATTAATGGGTGTATCAAAGCTAGAGGGCGTTAATGCGATCGGCTGCGTAGCATTAGGCGCATCAGAAGCGCCGATCTTAATTAAGCCGTATCTTACGAAGCTAAACAAAACTGAGTTATTCACGATCATGACGTCGGCGCTAGCGTCGGTGGCGGGTTCTATCCTAGTCGGATACGCTGCGCTAGGCATTCCGTTAAACTACTTACTTACGGCTGCGGTTATGGCGATTCCTGCGGCATTACTAATCGCGAAGATTATTATGCCAACTACGGAAGAGTCGCAAATCAAAGACGTAAATCTAGTTAAAGATGAAGAATCTGCGAACATGTTCGACGCAATGGCGAAGGGTGCGCAAGAGGGTATTCAAATCGTAGTTTCCGTAGCTGCTATGTTAATGGCGTTTATCGCAATCGTAGCATTCGCTAACGGTATTCTAGGCGGAATCGGTTCGCTATTCGGCATTGAAGGATTAACGATCGAGTTAATTCTAGGTTACTTATTCGCGCCGTTGGCGTGGCTTATCGGCGTGCCTAGTGGCGAAATTATGCAAGCCGCATCATTCATCGGCCAAAAGACGGTACTTAATGAATTCGTAGCATTCGGGCATTTAGTTGACGTCACAATGTCACCGAAAGCGATGCTAGTAGTTACATTCGCATTGTGCGGGTTCGCTAACTTCTCAGTAATCGCGATCTTACTAGGGTCAATCGGAGCGTTAGCGCCTTCTATTCGTAAGGACGTAGCGCGACTGGGATTCCTAGCATTGATCGGCGGGCTGCTAGCGAATTTATTAAGCGCTGCGGTTGCGGGTATGATGTTCTAAAAAATAATGAGAGTTAAAAGACGAGGTCTTCGGATCTCGTCTTTTTTGTTGTTTAATGGCGTTTATGTATGTAGGAGGCGATAGTATGAAAAAGGATCTACAAATTAAACCCCGATACGTGTTGGTAATTTATGACACGCCCGAAGAGAGGGACGAGGCTAACAAGCTATACAACGAATACGACGAGGATCTAGTGTTCATTCGTAAAAACGTAAAGCTCGAAGCGATCAGCGTAGGACAATCGTTCCACGGCAAGCAATGGCGAGGGCAACGACCAACGAAAGTAATCGATTGTACGGTACGCCGACCTATCAAATTTGAATGGTGGTATCGAGGTGTGAAGCCATATCTCGTGAAAGATTGCAAATTCGATAAAGGAGAGCGATTCGATGTCTAAAGAAAAAACATTCGTAATCAAATTCACGGGCGATGTATCTGCGCGAAGACTAGAAGACGCGCTATATCATGGCCTAGAGCGCAACGAGGAAGCGTGGGAAAAGTTTAGTATTGAAGAGGTGGCCGAAGATGATTAAGCTAACACATGAGAAAACAGTCGGCGAGCTGATCTAAGTCTTATCGCAATGTAGATTCAGTACACCGATCAATACGTCTTGTAACGAATGTCGTCACGGTTGGTCTGGCGGATCAGTAAGTGTCGAAGATTTCACGGATCAGACATACGGCTATATAGATCTACACATAAACCAATTAGGCTATAAATCGAATTTAACGCGCGATAAGAAGGTATTTAAATGCTATAAAATGGCGCACCTACTAGGACATGATACTTCGGAAATGCCATGCTGCTTTTACGATATGTTAGACGGAAATTTACATGTCGCATATACGAGTTTATGGAAAGAGCTATACGAAAGGTCTACGAGAATATGAACGAAGCTATTCGCGATAATATTACGCAAAGACGTCATCAGATCTTAGTACATTCGTGCATTTACTATCAATACAATACAAATATCATAGACGATCACACCTACGATCGTTGGGCGATGGAGCTAGGGCGACTACATGCGGAATATCCTGCGGAAGCAAAGGCCGCTGATATGGCGAAAGAGTTCGAAGGATTCACGACGGAAACCGCATCGGGATTCGACCTGCCGTACCACGATCCGCGAACGGTAAGTACGGCGGCATGGCTGATCGATTATCATAAAAAGCAAATAAAAAATAGGCGCTCAAATTAATGAGTCGCCTTTTCTTTTTGTCGTAGATTGTGAATGCTATCGCTTTCCGTGTATTCCGTATTCTGTATCGGTACTGTAACCATAATATCAGTGATGTTACAACCCAGTACGCTGCATATACGCACAAGATGTGTAACGTTTAGTAGTAACGCTCTATTCTCACAAATGTCATTTACAGTCGGCTGATTTAATCCGCTTAGTTCGGCTAGAGATCGTTGTGATAAACCTATCTTTTCTAGATATTCACGTAATACGAATCGTATGCCTGTACCTGTATTTGTTCGATGTAGTGGCTCGAAATCCTTGTATTTAGCTTTTTCCCAACGCGGATCGTCTTTCGTGGCGTTGTGGAAATTCACATACTTTAAGTTGTTCATCTATATAACCCCCGATAATATCGATATCCTATTAATGTGCACTCATTTTATCACATTTATTCGCATTGTTGCAACGTTTAAAAATTATTATTGACATACATGCGATATCGTTATATGGTTAGCTCAACAAATTAATAATATGTAGTTATCACAATGGAACAGTTGAATTTATTTGAAATCCCAATAAATACTGTAATAGGAGCGCGATTAGAGGTAAATGTGGACATCTTATCACTAATAATTGAAAAGTTAGGGATATCGTAAAGATCATTAGAAGAGATCGAAGCGATCGATTAATTTTTAAATATTACTCAAGTTGCGTAATATTTAAAAATAAGTCTATATGGGGGTTTTGTTATGGTAAAACTTACAACTACATTAGAGATCAACGTATTAGTAGAAATGGCGGCACATGCTCGACTAGTTGCGTCGCAATCCGATAATATGGATCTAGTGATCGCATCAGGTGAATTGGTTAAATCGATCGAGGCAATGATTGATAAGACTTCGTATACGTCTGCGGAATTTCATCAAATGTCTATCGATAGGTATAAGAAATTAGTAGAAGAACAAACGAAGGACGCCGAATAGGGCGTCTTTTTAGTGCTCAATTACTTGATTAGTTACGCAAGTTGTGTAATGATGTTCGTGGATAATTAAATTTGGAGGTTATTATATATGAATTTACAACAAACCGTACGATCGTCTATCACGGTAATCTTTAGGCTGGCCGCTCTAGTTACTGCGGTTCTCTTCGGCATATTCGCACTAATGAGCTTTTTGTCGACTGATTACGCGGAAGACGGTATTTTTAACGGAATAGTATTTCTAGTATCAGGCGGACTAACTGCCGCAGTGTTTATGTTCATGGCGGTAGTAATCGAATTAAAAGAGGCTACATTAATAGAGCTACGACAACTTAACGAAAAAGAATAGAACGACGACGAAGGACGCCTATGGGCGTCTTTTTTTGCGTTTATGTACTTGTAAGCAAAACGGAAGGAGGGCGATATATGAGTTCGAAATTATACGCAAAACTGGGAACAATGGCGGCGGGGAAGTCGCTAGAACTTCTAAAGACTGCGGACACCTACGAAAGATCGGGACGTCGTGTATTGATATTTACACCAAATATCGATAACAGGTACGGCAAAGATCGCGTCGTAAGTCGTACAGGACTAGGGCACGAAGCTACGTCGGTACATATCGACGACGCCGAACAAATCTATCGATCAGCGGTATTCGAACGGCCTGACGTAATTCTAATAGATGAATGTCAGTTCTTTACGAAGCGAGTTATCGAAACGTTAGCGGTCGCGATCGTTGACGGCCTTAACATTCCTGTAATCTGCTACGGACTAAAAACGAACTTCAAAGGCGAGTTATTCGAAGGATCTGCGGAACTATTCGCACTAGCGGACGACATTTCCGAAATTAAGGGATTGTGTCAATGCTGCGACCGCAAAGCTACGATGAACTTACGTTTTGTAGACGGGAATCCCGCAAAAGAGGGAGACGAAGTACTGATCGGCGACGAAGAATATCGAAGCGTTTGCCGCAAACATTTCTATAACTGGGAGGAATTTTAATGCAACCACAAACAAACGAAAGGCCAAAAGCGAAGCCGATTCCCTGCGAATTGAGAGTCGCACCAACAAACCCGAAAGGCTTTCACCTGATCGAACTTAAAACAGGTCGTGAGAAGGTTGTAGCATTCGGCAATATCTTTCCGCTCAAAGGATCAAAGAACTTCTTAAATGGTTTGAAAAAAGAGCTAAACATTACGATCGACAATCAGGTCGAGTATTTCCGCGGCGTGCGTAAGGCAATTAAAGAAGGATTGATGTCGTAATGAGGAAAATCAAATTTCTGTTACTGATATTCGGTTTTATGCTGCTATTCGTCGGCATGACGGTATCTATCGATAAGATGCGATCGTCTGACGCGAAGATCGAAGCACTCGAAAATGATCTAGCACGCGAAAAAGTTGCGCACAATAAGGCGAAGGGTGATCGCAAAAAGCTAGAAGACGAGACATTCGATCTATACAAGCGCATTAACAATCTAGAAAATGATCTAGGCCAAGCCCAATGGGATCTAGCGGTCGAAAAAGAGAATCACGAAAAGACGAAACTCGAAGATCGCACCAAATCGGAAACGATCGAACACCTGACGAGCGAGGTCGAACGCTTAAAAAAGTTACGAGCGTCCACCGTTAATAAGTCGAAGAAGGTAGAGCTACCGAAGGAAGTTCCGAAAGAAAAGGATCAATCCGAAGAGGTGAAGCCGTCCGAAAATAAGAATGGTGGGCGCAAAATAGATATGAGAGTTACGGCGTACGGCGCTGATTGCAACGGCTGCGAAGGAAAGACGGCAAGCGGAACGGACTACACACAAGGTCGTACGCTCGCATGTCCACCGCAATATAAGTTCGGTACAAAGATCGAAATTCCCGATCTAGACGGTACTTATGTGTGCGAGGATCGCGGCGGCGCAATACAGGGCAATACGTTTGATATGTTTCGCGGATCTAGCGAAGCGGCGACGTCTTCGTTCGGTGTGAAATATGTAACGGGATATCTACGAGAGTGAGGGCTATACGCCTTCGCTCTTTTTTATTTGCCTAAATGCCGATATGACGCTGCTGCTGCGTTTATGTACTTGTAAGGCAAAACAACGAAAAGAGGCGAAGAAATGAAAAAGATGATGGTAGATAGATTATTTGTATGGCTGGGTGCGGGTATGTTTGCGTTAGGCATTCGATACGGCATTAATCAGATCGTGGAAGGTGGTAAGGAATCATGAAAAACACAGTACTAATCGGCATCGCGGGCAAGATGCGAACGGGAAAAGATACGATCGCCCGATTAATGGCGAAGGATCGTCGCGGAGGTTTCCAACGTGGTGCATATGCGGACGAGCTGAAAAAGCAGGTGGATCGCAAGTACGGAAAGCAAGAAGGTGGAAAGCGTCGTGCATTGTTGCAACACGAAGGGCAAGAAGAGCGCAAACATGATGCATTAGTTTGGATCAAACGACTACAACCGAAGATTGACTTCTTACGATCAACAGGCCATAACGTGGTTATCACGGACGTACGACAACAAAATGAAATCGATTCGTTGCGAGAACAGGGCACATATATCATTCGTGTAAACGTAGACGACGAGATCAGAAAGCAACGTATTATCGATGCGGGCGACGAGTTCAAAGAAGAAGACTTCTATCATGAAACGGAAACGGCGATCGATAAATTCGAGGTAGATTACGAGATTTACAATAACGACGGCTTAATTCAGCTCGTACAACAACTAGACGCAATCTTGATCGATATTGATAGAAAAGAAAAGCGCCGTATTGCTGCCGATAAGTCATGGCGCGAATTTATGAAGAAGATCAATCAGGATATGAAGACTATTTCACGTAGGGAGGCTATGCGATATGGGCGTATCTAACTTCGATAAACAAGCGGCAACGAAACGATTAGAAGTACGTTTCGAGCTTTGCACGGTAGCGGGCGTCGAGGCGTTACTAGAACAACAACATAACATACGATCTGCTGCGGAATCACGAGGCGATACGGCTGCAATCGATCTACTGGCGGATCTAGAAAACGCAATCTATCAGGCGGAATTAACGGACTTACAAGCACGCTGCATGGATCTTCGATTCGGTAGAGATCTATCAAACATAGAAACTGCGCAAATTATGGGCGTCGATAAGTCTACGACAAGCCGTAATACAAAAGCTGCATTAAAAAAGATCGCCGATGTATATACGGCGTGGGATTACTAGGAGGGCTACATATGGAAAAGCAAATTACTAACATCGAAGAATATAAACTCAATTTCACGAGAATGTTTGTCGGCGACTTTAAAACGGTCTTCGTCGAAGAGGCTCGCAAACTAGTTGATCTAATGCTACCGATTCATGATCGTATGGCTGCGGTGGAATTCTTAACGGATCAATACATTAAACAGGTCGGAAAACCGCCTGCGGACGTACGACTACGCAACGATAAAAATAAAATGATCGGCGTACTTGAATATCTAGCGGATCATATTCTATACGAATCGCTAGAGGGCGATACACGCGTCGATAAAATGACTTTAGAAGAGTACCCAGTAATGACGGACAATCAGGCGAAAAACCGCATCATCAGTCGTGGAGAAATTACGGTAGATGTACAACGCGCATGTAGAACGGTTGGTGCTGACGATATGAACTATCGCAAACCTACACGACGTATTCTGCGCCCGTACGAAGAGGATAGCGTAAATAAGCGTAAAGACGCAAAGTTAGCGAGCGAGAACGAGGCGTACCGCAAGGCGACGCAATCTAGCAAGATCACACGATCAAAGGTAGCTGCGTAATGACACTAGGACAGTTACTCGCGTATTTCAGAAGAAAGCCGCACGTACGAAAAGTTCTTAAAGCTAACTATCTTGATCTAACGAAAGCCGAATACGCTAACTTATGCGACTGGGAAAACATTCGTGTAAATAGTAACCCGATCGATGAAGATTATCGACTCGATGACGGTGTTAATATAGTCGAAGTATATAGTAATACCCAACCATTTAAATTGTGGGTAGAAGTCAGTAATAAGCAAGTAGTTAGAGCCTCTTTAATGTAGGTTCTAACTTTTTATTGACATCTTCAAGATATCGTATTACTTATTTAATTAAGCAACATGCGAAATAACAAAAGGAGAGCGGTCACTATGAAGAAAGAGCAAGTAAAACAAAGTGTTGGCGCGCTATTACAGGAAAACGACGAGCTTTTAGTATCTGAGATCACAACGAAACTAAATACGCGTTATCACGGCGGTTATGCGCAATATACAAACGAGTATGTACTGGATCTATTGAAAGAGATTCAAGTAGAGAATGACATACACGGCGGCTCAATCGAATTGACCGCACCGATGCAAGAAGCTGCGGCACAACCTGACGTTATCTTCGTTCCGATGCCGTACGACTTATTCTACAAATTGAAACCGTGGAAACGATATACGCCTAGAGCGATCAAAAGACGTGCGGTTCGTAAAATATTCTATTAAATCGAAAGTGGTCGATCATATGTTAAAGAAAATCACGAAATTGACAACTGCTGCAATCATTGTCCTAACGATCGGAGGTTGCGCAAATACGGACGTATATGACGGCAATTTTACGAAAGAACAATATACAGTATCCGCATTAAATCATACAGATTCCGAAGTCTGGGCGGAAAACGAAAACGGCGACGTAGTGTTATATGAAGACGACATCTTCGAGGTCGTTCGTACATTAGAGGTAGGCGATAAGATCGAAGTTACATTCTGCGACGGACACGACGAAATTACTAACGTGAGATTAATCGAAGGAGGTAACGTAAAATGATCGAAAAGTACATGAAATTGCTAGAGCGTGTATATGATCTATTTGAAAATCGTAAATGTACCGCTGCATGGTTCGATGATATTGCGAATCACATACATAATGAATTATGGAAGATCGAGACAAGGGACGCCGCGTAGGGCGTCTTTTTTGCGTTTATGTACATGTAAGCACAAACGATAAGGAGGCGGATATATGAGTAAAATCTATATCGCGGTAAGCAAAGAGACAGGGCAATTATTGACGGGCGCAAAAGGACAAGCGGCATTTTTAAATCGTAGTTTCTTAGGTCGTTCGATGGGACAAACGAGCAATCGGAAAGGCACGTACGACGTAATCGAACTAGATTCGCAAGAATTGATCCGAACGGCGCTTAATGAACAAGAATTTAAGATCGTAGTAAAACATACAGAAGGCGGAATGTGTAGCGGATCACATGTAGAAATAGAAATGCCGAAAGGGATCTGCGACATTAGTATCGGCGATCTACACGAATGTCCCGAAGACGCAAATCTAGAGCGTGATCTAGACTTCGTTTTAGATATTCCCGACATGATGGAAGCTGCGTATAAAGCTGGCTTACGTGGTGATAAATTCGTCGTAACCTATGAAGAAGAAGGCGAATAAGAATAATGCCAAATGTAAAGAAACGACTGATACGAGGATATGCGGTATTGGCCACAATGGCCGCGATCCTTATGTATGTATTAATTACACAATAAAAGGGACGCCGAATAGGGCGTCTTTTTAATAGGAGGGCGTTATATATGTTCAAAACAGGCGACAAGGCAATATTAAAGATCTCATTCGAAATGGTAGAGCGCGGCGGTGACTATACATTCGACGATCACGAAGATGTAGAACGACACGTACGCGGCGATATGGTCGAGATCCTGCGAGTGATCGATAATAAGACGGACAAGCGCAAGCGCGATAAACTGGCGGTTATTTATAACCCGAAAACATTCGCATCGACTACGGTAGCAATTAACCACCTAGAGCAGATCAAAGGCGAAATCAATATAAATGTACCTGTAAAGATAGAAGTAGATGCGAAGAAAATCGAAAAAGGTACGTTAGGATCGTGCGATATGAAGGCGACTGGCGTAAGGACTTATTTAAAGATACATCGATACACGTTGGCGGAATGCTGCGACCAAATAACAAAATAACATTCTAAGAGGTGGGCGAAAATGGGGAAATTACAAACGAAAAAATCGAAAGTCGAATATATACTGCGAAAATATCCTGCTACGAGGATCAACGATAGACTACTTATTCTTATGTACTGGAAGCACTTCGATAACATTACGACGATCGACGATTGCGCTACGGCGACGCCTTCGGAAACGATCACGAGATTAAAGCGTAAGATCAACGAAGAAGGGCGATACGTGGTATCGGATCAGGAACGTAAGGAGATCTTAAAAGCTGAATTCGAAAAGGCTGCGGAATTTAAAGAGAAACTACGAAATAACGAATACGACGACGGCATGATCGCAATACAACCGCCTAGCGTACGAAAAAGTGTGTTCGTAAAACACCTAAAAAGCGATATGAGAGCGATCGCGGATCTACAATATGTAGGCGGTGTATATGTATTCTATGATAAGTTCAGCAATCCGTTATATGTCGGCATATCAAACGACTTATTAAAACGGACAGGACAACATATAAATCATGCGAGTTCTAACGAACGATTACGTGAGTTAATCGCAAATGGTACGGCACATCGTATCGACTATATGTACGTTAACAAGATTAGTCATAGAGAGATTTACGAGACATACTTAATTAAGGCGTTGCGCCCTTTCTGTAACTTCGGAAAGACTGGGCTGCGCCGTAATGGTAACGAAGACATACAAAGCGAATACATGACTTATTATAGGAGCGCTTAACGGCGCTCTTTTTCTTTTTGACCTGCTGCGGCTGCGTTTATGTACATGTAAGCAAAAATACAATTGAAATGAGGCGTTATATATGGGATTAGACGTACAGGTAAAACAATTTATACCTACGGTTGACGACATCGTATCGATTAAATGGCGTGGGGATTCGAAGTCGAGCGGTTATATACTATCGGATCAGTCGAGTATCGGCGAAGCACGTACGTTCAAACTACTGAATTTAACAGGCGAATCAATCGCATTCGAGGTATTTCCGAAAGATAAATATAAACTATCGTTAACACCGATCGGAGGCGCTAAATAATGAAAGTAAAAGTAAATAGTAAAGAGAGAACGAGAACTATACGAGGCGGTAACATTGTATCGCTGCGACATACGGGATCAATACGATCTAGCTACTATATCGTATGTAACGATAACTACTTAATTAATATGGGAACTGGTAGTTTCCGCTATAGAAACGACAAACCTGCGTCGTTAGTCGAGATATACGATCGTGACGATTACGAGTTAAACCTAGTAGAGAAGGGCGGTAACTAATAATGATTAAAGGACAACCGAAAATCGGCGATAGGGTAGTAATTAGATGGAGCGCCCCCCTGCTTATAGAGTGAGAGGGCGCAATGATTTAGATATCTGCAAGATTGTAACGGACGGTAAGCGACTATACATCGAAGGACATAGCGCATATACGGGCGTAAGTATGGACTCATTCAAACGTAAGCATTGTAGAACAGTGGGCGCATTATTTACGGCACTAGGGCAATACGTACACATGGGCGTCATTAAGTCGTTTCATGTGAGACGGAAGGCGTAAATATAAATAAAAAAAGGCGGGAATCTCTTGACAGATCGCCGCCTTTTATGATTCGTGCTATTATTCGCCTTGTTTTTATGTCTTGCGTTCCCTCTTTACCATATCGGTAATTACCGCTGCGGCTACTGATAGGGCGAAGATTACGCCGAATGATGATACGTATAGGTTTCCGAACGCTTTCGCTGCGCACATAAAGACGAATGCGAATACAATTAGGAACGTTACATTTCGATTCTTTTTCATAGTATATTCGTGAATATTTCGTGTTATAATTAAGTAATAGATAGAGCGTGCTGTCACACGCCCTACGCTATTTTACTTTCTTGAGAATCGACTAGCGATTTTGAATCTACGCTTTTTCTTACTATCTTTGTTTATGTACTCAAATTCCCATTTGATTGCGATAAACGGTAGTAAGTATTTAGCGATATCAAATCCGTATATCGATATGAAGTGTAACACGATATCCACTTCGTAACCTCCTTTCGAAAGTATTGTACTCTCTCAAGCACATATTCATTATAACGTTGATATGACGAACATTTCAATAATATTTTTAAATTGCAAGAAACGGCGTGATTGATACTATTATTATAAGCCGATTTAATCATATTTATTCGCTATATATATACGTATAAGTGTGTGGTATATGTTCGATAAACAATCGACAAATGTACGATATCACCGCCGTTTCATTTGTGCTTACATTATATTAACGTATGTACGTACAATAGAAGACATGCTTTATATGTAATTTTTCGATAAATGTATCGCTAAATATAACGACAAATGTAGCGTTAATTAATACATAACTACTTCGATCGAATGGCGATAGATACACGTCAATGTAAACTATTTAAATGTGCGGTAGATATACGTTACCAACACGCATAATGTACGTTAAATAGAGCGGTATATATAGTCGATTTCTGTACGTTTATAGCGCTATATACAGGGCGGTATATAACAAGGCGTATATAGGTCGGTAGTAATAGGTGGTATGTGTACGTACGTTTACGTATAATAGATATCTCATACGAATAATAATGTACGTTGTGTGTACTGCATATGTCGATAGTGCATACAGTTATATAGTGATAGGTGTACGGTGCACTACGGTACGACATGATATAGTATGGCGGTATATGTGCGCATAGATATATTAGTAGTGTGTGCGTTGTGTTATCGAATGTTTATCGAAAAGTATTTGCGATTGAATTCATCAACAAACTTCGCTGAGAAAGAAGAACTTCAAAACTCAGGGGGTTGAAAAGAAGATTCGAAAGTTTTATTCATTCTTTTATGCATTCGATTGAAAATTCTTGCGTTAAAAGAATGGCATTAAATCAACGTTTCTTTTTGTGCATAAAAATTTTATCGAATTAAATTGATTGTGAAAGTCTTTCGAATGCTTTTAAATCAACGTTTAAAAGAGAAGTTTGAAAGTAACAAAATGTCATTCTGTCACATTCGTTATGCGTCGAAATGAATACGGCATTCACCAACGGGCAAACCCAAATCGAAAATTTCCGAATCCCCCCAAGCCCACGGCTGACCACCCCGCAGCAATGGTTCTCAAAAAGCGCGCACCATTTTTAACTCAGGGCGTTGATCCTAGCGCAGCACCTTCCGATCTCATACACACAACCTACTTCAATATAATTTGCGAAATCCTATCGAATCCCAACGATCCCGACGGCTTCCTACCGAAAATCCTCTTTTTATGATCCTATCGACTTCCTAACGATCAAATACGCATATCTATCGTTTATAATTACGCAACTAGCTAAATTAGCGATATTAACTACATTTCGAGACCTATCGTATTCCTATTGCATAAAACGTCATACAAGCGAATATGAGGCATTTAAGAGATATATCGTATTTTCTAGCGCATTCTTTTCTATCGTAATTAACGCATAATCTATCGGCCATTATCTTTTATTACTTAATATACGCAGTCTAGTCGGCCTTTCTTGCATCATTTATGTACTTGCTGCGTAATCCCTGAGAGTAATTTATTACGATCAGATATATTTATATACTAGCTATCGTTTATTAATAGTTCTAGTTAGTGTGACGTCTAGCCATGTTACACCAACGTCACATGGATTATTATTTAAATAATACAATATACATAAAAGCCCGAGATTGCTGCGTAAATAGAATAGTTTACACGATGTATACAATTAATTCGTAGCTAGTCGTACCTATATTATGAAGAGATAAACGCAAATAAAGCGCCGCCCGTCGTGGGTAGCGCTTTTTCTATTACAACGATAGTGAAACCGTGTTATACACTTCGTCGATTGTATCTTGCGTGATTCCAATATAATGTAGCGTAATTTTTTCGCTCGAATGATTGAAAATGCGTTGCAATGTCGCAATATCGACGCCGCCTTTATATGCGTGGTAACCGAATGTTTTACGTAGTGTATGCGTACCGATCTCGCTTAATCCTGCGCGATCCGCAGCATCGTTAAGAATTCGATAAGCCTGTACGCGTCCGATCGGCTTCGATCCCTTGCGTGAAGGAAACAGGTATTCTTCGCTATATTCCTTAATTCCTGCATCTTTGATCTCTTTTTTAACTGCGTCGCTGATCGTCAATTTGCGGCGTTTTTTCGTTTTGGCCTCGATCAATTCGATATGAGACTTAAAACGGCCTCTAGGCGTATAAATGTCCGACGCTTTTAACGAAAGCAGATCCGAGATTCGCAGACCTAAATTAATTCCTAAAACGAAAAGCAATTTATTACGACCGTGTAGGGCGCGTTTCATTTTGTTGATATTGCGTTTATTTCTGATTGGTTGTACTTCTTTCATATTTGTTGACCTCCTGAATGTATCGTGTTCCGTGTTTTTGTTACATTCATTATTTCATGATATCGCGAGGGTTTCAACGGATTTTTAAATAAAATTAAGGGGGTTTTATAATGGCAAGTAAAAAAGAACTAGAATCAAGGTTAAATCTAAAGCAGCGCGAAGCCGCTTTTATGTTAGTCGAAAACGAGTTAGCGATGGACGAAGATCGCAAGACGCAGGAGGAAATTGCGAACGAACTAGGGATTACTCGCATGTGCCTGTACAAATGGCGCACGAAAAACAAAGCATTCATCGACTATAAGAACATTATCGCGGACGAGTTTCTAGCCGAAATGAGACCGTTCGTATATAAACAGTTAATGCGTACGATCGGCGGCGCACAACCATCGATCAAAGGTATCGACTTATACTTCCGACGTCATGCGTTACTTACTGATAAGAAAGTTATCGAAGACAATACGACGGACGGCGCTCGCAGCAACGCGGATCTAGCGAAAGAATTAGAGGAAATCAAAGCTATGACGCAGAGCGCGAAAGAAGGCGATCTATA
>NZ_JBVYHY010000005.1:0-4926 GCF_056033865.1 Bacillus sp. FAU20
GGCACGTAGTTAGCCGTGGCTTTCTGGTTAGGTACCGTCAAGGTGCCAGCTTATTCAACTAGCACTTGTTCTTCCCTAACAACAGAGTTTTACGACCCGAAAGCCTTCATCACTCACGCGGCGTTGCTCCGTCAGACTTTCGTCCATTGCGGAAGATTCCCTACTGCTGCCTCCCGCAGGAGTCTGGGCCGTGTCTCAGTCCTAGTGTGGCCGATCACCCTCTCAGGTCGGCTACGCATCGTTGCCTTGGTGAGCCGTTACCTCACCAACTAGCTAATGCGACGCGGGTCCATCCATAAGTGACAGCCGAAGCCGCCTTTCAATTTCGAACCATGCGGTTCAAAATGTTATCCGGTATTAGCCCCGGTTTCCCGGAATTATCCCAGTCTTATGGGCAGGTTACCCACGTGTTACTCACCCGTCCGCCGCTAACTTCATAAGAGCAAGCTCTTAATCCATTCGCTCGACTTGCATGTATTAGGCACGCCGCCAGCGTTCATCCTGAGCCAGGATCAAACTCTCCAATAAAGTTAGTTTGTCTAGCATCTAAAATAAAAATTGACGTTTCACGTTGTTTGTTTCGTTCAGTTTTCAAAGAACTACTTAGTCGCTTATTTGCGACTTCCTTATGTTAACATTTTCATCTTTCAATGTCAACTAAGTTTTTTATTTCGTTTGTCACTTTCGACGTTGTTGTCATCGGCGACTTGTTCTATATTACACCTCTATACTCTAATCGTCAACACTTTTTATAAAGATATTCAATTAAATGTTTTTTACGCTCTTTTGGCTATATACGTCCCTACAAAAATTCATTACCGTAAAACTACCTTCTGCTTCTCTTTAATTTATTCTCGCAAAACATATTCAATTTACTTTGACCCTAGGCTTAATTTGCTTGAATATTTCCTTCCCCAAAACTGTTAATCTTATTTTAACAAATACTAGTATATAATTAGAGTGTTGTTGTACCATCAATGAAATCCATTAGAAGTAGGTGAAGATATGAAAGATATACGTATCCTTATAGCAGACGATGATAAAGAAATCCGTAATTTACTAAAAATATATTTAGAACGAGAATTATATATGGTAGATACTGCGATTGATGGCGAAGTAGCCTTACAGTTATTTAATCAAAACAACTATAGCCTCGTTATATTAGATCTTATGATGCCGAAAGTAGATGGTATCGAAGTATGTAGAAAGCTAAGGGATAAAACTAACGTACCGATATTAATGCTAACCGCTAAAGATCACGAAGTCGATAAAATTTTAGGTTTAAGCATTGGTGCTGATGATTACATTACGAAGCCTTTCAGCATTCACGAAGTGGTTGCACGAGTCAAAGCTCTTATACGGCGTTTTTTCGTTCTTGGAAGTAACATTAGTGTACAAGAGCAGACAACTTTAGCTTTTAAAGGACTAACTATCAATTTAAATACATATACAGTTCACACAAATAAAGAAGAAATCAGCTTAACCGGAAAAGAATTAGAACTATTAAAATTCTTTACTTCAAACCCAGGACAAGTATTTACAAAAACACAGCTCTTCCGCAATGTATGGGACGATAATTATATAGAAGATGATAATACCGTTATGGTACACATTCGAAAACTTAGAAAGAAAATAGAAATCGATCCTTCCAATCCAAAATTCATTCAAACTGTATGGGGAATTGGTTATAAGTTTGTAGGTGAAAAGCTTGAAGATCGATAAAATCCTCTTCCTTATTTCATTACAACTTATCATTTACGGGCTTTTAAATATACAAATGGATCCAAAAGTAAAAATTTCTTTATTTATTACCCTTATCTTAATTACAATGTATCTCTTCTTTTCAAGAATACAATTCATTCAAAATCGCAAATCAATAGACACTAAATTAAGTCGTGCACTAAAGGGGAATTTACAAACGAGATTATTCACAAGTAATGATCAATCGTTACATAATATCGTTTTTTCAATAAACGAACTAATAGCTGAATTAGAAAAGGTTCGGATTAAAGCAAAAAAGGTCTGAGGAATCTAGAAAACAACTTTTATCTAGTATCTCACACGATATCCGAACACCACTCACCTCCATTATTGGATATATCGATGCTTTAAAAGATGGGGTTGCTGCTTCTGAAATAGAAAAGCAAGAATATCTTAAAATACTTTATATGAAATCAAATAACTTAAAGCACCTAGTTGATGAAATATTCAATATGGCAAAGCTAGACGCTAATGAATTTCCACTAAAAGAAGAAAAACTCGACTTTTCTGAAGTTACTAGAGAAGCTTTGATCGAGTTTTTACCCGAACTCTCAAAACATAATATTAAACTACAAGTTCTTATACCAGAGTCTACTTGTCCTATCATTGCAGATCACCTAAGCCTTATGCGGATTATAGGTAACTTAATGAAAAATGCCATTTATTACGGAAAGAATGGGAAAACAATAGGAGTCGAACTACTAGAAACGGATGCAGCATATGAACTTCTTATTTGGGATAAAGGTCCTGGTATTCCAAAACATGATTTACAAAACGTATTCGAGCGAATGTACCGAAGCGAACAATCAAGAAACTCGTCTTTTGGTGGTAGCGGGCTCGGACTTTCTATTTCTAAAGCGCTCGTTGAGAGGAATGGTGGGCATATATGGGTTAAAAGTATTCCATGGGAACGAACCACTTTTGGCTTTTCCATTCCAAAACACAATACTTTTAAGAAATAGTTAAGAAATGATTAATATGCAGTTAAGCCTTCCTTTTTATCATGTAAATAAGAACTTATAGAAAGTAGGTGACTCCTATAAACACAATTATAAAAACGACTAATCTTACTAAAGTATATGGCAAGCAAAAATCCGTAGATAATCTAAATATTAACGTTCAACAAGGAGAAATTTATGGATTCATAGGACGTAACGGTGCTGGTAAAACGACAACCATTCGTATGCTGCTTAGTCTTATAAAGCCTACAAGTGGAACTATCGAAATATTCGGAGAGGACTTATTTCAAAATCAAAAAGATATTTTAAGTAGAATTGGTTCTATCGTTGAAGTTCCAGGGTTTTATGAAAACTTAACTGCAAAAGAAAACTTATTAATTAATGCAAAGATAATCGGGGTTTACAAAAAGAATGCTATTGAAGAAGCATTAGAAATAGTGGGCTTGCAGCATGAAACAAAAAAGTTAGTAGGAAAGTATTCTCTAGGCATGAAGCAGCGCCTAGGAATTGCACGCGCTCTTCTCCATTATCCCGAACTACTCATATTAGATGAACCGACTAACGGACTAGACCCCATCGGTATTAAAGAAATGCGAAAACTTATTCATTCTTTAGCTCAAGAAAGGAATATAACGATACTCATTTCTAGTCACATTTTAGCAGAGGTAGAACAGTTAGTTGATCGTATCGGAATTATTCACGAAGGAAGGTTACTAGAAGAAGTTTCTCTTGATAAGCTGCGCAAAGCAAACCGTAAGTACATAGAATTTCAGGTGAATAATGACAATAAAGCTGCGATGCTATTAGAAAATCAATTTCAAATTTTCGATTATGAGGTACATGATGAAGGGAATATTCGCATTTACTCTCATTTTGGGCAACAAGGATACATCAACAGAACATTCGTTCTTAATGATATCGAAGTATTAAAAATGATGATCAGTGAAGACAGATTAGAAGATTATTTCACCAAACTAGTTGGAGGTGGGACAATTGGTTAATCTACTCTATACAGAACTATTAAAACTAAAACGCTCTAATATGTTTTTAATTAGCATTATTGGAGCTGGTGTCGCACCTTTCTTAGTCGTAGTAGCCTCTTATATACATATAAAAACAAAACAGCCAACTCCGACTATTTGGTTCCACCAGTTATTCACTGACGTTAACTTATATACTACTTTAGTTATAGGATTCCCTTTATACGGAGTAGTTGTTGCTTATATGTTTACCCGCGAATATGCAGAAGATACACTAAAAAATTTACTAACTATCCCCGTGTCGCGCATTAGTTTTATTATAAGTAAGTTCATCATCCTCTTCCTTTGGATTATGATGCTAACTTTAGTCGCTTGGTCGCTTACTGTAGTATTAGGGCTATTGGGGAACTTCCCTGGTTTTAACATTACTTTACTTTTAGGTTCTTTCCTAAAATTTTTAATATGTGGTGGACTTCTCTTTCTATTGTCTTTACCTATTGTGCTATTAACTCTTGTAATGAAGAGCTATGTACCGCCTATTATATTAACAGTCATTATTACAATGATGAATCTTATGCTCGTAAACTCCAAACATAAAGATTTATTTCCGTGGACCGCTACTCTAGATATTGCAAATAATGAATTACAACCGACATATCCACCAGAGTATTCTTATATCATCATTGCAGCAACAGCAATTTTCGGATTTATTGCAACACTATTCTATTTTAAGAAAGTAGACATTCATTAATTTATAGGAGTGAAACTATGAGCGATATCATTATTGCCTTCATACTCGGTATTGTAGAAGGATTAGCTGAATTTTTACCTATATCCTCTACTGGCCACCTTATATTAGTCGGGCATTTATTAGGCTTTGAAGGAGAAAGAGCAAAAACGTTTGAAATTGTTATTCAGCTAGGCGCAATTTTAGCTATTGCAATTTTATATCATAAACGCCTCGTTTCTTTATGTAATATTAAGCCTCTTCTACGCAAAGAGAAAAAATTCAACGCGTTCCATGTATTTCTTGGCGTATTTCCGGCAGTAGTTGCTGGTTTGCTACTACATGATGTTATTAAAACTTACTTATTTCAGCCATACACTGTTGTGATTGGACTTGTAGCAGGTGAAGCGGCGCACGAAAAACGCGAAAGCGTTTCACGATAAATGCGAAAACGGTACTTTTATACATGGCAGTGGTCAATGGCTGCAATGCCAGCAAA
>NZ_JBVYHY010000006.1:0-15768 GCF_056033865.1 Bacillus sp. FAU20
TGAAAGGGTGATTCTTTGCTAAAGGAAGCTTTAAAGACAACAGGACTTAATATCTTGGGATTTTTAACGATTATTGGTATTGTAGCTATCTTTCTAGAATTCAGCATGTAGAGGAGGTGTAGGGGTGTTTTATGGATTAGTTTTATATTTCGCTATTGGATACATTCTTGCTTTTGGTTTACCTAAAATTATGATCCAGGTGCAAAAGAGATTTTTAGAAGGGAAGTCACAAGAATGCTCTTTATCGGAATAGCAGCCATCATAATTTTAACTTTTGAAATCTATGATTTAATCGTTAATGTAGCAAGGAAGTTAAAGAAATGTTAACGATTTGGGATTACTTGAATCTAGTAAATACAACTGAAATTTTAGCAATGAATATGATCATAGTTTTTATTTCTCTATCTTTTTATAGGAATCGAAAAGTTAGAAAGAGATACCAGGAATATCTAGAACGGGATAAAGAAGAAGAATTTATTTTATGAGGTGAAAAAATGGATGGGTTTACGTTGTATTGGGGAGTTCTTCACGATTTTTTAAATTATGTTGGGAAGTTTGCTCCTCTTATAATATTGGTTATTGCTTTATTTGGTTTCGCTACAATATATAACAAGAATAATGAAAAGGATAAGTGATTTTATGCTTGAAAAAATTCTAGTTTTTTTAGGAAGTATATTTCCGATAGTTTATGTTGTTACTTTTTTACTTATTTTTTGCATGATATTAAAAAGAAAGTAGTTTAAAAAAGTATACTTTTACGAAATGAAAACAGAATATCATTTTTGCGTTCGCAAAAGTGTGTACATTAAGTTTTGAACGTCCATAACTTATTACAGACTTTTACGAACGCTATTGTTATAATAAAAACATGTTCCGCTATCGCTACACGTCTAAAGGGATTCTATGGATGGCATTTTATCAATTACAAAGGTGGGAACAAAATGAATATTGGGTACATAAGAGTTTCAGCAAAAGACCAAAATATTGAACGACAATTAAAGAAAATGAAAGATTTACAAATAGAGGACCGATTCATTTTCATAGACAAAGAAAGCGGGAAGAACTTTGACCGTCCTAGCTACCAATCTATGAAGAAGATAATCCGAGAAGGAGATTTATTACACATAGATTCTTTAGACCGTTTAGGACGAAATTATGACGGCATCATAACGGAATGGAAGTATATAACTAGAGAACTAAAAGCCGACATTGTAGTTTTAGACAACGAGACGTTGTTTGATAGTAGAAAATTCAAAGATATGGGAGACATGGGTAAGTTAATGGAAGACCAATTTTTATCATTACTTTCTTATGTAGCCGAACAAGAAAGAAATAAAATCAAACAACGACAAGCCGAAGGAATTGCAGAAGCCAAAAGGAAAGGACAAAGATTCGGGCGTCCAGTTATAAAACTAGAAACCTTATCTAAAGAACAACAAAAGATTTTAAAAGATAATTATGATCGTTGGAAAAGCGAAGAAATCAAAGGTGTGGAATTTAGCAAAATGTTAAATCTAAAAAAAACATCATTCTACAAAATCATAAAAGAATATGAAAATACACTCTCAAAATAACGAGGATTGTATTTCCTTGCTGATTTAGAAGGAAAAATAAATATTCTTTGCAAAAAATAAAACGAAGCATAAGGAAGCATGGGGAAACTCAA
Organism: Bacillus sp. FAU20; assembly: GCF_056033865.1. Lineage (NCBI taxonomy): Bacteria > Bacillati > Bacillota > Bacilli > Caryophanales > Bacillaceae > Bacillus > Bacillus sp. FAU20. The sequence continues at coordinate 1,667 of NZ_JBVYHY010000006.1, forward strand.
AACAAACAAATCTAAAATGAATAAAAAACCTATTACAAACCATTGATATTAAAGGGTTCGTTCTAATTCTATTAAAATCAACTTACTTTTCAATTTGACAGGTTAATATTTGTCTGATAAAGTTGAAACATAGCATTTTTTGATAGGAGGATAACCAATTGACAGTAAAAGAAATTTTCAAAGTAGAACATACAACTTCAACCGAAAAATTAGTTTTACTTTACCTTCAACATAGAGGTTGCGGAAAAAGACATACTGAAATCAAACACGAAGAAATTATAAAAAGTTGTAACATATCTCAATCAAGTGTTAACAGAGCGTTAAAAGGTTTAGAAAGCAAAGGCTTAATTGATGTTTTCTACCAAAGAGGGCACAGTCTAGCAAAACACATAAAACTTATAAGTAACGATAAAGAAGTGTAAAGAAATGCAAAAAAGCGATCTAATAAAAAGCAAACTTCCAATCATAAATTTTTTAGAAAGCTATTGTGGAGTAACAGTAAAAAAACGAGGGAAAAATCACATGTGCAAGTGTCCATTTCATGCTGATGATAAAGATAGCATGATTGTAAACGTATCGGATAACAATTGTTATTGTTTTGCAGGATGCGGGAACAGAAGACCAATAGACCAATTTTCAGGTTTGATGCTATTGCATGGATGGACACACAAACAAGCAGAGTCTTTTCTTTTAAAAGAATTAAAATTAGATGTAAATCTAAATAACAAAAACATGCAAAAAGAAATAGCTAAACAAAAAGCCATACATAAAAAGATGCAAGAAATAAAGTATTTAGAAAATCATTTGTTGCAATTATTACTCAATCGAGAAAGATTCTTCAAAGATACTTTAAAACAATTCGAATTCACAACCGAAACAGAATTGTTTCACTTCATATATCATAAGTTACCAGTTTTAGAATACGAAATTGATATTCTACTATCTGATGATACACATGCAAAATATGAAGTTATGAAATATTACTTAGGAGGAATAAAAAAGTATGAAAAGCACTTCAGATAAAAAAATATTCACCGTTGTAAACGGCATAAAAAAAGATGACTCATCAAAAGAGGTTAGCCCCCAAACTTTTGATAAATCATCTATCTCAAAACATTCTATTAATAGTATAAATGAAATGCAAACTCAAAATCAAGATGAAAAAAATGACTATATGTCTATAAATTTTTCTAAACATGGAAAAATCACTTACGACATAGATGTATACAGACTATCCCAAGTAATAATGCAGGAATATCCAATACTTAATAATGGTGAAACATTAGCTTTATTTAACAAAGAATTAGGCGTTTGGGAAGATAGAGCAACTAATAGATTAAAACAGATCATAACAAATAAACTATCAGAAGCATTTAATAGAAATATAAGAAATGAAACTCTTGAACTTATTAAAGATAAAATATATGAGAACAGAGAGATTTCATTTAATAACAATCATAGAGCCGTAACATTTAAAAATGGTACATTTTATTTCCCTAAAGCTAAAGGCGAAAGAGGACATTTTATAGAAGGCTTTAACAAAGATGATTATTCAACAATAAAAATACCTCATAACTTCAATCAAGAAGCATGGGAAAAATTCATAGTACCCGAAAAAACATTAGAAAAGCTATCACCATTAATGGATGAACAAGAAAAAATACTTTTATTAGAAATGATAGGAAGCTTATTTTATAAACGTCAAAACCCACGCGGAATTTTCATTATGGTCGGTAGCGGAAAAAACGGAAAATCCGTTATTGGAAAAATGTTAAATAAGATCATAGGAAAAGATAATACATCATCAACTTCATTGAAAAGTTTAATAGATGATAAATTCTCTCGTGTATCTTTAATGAATAAAGCACTAAATTTTTGCGGTGATATTGATGCTAGTTATTTTAATGAATCAGGAGATTTTAAAGCTTTAACAGGTGATGATGTAGTACGTGTAGAGTTTAAAGGAGAAAACAGTTTCGACTTTCTTAATAGAGCAAGGCTTGTATTTTCAGCAAATAAACTACCTAAATTTAAAGATGATACAGAAGCAATCACATCACGTATGAACTTTATAAATATGCCATACAAACCTGATTACGATGAAGTAGAGGAATTAATACAATCATATGAAGAAGAAATAGAAATTCTTATAACTTGTGCGATAAATATGTTTACTGGCGTATTAGAAAAAGATGAATGGACTATACCCGATGCAAGTAAAGAACTAAAAGAAAAATGGATTTCTAATTCTAATAGTGTAATGAAATTCATTGATGAATGTTGTGTACTAAGTTCAGATAGTGATTGGGGAGCTAAAAAAACGTTTGATGCATATAAAGATTTTTGTATTGAAAATGGCTACGAACAGTTTAATAGAAATAATTTCAAAGAGAAATTTGAAACTGTTGTAGGAGAACCTAAAAAAACAAATAAAGGCATGGTATATAAAAATTTAGAAGTACTTGATCCTAGATAGGACAAGTACTTTTTTTTGAGGATTATTTTAAAAGTGAAGAAAGTGCAGAAACTACACCACTTTCTTCACCACAACCTATAAACCTAGAAGTACCAATGGATTACAAGTGCAGAAACTATTTTCAAAGTGCAGTTTTAGTGCAGAATATAAAACCTGTTAAAACCTTGATATAAAAGGGTTTGTAGATAATTAGTGAAGAAAGTGCAGAAAATTTTAAGTCAATAAAAAAAACAAATAAAAAAGGGAAAAATAACCATAAATTAAGTATTTATAAAAATAACTTGAAAAAAACTGCACTTTCTTCACCAAATGATTGGAAACGTTGATATAACAAGGGTTGAAGAGGAATTGAAAACTGCACTAAAACTACACTTTAGTTTATTTCTTTGCTATCGCAAAGGTCTAAAGGGTATTAGAAGGCTAGCACCTAAGAATCCCTTTAGACGTGAAGCGCAGCGGAACATTATTATTCTATTTTCTATAAAACAGAAATTATGTAGTGACTCACAATATTAGCTAAACAAGTAGCTACAAATGTAATTAAAAATGTTTTCATATCAAATCACCTCTTTATTATTTTTTGTATTATATTGTTCATTTGAAGATTTAATCAGAATAAATGGTTCTACCCCTTTTAATACTTTTTGTAGTTGTTAAGTTGTTGTTAAAGTGTTGGAAAACGGTTTTAGTTGTCTTTATGTAGTTGTTAAAAACTTGTAATATTGTTGTTTATTTGTTGTTTGGTAGTTGTTTACATGGTATAATTAGTATATAATTATTAAATTTGAATTTATCGATATGGAGGTGTAAGGTAATGGATGCAAAATGGGTTATAAACCAGTTAGATAAAGGCGTATTGATGAAAGATGTTGCTAGACAATTAGGTATAAGCGATTCAACAGTTCGCACTAAGCTAAAAAAAGCAGGTTATGTTGCAATAAATAAACATTGGGTAAAAGGAAATGGTGAACAACTTTTGAACAATCAAACAACAAAAGAAGAACAAGTTAAGAACGTTGAAACAACATCAAAAGAACAACCTTATAACAATTTAATGACAAGTAATCCTTTTTCAAATGAAGAAATAGAAATTATTAAAGAAATGATAAGCAATTTCAAACAAGTTGATATCAAAGCAGAAAAAGGGCTATATGATCGTATAGGTGAGAGAGAAACAGGAAATGAAAGAAATAACATTTTCTTGAACACAAATACTCAAAATATGTTTGATGATTTTATAGCAGAGAAAAATCTAACGAAGAAAAAATCATTGATCGTAGAACTTGCCGTAGAAGATTTCATAAAAAAATATAGGTAATAAGGAATTGATGTGGTTTTATGGATGGATTTTCATTTTTTCGTGTTATTGAATATTCCAAAGAAATTTTTAGTTCATTACCATTACCATTAACTATCGTTTTAATTTTGGGTAATGTGGTATTTATTTTACGAATGATTATCGCTTATTTCTTAGAAAGAGATGCTAGTAAAAGATATTGGAAAAGATATCATGCCGAACAAAAAGAACTCGAAGAAAAAATTTCTTTAGAAAAACAACAATTGTAAATTGTTCATTTGCTATACTGTTGAAAAAAGAAAAAATAAAAAAGAAAAGAGGATGATAATAAAAGGATAAAGAGGATTTAGAGATTGCCGAGACCTAGAAAACCATTAGAAGATAAAATAGACACGATATTTGTAAAAGTGCCTAAAAAAGTAATTTGGGCGTTAGAAGAACAAGGGAATAAGAATGAAATAGCAAGCAAAATCATCATGGATTATTACAACAAGAATTTAAAAAAAGACTAATCATTTTCTTTCTTTTTTTTAATTTAATACGAACAGGTTTATCGGTGCGCGAATACATGTTTGTATATATTTTCGAGAAAAAATACAGGAGGTGCCGTTTGTGGCGTTTTTAACAAGTGTGAAAGCAGGTAAGAGAAGATATTACTATTTAGGGAAATATACAGGTAAAACACAAACTAATCAAAAAGGATATGAACATTGCTATAACTTTGGAAATGAAAATGTAGCATTAGAAAGATTATCTTTATGGATGCTAGATAACAGTTTTATCCCAAAAGAATTAATAGATTTAGGTATTTCAAAAGAAGATGTAATCAAGTGGAAAAATAAAGTGTTAGAAGCAATTCAAACCCGAACGGCATCATAGTTTTTTTCGAAAATTGTATTATCCATATGTAATTAAAAACGAATTTAAAGAGGAGGTTTTTTGATGGATTCACATTTTATTGTAAATTCAATTATGGATTCTTTGTTTATCCCTTTTATGGCTTGTATAGTTGGTTTTTGGACTGTTTTCCTTTTAATAAAAATTATTCATAGAATGTTAGTTGGTGATTATGCAAGTCTTTCTAGCAGGGATATAGATAAAAGTGTTGATTATTTAAAAGATAATAAAGTTTCTTCTGGTAAGATAACTTTAACTAAGGAACACATTGAATTTTCTAGTGATGAAACAAATGTTGTTAGAACTTCTAGAAGAAATTCTAATAGTTTCAGACAGGTGGGAGAAAAAAGAAGTACATATTCTGATGATGATGTTTTACCTTTTGTTACAGGCGTAGCCGTAGGTAGCTTGTTTTCAGATACAAATAGTAGTAATGATAGTTGTTCTAGTTACGATGGTTCTTCTAACTGTGATAACGCTTCTAGTTTTGATGGTGGAGGGGGAGATTAATATGAATTACAGTGAAATTATAATGACGGTTGGTTGTACGTTGATTTTACTTTTGATACTTTATCATATTTTGGAATTATTATTCTATTTTATAAGTGGGGAGTTTTCAAAAGAAAGAGAGCAAGAAAAGGAATTAAAAGTTCAAAAAGAAAAAGTTTTTCACCTTAGAAAGACATCATATAGAAGAGGTATAAGGTGACTTTTTTTGTAGTTCAAAAGATATAAAAAGCAATTAGATCGGACGAAAAATCCGGTCTTTTTTATTTATCTTTAAATGTAAAAATATTACAGTAAAACGTGCGGTATTTTATCGTTATATATATAACTAAAAAAATTCATGCGCACACTTTAGTATTTTGGTGGGTACGGTAGATACTGGGGTTTTTGGGGTGTTAAATATATAGCGTGTATAGTTATAAAATTAATTAAGAGAAAACCGAAAAAAAGTTTTTGGGAAAAATGAAAATTCATCAATCTTAATATATACCTAAATAATTTTGGTACTTCCTTTCCAAACTGAAAATGATTAATATAAGGAACAGATATATTTCGAGTCAATTTTATTCCATAAAAAAAATAGCTGAGTCCTACAAGGTGCTACCAACACCGAGTAAGGGCTAAGAAGTACTGGACATACTTCAAAACCGAGCCGAAGCTCACATCAACTATATGTGCTATTATACACATTCTTTAGGGAATTGTATATTTGTATTTATAGATGTATGTGTAACAAGGGACAAGTGTGTCTTTCTTATTGAAAGAGTATACTTGTCCCTTTTTTATTTCTTTAAAAGAGGTGAATAACAAATGAATGAAACACTTATCCCAACTGATGGCGGTACGCTCGTTGTTTCTCATTCAATTACATTGGGTGACATTATAACGATTATTCTTCTTACATGCATTTTGTTTGTTATGATCTATAACAATTTCACAAGGAGATTTTAATATGTACGATGTCATATTTGGAACGCCGAAAGATGTCTTTTATATCTATCTCATATTCTTTGTAGCGTGTTTCTCCATCTATCCTATTGCAATGATATTAATGAATTCTATGTTGAACTGGAGGAGAAATAAATGGGATTAGGAGGACTTGTATTTCAAGCACTAAAGACGGTTTTCGGTAATGTAGAAGTGATGCTTGCAATTCTTTCATTCTTTGTTTCTTATTCATTAGTATTTACGGCACTCGGTGTATATCAAAGGACAAAGGAATAGAAAGGAGCGAAATATATTGTGGGCAATATGAGTAGTGCTTTTGATTTTGATTTTTTTTGGGGTAACTTTGGTTTCTTATTGAAACTAGCAGCACCATTCGCCGTGATTATGGTTTCTATTTATGCAGTAGGGAAATTATTAGAGGTAATCATTAGAGCCGTTAAATCGAAAGGGAGTAGTTAATTATGGATATGCCACCATATCAAGCCTTTCTTAGTGGGGATAATTTAGCTTACTTTTGGAAAATCATGAAGTGGATTTTATTCTTGATTGCACCAGGGATAATGATTGCAATGTGTTTCCCAGCCGTTGAAAAAACTATCGATATTATAAAGAACATTTTCGTAAAAAATCACGACGATCAAGAAGATGAAAAAGACGACTATGAAGTTCGTTATTATGACTGACATTCCCTAGCGATTTTTTTGCTAGTGAAATATAAAAAATACTGGAGGTATTCATATTATGCTTGATTTAACAGGAGTAAAATTACCATTCTCGGTTGGAGACGTTGTTACAGGTTCAATGGCTTTAGTAGGTATCGTTGCAGGATTCGTTATCTTAGGGCTTGCGTTTAAAATTGCACCTAAATTCATTTCTCTATTCCTTAACTCATTCCGTACTGGCGGAAAAAACTCATAAAAGAGAGACGTTTTATTGTCTCTTTTTTTTACAAAAAACGTGAGGTTTTTTAAATGATAAAAAAGCATACGGTACTCAAAACATTAATGTGTTTTATGGTATTCCTCATGCCATTTGTAAATATGAGGTCAGTGTTCGCTGATGGCCCATCTATTCAGTTGCTAGGAAGTAAAGGGGTTACAGTGGATAACAAAGGAATCAGCCTATCATTAAAAGTTACTGACGCTAAAGATGTAGTGACTTTTCAATTATCGGAATTAATGCTTGTGAATGACTGTTCTTTCAATTTTGGATTAACCAAGTGGGTTAGACCTTCACAAAAAGAAAACAAATTTGACATTAACATTAAAGAAAATGGAACGTACGCTTTTTATATTTTTGCGAACGGTAAAGTTAAGGGATATGTACGTTTTAAAGCAAAAGGGTTTCCACAGAATGCACAAGGCGGGGGAGTAACGCAGTATTGGGGAGCGGGAGCTAAATACTACGAGCTACCCGAAGAAGCTGTAAATCCTGATGACTTCCGTGATTATGACGGTAAAAACGATGGGATTTGTACAAATGAAAAATTACCCGATAAACCACATGGTTCTGGAGATATCGAAGAGCCAAAGGAAGAAGAAAAAGAAGATAACGGAGGAAATAACAAACCTCCTTATGATCCAGAGGATTATTTTAAAAAACTGTTAAGTAAGCTTGATGAAGTAGAAAAAAAGATTCCACCACCTCCTGATTGGGACAAGGTATCGGATGTTTTTGCGGATAAAATCGGGAATAAGATGTCTGAAGTAATAGGGAAGACACCCGACCCACCAAGTCCTCCACCAATACCTGATATGCCTGGCATTGATACAGGAGGATTAGAAAATCATATGCCCGATATAAAAGATAATCCTGATTTAAAGGATTCGGGATTCACGGCTGATGACATAAAGAAAGAAGCGAAGCCAATAGAAGAGAAAAAAGACGATTCAGGTGGCTTTAATATAGGGAATCCATTGGACAATTTACCCGATACACCGAAGGAATTGCCGAAGCCTGGCGAAACCGAGAAATCGGGTTGGACACAAGACAAACCCAAAGAGCCAACAGGGGATTTGCCGACACCGAAAGATAAAGGTAAGGAAGAACCACCAAAACCTCCTAAACCAAACAAGGATAACGACAAACCACCTAAGCCGAGCGGAAACGATGACAAACCACCGAAACCAGGTGGGAATGACGATAAGCCGCCAAAACCAGGCGGAAATGATGCGAAGCCACCGAAACCAGGGGATAACGGAGGGAATCCGCCGAAGCCTGGCGGAAATGACGGAAACCCACCAAAACCTGGCGGAGACGGAGGGAATCCACCAAAACCTGGCGGGGGAGGGAATCCGCCGAAACCAGGAGGGACGAACCTTCCACCAATGGTCGATTATAAAAAGAGTCCCGATTAAGGAGTGATTTCATTGAAGACAATAAAAAAAAGAGATCTAAAAAAATATTTTCAAAGTTTACAGGTATTAAATGATTCCTTCGCAGATTTCACAACAGAATTAGAGAAAAAACATTCTTTAACAGAAGAAGAATCTAAGAAACTTGAATCCATGCGGGAATACTTCAAATCAACAAAGGGATTATTCGTCAATATGGAATCTAAATGCTCTTAAATCGCTTCATCAACCTAGAAGAAAGGAGGTAATACATTGTCTTTTAAGAAGTGTATTTTTATCTTTTCATTTATGTTATCTAGCATGTTTTCTTTCTCTGTTTTAACCAAAGCGGATGATACAAATGTTTTTGCTAATAAAAAAATCTATAAAGAATTTGATTTTATAAACCATATAGAACCTAGGCATAGTTACAAGATTAATGATGAAAGTGATTCTACTTCTTATGTTATGCCTTCTCCGAGTTTTGCAGATTTAGGAACGAATTACGACCTATCTAGTTTAAGGATTTTAGCGAAAAAGAATCTTTATAATGGCGTTAAGTTTAATCTTATTTTTTATGATTCTGAGAAAAAGGAACTTTATAGTACTAGGAAATTCGATGTTGGTTCGTCGGCGAAAAGTGATGTACTTGAATATAAAGATAATTTTACCGTTAAAAACGTGAGGTATATTCGTTTGAATGGTGGTGCAACTCTCTATGATCTAAAAATATTTGGTTCTGTATATAGACCGTCTATTACTAACTTAAAGGGCGTAGCTAATGATAACGATGCGAATTTTAGTTGGTCAAATCCTATTGACTCAACTTTCAAAGGAGTAAAAATTTATAAAGGTTCAAATTTAATTGCAACAGTTGACCCGGGCGAAAGTAGTTATACAGTCTCAAATTTAGAAGCTGGTCAAGAGTATGATTTCAAGTTTATTTCTACATACGAAAAAGACGGAACTATTTTAGAATCTGAAACCATAAATAAAAAGATAGAAACTAAAATGCCTGTTATTAAACCGCCAGAAAACGTATATATAACGCCACAAGATAAAAAGATTGTTATAACCTGGGACGATGTAAAATCACCTTATTTACAAGGATATAACGTCTATATAGACGGAAAGAAAATTAATGATAAGCCTTTAACTTCTAATAAATTGATCGTAAAAAATTTAGAGAACGATAAGTCTTATAAAGTGCAGGTAAGTGCAGTTAATAAAAATGATGTAGAGGGAGAAAAAAGTAAAGAGGTTTCGGAGAAACCTTCTTCTGATGCATTAGAGGTTGAATATGATGTGAAGATGCCATTTGACCCAAAAGACGTTTTAGGAGTTGTTATGGCGTTTCTATTGATTGTTGGTCCATTAATACTATTAGGATTAGCAATAAGATTCCATAAACCTATTATTACTTTCTTATACAATTCCATACAAAAGAAGAAATAAAAAGGAGGTGAAGTTTTGAAATTTAAAAAATGCGGTTTTTTATTTTCATTAGCAATGGTATTTTGTTTTGCTCTTCCTAGTTTCGCTAGTGCTGAAGAGGTTACACCTACTTCTAAGAATGTATTAAAACAATTTAAAGATATAAGTGTTGTTACTGAATATGGTTCTACAATTAAATTGGATAAACCTATTAAAGGGCAACGTGTTAGGCATAAATTTTATGTTGAATTACCTCCTGGAGTTAAAAAGAAACTTCTTTATATGGAATTATCTAGAGGTAATTCGTGGGTTGCTACTTATAATTTTGGTAATTATTTAGGTGATAAAGATAAGGGTGAATTTGTTGTAGAAGTATTAGGTAATAGTTACGATACTGTTACTATTTTAAATCACACTGGTGTTAATGTTGTTATAAAGGAATTGATTATTTATGTTCCGGATGGTGCGGATGGATATGAAACGTTTGAGGATATTTCAAATTTAAATGCTATTCCAGAGGTAGATAAGGTTAAATTCACTTGGGATAATCCTAAGAATTCTAGATTTACAGGTGTTAAGGTTTATTTTGAAGGTGAAGAAAGATTTTTTTTGAAGTCTAATGAAACCGAAGTTGTTTCTAAGAATTTAGAACCTGATAAATCTTATAAGTATAAGTTTGTTGCTATGTATGGCGATAAAGCGTCAGAAGGTATAGAAAAAGTTATTAAGACAAAACCAAAACCAAAAGAACCTATGCCGTTGATTAAACCACCAGAAAATGTGTTTTTAACACCTCAAAACGGAAAGATGGTTATAGCATGGGATGATGTAAAATCAGCTGATTTAGAGGGTTATAACGTTTATATTGATGGAAAAAAAGTTAATGATAAACCATTAAAATCTAATAAATTGATTGTTAAAAGTTTAGAAAATGGTAAGTCATATAAAGTGCAAATAAGTGCGGTTAATAAGGAAAACGCCGAAGGTGAGAAGAGTAAGGTGAAGGAAGAGAAGCCTTCTTCTGACGCTTTAGAAGTCGAATACGATGTAAAGATGCCATTTAATCCGAAGGATGTTGTAGGCGTTGCTATAGCGTTCCTGTTGATTGTTGGACCGTTAATATTATTAGGATTAGCATTTAAATTTTATAAACCATTTATTACGTTTTTATATAACTCTATTCAAAATAAGAAAGGGAGAGATGAAAAGTGAGTAATTCGTTTTTGTTAGATTCGATTGTCTCTCTTGTTTTTTCGAAATTAATGTTAATTATCGCTCCAGTGATTTTCTTGTTAGCGGTATTTATCTTTGCCGACAAGATTATTCAATTGATTCAATCCAGTTTTATTTCTAAAGGGTGATTGAATGGGATTAATAGGAGATGCATTTAAAAAGTTATTCGGTGTCCTATGGGACGTTATCAAGTGGCTAGGCAAGTTACTATATAAAATTTTTGAGCCTGTTATTAATTTCCTCAAAATGATTGTAGGTGTGATTTTCGCCGTAATAGATGCATTTCTCTATTTCCTCTATCAGATTGGTGTATTAGTAGTAAAGCTATTCTTAATAATATTTGAAACCATGAAATTATTATGGTCACTTATTGTCGGGTTCGGAAGAACGTTAGCAAGCTTTAATTACACACCTAGAGGTTCGGGTGGTCATGGTTATTCTGAAACAATGGGCAAGTTATTTGCCATGTTAGGGCCATTCCAGTTAAATGCAGTTGCGACGATATTAATGTTCATTATTTGGTACACAACAGTCATTGCAGCCATTAAATATATTTCATCAATAAGAGTAGGAGGGGATTAATTTATGGATATGAAAGATTTTACTTTTTCAGAGCTAAAAGGGAAATTAAGAAGCTTTGTTGATTCCATATTTAATCCTTTTCATAGCTTTATGGATCTTGCTTTAGAAAAATTAAGAACGATTAATCAAATTGCTTCACAGGGAATCGACATAGGGAAGTATTTCTCTGTTTTTGGAGACTTACCTGGAGCATGGCAAGGTGTTATTGTATCAGCTTTATTATCAGCCACTTTACTAGGTGGATTAATCATATTTAGGTCAATTATGAGGCTTTATTACAGTGCCAAGGAGGGCGTGAAATGGTGGTAGATGCAGTTCTATACATGTATGCAATTAGCTTATCAGCAGGCTTAGGGCTTGTTACAGCGGTGTTAATCGGATTGAAGATTTATAACAGGAAACCAAAAAACAAACAACAAAGAGACGTAATAGGGTAGGTGTAAACAATGGGGATGTTAAGTAAATTTAGTAGGCAGAAAATGAGAGAGGAAGATTTTGAACCTCGAACGAACGATGTATTAATTGTCTTTGATGATGAAAAGAAAACATCTGATATTAAAAGAATTAATGTGATTGAAGAAGATAAATTAATGGTTATCGGTGAATATGTAGTCCCTGTTGAGGATTGTGTGGTTACAAACAGTTCTTCGGGTCGTAATTTCTTTTATCGAGCGCCAACTCAATCAATTATGGAAACAAAAAGATTAGCGCAATTAGAAAAAAGCATTGTTTTATCAAAAATAACGAACTTCAAACCAAAACCTCCGGAATCGCCAGTAGATTTCACTAAGATTGGTTTAATGATCATAATTGTTATTTCATTCATTGTATTTGGTGCGGTTAGTTGCTCGAATGGAAAGGCTCAACATCAAGAAGTACCTACACAGTCATATCAAAAATCAGACAAGTAGAGAGGAGAATGAGAGGTGTCAAATCCAGTAACAAATGCCGAGAAGTTACAACAGGCAATAGGAGATAATTTGTTCCCAAACGTAGAACATGTATCTGATATAAAACAAGTCGTCGAAGTCATGAAAGAGAAAGCTCAGGAGTTACAAGAGCCACAAGTAAGAGCGCTCATTCTCCTTCAAAAGCTTGGTGAGAATACATATATACATGGTGAAGAGAATCCATATAAAGATGTTATTAAGTTCATTATGGAAAGCAAAATTGCAGTAGCAGACCCACAATACTACATTCAAACGATTGAAGCATTAATCCCAAAACCTCCAAAACCTATCGTCATGGCGGAGAAAGGAATGAGAAGGTAATGGCATTTCACATATTCATACAAGCGCCTTTAAGACAAGGTAAAACGTTGCTTATGTCATTACTTGCCCATTACTGGAAGATGAAAGTTGAAGAAATGGGCGGAGAGATACAGTTGTTTTCAAATTATCAGTTGTTAGATTCGAAGCCTATGGATCATTACACAGATTGGTACGAGGTAGCCGAAGCCCAGGGAAGTATTTGTTGTTGGGACGAGGCTCACATGGCTTTTAGTAACCGTAAATGGTCGAAGCATGGGCAAAGTATTGCTACAGAAGTAATGATTTATACAGGGAAGATGAGAAGCGTTCAAATGTATTGTTCGCCTAATATTTCTAACGTTGATAGCCGTATCAGACAAATTGTAGAAGTCCTGGTTGATGTAAGGAAAACGCCGAAAGGATTTCATATTAGATTTACGGATTACCAGGAAGGAACATTACTCAATAAAGCGTTCTTACCAATGAGCCGAGCAAAGAAAATATTCGATTTGGAATTGTACGATACGCACCAAATGGTTAAGGGATTCCCTTTACCAACAACGGAAAAAGCAAGTGATGAATTTTTCGAAAAGCTTGAAATGATACACGATAGAGCAAGAGGTAAAGAAAAACGCAAAAAGAAAGAAACAACTACAATCGCTCTGGAAAAAGTGTTTGATAAAGAAAAAATGACCATTTAAGGGAGAAGAAGATATATGAATACATACTCATTGATACCACCGACAAAATATGGAGATAAAGACCCACAAAGTCTTTTATACCTTAATCCAAGCATGCCAGCGCAAAAGTTAGCAAAGATGTACAACAAATATATTTTCTTTAAACAATTGCAACTGGCGGAAGATATGGCGGGGAAAATGGGTTATATTCTACTACCTTATGATTGTATGCATTGGGAAAGAAGACAACAGTTCAGCGATGACAGGAAAGTTAAAGTGGGACGTAATTCTTTCTTTATGATGTCAATTAATGAATTAACAAGAACGGAGCAAAGAAAGTTACAGGCTTATATTGAATCATTACACGAATAGGGGGATTTTTTATGATTACGATCATTGGTTTTCTTTTAGTGTTAGCTTTTAGTTTAAGTATGGTTTGTATTGATATAGCTGAAAAAAGAGCGG
>NZ_JBVYHY010000007.1:0-40341 GCF_056033865.1 Bacillus sp. FAU20
ATGAAACTTAAACCTGCCCCTTTTAAATTTAGACCATTCTCAAAGAAACAATTACAAGTACTCACTTGGTGGAGAAAAGATTCACCTGTGAAGGACCATGACGGCATTATATGCGATGGTTCTATTCGTGCTGGCAAAACTGTTTCGATGGCTCTTTCTTATGTTATGTGGGGAACTGAAACATTTAATGGTGAAAACCTAGGTATGGCAGGTAAAACAATTGGATCACTGCGACGCAACGTAATTACTCCATTAAAGAAGATGTTAAAATCACGTAAATATAAAGTGAAAGACCATCTATCAGAGAACATGCTTACCATTAGTAAAGATGGCCATACGAATCATTTCTATATATTTGGTGGTAAGGACGAATCATCACAAGAACTTATCCAAGGTATTACATTAGCTGGTATGTTTTTTGATGAAGTTGCTCTTATGCCGCAAAGCTTTGTGAACCAAGCGACAGGACGTTGTTCTATTGAAGGCTCAAAGTATTGGTTCAACTGTAACCCTGCCGGCCCATATCATTGGTTCAAACTTGAATGGATAGATAATAAGGAAGACAAGAACCTGCTACATATTCATTTTACAATGGACGATAATCTTTCTTTATCTGAAAAAGTGAAGCAAAGATACTATCGTATGTATAGTGGAGTCTTCTTTCAACGCTTCATTTTAGGTTTATGGGTGCTTGCAGAAGGTATTGTATATGACATGTTTAACAAAGAAAAGCATGTTGTAAAAACAGTAGAAAGAGAATACGAGAAGTATTATGTATCTTGTGACTATGGTACACAGAACCCTATGACATATGGACTATGGGGATTGTGTAAAGGTATATGGTACAAAACAAAAGAGTACCATTATGATGGTCGTAAAAATTCACGGCAAAAGACAGATGATGAGTATCTTGACGACCTAAAAGAATTCATCGGAGATATTTCTATTCGCGGGATTATAGTTGACCCATCAGCAGCTTCATTTATTGCTTTATTGAAAAAGAATCGATTCAAAGTGCTTAAAGCTAAGAATGAAGTTATAGATGGCATAAGAAATGTAGCGCGACTTCTTAATGAAGAGAAGATAAAATACAACGACTGCTGTAAAGAAACATTCCGTGAATACGCTTCTTATACTTGGGATGAAAAAGCTACAGCTCGTGGTGAAGATAAACCAAATAAAGAGAATGACCACCAAATGGATGGTGATCGTTACTTTGTAAATACAGTTGTTGTAACTAATAACAAAGCTAAGGCTGTTAAGTCAATCTATTAAGGAGGTGAGACGATGTTTGAACACTATATTCCGTTGCTGGATGAACAAAATGGCGAGCCTACATCAAAGTTACTAAAAAAAATTATTGATGAGTTTGAACCATTAAAACAACGCATGATTAACAGGTACGAGCGATACAAAGCAAGTGAAAAGGGGGTACCTATCTTTACTCGGGAGTTTAAAGGTGATGGTAATAAAGATAAGGTTAACAATAAGCTAAACAATGACTTCTTTTCTGAAATTATCGATACAAAAATCGGTTATATGTTTGGGTTGCCTATCTCATACAGCTTAGATCATGAAGATGATGAAGTATTGAAACGTATTCAGGACTTTTTAAAAGCGAATCATACTGAGGATGCTGACGCAGAAACAGGGAAGTTCGCTTCTATTTGTGGATACGGAGCGAGACTACTGTATCACGATAAAGAAGGCATCGAAAAGGTTATGAATATTAAACCTTACGAAGCTATATTTTTTACGAATTCAAGTATTGCAGAACCTAAATACGCTATACGCTGCTATCCAATCAAAGTAATTGATGGTGATGATTTCAAGGATGGTTACAAAGTAGAGTTTTACAATGAAACAAATATTATTGAGTACACTGGTGAAGATTTAGATAAGTTAACAGAGACTGACCGTATTCCAAACTTATTTAAAGGTGTGCCACTTATTGGGTTTCCTAATAATGAAGAATTACAAGGCGATGTAGATAAAGCTATATCACTTATTGAAGGTTACGATCGTTCGTTTTCCGATGTAAACAGTGAGATTGAACAGTTTCGTCTGGCTTATATGATCTTTAAAGGCGTTGATATAGATGATGATACTATCGAGAAGCTAAGACAAACAGGAGCTCTTGATGTAGGTGAAGATGGTGAGGCTTCTTTCTTAACTAAGGACCTTAATGACAACATACTTGAACACCATCTCGACAGATTAGAAAAGAATATATGCCGTTTCACAAAGCATGTGAACCTTTCTGATGAATCATTTGGTGGTAACCTTACTGGTGTTGCTATTCGTTACAAGTTATTAGCTTTAGAAACTAAATCAGGAACATTAGAAATGAAGTTTACTAAGTCATTGCGACAACAATTTAAGTTATTGTTTGACGCTTGGAACTTACGCTCAAATAAAGGAGAGCTAGACTACCTTTGTATGACGTTCCAATTCACGCGAAACCTTCCAGCTAACTTAGCTGATGAAGCTGATGTGCAGTCTAAACTCCAAGGTTTAGTAAGCGAAGAAACACGATTATCTATGTTATCTGTTATTTCTGATCCGAAAGCGGAGATACAGAAGATGCAGGAAGAAGAGGCTGATTCCATGAATCTCGACAAGGTAGGTGAGCCTAATGGAATGGGACAAGAAGCAGAAACACCTCCAAAAGATAGAGGACAAACTGGAAAAGGCAATTCTCTACCTGTATAAAGATGCTTTAGAAGAAGTCAGAGGAATACTGGCTTTTTATTATGCCAAATATGCCGTAAATGAGCAGTTGAGTATGCAGGAAATGCGCCGATTCAATCGATATAAGAGCATGCAAAGTGAACTGCAACAAGTAATTAATGAAATAACATATGAGAAAAAGAAAACTCTCAATGAAACGCTCTCCAATCAGTATGGAGAGTCTTTTTATTATACGAGTTATCTCATCGAGAAAGAAGTCGGCGTGGCTCTTTCGTATGGTCTTCTTGATCCAAACGTAATTAAACGGGCGGTACAAATGCCAATCGATAATATGACACTCAATCAAAGGTTAAGTACACATCGAGTACAGATAGTTAACCAAATACGCAGAGAGTTATCTATCGGTCTTAGAAAAGGCGAAGGATATGCAACAATGGCAAATCGGATTAAGCCGATACTTGATGGTGATGCGAAGAAAGCCCAAATGGTCGCTTGGACAGAAAGTGCTAGGGTGCAAAACTTAGGTACTTATGACAGTGCTTCTCACGCTTTTGATGAAGGTGTATCAATGAAGAAGATTTGGGTTTCTACATTAGATAAACGTACGCGTCCTACTCACCAAGCAGCAGATCATCAAAAAGTACCGTTTAAAGGATTATTTAAAGTCGGTGGTTATAGTTGCGAATATCCACATGATAGTAATTTACCTGCTAAAGAAGTTGTACGATGCCGCTGTACTTTCATTACTGAGGTAGCGGATGTTAGCCCATTTATTGAGAGAAGGGCCAGAAACCCAACTACAGGTAAGAATGAGGTTATTACCGCAGTTAGTTATGAAGAATGGAAAGACTCTCTTGAATAATAAAAAACACTTGAGGGCTTATAGATTACGAACTTAATAGGGCGCAATTATAGGAACTCAGAGGAGGAATAATAATGAAACAATTACAAAAGCAAGCGGAAGTACAGTTTTTAAAAGAAAGAGAACTAATAAGGTTACCGTTTCGTTTATCAAATCTGCAATTCTTTTCTGATCCTGCAATATCTGCAGATGAGACATTACAGAATGAACAAACATCACCTGCAGATGATATAAAAGATTCACTAGTTGAAGAGCAAAAAGAACCGCCAGTTGGTGAACAAAAAGAACCGAAATTAGATGATGCAACAAAAACATTTATTGAGAAGATGGTACAATCAGCAGAAGATAGAGTTCGCTCTAAATATTCGAAAGAACTGAATGCAACAAAAAAGGAATTAGAGAACTATAAAACCGCTTCTATGACTGCACAAGAGAAAGCTGAATATGAGATGAAGCAACTTCAGGAACAACTAGAAGAACGAGAAAGAGTACTTCATCAGAAAGAAATGCAGAGTGTTGCATCAGATGGTTTATCAGCGTTTGGATTGGATCTTAAATTTGTAGATTTTGTTATTGGTTCAGATGTAGAAGATACAAAAGTTAGGGTGTCAAAGTTTAATGATTTATTCTCTACTGCATTAGAAGTAAAAGTGGCTGAAAAGTTTAAAGCTGCTGGGCGAGAAATCCATGTTAGTGGCGGAACTGGAGGGGGATTTACGAGAGAACAAGTAAATTCAATGAGTCAAGCCGAAATTAATGCGAACTGGGCACAAATTCAGAAGGATATGCGCAATTGGGGTAAGTAGCACTAGGAAAGTTAAGTGATTTGAATGGTACAGTCAAAAAAATATAAAACGAACAAAAGAGATTGCTATTTTAGTGATCTCTTTTGTTATGGAAAAACATTAAGGAGGAATTAATATATGTCAGTATCAACTTTTATTCCAACAATTTGGGAAGCGCGCTTGATGGCGAACTTCCACAAGCGTTCTATTGCGGATTTAATTACAACAACGCCAACGAAAATCGAGGGTAATAAGATTATCTTTAATCGTGTAGGTGCAGTAAATGTAAAAGATTATAATGGTACAATCGAATGGGATGATACTAACCCTTCTAAAGTAGAAATTAATATGGATCAACAAAAGTATTTTGCTTTCAAAGTTGATGATGTAGATGCAGTTCAGGCTGCTGGAGATTTAATCGACCCACATACACAAGAGGCAGGAGCGGTACTTCAGGAAACCGTTGATACATTCGTATTAGGGCTTTATAAAGGCGCTCATAAAACTCATACAATTGGGAGTGACTCTAGTCCAATTGAGTTATCACCTAAAAATGCATATGATTACATTGTAGACTTAAATACGATTTTAAATATTAAAAAGGTTCCTAAAACTGAACGATTCACAATCATCAATTCTCAGGTTTTAGGTTTATTATCTAAAGATGATCGCTTTACTAAGCAACCTGTTGTTTTAGAAAATGGTATTGTTGAAGGACAGATTATTAATGGATCACAAATCGTTGTATCAGAAGAAATTCACGGTACTGGTGGTAAGTATAAAATTTTAGGTCTTCATAAGTCTGCCATTGGATACGGGACACAGTTAACTGAAACAGAGGCACAACGTCTGCAAAATTCCTTTGCAGATGGTATTCGTGGTCTTATGGTTTATGGTGGAGATATCCTTCGTCAAGAGTCAATAGCGGTACTTACAGCTACAGTTACATCAATTACTCCGGAAAAACCAGATGGAGGGGCTTAATAAGCCTTCTCCATTTTTTTCTTTTACGTAAGTAGGTGATTAGATGGAAGATATGAAAGCAGAAATTTTAAAACGTGTAAAACTGCAAGTACCTAATATAAGTGATGAAAATTTATTAATAAGCATTGAAGATACAATGTTAATGGTTGCTGAGTATACCAATAGAACTATTCCTGAATTCCCTCCTGCTTATCCTGGTATCATCGCTAAAATGGTGGTTCATCAGCATAAGGAGCGGGAGAGAGAAGGGAAGAAAAGCGAATCATTAGGTAACTATTCTGTTACTTATGATGACGTGGGAGATTATCCAGCAAGTATTACAAAAGGACTGAAAGTGAGGTTGCGTGTCTTATGATTCAATCAATGATTCGTAAATTCGGAAAAGATGCTTCAGTGCTTCGTAATGCTAGTTCTGACGATGGTCCATATCCAACAGAAGAGTGGAACGAAATTAACAATGTAAAAGGTGTATTAGATGCCATTCAAGGAACAAAGGATGCCCGTAACAAGAAAGTAGAAGAGAAAAGCACGCATTTCTTTTATTGCCTACCATTCGATGTAACAATTCAAGATAGATTAGTTATCGACAAGAAGGTATACAGCGTTACTTACTCGGGCGATCCAATGAATGCAGGTAGATTCTTTCAAATAGAATTGGAGATGTTGCCATATGAGCATGAAATTCCAATCAAATAGAGCCGCTGTTATGGCAAGACATTTGGCTGCAAAGAAAGCAGCTCATACTGCTATTGGTCAATTTGTATCTTCTAAAGCTAAATTACTTGCTGCTGTAGACACTGGTAATCTAAGAAGAAGTATTAGTTCTAAAGCAGAACAAGAAAAAGTTGTTATAGGGACATCTGCTGATCATGGTATTTATGTTGAGAAGGGGACAGGAATTTATGCTGTAGACGGTGATGGGCGTAAAACTCCTTGGATGTACCGTGATTCTAAAACAGGGAAGATGGTTAAAACTCAAGGGCAACATGCACAGCCTTTTCTTAGACCAGCAGCAGAGAGCAATAAACCGCAAATTACACAAGTTGGCACACGAACCTATTCGTCATTAATGAGGTAGATAGCATGAATGACTTTATAAATATATTACACAGTGAATTAAAACAGATTCATAAAGAAACGTATTATGAAATCGCTAAAACAACCGCTGTAATGCCTTATTTGGTGTACACGGTTAATGATGATAAAGAACCATGGGGAAGAAAAAATATCATGCTTACAATTGATATTTACGGTACTTCTGCTCATCTTGCTCAAATAGATGAATTGATTACAAAACTAGAAAGCAATCTTCATAGAAAAAGATTAAGCAGCGCTGAATTTGGTGCTGCTATTTCTTATCTTTCGAGTCAGAAAATACTTGATCCAGATTCTAATATTAGGCGTAAAGAAGTGCGTTTCATTTTACGAACTTATTTTAAACAATAGAAAGGGTTGATTGTATGGCAGCTCCACAACCAAAACCAGAAAATGTTCTCTTCGGAGACTGGGGGGCATTCTTCTTTAATTACGGGGAAAAAGATGAACTACCAGTAGGTGCCACACAAGGCGGCGGTTCTTTTAAGTATGAACCAGAGTTTAAAGAAATTGAATATGATGGGTCTCCTGGTGACACTATGGGGATGAAACGTATTACGAAATCAAAAACTCAAATCAGTTTTAAAACACTTGAATTCCTTGATAAAGATAAAATTAAAAACTTTATTGCTGGATTAAAAGTTTTCGAAGAAACCGTTACGAAAGACGGAAAAACTATCAAATACGATGTAATTGAAGCAACGGAACGTCTTACGAAAGAAAGCTATCTTAAAAATGTAGCATGGGTTGGTGAAACTTTAGGTGGCGATATCGTTGAAATTATCGTATATAATGCATTATCTGACGGTTCATTAGAACTAGGATTTGAAAATGAGAGTGAAGTTGTTCCAGAAGTAACATTCACAGGACATCGTGATCCAGAAAACATTCGAAAAGTACCATGGAAAAAACGTATTTTAACAGCGACAGAAGCAGCAAAATTAATACCGGCAGGTTAAAGAGTAGGGGAAATCCCTGCTCTTTTTATTTTAAGGAGGAATAAATGTGACTATTGCAATTCAAGAAAAAGAATACAAAGTGAGACAAATTCATGGCGGAGATTTATTTTCCGTAGTTCGTATTTTGAAGAAATCAAAATTCAAGGTTGATATTAACTTACTTAAAGATTTAATGATGGGTGTACGAAGTAAAGAAGGTGCAACACAAGCAGATGTATTAGCTGCACAAGAGACGTTCGGTTACGACATCATTATGAAGTTTATCTTTGGATTAGAAGAAGCTGAGCAAGAATTTTTCGAGTTCATTTCTGATCTATTAGTGTGTGAAGATGAAAACGGTAAAAAAACATCCCCAGATTGGGAAACAATACGAACTTTAAATCTAGAAGAGTTAGCGAAGTTGTTTACTGCAATTAAAAACTCAGAAGTTGGACTGGTTAAGCTTTTTTCCAATGCGGTGAACTTGATGAAATAGACTTCATCGATACGTTATCTTCTCGTTATCCGAACATGGAGTACATACGTGGTTTGGATGCCGAGATAGTTATTAATTTGTATCTCACCGCAAAGAAAAAAGAGATGGACCGCATGTTATGGGAAGAATGGTGCGCCCTACAACCGTACTGCGATGAAACATTTCCTCAATTTAAACATAAGCGCGAAAATCCAACGCAAGAACAGGTACAACAATACAATGATTTAATCGAACAAATACCGAAACAGAAACTCACGAAAAAAGAAGTGTTCGCTCGAGTTGCGAAAATCCGCGGAAAGGCGGGTGAATAGATGGAATTATTTAAGATGTTTGGGTCAATCTTCTTAAAGGACGATCAGTTACAAAGAGGATTGGCTAACGCTGAAAGAAGTGGACAACGAACAACTGGTATTTTAGGTCGTGGATTCGGACAAGTCGGGCAAGCAGCAGTAGGATTAGGTTCTTCTGTTGGCGGTGCGGCTATAGCTATGGGTGGATTAGTCGGTGTTGCGGTAGGGGTAGGAGCTGCGATTGCTGGTGTAGTAAAAGTCGGTTCTGAATATACCCAACAGATGTCAAAAGTAGAAGCTCTCTCTGGTTCTAATGCTTTACAAATGGCTGAACTGGGAGCGAACGCACGTAAATTAGGTGCTGAAACACGTTGGTCAGCTACAAACGTAGCTCAAGCCTATGAATATATGGCCCTTGCAGGTTGGGACTCCAACCAAATGATTGCAGCTAGTAAACCGCTACTTGATTTAGCGACAGCTGGTGCATTAGACCTTGCAAAAGCTTCAGATATAGTAACCGATACAATGACTCCATTTGGTATGAAAGCTTCAGAAGCAGGAAGAGCTGCTGACGTATTCGCGCTAGCCCAAGCGACTGCCAATTTAAACGTTGAGCAGCTGGGCGAAACCATGAAATACGCTGCTCCAGTAGCAGCTACATTTGGTTTGAATATTGAAGAAACTGCCGCAATTGCTCAGATATTTGCAAATAACGGTATTAAAGCTTCAATGGCTGGTACGGCATTACGTGCTGGTTTATCTCGGTTAGCAGCACCACCAAAAGAGGCTGCTAAATCATTATCTGCATTAAATGTAACTGTTAAAGATTCTGAAGGTAACATGAAACCAATGAATGAAATCATCGGACAGTTACACGACGGATTTGGAAAGTTATCTGAATCTCAACAAATTGCCGCTGCAAAAGCAATATTCGGTGAGGAAGCCTATGCAGGGTGGATTCAAGTTATCAAGGGGGGACAACCTGCATTTGATGACATGGTAAATACACTAGAAACTTCTGAAGGTTCTGCCAAAGTTATGGCTGAAACAATGGCCAACAACTTATCTGGTGCAGTTGACGGAGTTAAATCTAGATTAGAGAATTTGGGACTTGTTGTATTTTCTCATGTTGAACCTGCACTTGTTGCTATGACTAATGGAACAAATAGCGCAGTGAAATCTCTTACTGACTGGCTTGATCCATCTGGTAGAGCGGTCGAAGCAGCTAAATTAATGCAACAAACTGATCAGCAGTTAGCTCAATCTAAAGCTGTTCTTGATATGAATCTCAAAAAGGGGAAAATAACGCAAGAAGAGTATAACGAAAAGTTAGCTCTATCTAAGAAGCATGCCGAAAATATGATGAACGCTGATGGTATGTTAGCTCAGAAAAAAGAAGAGTTAAAAATGAAGGTTGAAGAAGGGAAAATGACTCAGGAAGAAGCTAATAAAATTCTTGATGAGTCTGAGGTTGAATATCAAAAACTTCAACAAGGTATTGAACAAACACGTCAACGGCAAGAAGCCATGAATAAAGTGTTCGAACCGCTTCGCAATGCTATCGGGATCATCCAACAAGTCGGCGCCGCTATAGAGCAATTTTGGATTGCTGCAACTGGTGATAGAAATGCTTTAGTTGAAGGATACGACATCCTTACTAAACTAGGCTTTTCAGCTAATGCAATTCAGTTTATACAAGAAACTACAGCGGCAGTGCAATATGGTGTAGAAACTATGAAAGCTCTCGTATCTGGTGATTGGGGAGCTGCAAGTAATTTCATAGACAAGTTAGGTTTTTCACCTGAGCAGAAAGCGGATATTATTATGTTCGTTCAGGATGTGCATGCTCAATTGAGTAGTTTCATAGAAAATGTACAATCCTTGATAGCAGCGCAAGCACCAGTAATTATGGGAATAATCGGCGCTACTTGGGACTTTATTAAAGGTGTATTCAATACAATAGCTCCTTACTTAATGCCTTTACTGACAGATGTAATGTCGTTTGTAAATGGGATTATATCTCAAATCACTTCGTTTTGGAAAGAAAACGGAGATCAAATTGTACAAGCTGTAAAAAATGCCTTCTCAATCATTCAATCTATTATAGCTTTTGTAATGCCAGCTGTAATGATGATTGTAAAAAGTGCATGGGACGCTATAAAAGATATTATCCAGGGTGCTGTTAATCTCATTATGGGAATTATTAAATTTTTCGCATCTGTTTTAACTGGTGATTTCTCTGGAATGTGGGCAGGGATAAAACAAATCTTCAGCGGTGCAATCCAGTTAATCTGGGGGCTTATCCAATTTTCGTTTGTTAAACAAATTTTTGGTGCAGTGAAAGGGCTCGCATCTTCTTTTGGCTCTACGATTAGTAGCATGTGGTCTACTGTTGTTGGATATTTCAAGACATTTATTAAGGAACCTATCGCTTCTGTAGTTCGTATGGCAATTGATATAGGTGAAGCTGCTATGAAAATTAAAGACAAACTGATTAATCCTATTAAAGAAGCTTGGAGTGGAATTATGGGCTGGATTGATAAAATTAAAAACGGTGTAGCGAATATGTTTAGTGGCGTTCACATTCCTGTTCCGAAGATTAGTGTAAATGGATCATTAAACCCTGTAAATTGGGCAAGTGAGGGGCTGCCATCTTTCGATGTTAAATGGGCTGCGAATGGAGCTTTAATTAAGCCCGGTAATCCTACATTAATTGGGGTTAAATCTAGCCCGGTTGTCGAGAAATCGGCAGCATAAAATATCGTGTGAATTCGGGGAAACCTAAGTTTTATCAACAATTTCAAGTATGGTATAATATAGGAGAGAGATAGATTTGGATTAGCTACCTGAATTGAAAGAATGTTCCGACACCTTTTTTCTCATTTAAAAATTAAATAATCGGATAAAAACTCTGTCGGAGGGGTATTTGTTATGTCTAAAAGAGTCAGATGTTTAGAACATGCTATTTCTTTCGTTAACGAGAATAGTGATTGTACATTGATTTCAGATGAATATGTTGGCAATCGCGAAAAAATGAAGTTCAAATGTGACTGCGGAGATGAATTTATAACCACTTTCAATCAATTTAGGAAAGGGAAACGTAAATGTAATAAGTGCGGTTTCAAAAGATGCAATCAAGATAAGATATTCACTTATAGCGAGATAAAAGCCTTTATTGATCTCGAAAGCGACAGTGGTTGCACTTTAATTAGCAACGAATACACAAATTGTAAAACACCTATTAAACTTAAATGTAGGTGCAGAAACGAATTTGTTACCACATTCGACTCTTTTAAAAATAGCGGAAAAAGAAGATGTAATTTTTGCTCCAATAAGAACACAGGGAAAACAGCAGCTTTATTGGCAAAGAGAAGACCTAAATCTGAAGGGCCATATAATAAATCTAATCACAATGAATTTGTAACAAGAATGTACAAGCTATTAAAAGACGAGTATTCTGTACTTGGTCAATACACAACAGCGAGAGACAAGATTCTTGTAAAACATAACGATTGTGGTCATGAATATTATGTAGCGCCGGATAAGATTTTAAACCAAAATAGACGTTGCCCTAATTGTAGCGACTTTCGTTCATCCAAAGCTAGTAAAGAAATTGAAAGCTGGTTAACTGAACATGATGTTCTATTTGAAAAAGAATACAAATTCCCTGATTGTAAACACCAAAGGAGCTTAGCCTTCGATTTCGCTGTTTTAGATTCAGATGAACATGTTAAATGTTTAATTGAATATGACGGAGAACAACACTTCAGACCCTTTCAATATATTAGGGATGAAGATACAAGAAATACTAAATTTTGAGATTCTAAGAAAAGGGATGCAATAAAAAATGCATATTGCAAACGAAACAATATCCCATTGATTAGAATTTCTTACCTAGAGCAAGATATATTAAAACCAATACTTGAATTGAAGGTAAGCACTCTATTATGAGTGCTTTTTTTGTTGATAAAATATGGCAATCCCGAGCCAAGCCTGTACGGAAACGACAGGAAGGTGTAGAGACTAGGTAAAGTAGCCTAAGCTAAAAGTATGGCGAAATATCCAAGAGCGCACGACACCCGATGAATGGGTGATGATATAGTCCGATACTCCAGTGAAAACCGGAGAGTTAAGGATAAAGAGCCTTAACATAACAATTGTGGTGACGCAAGAGGATACGATGAAACGGTTTTACCTTTACGTAAGCAAACGTTTGACGCGATTGCGAATGGAATTATGGGTTCATTACCATTAAATCAACAGCAAGGGGCCAAATATGTACCGCAAGGTCCAACTGTTTTACAAATTAATTTAAACGGAAGAGAAATAGCGAAGGAAATTTACTCAGATGTCAATGAATTTCAAGAACGCGAGAAAGAAAGACTCAAAGTATTTTAGGTAGGTGATGATATGACGGGAATTAGCTTCTTTAGTTTTAACGGGAAAAGGAATCCAAATGTAATTCCACTGCAGGGTAAAAAGCGCCCTGCATGGGCTCCTTTGGATCATATGTTTCTTGAAGTCTCGCATTATCCAGGAGGTAGGTTACTACGCACACAAACTAAAATGAGAAAGATTTTAGTTCCTATTGCATTATTATATGATTCAGCTGAAGAAGCTGAAAAACTAAAAGAAGAAATAGCAGATTGGCTCGTTACGGATCAACCGTGCGAGCTTATTTTTGATGATGAAAAAGATCGTACGTTTTTAGCTGTCGTAGATGAAACTTTAGATTTAGACCAGTTAGTTGATCTAGGTGAAGGTACTTTAACTTTCATTTGTCCAATGCCATATAAGTTAGGAAAAAAGCAAACGGTTGACTTTAAAAAAGATGTTAGTGGGTTAGTTGCTAATGTCCAAAATAAAGGAACTGTTCATTCTAACCCTATCATTGAGATTGATATTACGAAACCAAATACTTTTCTAGACGTATGGTTTGGCGAGACATCTTTAAATGATCGGGATTATTTTCGTATCGGAATGCCGTTAAAAACTGTGGAAAAACCTGTAGAAAGAAATCAAAGGCTTATATGGGATGAAATGGCTACCACTGTAGGGTGGAGTAAGGTCAGCTCGATGGAAGATGGTGAACCAGTAGGTGAAATGAGATCAGATAAATACCAATTCTATTGTTCTGATTTTGGTACTGCGGGTAAAGGTTGGCACGGCGCAGCCGTTAAAAAGAGTATCCCTGGCGGTCCAGTACAAGACTTTATTATGCAAGCCTACGTTACATGTAAGAGTAAAAAAATCAATGAAATGGGACGAGTTGAGATAGCGATACTGGATGAAAATAGCAAGGTACTTTCAAAAATTGCTATGAACGATCTCTTTTGGCAAGCTGAACAAAATTTTGGAATAATGGTAATTGGATATGACAATAAGCCGGGGAAAACAGGTTTAATTTATGAGAGTGGCGATTATCCGAATACATGGAATCAGTATTTTGGTCGATTGTGGATAGCTAGGACAGGAAATGTATGGGAAGCGTATATTTCAAAATTCCTTCCAGGTACAGAAAAAGATGATTCAGAACGATTTGCACGTTGGACGGATGAAAAAAACTATCATATGGAAAAAACAACACAAATTCAGATTAGCATCATGCAGTTTCAAGACGTTCCACCAGTAGAAGCAATGTCAGTTAGTGATTTGAAGTTTTGGAAAGTGAATTTAAATACGAAAAATACACCGCCTTATATAGTAGATGTTGGTGATAAAGTCGTGATCGACACAGAAAACAGTCATGTAACAATTGAAGGAAAGAATGCGATTAATATTAAGGACATTTTCAGTAATTTCCCTGTTATCAATAGAGGCACTAATAAACTAGAGATCATGCCTTCTGATATCGGAACAGCAAGGGTCAAATATAGGGAGCGATTCAGATGAGAACACCAAGCGGAATACTTCATGTTGTTGATTTCAAAACAGATCAGATTATATCAGCTATTCAACCAAAGGACTACTGGGCTGATAACCGTCATTGGGAAATAAAAAATAACATTGATATGTTAGAATTCAAAACTTTTGACGGCACTCCACATGCAGTTACTTTACAGCAGCAGAACCTAGTTTTAAAGGAAGTGCGTGATGGTCGCATTGTTCCATATGTTATCAATAATGAAGTAGAAAAAGACTCTGATGATAAATCGCTCACTGTACATGCTGCTGGTGCCTGGGTTCAAATAGCCAAAGATGGCATTATTAAACCTCAACGTATAGAGAGCGAAACAGTTAATACGTTTATTGATATCGCTCTTGCTGAGTCAAAATGGCAACGTGGAATAACGGATTATTCTTCATTCCACACGATGACTATTGATGAATTCATCGATCCCCTCACTTTTTTAAAGAAAATCGCGGCTTTGTTTGAGTTAGAAATCCAATATCGTGTTGAAGTATTCGGTTCTCAAATTACTGGATGGTATGTCGATATGATAAAGAAACGAGGGAGAGAAACAGGGAAGGAAGTAACCTTGGGAAAAGACTTAATAGGCATTAGACGCATTGAACATTCCAGGGATATTTGTACCGCCTTAGTCGGATTTGTACGGGGCGAAGGTGACAAACTTATCACGATTGAGAGTATTAATAACGGGCTTCTTTATATTACAGATAGTGATGCCTTTCAACGCTGGAATGCGCATGGTAAGCATAAATTTGGTTTCTACACTCCGGAAACAGAAGACCAAAATATGACACCGCAGCGATTAATGACTTTGATGAAGACGGAATTAAAGAAGCGTGTCAATTCTTCAGTTTCTTATGAAGTAGAAGCACAATCGATTGGACGCATTTTCGGTCTAGCACATGAACTAATTAATGAGGGCGATACGATTCGAATCAAAGATACAGGATTCACACCTAAGTTATACCTTGAAGCACGTGTAATTGCTGGTGATGAATCTTTTACGGACCCTACACAAGATAAATATGTGTTTGGTGATTATCGCGAAATTACTGATCCAAACGAAGAACTACGAAAAATTTACAATCGAATCTTGGGGTCATTAGGTAATAAACAAGAGCTGATAGATCAGTTAGATAAATTAGTGAAAGATGCAAACGAAACAGCTAGTAATGCTAAGAAAGAATCCGAAGCAGCGAAAACATTGGCTGAAAAAGTTCAAGAGAATCTTAAAAATAACACGGTAGAAATAATTGAAGCTAATAATCCACCGACAACAGGACTAAAACCTTATAAAACACTTTGGCGTGATATTAGCAATGGTAAGCCTGGTATTTTAAAAATATGGACAGGCGCAGCTTGGGAATCGGTTGTACCTGATGTAGAGTCTCTCAAAAAAGAAACACTTGAACAGGTTAATAAGGATATTCAGTCCACAAAAGAAGAAGTAGATAAAAAAGTAGAAGATGCGCAAAAAGAGACAAATGGACAATTCAAGGAAGTAACAGAAAATCTTCAAGAAGTTTCTCTAACCATTAAAAATGTACAAAACTCTCAAGGTGAAATAGATAAAAAAGTTACTAGCTTGCAGCAAACTAACGAAGGGTTCAATAAATCTATTGAAGCATTAACAAAAAAAGATGGTGAAATCACTGAGAAACTAAATACAGTAGTAGAGACTTCCGAAGGCACAATAAAGAAAATCTCTGAGGTGCAGCAAACAACAAGTGAACTAAAGAAAACAACTACTGAAACAGAAGAAAAAGCTGGGAAAATTAGTGAAAAGTTAACAAGTGTAGAAACAAAGGTTAATAATGATAAAGCTGGAGGACGTAACCTTTTATTAGATTCAAATATTAAATACGAAAAAACAGATTATCTAATCAATCAATATTCTCTAACTGAAAATTTCTTTGCGGGTGAGGAATATACCTTTGTAATTAAGGGAAGTGTCCCACAAGGTCAGAAATTTGGGATTTGGCAGAATGGCGGTTCAAATAATGTTGGATATGCAACAAGTGTTTATGCTAATGGAATAACGTATGTAACCTTTAAAGCTGGTGCAACTACAAGTGGAAATGAACGAAAGTTAAGTTTATATAACTATCCAAGTAATACTACAAAGGCAATTGTAGATTGGGTTGCCTTGTATACTGTAACTCTGCAGCTAATGCATGTTGCAATCTATACGTATTACCTTCTATTTCATCATCTTCTGAGCAAGTACTTAAACATCCATGTACAAGGGCATTTAATTCGCCTGATCTTATTGTAAATGGCAGATCGCACATATCATATTCTTCATGAGTATATGTCGTATAATTAGGGTGCTGTTCTATAAATTTCATAATTTCATCCTCCACGTATTTAATGGTGTTTAGATACAAAATATAAGCAACTTACTTTACTTACGTTAAATGCATTTTTAACGAATACTTAAGAGATGCCTGGTTAACCTACCCTTCTATTATCGAAAGATGTAAAGAATCGGTATAGTGTACCAAAGATGTTATTAGCATTAATATATTGTTTGAATATTAGTATTGATGAATATATTATATATAAAATTTATGTGTTTTGTATGAACTTTTGATATATTTATTAGGAAGTTTTCATAGAAAGAATTTACATACAAAAATAATAAAGTTGTTATTCCACTTATTTTCCATATATACGCTAAAAATAGTTTGTATGCACTGGTTATCCTTTTAACAAGATACTTATTTTTTTACTCAAATCGTAAGTTACATAAGTGTAGGTTTTCCTAAAAACTTACTTTAACGATAAATTTTTAGGAAAATAACTTATAATAAGATTAACATTTACAGGAAATGAGTGATTGATTTGGGACATCATATAGAAAATCTAAGTTTTAATAGAAATTTACGATCAGAATATAACATGAATGTCATTAAAAACCTCTCTAAAGTCAATATCTTTGTAGGATCTAATAATTCAGGTAAAAGTAGATTCCTTAGAGGCATATTCGCAATTGATAAAGATATTTTTTTTACACCTCCAAAAGAAATAGTAGACGTTGAATCTTATGACAATATACTTATAGAATTTACGGATGCAATAATTAGTTCTATAAAGGAAAGTTCTTTTAGAGGCATCGGTGAACTTAATGTAGACCGTTTAATTAGTGATATAGAAATGTTTAAAATCCCTTCATTTTTAAAAGAAGGCGAGGATTTGTTTAAGGACTTTCATAGACTAGTTGCTGACATAATTAACATCGATAGTTCATCAGTAGTCACTTTAAACGAAAACCACTTTGGAGTACCTGAAAAAACAGAACAGTTAATAACTAACTTAAAATCGTTACTTAATGATTATCAACCAAAAATTTATGAAATAGTCTCTTCTGGTAGAACAAGTTATGAAATTAATTTTAAGCGTGTTTATATACCGGCTTTACGTGGACTTAGAGGATATACAGATACAATCAATACTGGTAAAGATGTTTATAAAGAAAGAACGAAAAATGATTACTTTAAAGAAGCACATGAAACATTAGAAATACATACTGGACTTAATCTCTATGATGAAATAACAGATATGTTATTAGGAAGTGTTCAGCAAAGGTACAATATACAAAAATTTCAAGAATTTTTGTCAGAGAGCTTTTTTGATGGACAACAAGTTACACTTACACCCGTTAGGAATTCAGATGTAATAAAAGTAAAAATAGGAATAGAAAAGGAAAAAAACATATTTGAATTAGGTGATGGTATTCAATCATTAATCATCCTAACATTCCCGTTGTTTAAATTTTTAGATGAAAACTTACTATTATTTATTGAAGAACCGGAGTTATTTTTACATCCAGGTATGCAGAGGAAATTTATTGAGATAATAATGGATGAGCAATTTGCACATCACCAATTTTTCTTCACGACCCATTCAAATCATTTTTTGGATATGACACTAGATATGGATAGGATATCTATATATAAATTCAAAAAAATTTTAGGAGAACACTCCGGAAATCCTACTGAAGAAATAGATGCAACATTTTCTATAGAAAATGTAAGTAATGAGAATAAAAGTGTATTACAAGAACTTGGAGTTAGAAATTCAGCTGTTCTTCTATCCAACTGTACCATATGGGTTGAAGGCATTACAGACAGGTTGTATATAAGGCGTTTTCTAAAAGTATTCCAAGAATTTTACCCTGATTTAAAAGAGTTTAAAGAAGATATACACTATTCATTCGTTGAATATAGTGGTGGCAATATAACTCATTGGTCATTCCTAGATGATGAAACAGAAACTAATGAAGGACATACATCCATGAATGCTGAAAAAATCTGTAGTACTCTTTTTTTGATTACAGACAAAGATGGTGATGACAAGCGCCCTCGGCAAGAAAAGTTAGAAAAATTTCTAGGAGACAGGTATTATTGTTTGGAATGTAAAGAAATTGAGAATATACTCTCCGAAGATATACTACGAGAAGTAATTGCTGAATACGAAAAGGGTACGTCAAAAACCGAAGAGAGTCCACTAGAACACCTAATCAACAAAGACTTCACTCAGGAAGACTATAAAAACGAACCTTTAGGTACCTATATAGATTCCCTTTTTCCAGAAGGAGATAGGAAAAGAAGAGGTAGTTATGCCGCTAAGTCAGGAACTGTAGTAAATAAACTAGATTTCTGCAAAAAATCTATTAACCATATAAGTACGTATGATCATTTAAGTGAAGAAGCCAAAAAATTAAGTCAAGTACTTTATGACTTTATAAAAGTGAACAATGAATAACAACATTTATTTAAAAAAGCTCTCAATTAGAGAGCTTTTCTCTTTAGTCAAATATTAATAATATGGAAAAAATAGTGAAAATTTATCAATAGATTTTGGAGAAATACTCTTTTTTCTGATTAAAAAATCCCACTATATTGTACAAATATTGAATAATGTTTTTTATCAGATTTATAAGGGAGATATAGTTTTACTGTGGGAAGGAGTGCGTTTCAAAGGGTGTACCTTTGAGGGATGTTAATATTGGGGGAATGATCTGCTAGATATATTGGAAAATATTTAATTATAAAAAATGAATGTTGTGTGATGATTCAATTTTTCAATCCAATAATCTTATGCTATACAGATTTTTAAATATATTATAGAGTAAAATATATAGTGGATAAGCCAATAATTGGAAAAAGGGAGCGTTTTAACGTGATAGCAACAAATGATTTTCAATGTGACGTATGTGGGAAAATTACAAAAATAAGAGTTCAATTAGGATGGTTAGAAAATTATCCTGTTAGAATTAAGTGTAACGAGTGTTATACATCGATATTCGGAAATGTATCTATGAATCCTCATAAAGGTGAATTTCATATTGATTTAAAAAATGTAAAAAGATATACAGGTGACGTAAGCCCAGATTTTATTATTGATGTTTCAGGTGAATTGCTTACAAAAAAAATTAGAAAGTACACCAATTCAGTAGAAAATCTCATGTCGCCTTTTATTAAAGACAGCGTTTCTAAAATGGGTATAAATACTGTAGGTGATTTTAAAAGTACCATTATAGGATTCTTAATGTCTATTAATCATAAATGGCCAACAGTTAAACGTATTAACGAGCTTTGGCTTAGTCAAAACGATAAGTATTTACGCGATGAACTGCATAAAATACTTAACAAAACGGCATACCCTGCTGATAATCAATGGGAATTATTAAGGGCTGTTCATGCCGTCAACTTAAATTTCACAAGCCCTATTTCAAAGTCTACGTTTTTCGAGAGTACGGAATTTATTTTTAGTCAGTTAAAGAAGATACAAGATCACGATCAAAGCCATCAACAATTTATTGATTTAGGTTTACATTTCCAAGAAAAATTAAATGATTTTGAAGAAAAAATATTTTTAATAACAAATAAATTTGTTGAAAAATTTACAATGTTAATTCCCGTAATAGGTCTAGAATACTATAAAGATGAAGATAATAAAGAAAAGATAATGCAGGAAATGGGATTAACAACTGTTGATTTTGAGTATATTAAAGACTTTTATATTGATACATTTGAAGATTTGGGTGATATTTTTGATTTAATTGTTGCATTTGAAAATCTAATAGTTCGCTCGGACTTTAAACTAATGGATCCTAATATAAATAATCAAATTAAAACCTTAGAAGATTACAGTAAAATGCAGAAAAAAAGGAAAAAAATTAGAGTTCATAGACGCATTAGATGTATTTAAATGTTTATTTATGTCAAAAGTGGACAGTAGATTAAGAAATGCAATTGGCCATCGTAGTTATAAATATGATGTAAATACACAAAAAATAGTATATGCCCCTTCAGGAAAGATGGATAAGGGAACTTTAGAGAGCATCTATCTAACTGAATTTACTTATGAATGTTTACAATTATTTAAATCCTGTCTAGCAATAGGAGAATTAATATATCAAACGAGAAAAGTCATATGTGTTATCGAAGGTAGTTCAGTACGAACATTTGATGAATATTTTCCTGGTTCGTCTATTAAAGCTAATAAAGTAACAGATTCACTAAAAAAAGACAAAGATAAGGATATATTTAAAAAGAAAAAGAGAAACAAAAACATACAGAAGAAATCAAGAAAAAATAATCGCCGAAAAAAATAAAATTAATCCATAATATACTATGATTTTGAAATTAGTGTAAGAGTCCTAAATTAATAGGGCTCTTTTTTACTTATTACTTATAAGTAACGAAAGGACGGTATTATTCCAAAAGCAACTCTACATGGAAACGGATTTTTTCTTGCTGAGGTAGCATGCATACAAGAAAAGCACTCAATATTCCAGTTCTAAAAGTAAGTTATACGTTTGAAAATTACCATCCTTGTTAATACGGTAAAATACGCAATAGAAGAGTTCATATTTAGAAAGATTTTGCCACTTGGATTAGAGGTATTGTTAGAGCGGATCAACGGAACAACAGCAATTATTATTGCTAATGGTATCTTTGCAGCGGTTCATTTTGACTGGTTTTTCTTCCATTACTTTGTAAATGTTTGCTTATATGCATGGAGTTACGAAAAGACAAGAGATTTGAAAGTACCAATGTTAGCTCATGTTTTATATAATTTTTGTGTGTTTTTTACTGCATTAATTTTGAAGTGATATAATTTGTTTATAATATCCCTCTTTGCTAATAATTACTAAAAATCATAATGAATGGTATAATTTATCTGAATGATATATGGTAATTTATTTAAAAAGGGAGGAGTATGATAATAAATGAGTTTTTTTACAGAATTTATAAATTTTGTAAAATCTTCAGGTGCTATAGTTTCAGCACTATCGGGATTTATTGGGGTTATATCAATGTTTATAAGCTTTTTTTATGTGAAAGCTAATAAAATTAAAGTTGAAGAGGAATTTTCTAACTACATGAAAGAAATTACACATCAGAGGGATGTAAAGCAAAGAAAATCAAAAGTTATTAAAATGGTTAATAACCATATATTATCTGTGACAATGGCTATTCTATCTAGTAAACAATCCAAGTCTCGTAAAAAGGAAAAGGAAGAGAAAGGAAATAAAAATAGTCTTATAATTTCGGCATTATTTTTAGAGAGTAAGTTAAAAAAAATATATAAAGCTTATATTATTATAGGATTAGGGAGTATCATGTTACTAGGTACGTCATTCTATTTTG
This sequence comes from Bacillus sp. FAU20, assembly GCF_056033865.1. Classification (NCBI taxonomy): domain Bacteria; kingdom Bacillati; phylum Bacillota; class Bacilli; order Caryophanales; family Bacillaceae; genus Bacillus; species Bacillus sp. FAU20. Next base: position 21,714 of record NZ_JBVYHY010000007.1, read on the forward strand.
TTGTTCCATCATATATAAATGTAATCCCTTTAGTATTTGCAATATTAACTTGCAGTTATCAATTTTTACTCAATTATCGAATAAAGAATGGTTTGTTTGGAACAAATGATTATGAAGCAAAAGAACTAATTGAATTTATTATTCAAAACAATGATAAAATTAATGGGAATAAGATTTTCAACGAAGAAGTAATATCAAATACTATTATAGATTTCTCAAATTATGTGAAGAAGGTGCACTTATTAAATGAACATTGATCTTGATAAAATAACAGGATATTTATATAAAGCTATAGATATTATGTTGTTAAAACAACCCGAAAGGACTGCTTATGGTATTGTGCTGGGGTTTGTTTTTATGGGTGCAAAAGATGCTATAGCTGAATTAACAACAGGCAATGTTAAGAATGCTATTCGAAATTTTAATACATTATCAGCTTTTTGTTTAGGTATTATTCTAGTGAGAATAGACATACTTTTTAAAAGAGAAAAACTAAACAAAGACGTAATTATTAAAATGAATACTCTAAAGACGATAATTAGAGAAGGGGAGTTTACTTCCGAGCAAAGAAGAGAATTATATAGAGATTTCATACAAAATATATCAGCAGATCTTGATTTAGGCTCGAATAAGAAAGACGATAAAGTTAAAGAGCAAAGTTCTTAATTTAGCAGAGTCATATGGCTTGATGCATTTATTTCAAATAATTACTATATCTAAAGACTTCGTAGTTAAATGAAGTCTTTTTTATTCACCTTTAATTTGTGCAATTGTGTAAATTAATTATTGATATGTCAGTTTATGCGTTTTATAAAAAATCATATTTAGATGAAAAGAGTAACTCTATATTGGTCAATCTTTTTCAAAATGGAGTTTTTGTAATCACTATTAAATAAGGAACGAAGGCAAATTTTTATTCAAACTTAATTTTAATCCTATACTTTAGATGTGTCTAAACGTGATAGAGTTTCGTTCTCATGTGCAAAAGTTTGTGGATCATCTGTAGTATGCACAAGGATTTTTTTGCAAACACTAGGCTTTCTTTGCAACCATCACAAATGCAAATTCTCAACAACTTATCTTCCTCATCTATATGAGCTGAAAAGCTATACAGTAAGTCTGTTATATCCTCACTGGGGGTAAATCGTAAAACTAATTCATTAGAATGATAAGGTTTTAGTAGTCCGTACCATATATGTATTCGGTCTCCCTTGCATTTTCGACAGTATTGGTATTTATTTTCGTCTGAATTTTTGGATGAATATGAACCTGGATATGATTAGTTTTTTAAAAATTCTTTTTCATATATGTTTTTACTTTATCGTCAACATCTATCGACTTATAATGGATATAAGAGAATGAATATTCTTATTTATAAATGAAGGAAGCTGATTTCGTTATGAAGCCATATGAAGTTTTAAATGAAACTATTAAATTCGCTAATAAACAACTGAATGACTATAAACAATCGAGTGATTTTAAAAACGCTGCAGAATCGAATGATGTGTCTACTGTGGTGATAACCGCTTTATATCGGAAAATTATTGAATTATGCGAGGGGGTTAGAGTTTCGGGAGCAAACGGTTTAAAAGGCCCTGCAACTTTAAATTATCGCGGTCTTCTAGAAGCGTGGTTAGCCCTTAAATTCATAGTTCAAGACGATTCGTTATTAGAAAATAGAGCTAAAGTATATAAAATTGGTTACCATAAGCAACAAATCGAAGCAGTAAAACAAGCTAAAAGCAATGGGTGGATAACTGACCAAAGAAGAGAGTCCTTGGATAATGCTATTAAGTATCATAAAGAGCAATTGGAAATTGAGGAATTACAAGATGCGTTGGATGAGTATAATAAATTACAAGCTAGTGATAAAAGAGGATATTTACCCAATTGGCATGCACTTTATAAAGGGGAAAAATCGATTAATGCACTAGCTAAAAAGCTTGCGTCTGAAGATAATTTAGATAAAAATTTGATGGCAACTTTATATAGTTTTTTATCTGTCGATTCTCATAATTATATGGCGTTAAGTGCTATCTCTAAAGAAGGCGAAAATTTAACGATAAAGCCAATAAGAGCCAAATTTGATTGTAATATAGATGAATATAACTTTATTGGTACTAGAAGTTTATTATTGTCAGCTATTGAGATTTTTACTAATTTAAAATACCCTGATTATAACGAACTAAAGAGATCTTTCTTAATACATATAAAGCCGCATCTGAACTATAATTGAAGCTCTTGTTAATTCAAACAAAAAGTAACATGGCATAGCGCTATGTTACTTTTTGTTTGGATCTATCTCTATCATTTGAATTTGAAAGATGTCACTGTCTTTTATACCCAGGTCTAATATTTCATCTTTTAGTGAGCGCCAGGATTCAATTTTAATTGATTTAGTAGATTTATATTATATTAATTGTACTAGAAGTTGTGAGTAAAAAAAGAGAGTCGTAGCTCTCATGTTAATACGTTAAAAGATGTATATGGGTACTTTATACAGAAAGATGCACTATTGTATATCTTTATTCGTAAGCGTGAGAAAGCCTTGATATAAAGCTATTTTCAAACTTTCTCAACATTTTTCTGATAACCACACGACTGTAATTTTGGCAAAAATATGATATTATGAAAATAATAAAATAAACGGACGTAAAAAAGACCCACGGTGCAAGTAGTGCTGGTAACACTCTTACACTGCCCCTACTACCCTAGGGAACATTGTCGCGGATCTTATACATATAATTATAACACACCATAGATTGAGGGTGGCACGTTTTCCTTTATGGGGTTTACGTGTCTTTTGTTCCGGCAAGGAGGAGCAAAATGAAATATTGGTTATTTAAAGTTGTTGATCAAATTGATTTTCAAAAAAAGAGCCAAGAGAGTATTTCAAAAGAACTTGGAATAAGTGGCCCTGCGTTTTCAAAGAATTTATCAGGGAAAAGTGAATTGAATTTTTTAAATGTAGTAAAGCTAGTTGAATTATTATATGAAGATCCGCTTGAAAAGAATTATATGATCCATGAATTTTGTAAAAAAACTAAAAGTAAAAAAAATTTAAGAATAGCTATGGAGTATGGAAATGCTTTAGGGGATTTGGAACTCCTTAGAATCGCGATTCAAAGAGGCTTTGAATCTAATAACTCTAAAACTTACGAATGGGCATATATATATGAACTCGTTTGGTTAAGAGCTAAGAAATTTTTTACGGCTGAAAAACTTTTAACGGAGACTGAGAATAGGAAAAAGAGTAAAGTTCTTAAAAATGAAGAAACTAAAATAATGTTTGATATTTTAACATTATATTCTATGTATGATTGTAGGGATTTTAAACTTTTAGATGGGTATATACAAACATTACAGAAAAAAATATCTGAACTTCCTAGCCAATTTATAAAAGATATATACAGTAGCCGTGTAAAGGAATGGTATGCGTATGCATTGCTAATGGACGAGCAAATAGAAAAATCAAGAGAACTATGCCATAGTATATTGAATGTTAATGATGAATTAGGTTATTTAAGGTTATTAAAAATTTCTGCATTAGGATATTTAGGTGAATCATACGTTGAAAATTATGAACAATCTTTATGGTATTTAAATAAAGGGATTGAGATGCTAGACCAACTATCTTATGAGAAAGCAGAAAACCGAAAAAAAGAGTTTTTAAATATGAGATCTTACATTAGAATAATCCATGAAAAGGATATGTATGATTTACAAATTTTTGATGTGGGCGAGAAAGCGCTTCTATATATAGTAACAGGAGAAAAAGAAAAAGCTGCCACTATATTAAGAAAGTACGAAAAAGAGAATGGTAGTCTGTCTCCAATGAAATTATGTTATTTAGGAATGGCATTGGAAGATAGAAAATTACTAGAAAAATCAATTGAGTTATTCTACTCGCAAGGGTGTAAATTTTATAGTTATTTACCTCGAAAAATATTGGTAGATATTAATAAAAATAGTATAATATACAAGGGTGATGCTAAATGAAAAAAGTACTAGCTTTAGTAACAACTTTGGCTTTAGTCGGAGTATTATATGTATCTCCTGTTAAAGGTCAAAAGGAGCAGCCTAAACAAGTAGCAAAGGATGCTCAAACTCAAATTATGCTTAGAATGGACCCAGGGACAGGAATGGGGTAATTTTCTGGTTAAGGGTCCGATATAAATAGATTGAATGCGATTGTCTCTTAATGGGGCAATCGCATTCGCTGTTTATAGGGGGATTAACTAAATTTCAAAATTAAATATTAGTTATACATTGTGATAAATTCACAAACTACTATGAAAATATCGGAGGATGTTGGTGATGGAACAAAATACAATCGAAAAAGAGTTAATTGAAGTTGAAAGTAATCTACAAGGAATCTTTAATGCGGCTCATAATGGGGATGCTGAGTCTTATGAAATTCTTTTGAAAATAAAAGAGGCGATCGGTAGCATTTAACGCTATCAATCGCCTGATATTTTAACTAGTTGTTTTATCATTTCAATAAGTTCTTTTTGTTTATCAGGATTCTTAGATCGAATATCTATCATTACTTGTTCTAAGTCATCCTTAGCTGTTAATTCAGGATTCTTCTCATCGGATTCACCTAATACATAAGAAACGGATACATTTGCGAGTTTAGCTATATCTAAAGAAGTTTTTCTCGATGGACATTTATCTATTTCTTCGTTCTCCCACATAGATACAGCAGATTTACTTTTTAGTCCTAGTGCGTTAATGAATTCAGATTGGCTCATTTTGAGTATTTCCGTTCTGATTTCTTTAACCCTTTTACTAATCAATTGATGATTCATCAGTTTTCTCTCCTTTATAGAAGTCCCGTCTACTATTATCTTTTACTTTTTTTCATTAACTATAGTCAATATATATAAAATTTAACAGGAAAGTTCACTCAAAGACAACCTTTTTAAGTTTATAGAAAAAAATAAATTTTATTGTTCACAAAAAGTGAACAGTGTGTTATTATCAAATTAACGAAAAGAACAAAGGTGATAAACATGAAACTAAATATCGAAAAGGCCAAATCGTTACGCAAGAAACGTGGTTATAGTCAGGCTTATGTAGGTGATTATCTTGGTTACTCAACAAAATCCGCTTATTCACAACTTGAATCTGGCAAGAGACAACCAAGTATATACAGATTGGGTTTGTTGTCTAAATTGTATGATGTTACAGTTGATGAATTAGTAGAAAGTTAACGAAAAGTTAACTATTATTTTTAACTAAATGTTCACTTTTTGTGAACCAAGAGGAGGAAAGAAAATGAAGCAGTTACAGGTTTTCAATCATCAAGAATTTGGAGCATTAGAGGTTATACACCTTAACGGTAAGGAAATGTTCAACCTTGAAAATGTAGCGTGGTCACTTGGATATACGAAAGTGGCAAAAGGGAAAACTTATCTTCGAAAAGATCGTATCGAGAAAGTCATCCAAAAAGCTGATATATCAGTAATTGTCCACGATGGACAACCATACATTACCGAAGATGGATTGTATGAGCTGATTTTCGAATCAGAAACTCAGAAAGCAAAAGAATTTCGAAAATGGGTAACAAGCGAAGTGCTTCCTTCTATTAGAAAACATGGAGCATACATGACACCAAATACAATCAATGCTCTACTTCAAGATCCAGACTTAATTATCGGTCTTGCATCACAACTCAAGCAGGAACAACAAGCGAGACAGGTTGCGGAACAAAAGAATCTCATGTTAACGCAACAGATTGCAGAAAACGCATCAAAGATTACATACCTAGACCAAATTCTTCAATCACAAGATACAGTAACGGTTTCACAAGTTGCAGCTGACTATGGTTTATCAGCAATGAAGCTTAATAAAATCCTTAATGATGAAAAAGTACAGTACAAAGTAAATAATCAATGGTTACTTTACTCCAAACACCAAAACAAAGGTTACACAAAATCGAAAACAGTTGATGTAGTCCATACAGACGGTAGCAGATCAGTGAAAATGAATACGCGTTGGACACAAAAGGGGAGGCTCTTCATCCACGAACTTCTAACGAAACGCGGAATTATTCCAGAAATGGATAGGGAGGCGATGTAAATGATGGAGGAAAGTACATTATCATTGGCGATTGTATCAGCGGCTATATGTCTATTAACATACCTAGTACACAGAATTGATGTCTGGGATAAAAAGACAGGATGGTCACAAGATGATAAATAAACAGCAACGTGATGAATATGAACGAAAGAAAATCTTGTGGATTATAAAGGATTTAAGAGCAAAGGGTGTACATAACAGCGCAGATAAGGTTGAGGAAACATACAAGAGGTATATCACTCTAGCTAAATGATAAAAGCCCTGCAAGGGGATGCAGGGCAAGACTAAGGGTATTGAAGAATTGTCGATTCTAAAAGTAAAGGACTTCTTGGAATGTAATAAGTTTAACACGTATTTCATTAAATTTTTATATAAAGATTTTACAGATTTATGAACACGATAAAATTTGATAAAAGGAGTGATTCATGTGGAAGAAAACAAGAATCAAGCCCCTGCGGTAACAGAGGCTGTTGTAGAAGTGAAAATTCTATTAAATAATAAGAAAATTTGTGAATCTAACGTTGTACTTCAACTTGATCAGAAATAGTAGCACTATATCGTTCATGCATATGTTTTCTTAAGTTATCTTCATAAGCTTTTGTCGCTTCTTTTATAACCATTTCTAGACTGCTCTCTGGAGTTAAATTATTATACTGGTGCGATTGTTCATGGACGTATTTTAAAACACCATCAACAATTTCATGATGAGATAGTTTGAAAATATCATCTAAGTCAACACGGATATTTATAGTAGTTGGTTTCATAAAAACACCTCCTTCCAGTCTAAGTAATTCGACAAAAAGGAGGAAAATCCTACAAGGATAAGACGCGTATTCACTTGTCGTAATATTCAGGGATTTAATGGTGTTCCCCATCTAGTAAAAGGATTCCTGGATATTTCGATGTGTGAAAGCATCAAAAAAGCCCGTACAGAAGCACAGGCCAGTTGTTACACATATCGGTAACTAAATTTTAACAAACTTTCAGAAAGTTAGCTATTAAAAAATAAAAAACGCTCGATAGCAACGAGCGATGTAGAGAAAACATTCCCTAAAATTAGCTACCTATATTATACCATAAGTTTTCTCTCAGTAAATAAGGAGGAATTCAAAAAATGATTGAAAATCCAATTACTTACGGAAATCATCACGATTCATCAGCAAGAGACTTTATGGATTATTGCCAAGGGTGTGGTGGAGAAATCTTCTACGGAGAAGGGTACCTTGATTTTAGTGGTGATCCAATCCATACCGAATCCGAATGTATCAAACAGTATGTTGAAGAACATTCGATGAAGAAAGTAGCAGGTGAATAAGGTGGTCCTACAAAACAAAATTGAAGCTGAAATTCAAATTATGAAGAGTCTAGTTGAACGATACAAGCAAAGTAAAGAGCCTAACGCTGCATCAATGGTTGTAGCTTACGAATATGGATTACAAGCACTTATGGAAGTGTATGAAGCTAGTAAACAAACGGAAATAGCACCATTTTAAAAGAAGGGGAGATTCATATGATAACTGAAAATTACTTTTCTAAATTGGCTCAAATAGATTGTTCGGGACATGTTGAGAAGAAAGGGCGTTTTAATTACTTATCGTGGGCATGGGCAGTTAAAAAGCTTCGTGAAGTAGATCCAACAGCTACATGGGAAGTAAAACGATTTGATGGAGTGCCTTACCTCAAAACAGATTGTGGTTACTTTGTAGAAGTTGAAGTAACTGTACAAGGAATACCACTAAGTCAGATTCACCCGATACTTAACAATCAGAACAAGCCGATTGCAGAGCCTAACAGCTTTGACATTAACACAAGTATCCAACGTTGCTTAGTAAAGGCAATTGCACTTCAAGGATTAGGATTGTACATCTATGCAGGTGAAGATTTACCAGAGATCCAAGAGGAAATGATTACTGCTCAACAAGTTGGTGCAATTAAATTAAACGTAAAAAAATTAGCTACCCTTCGAAAAGTGGATGAAGACACGATTAAAGGATACTTAGGTATTAAAGAGGTTGGCGAATTGACATTAAAACAAGCTGGAGAAGTACTTAAGAAATTAACAAAGTGGGTTAAACAGGCTGAAAAAGAAACTTCTGAAACTGAAGAGCAAGAACAAGTAGAAAAAATAGAACAAACAAACTAAGGAGATGCTAGGCCTATGTTAGACAAAAATCAATCTAAAGTCGTCCTTCCGAAGTGGGTGTGGAAGGGCGCACGAAATGAAAAAGAAGCGAAAGAAAAGGCGATTGAGTACATTACTCCCGATCGCTACCCAGGATATAAAATCATCAAAATTAAAGGCGGTATAGCGGTATGCGAAAGGGAAGTGAATTAAATGGCAGATGTTAAATGGATTAAGTTAACTACTAATATGTTTGAAGATGAAAAAATTCGATTGATTGAAAGTATGCCAGAAGCAGATACATTACTAATTATTTGGATAAAATTGCTTGCTCAGGCTGGGAAAACAAATGCCAATGGTTACATTTTCTTGAATGAAAATATTCCATATACAGAAGACATGCTCGCGACAATATTTAATAGACCGATAGCAGTAGTCCGGCTTGCTCTACAAACGTTTAAACAGTTTGGAATGATTGAGGTTGATAGCAATCAGTTTATTAGCGTCTCGAATTGGGGGAAACATCAGAGTTTAAATGGATTAGATAAGATTCGTGAAGACACTAAAAAACGAGTAGCAGCGTATCGTGAACGAAAAAAACGTAGTCTTTTAAATGAAGGTAACGGATGTAACGTTACAGGTAACGAAGATGGTAACGCAATTGAAACGGACAAAGAAGAAGAAAAAGAATTAGAACTAGAAGAAGATAAAGATATTAATAAACATATTGTCGAGATAGTTACCTATCTCAATGACATATGCTTTACATCCTATCGCTCGTCTACTAAAAAAACTAAAGACCTAATTAAGGCGAGATTTAATCAAGGTTTTAATGTAAATGATTTTAAGAAGGTAATAGAAATCAAAGCTTCTCACTGGTTAACAGATGAAGAGTATAACCAGTATTTAAGACCATCAACATTATTCGGTAATAAATTTGAAGAATACTTAAACCAACAACCTAAAAAAGGAGCAAAAAACAATGCAGAGAGCAGCGGCAGCAATACCAACCGATATAGCCAAAAAGGTGAATATGACTATGGATTCTGATGTGTGTGATACGCATGGCATGAATAAGATGAAGTTCGGTGGACAAGTTGTTTGCCCTCGATGCTTCCTTGAAAACGATAGTAAGAAGCTTCAGCAACAGGAGCAAGCAAAATACGATGCAGATAAAGCGAACGAGAAGAAATTCATGTTTCACCAACGAAGCATGATAGCCGATAGCAACATTAAGAAAGCTAACTTTGATAATTACAAACCTACTAGTAAGGAAGGAACGAAGAACCTTAAACTTGCAAAAAACATTGCAACAGATTATCTCAACGGCAAAGTGTTTAACACGATTATGGCTGGGAATTGCGGAGCAGGGAAAACACATCTTGCTTACGCTATCGCAGATCAACTTGCTGGGGCAGGAAAGTCAGTTGTCTTCGTAACAGTTGGCGAATTGCTACGGAAGATAAAAAGTACGTTCAGTAAAGATTCAACATTAACTGAAGATGCAATCATTCGAAGTCTAGTAAAAGCAGAAGTGTTAATTGTCGATGATTTAGGAGCAGAGTTAGGCGCATTAGATGCCAATACGAAAGCAACAAACTTCATTAATAGGGTACTATTCGATGTTTTCGATGGTAGGCAAGGTAAATCTACTATCTTCACGACAAACCTCACAGGAAAGCGTTTAGATGAGGCATATGACGAGCGAATCGTATCACGAATTCTTAATAATTTTAGAACAATAAAATTCGAAGAAACAAAGGATTACAGAAGAAAGGCATTGCCATTTTAAAGGGGGAATAACCGATGTGTGTATGTGAAGGAACGGGAGTAATTAGCAACGATATGGGGAATGGCTGCTATCAATTTGCACCGTGTATTTGCGAAGCAGGGAATCGCAGTCCTGAAGAAGTGGATAGAAGACGTCATGCTGTTATGGCGGAGTTAACAGAAATTCATCAATTACAGCTGGAGGGAAAATGGGATGCCACGACTTGGAACGGATTTGGAAAAGGAGAATTATACAATGGCGTTGCAGCAGGGAAAGTACATGAAGAAGTCGCGTCGTAACTTATATATTGCTCTAGAAGAGTTGGACTTAGTGTTTGATGAAAGCGAAGTTATTCAGTTAAGAGAAATGTGGGATGAGGATAAAGATATTCTTGAAATAGCAAAAGAGCTAGGAAGGCATCAACTAGAAATCGCCGCATTAATTATGGATCAGGCAGATAAGAACAAAATCAAATCGCGTCCAATGGGGTTAGGGGCATGAAACAACTAACACTAGAGGATGTAGTCGGAAGTTTTGATTATACCGCAACAAGTACCGTGGACAAATTCTTGAAGCGTAATAGCGTTATGACGTATTCAGTAGAGTTTTACGACAAAGACGAGAAGTGGAAGCTTCGTTGGTTTGAGGCGAAGTCCGAGAGCGAAGCTATAGAAATGGCTAAAAAGAAATACGGAAAGATACAGATTATCACCACGTATATTTCCGATAGAACCTTAGAAGAGATAATGAATTTAGATTAGGAGACATAGCGTTATGACGTATTTAAAGGGCAGAAACTTATTTAATTGAACGAGACACTCATAGGCGTCATAGCGTCAGTAGAAACGTTGGGATTATTGGAATCAGAAAGGAGAAATATGGGCTTCGGATTTACTGGCTATGGGCACTAAATAAAAAAATGGTCCTTACTATTACGTAAGAACCCCATAATCGCAGAAAAAGAGTCGTATGTGAAACCAAGTAGGAATCACAATAATATTTTAACATCTAAATATATAGTTGTCTATACATCAAGTTAAACAAAATGGTTATTAAAACGAAGGAGCCCTAGATTTAGGGATCTAGGGCTTCTTGTGTCGGTATAACTCACACAATTTTATGAAAAGAAAAGAACTTACTGAAGATAACACATAAATGTTTCGTAAATGTATCAAAAAAGTGAACAAAATAGTTATTTGAATGGAAAATGACAGCTGAAATATTAAAAGCGTATCAGCTGTCACTAAAATAAAAATTCATTTTTATTAGTAGGTTTTTAGTTGGTATTTTTACTCTTCTTAGAAGAAATTGTACCAAAGATTGCTCCGGACATTGCGCCGATTAAAGTCATAAAAATTGCACTCCATACTGTAAATGACATAAATACACCTCCTAGAAATAAATTATTGTAACTATTTAAAACTATTGCTTCTTATTCTTTTTAATAGAAATGATAATTGCAACAACTGCTAAGAAAATAAGAGGAGACCACGAAAAGAAAGACATTTAGTATTCTCCTTTCAATATTAGTTTTAAATATTTTATAAACCAATTATTACATGTTTATAAATTGAACATATAGGATATGTAATATTGCATATGGAATTGTAGGATGTGAAGAAGCGCAGAGGATAGTTAAACAAAAACACTGTTTTAATAGAGAACATTTAACAGGACCCGATTAGGGGGACGGGTCCTGTTAATGGAACGATAGATCTTTATGGGATTACCAACATATTACCATAAAAGGTAATTAATTTCCATTGATTGGGTGTTGAGAAAGCTTTTTATAAATGCTTTGTTTTACACACCAAAGCAGCTAGCCAAATTAGCTAACTGCTCGGTTCTCCAAGGGGGAACAAGGAGAAAATCTGATGTCATATACATTATTGACGGAATATTTAATTTTATTCACGAGAAATTATATTCTAAAATTTTGATTATGATAGTCGATATTCTCCACGTTGACCAGAAAAGAATTAAAAGTTCTAGTGAAATTCCAAGGGTTCTTTTCTTAGTTTTTTGAGATTCTTTTATCAAATAGCCAACAGCACTAATTGCTATAAGAATGAAAAGAATAAGTTCGAGTGTAACTGGCATTCTATCTACTCCTAAAAATAAGTTTGCATATAAAGATTATAAGATATTTTTGGTGATTGGTAGTAAAAAATTCAACAAAATAATCTTTTTAATAGAAAGTGAGGAATAACAATGGGACAAGGTAACTGTGGAATGGCATTTGAAATGCTTATCAATCTAGCGAATGAAATGTATCAAAGAGGGGGAGTGGCACTTATCAACAAACGTCCGACTCCTGTAAAGGTGTTGAAGAGTAAGAATGGCCGTGTACTAAATGGATTCTATGAAGCTAAAAGCACAGTTGACTATGACGGTGTGTATAAGGGACGAGCTATCGCATTTGAAGCGAAGTCTACAGAGAAAGATACACGTTTTGATTTAAAGAACATTGCACAGCATCAATTGGATTACTTGGAGAAAGCAGAGAAGATGGGAGCGATATGCTTCTTCCTTATAGAATTCAGTAAGGATAAGTCAGTATTCGCAGTGCCACTATCAGTCATTCAATCTTATATAAGGATGTCTCATCAACCGAAGGGCAAGAAGTCTATACCAAGAGCAGACTTTGATATTTATGGGTACTTAGTAGAACAAACAGAACGAGCGCCAGTTGATTACTTACAATATATTGATGAAGTAGTAGCGCCAGTCATGTTTGATGGAATGATTCAGTTTGATCAGGACCATAAGAGGGTATCGAGTAACATTGAGGCAGCAAAAGAGAAGATGGCTAATAAGAAACGTAAGTTATTAAAGGCTTAATGGATAACGGAACCATGCAGAGTGTATAGTGGGGGCTACTCGTTATGCATGTTTCCCTTATTCAACAAAGAGATAGTAAAATTTCACGTACCTGATGTGAATGTAAAAAGACAAATTCAGAAATAGGGGGATTCCTTCATGGAGAGACAATTAACTTTATTACCAGCTATTGATAGAGAGACAGAAAAACAGGTTCAGAAAGAAGTAGTGAAAATACTAAAGGAATACCGCGCATTGAAAACGCGTTTTGAGAATGAAGTGGAGTTAAAACACGAAGGAATCAGTTTGTTCCCGGAGATTAGAGACACGAGATATATTAGCAATATCAAGTTCAAGCAGATCGATAAGGCTTTAGAGTACGTTTTAGACTATGACGAGGCAGAAATCATCAAGAAGAAATACTTAAATGCAGATAAGCCGAAAGACAGCTTTATTTACACTGAATTATCGATGAAGAAAGATCACTTCTATTATAAGAAGAAAAATGCGATTCGATTGATCGCGACATCTTTAGGGATGATTTAATAATACAAAAAAAGCCAAATTAACAGTTTTTAATTAACTATCCATTTGGCTTTTTATGTTTTATTTTTTAGGCATCCATGTATGTCCGCAATTCATGCAACCATTAACAATGTTTTTTCTACCAACAAATCCACTGAATAAAATTATCGGTGGTCCTAGAAGTACAATAAGAAGACCAACAATTGCAGAAAGTCCAACAACTCCATCCATAGAATTTTCAGGAACTATAACAGATAAAAAATTAGAAACTATTCCAATAGCTATAAGTGTACCTAACAGAAGAAACAGAATAAAAAACGCCCTTTTGAAATTATAACCACGCTTATTACCGACTATTTGATCTGATTTGCATTTTCTACAAACCACGCGCTTTGTTACTTTTTCTTGTTGTACCGTCATGTCTAACCATCCTTGCTTTTTATAAAATTATAATAGCTTAATTATATGATATTATTACCTGAACTGGATACAAATATTATCAAAAAAAGAAAAAATATAATAAATTGGAATGTTTATGTTTTTAAAAACTTCGACAAAATGCCGATAAAAATGGGGACTAAATAGGGGGAATTTTGATAATGAAATCAACGATATTCTTAATATACAAGCTCATTCAAGAGCTTTTGGACAGTTCTTTGACAACCGCATATCGAAGAGGATTAGTACACCTATAAGTGAAACGTTCTTATGCGAGAATGTCACGGTAACGTATACCGCATAGTAGGGCGGGCAAGGCGGTAAGAGCCCGCGTTAAGACGAAAAGACCAATGAGTTAATTACAATGACATATTCCATCATGGCGGGTGTGAGATAACTCGCATTCGTCATGATGTTTCTATTGTATTTATCAATCAACTCGGAATGCGTCCTCTGGGTTGATAATAAATATAAGTCTATTTCCCTCTAATATGTCGGTTCTTGAAAATGGAATGGGGGTGGTTGCTCTTGATTGGGTGACACTTGCATTCTAAAAAGCTAAAAAGTATACGTATCTCGTACATTAGTAATTAACCATGATTCTTATTAATGACCAAAACGAGGGCAAAGAGTTCCACTCTTTGTTTGAGCCAATACAGCGGAAACATTCCCCTTCCGTCCCTCTAGTGTATTGGTTCAAACAAGGCGTAGGAAGAAACATATACCTCTTGGATATAAATTATTGTAGAAACGATTTGGTCAGCTAAGGTCCCTCCAACAGCAGATGCATTGACCAGCTCTACGGAGCATAAACGAGAAGATTCTTAGTCTTCTCCAGGTTACCAAACTCAGGGCGTGTAGCCATACTAGTTGATGCGGTGGCTTGGAGAAGGTTGAGAATGCTCAGCCTTAATCTAAGAAAAACTTTTACCATTTGTTTTCTCTCTTTTCTCCCATCCCCTTGAAAGCTGTCACTTCGGTGATGGCTTTTTGTTTTTTCTCAATTAACATAAAATGCTACAATATAAGAGTAGGGTTAATAAAAAGGGGGGAGCAGTTTTGAAAAAAGAAAATAAAATTATTTCATACGTAAAAGGAATGGATGAGATGGAAGCGAAGAAAATGTTAGCTTCTATTTTACTAGAGTTTGATAAAATAGGTTATGCTGGACAACCTAGAGAATTGGGTGAAAAAAAGGTTTTAGAAGAAATAGGAGAAACCGTTAAAAATATTTACTTAGATGAGTTATATGAAAAGTAAACCAAAACATCCATAACGGGTGTTTTTTCTTTGTTATATAGAAATTACACATTAAAGATATGTTTACATGCATGGTTACTACACGTTAAGGAATAGTAATAAAAAGATGAGACCAATGAAGCCGTATAAGAACCAGAAGAATCCTAAGACGGGGAATGTTTTATGAAATTTAAACATGGTAAACCTCCTTGGGTATATAGAGGATTATAATATATCTTCGGTCTATATAGAAGAAAAAACAGAAATTGGTACATGCTAAACGAGGGTCTGGAAAAAATGTACATTTGGATTAAAGGATTCTATGCAAATAGGTAGAATGTAATTATTTGGTTTACATTTTAATCCAAGGGGTACAAATTCGATGCGACGTGAAAAGGATTTGTTGAAACAATGGAAGGCGGATTTGCAAGCTGTTCAAGAAGAGAAAAGGCTGAAGAAGAAGGCTAAGAAAAAGAATAAGAAATATAGCATTCCAGGTAATACAGCTGACTTCATGGATGGAAAGAATACTTACCGTAAAGAGAATGGGGTATGGAAGCAAAGAAATAAATAATGTGAGGATAAATGATTTTGATTAAGTGTATAGCAATTATTGTAGGCGCTGCCGTGATCTGGGTGGCGTCTTGTTTGCTGTTAAGGAAAGATAAGAAGTGAGATAGACTTGCAAATTGAAATATTATTAGTTTGAAACATAGACTAGTAAACAAACTATTTCTACCTTTTAATCATAGAATATGATGAATTCTATTTTTAGAGGAGGGAATCATATCTATGGGATGGGATAATAATTTTGGACATTCTCGAGATTGTAATAGATTTTGGGATGATTTAGTATTTTGCGGTTGCGGCCGTAGACGAAGAAGAAACGACTTTAACGACTGTCATTGTAGACGTGATTGCGATTGTGATGAGTGTCGTCGTAGACGTAATCAT
Organism: Bacillus sp. FAU20; assembly: GCF_056033865.1. NCBI lineage: Bacteria > Bacillati > Bacillota > Bacilli > Caryophanales > Bacillaceae > Bacillus > Bacillus sp. FAU20. The sequence continues at coordinate 37,667 of NZ_JBVYHY010000007.1, forward strand.
GACCGCGATCGTGAGCATGAACATGGTGACCATCGAGAGTGGTAAAGCCTTTTGAAAGAGTGCATATCTTAATCGCACTCTTTTTTATTATGTTTTTATTAGTACTTATTAATTCTAAGAATACAGTGTCAATTTGATTTAATACCTAACAAAACAAACGAACATAATGAACGAAAATAAATGTCCTACTTAACTGTCTAAAAGTTGACCCTTTTGTACAGTTGAAATGTATAGGGTAAAAACTTTGTAAACAGATAGTTGTTAATGTCTAAAAGATAGTCTAAGATGAAAGTATATAATTCTTAAGACTTTTAGACTATTTTGAGGTGATTTGGATGGCTATCGTTGGTTATGCAAGGGTGAGTACAAAAGATCAAAACTTAGATGCACAAATTGAAAGGTTAACAGAATATGGATGTGAAAAGATATATTCTGAAAAGTACAGTGGAGCTAATAGTGATCGGGAAGAATTACAAAAGGCATTAGAGTATATGAGAGAAGGAGATAAATTTATTGTTTGTAAAATAGATCGTTTAGCCAGATCAATATTTGATTTGCATAAGATTGTAAATCAATTAGCTGATCGAGGAATAGCGGTGGTGTTTCTTAAAGAACAAATTGATTTTTCAACGCCTGCAGGTAAATTGATGTTTACTATGCTAGGGGCTATTGCTGAGTTTGAAAGGGATTTAATTAACGAAAGAACAGCTGAAGGAAGAGAAAGAGCTAAAGCAATGGGCAAACATATGGGACGTAGGGGACAGGATGAAAAACAGGTGAAGCAGGCTATGAATTTATTCTTTAATAGGAAAGAGAATGGTTTAAGTGTAAATGATATTTCAAAAATGACAGGAGTTCCGCGTTCTACTATTTATGCTAAAGCAAAAGAATTAAAAGAGGAGGAATTATGATGGAGGAATATGAACAGCTACGGCAGGAATTTTGAAATATAAGTAATCAGTTAAAGTAGCGAATCCGCTGCTTTTTTATTTAATAAGGGAAAAAGCCCTACCTGGGGCTATATGATTTTCTTCATACCACATTGACGGCATTCTCTTAAGAAGATGAAATTTTTAATGGAACTTTTGAATGTGGAATTACCGCAATTATCACATCGACCACTGATTTTATCAGGATGCTCTTCGTATGTGTATATTTTGCTTAAATCGTATTTTTGTTCATGTTCTTTATTTTCCATTCGTTTCACCTGCATATCAATCTGAATTAAAACAATTTAATCATAATAACATGAAGTGTTCATATAATGGATGTTTTTTATTTGACAAAGAGAACCTGCAAACCTGCAGATTCTCCTGATAATGATTTATGGAGCAAGACCCGAAAATATAATACAATAATTCGAAAATGAGTTCAAGTAAATAAAAAGAACCCGCTGGAGTTCGGGTCCTTTCAGAAGTGATGATGTATTCTCGGCTTGGGAACTGAGAAAAACACAAAAATATAATACATCGAGTTTTAGAGAATTTCAAGAATAAATTAGAGTGATTTTGGAGGATGATGAACAATGAAACTAACTAAACAAGAACAAGCGGTTGCAATTGGTACATTCATTTCAATGTTGGGACAGGACCTTGTAAATGAGCGCATCGATAAACAGAAATTAGAAAGTGCAATTCCAATCTTTAATGAGTTAGAAGATAACACAACACCAAAGCAAAAGAGAAAAGCAATGGTTAGTTTGCTTGATAAAACAATGGATGAATTCCTAAAAGCTTAAAAAACTAATAGAGCCTATCGTGAGGTGGTGGTTATGGCTAGACAACGTAGCCCGGACAGAGATAAAGCATTTGAAATATATAAAGTAAGTAAAGGTGAGAAGCCATTAATTGATATTGCTGCTGAGTTAAACCTTAAGCCTTCTCAAATCAGAAAGTGGAAATCACAAGACAAATGGGATGAACAAATGAATGGTAACGTTACTATTGCGAAAAGGAGCGTTACTAATGTTAAAAATCCCAAAACGAAAGAAAAACTGAAAGAGATTTTAGAAGATGAAGAGTTGACCGAAAAGGAAAGGCTCTTTTGTTTGTATTATGTGAAATACTTCAATGGTACACAAGCTGCACTGAAGGCTGGATACTCCAAAGACGGCGCTCATGTACAGGCTAGTCGATTGCTAAGACGTGAACGAGTTTCTTCCTATATAAAAGAGCTTAAAGGTGAGTTACTCGAGAATGTATTTGTGGAAGCGATGGATGTGCTTAAAGAGTACATTAAGATTGCTTTTGCTGATATTACTAACTATGTAACTTTTGGACAGAAGGAAGTACCTGTAATGGGGATGTTTGGCCCGATGAAAGATGAATCCGGTAAAGAAATAACTCGTATCATAAATTATGTAGATTTACACGAGGCTGACATGGTTGATGGTTCTATAATAACCGAAGTAAAACTCGGAAAAGATGGCGTGTCAGTAAAACTTGCTGACAAGATGAAAGCACTGGACAAACTATCTCAGTACTTTGACTTAGTACCTGACAATTTCAAACGTAAAATCGAAGAAGAACGCCACAAAATGCAGATGGAAGTGCAGAAAGCTCAAATTGATAAAATTAAAGCAGATACTTCTCGTATTAAAGGTGATGAAGGTGAAGAGTATGAAGATGACGGATTCATCGATGCGTTAGAAGGTAAAACAGCAGAGGTGTGGGAAG
>NZ_JBVYHY010000008.1:0-14209 GCF_056033865.1 Bacillus sp. FAU20
CTATCCGTCCATTACAAACGCGTGAATTTGCTCACACTTACTTAGGTAAGAAAGGCGACTACATGCAAGGAATGATCGTCGGTGAGTACACGCTAGAAATGTTACAAGAAGCAGCCCACGCTAAGATTACGGGTCTTTCTACTAAAAGAAAATAATCGAAACTGATCGGCTAGGGCTTCGGCTCTAGTCGATTTTCATATATAGGAGGTCGTGGTATATGGATCGAATTGCAGAAGCAACGGAGCACATCGATGCTTACGTAATCAGCAATGAGGACTGGCACGACGCTGACGACGACAAAAGGGTTCGTCTTATGAATGCGGCAGATAGAACGCTAAAGAAAAAATTCAAGGGTAATACAATCCCTGATAACGCAATATACGAATTCGCGGCCTATCTAGCTATCGTTTACAACGACACGAACAAAATGCAGCAGCATGGTATTGCGTCATTCAGTGTTACGGGAGTAGGTTCTTTCACGTTTAAAGAAAACAATGTATCTAGTGCGGTAGGGCAGCCACTAAAAGATCTTATTCCTGATAGTGTAGTAGAGCTTATTGAAGAAGTAAACGACGATCTACATGTATCAGGTCGTAATGTGGGGTGGCTTACGTAATGGCAATCGTACCATTAAAACAAACAGTCACTAGACGAAGAGCGGTCGGAGATCTCGACATGTGGGGAAAACCCGAAGGGATCGAAGAAGCCGAACTTAAATGTCGTGCGGTCGAGGGATCGCACACCACAACGGATCGGAATAGTCAAATGCACGGCGCAACGATCGTTGTCGATCTGAAATTATTGCTAGACAAGCTAGCTGATATCGGTTACGAAGATGAAATCGAGTACGTCAACGAAGCAGGAACGATTTACAAAGGCAATCCGAAAAACATTACAATTCAGCGGGATTTCACGGGTAAGCCGTTGCTGACGGTGGTGTTTATTTAATGGCAGGATTCACAATCGATTTTAGCAGCTTCGACGGAAATATGAATCGGATCGCAAACGACGTTAAACATTCGACTAAACAAGCTATGCAGGATTGCGTAGATGATCTCGCTAGGATCTCGTCAAATATTGCGCCTATCGATACGAGCAGTCTACGTAAATCACATAAAAAGACCGTCAAACAACAAGGCGATCAAGTAATCGGAGAAGTTTCGTTCTCGGCATTCGGACGCGGTAATTTTAATTACGCAATAGCCATGCACGAATGGTCGTATACGCCGAGTTCTACGGGATCTTTTAACGGTTATGCGGTCGGTAGTAAGTATTTAGAGCGACCAATTAAAGGTGAGTCACAAAAGTACTTACAGTGGTTGGGCGAAGGTGTTCAGAAAGGATTGAGGTAGTATGCGAGCACAAGACGTTAAAACGTACGTCGAATCGATCATACCGAATACATACTACGCCTACACATATCCTACGAAGTCGAAAGATGAATGCGTCTTGATCGTACTACATGGCGGAATGCCTACACGAGAGACGGGCGTAAGGCAGCCGACATTACAGTTCTTAGTGCGTGGGAGCGTTGGCGATGTAGCAACGGCAGAAACGAAAGCGTACGAGTTGTACGAAGAATTCAAGTATAAAAAAGACGTTATGATCGGCGATTGGTCGGTCTCGAAAATACAAGCATTACAATCCCAACCGATATGGACGGGAACGGACGAAGCAAAACGTCCTATCTTTTCGCTAAACTTTCAACTAACTATCAGGGGGTAATAATTATGGCTAAATCAAACACAATCAATGTACCGATCGGTGCTGCAATCGTAGAATACGGTGAAGGACAAGACATGGTTAAATTCGATATCACGAAAGGTGGTATCTCATTCGGTGTATCTACATCTGTACAAGAAGTTACGGTCGATCAATACGGTGAGACGCCTGTGAAATCGATCATGAAAGGTCGTAAGGCTGAAACAACTGTACCATTCGCATTACACGATCTAAAGCGATTATCAAAAGTAATGCCAAACTCTAAATTCGTAGAGAGCGGGGAGAAGCAAGCGTTATTCGTATCTGCGCAAGCGGGATTCGATATGTTATCGACTGCGAAGAAAATGGTTATTAAACCGACTGCGCCTGACACTACGCCGAATGACTGGATCACTGTACCAAACGCAGCGGCGTCAGCTGATCCTGATTATACGTTCGATCCTGACAACGAGCGTATCGCAAATATCACATTCAATGCATTCCCTGAGGCGGACGGCACGTTATACATCTTAGGTGATGAAACTGTAAAAGAGAAAGAAACGGTAAAGGCTTCGGCAACTAAATAATAGCGAAACTGGGCGGGGTCTTCGGACTTCGCCCTCTTTTTTTTGTTGATATGTAAATTGTGTCGCCGAGAAGTCGATTTTAAGACGATTATCTTTTGTTTCGTAGGTATATGGTCATTAAATCGCAAATTTAGATGGAGGTATAACTTGTACAAGTGTAGAATATGAAATAAACAACGTATGAAGGTGAAACGAGTAACGTATGTGTGATTGATTAGTAAGAAGTGGAGGACGTATTTATGAAGATCGGAGACGTTTTGAAGGCATTGGTAACAACGAAGAGTGCCGTATTAGCAAAGGAAATAGGTATAGGAGAGAAGAAGCTGCGAGACACATTAAGAAGCCTCGGTTATGAATATCGTAATAGTGGCGATAAAGGGTGGCACTTCGTAGGCGAGGGTGATCAGCCGCTTGAAAGAGACATACAAGACTTCGTTAACGTGCGTAAAATGCGTGAGCAACGTAAGGTTAACGTGCAAAGAACGATCGATGTGTCAACAAAAGATGAAGTGCATAACGCATTAACACCGCATGAAGTAAGTACTTTACGTGATATGATTAATGAATGGGAAACGATTAAAGATGCTATAAATACCGTAGCAACAACGCGCGAAGGCGTGGCAGAGACATCGCATAGTATTAATGATCTGTATATAAGAGTTAAGCAAGAAATAGAGCCTCAAAAGAAGATGCGCAAAACTTTAAATGTCAATGAGGGCGTAGGAAAAGCACTTGACGAATTCGCAGAAAAATTCCGACTAGATAAGCAAGATATAGTAGAGCTTGCATTGTATGATCTGTTCGAAAAATATGGCGAGAATTATAAGGATTGAGAAGAGAAAAAGAAAAGATAATAGCGAAGATACGGGAAGCCTTGGCGGGTTTCCCCATTTTTTTTTTTGCACGCAGCGAAGAAAGAGGGCGTAAAAGAGCGATTAATAGGGAAGAAAATACGCTGAGATTAACGATTCTGAGCCGATACCTTTTGGATCGCGGGTAGTAGTCGCGAAGATTCGTCAGAATGCGCTTATCGGCGATGATATGCGACGAATACTGACATCGCGTCGGGTTTAATACAAAAAATAACTTGATTTTAGTAGAAAAATGGCGTTACAATGGATACAACTTAATATTGAACGTAAAAAAGCCGCTCGTAGCTACCAACTTCGAACGACTTGTGGTTGTATTCTCTCGCTACCAACGATTGAATACGGCTTCCAGTAAACCACCTACTGGATTAAATTTATGTATTCATTATATCGACTAAGCCAACATTCTGCAAGTGGAATTTGTTGTATGTGCATATACAGTCTATTGAGCGATACTCTTTTAATCCCGTACGGTGGGGATTACTAGGGTATCGCTTTTTTGTGTTCGCGTGGAATTGCCTGATACCACGTAGATAAAAACTGATAAGCCGTAATTCCGTGCTGCATACATTCATTTAGCGGGAACGTGTTACGGCGTGGCTTGCTATCGGTCGTGCGGAGAGTACTCGTAATACTCTTACAAGGATAGCGCCCCGTAACGTATTCCTATTCATGCGTTGCGGGTAGGCGAGAACTTGCCTAGGCGTGTAGTCTAAAAGGTTCGGGGGGTTATCGTTAGCGTTATGGCGCTAGGGAATACGCTCAGCATGTCACGTAGGGACGATATTACGGGGACAAGCCGAGAAAAAGGGCGTATGCGGTGAAAACCGCTGAGTGAATAGGGTCTTCTGACCGACCAACGAGGTGCGGCATGGTAAAGGCGCTTATCTTTCTATTCTGTTAGATTACTTTTTGTAGTCTTTCAGCATAGGGGATAAGTCTGTCAACTTCCCTCCCTGCCTCGGCTTAGCATGGTAAAGGGCGTCAAAGAAAAGTCAAGAGATTTTAAGAGATTAAGAGAAAATAACTACCACTATCTGCGGCTAGAGGAAAATATAGATAACTACCACTAACTAAGGATAGAGAAAAATGGATTTAAACGAAATTTAGATTAATAACTATATAGAGGGAATGGAAAAAGGGATATCAAAGTAAATTAAAGAAAAAGAAGATGTGTAAAATTAAGGAGAAGTAAGGGAAAGCGAGAGTGAAATCATTATTGATAAAAATAAGAAATTACAATAGTTGAATACTTTTACATGGAAAGAGGCAAAAAGTATTCAAGAAGAAAGAAAAATTAAGGAACAGAAAAAGAAAGAAAGGAAGAAGGCTAGGAAGAGGGCTAAAAAAGATAGTGGAATAGTTAAGGCGGTTAAAAGGGGTAGAAAGATGCCAATAGTTGCGGGAAGCAAACAAATGGCAAAGGAAGAACAAGAGCGAAGAAAAGAAAGATTAGAAATAGATGCGATGAACAACGATAATATACCTGCAAAGTTAGTCCAGAAGGAGGGCGGCTATACTATCGGTACTTCGAATCATAATAAGAAATGGATTCAAAAGGGAGTTGATAGATATAACGCGAGGGTTTGGCGAGGTTGGAGAGAGAAAGAATGATTTATGAAAAAGCGTAGTTATCTAAATAGTTTAGTATGTAGATTATAAGCCGAGAAATAATAAAACGGCTTTCCAGATGCTCGTATATGAGTTAGTAATGCGTATAGTGGTCTATTTATATTTGAAACTATTATCGGCCGTTATATGCCCTATTATGCGGTTATAGATTGATGTAAAAGGGAAAGACTCTCGGAACATTGGGAGGTGTCTTCTAATGTTGGAATTTATTATGATTGAATTATCTGTATATTAATATATACTATAAAAACAACCTTTATTTTAGAATGGACTATAGTAAAATTTTGTATTTATGTGGAAATTAAAGGTTGCGTAATAAGAGACAAAGTCACATAATGTAATTAATGGAATACCACGGCGATACCACTCGCTAAATGCGACGCCGATATAAGGAACATGCGGACACCACGCAATGAAGTTAGATGTAACACCGCATAGAGAATGCTATATTGTAGTTGTGTAGGAATGTATCACCTTTTAGCGAAATGAACGGGCAAGAGCAAGAGGCATGCGGAAACAGTCGGAAATGACGAAGGGAATCTCCCCCCCCGCTAACGGCATAGGACGGAAACCGACGATACCACAACCGCATTAGATATCTATATAAATATATAGAACAAAAGAAAGTGCTAGGATTAACCAACCTATCGCTTTTTTGTTGTTTATACTTTTTAACCAATTTAAGGAAATGCCGCTTCGGTTGACTTGTGTGAACTTGAGGTTTATTATAAGGATATAAAGAAAGGGAGGTGAAAATATGAATTTGTGGGTAATTTTAGGTGGTTTTGTAGCAACCTTGAATCAATTATCAGCACTGATTAAAAACAGTGTAGATACATACTACAAGGTTAAAGAGAAAAGAGTCGCACCCACCAAGATGACGACTCAGAATAACCACAAGGTAGAGGGAAACCTCTCCTATACCTAAGATTATAACACATTCATACTAATTATGAAAAAATTTATATGGAAAAATATCCCTATAGCTATATTTCTTATTTTTGTTTTAACAACCCTTGATTACAACAACCTAGGTACTGGGGAGTATACCTATATTATCTTTGCTGGAATAGCTCTATTTTTAATGTTGATTAATATGATTATCCTGTATATAAAGGAGAAGAAGAATGTTTAAATTTGAAACAAAAGAACAACTAACAAAATTTATACAAGATGAAGTTTTAAATTCATCGGAAGCATTAGATATTCTCGGGTGTTCTAGACAGTATTTAAACAAACTGGTAAAAGAGGGAAAACTAATACCGATTAAAGAGACAACTCGCGATAAACTATTCTACAAACAAGATGTTGTAAAAAGAAAATCTTTAATGAGAAAGTAAAAGTTTTTATTTCGAATTCCCAATTATTAGTAATTTATAGGGGGAAGAACAAGAAGCGGACGCAAATTGATGCGTACCGCCTTTTTTATGTTCGCATACACGGCGTATATTCGTTTATTTATAACGTGCCCTTATTACCATTTCGGTGATTATCGCTGCGGCTACTGATAGGGCGAAAATAACGCCGAATGATGCGACGTAGAGATTTCCGAATGCTTTCGCTACGCACATAAATATGAATGCGAATACGATTAGGAACGTTATATTTCGATTCTTTTTCATAGTATATTCGTGAATATTTCGTGTTATAATTAAGTAATAGATAGAGCGTGCTGTCACACGCCCTACGCTATTTTACTTTCTTGAGAATCGACTAGCGATTTTGAATCTACGCTTTTTCTTACCATCTTCGTTTATGTACTCAAATTCCCACTTGACTGCAATGAACGGTAGTAAGTATTTAGCGATATCAAATCCGTATGTCGATATGAAGTGTAACACGATATCCACTTCGTAACCTCCTTTCGAAAGTATTGTACTCTCTCAAGCACATATTTATTATAACATTGATATCGCCGTCATGTCAACTTTATTTGAAAAGTTTTTTTGGCGGTGCTATTTTTATGCCTATTTTTCCCTTATTCATCGTATTTTATTACATAAAAAACGCCTAAAATATACAATTAAGTAGCGATTAGAAGTCTAAAGAACGATAGATATACGCTAAAATGTACGTTAAATGTGCGGTAAATAATCGACAAATATACGATATCATATGTTAGCCGATTCATTTCTGCTATATTTAGCGTTAAAAATATGCGAATATAGGTTGTTAATGTAGCTAAATGTACGTTAAATATACGACAAATATATCGTTATTTAATGCGTTAATCAGTCGATAAAATATACCGATGTAAACTATTAAAAAATATATTCAATATTTACGATATAAGATATAGTCGTTGATATGACGCCGTTCTATCGCTAGGATTTTGTTTACAAATAGCGGAAATATGTATACGAAAGTTTACGAACATTAAATATCATATGGTCGCATAATGTTCGTGTTTTTTCGTTTCATTAGCACAGAAGGGCTGACGGGGACGGCTTCCGAAACTCGGGGGGTTAGAATTTAGTCGCACAATCGTAATATTTTATGGCAAGGACAGGCGACCTTTTTACGCATCATATAACACATAGACGGCGCTTCCTTCATTTCGCTACCATTCTATTAATACAGTTCGGTAAGTGTGCGTACTGTATAGAAATACGCATAACAGAGCGGAACAATGCGGTTTCATTCGGGATTAATCGCACTAATATACAAAAAATGTAGGTCGCTATATTTCCGTTATTCATAAAGATATACACTCTTTGCTTAAACTATTTAAAAGTATAAAGAAAAGAAAATCATTTTTTAAAAGAATACTTACTATAAATGCGTTATAACTCATAAAAAATAGGAGAGGTTTCCCTCTCCCTTGTGGTTATTCTGAGTCGTCATCTTGGTGGGTGCGACTCTTCTGCATTTCTTCTTTAACCTTGAAATACATATCTAAGATATTTTTAATCAATCCTGAGAGTTGATTAAGACCTGCAATAACTCCTGCAATGATTAGCCAGTTCATGTTCTCACCTCCTGTTGATATCTCTATCTTATCAGTTTAGTTTAACTAAGTCAACTAAAAATTACACCTTTTTTCAAATTTGGTTAAAAATCATGAAACAATGACGCAATGTCTTTTAAAAGAATACTTACTATAAATGCGTTATGACTCATAAAAAAATAGGAGAGGTTTCCCTCTCCCTTGTGGTTATTCTGAGTCGTCATTTTGGTGGGTGCGACTCTTCTGCATTTCTTCTTTAACCTTGAAATACATATCTAAGATATTTTTAATCAATCCTGAGAGTTGATTAAGACCTGCAATAACTCCTGCAATGATTAGCCAGTTCATGTTCTCACCTCCTGTTGATATCTCTATCTTATCAGTTTAGTTTAACTAAGTCAACTAAAAATTACACCTTTTTTCAAATTTGGTTAAAAATCATGAAACAATGACGCAATGTCTTTTAAAAGAATACTTACTATAAATGCGTTATGACTCATAAAAAAATAGGAGAGGTTTCCCTCTCCCTTGTGGTTATTCTGAGTCGTCATCTTGGTGGGTGCGACTCTTCTGCATTTCTTCTTTAACCTTGAAATACATATCTAAGATGTTTTTAATCAATCCTGAGAGTTGATTAAGACCTGCAATAACTCCTGCAATGATTAGCCAGTTCATGTTCTCACCTCCTGTTGATATCTCTATCTTATCAGTTTAGTTTAACTAAGTCAACTAAAAATTACATCTTTTTTCAAATTTGGTTAAAAATCATGAAACAATGACGCAATGTCTTTTAAAAGAATACTTACTATAAATGCGTTATAACTCATAAAAAATAGGAGAGGTTTCCCTCTCCCTTGTGGTTATTCTGAGTCGTCATTTTGGTGGGTGCGACTCTTATGTATTTCTTCTTTAACCTTGAAATACATATCTAAGATGTTTTTAATCAATCCTGAGAATTGATTAAGGCATGCGATAACTCCTGCAATGATTAGCCAGTTCATGTTCTCACCTCCTGTTGACATCTCTATCTTATCAGTTTAATTAACATGAGTCAACTGAAAATCACATCTTTTTTCAAATGTTGTTAAAAATATGAAACAAGAACGCATCTTTTCTACATGACTTCTAGATATGAGCGTGTAATAGAATATAAAAGAAAAAGTTTCCCGCAGGAGATTACTAAATAACTAGGGGATATATTGTGGTTAGCCCACAAAGGCATTACTATATAAAACAGGGGCTATATAGTGTCTATATTTATATGTACCAAACCACCATATCTATTAGCCAATAGCCCGCACTATATTACCAATAGGTAACTACCTATATACAATACCCTGACATACATAGCCCGCTATACAATGGGGGATAGGGTGGTCATACATAGTCTTCTATGTACTCTCATAATAATATTGTATTTAATATTCTTATTAACTCTCTATCAGATTCCTAGATGTCTTATACTTAATGGACTACACGCAATGCTATATGGGGTTGATACCATCACACCACACCAAGGCATACCACACTGTTACTATCTAATGCGTATGAGAGAGTGGAGGCAGTGAATAGTTATCTGTTGTCTTCTTCTTTATTTGTGTTTTGTTTTGTTTTGTTAATCGAAAAGAATTGAAGAGAAAGAATCTTTGAAACTTAAATGATTAAAAGAGAATACAAAAACTTTATTCATTCTTTTATTCATTCATTTGAAATCAAACGCAAAAGAAGAATGTGATTAAAGCAACGTTTTGTTTCGTGCATAAAAAGTTTATCGAATTAAATTGATTGCGAAAGTCTTTCGAATGCTTTTAAATCAACGTTTCGAAGAGAAAGTCGAAAGTAACAAAATGTCATTCTGTTGTATTCGTTATTCATCGAAATGAATTTGATATTCATCGACGAGCCAACCCAAATCGAAAATTTCCGAACCCCCCCAAGCCGCCGCCGTCCCCCTCGCAGCAGTGGTATTCAAAAAGCGCGCATCATTTTTAACTCAGGGCGTAGATTTCCCGCAGCAGCTACTAGATTGTACCGCATTCCTATTACTATCCTACCGAAAAGCCTTACGAAATAGCCCATCGATACCCTAGCGAATCCTAGCGAATCCTTACGAAATCCCCTAGCGAATCCTATCACCTGTAATTACGCAGATTGCTAAATAAGCGGTATTCCCTATATTTCGAGCTCTATTGTATCTATAGCGCATAAAACGTCATACAAACGAATCTGAGGCGTTTAAGAAATATCAGTTATTTATCGGCGTAATCCTTTCTATTCAAAATAACGCATAGAATATCGTTTATTATCTTTCGTTATTAAATACAAATCTATAAACGAAATCAGTCGAAACTAAAATCGTACCGCGTTTATGTACGTGTAAGGGCAAAACAGTGAGTGCCTAACATTAAAATTGAAAACAGTGAGTGCCTACGGTACGAAACCAGTGAGTGTTAAAAATGAGAATAGTTAGTGTGTACTGTCTAAACCTGACAGTTAACTAGAAAAGAACTAGATCTATTAAAAGAAAAGAGAAGAAAAGGGTTTCTCTTCTTTTAGAAATCACGCAGCAATGAAATGAATTGAAGGGGATGGGAACTAATGCGTATAGAAGATAAAACAAAAAGAAAGGGTCAAAAGAATACGGCTGAATTAAAAAGTAATGCGAAGACAGAAGTATATAATCCAAAGGAAAAGAATGCAGGCATGAGTTTCTATAAAGTACCGCAGGATCTCAACTATTATCAATGGATCGATGGTTACAAGATTGAAATGTCGCTTTTATATGCGATCATAGCGAATTGGTACAACGAAAAACAAGGCTACGCCTACCCAACGCAACACCAGTTAATGGAGAAATACGACAAATCTATAAATATTCTTCGCTCACATATTCGGAAACTCGTAGAGGTCGGCTTAATATCCATACAGACTGCGAACACAGGCGGGAATCACTGCTATGTACCGCACGTACCAATGAAGAAGGCGCAAGTCTTCGAAGCATTTCCAAGTGCTGCGGTTAATTATGAGAAGCGTATGAAATGGATCGAAGAGAAAGAAGCGAAGGATCACTCGAAACTAAAAGAGCTACATAAGAAATCGGCAAAGATCAACGAAGCGCAAGCAGTAGCGAAGAGAGAAGAGGTTGTAGAAAATATCGAAGGGAATTCGATAGAAACCGCGTCAGATCTTAGCGAAGACCTATCGGTTATGGCGTTTTGATGCGAAGGCAAATCGAAAACAATCGACATACGGAAATTGTACATGATCCGCAGGAAATTATAAAAATGGAGGCTATAAAATGCAAACAAATACGCAAGAACTAGAGTTAATACCAAATTGCAGTGTACTAAACGGCGGTAAGTCGGCTCATCTTATCGAGATACATACCTATTGCAGAAGAATGAAAGATACGTCAGAATTCCACATCTGTAAAAAGTAAATGAACAAGATGTTAGTTTACTATCGCACGTTGTCAATCGATCATGTGCTAGATTTTTAAAAATTTCACATACCATATTAAAAATAATCGGAGGGTTTAAGGATGAAAACAAACAAAACAACGTATTGGAATACTATCGAAGGTAATGCCGAAAATACAAATGCCAAAATAGCCGATCTAGGCGCAGCATACAAGGCAGAAGCGACTAAACCACTATCGAAAGGTGAGCGAACTTCATACCTAATGCAAATTTTAAGAGAAGCTAGGGTGAAGTATGGGCGTGATTTCGTAGTGATTAATTTAAACACAGAACTAGCGCCTGATTGGAAGGTCATACCGCAAAAAACGCGTGGGAGCGCAGGTATTAAGGATCAATACGACAACGACAATCTGTTTATGTAACAGGCTGCGGGGAATAACTCTATGTATCAAAAACTAAAAAAACTGTAATAAATTCTAAAATGCATACAATTAATACCTAGATAGTCGTATCTATAGTATGTAAGGGATAGGCGACTTATTATCGATTATTTCTGTATTCCGATACCTCGGATTATTTTTTAGTATTGCCGCAGGTTTCTTCATCGCTACTCAGAGCGATAAGATCACATTTCCCGTGCTTGCGGTAGTACACCATTGACGGTCACGTCTTACTTTTTATTTAAAATATCAATACGTAAAGGAGCGATAAGGTGTATCAGCTAAATAGCAGCAAATTAAAATTAATTCGCGGATTAATGGGAGTAACCCAAAAACAATTTGCCGATCTTGTTGGCGTGGACACAAAAAGTGTAAGCGCGTGGGAAGTTGGACGATCAATAGCGAATCAAGATAACGTAAAGCGCGTTGTTCAATTTGTTGGCGAAGAGAATTTCGAACAGATTGATGCTTGGTTCTATAGTACCGACACGCAGCGATTGATGAACGATCTGCAAAGGAAGGTCAGTCCTACATGCGTACACTAGTTGTTTGTAACGTTCACGAACTGCGAGAGGTACGGTTTTTATGTACACATATTTACGAAGACAATTACGCAATAGCACAGAATATTTTACCTTTACGAGACGAGCCAATCGAAGAGAAGATTCGCACGATCATAATGATGAACTGCGACGACGTATCGGCGTTTGACGTACATACGAGTACAGAAGATGTATATAAAGCATGTTTAAGAGCTCCTGACATCATGTGCCACTATAAAGCGCCTGAGGAAACGAGCGAAACGATAAAAGGCTTCGAGGACGAGCGGACACAAGCGGCTTTGATCGATATTTATGGGTTACAAGAAGAGCAACCCGAAGAAGTACAAATAAAACACATACCGAAGTGGCGGGAAATTTTAATCTCACTGCTACGTAAGTGTATCAGATTACTAGAAGGAAATACGAAGGGAGAGATAAAAGATGGAATGGAAACTATATGATGAATTCTCGGTACAAAACGATAAGGCTCACGAGTTTATCGCAGGCTATCGAGAAAAGGTACAAGCCGCAAAAGAGGATGTGACGGCAGCTACGCTAGCATATGAAGATATCCTAAAGCAAGAATTTGCGGGGAAAAAGGTAGCGACGCAAAAGAAAGCAGCACTAGCAGAGATCGAAAAGGCTCAGGCTGCGTTGAGGATCGCCGAGGGCGAATACACAAAAGCTAAGGATTACGCAACGGCGAATCTAGCAGGTACGATAACACTCGATGATCTTGCAAATGATTGGCGTACTAACATTGTGCCGACCGTACGCAAAAATAAAGTCGATCCACTGCGTAAAAAGGCAGAGCAAGGGTTACGTGATTATTTCGAAGCCGTCGTAGGGATCCTACAAATCGAAAGCGAGAATAAGTGGGCAGTAGACTTCATGAACGAGCGTTTTAGAAGTCGAAAGGGTGCTCGTCCTCTTATGCAGAATGCGGCAGGTATCGGAGATATTCCCGTACCGCCAAACGATAACGACTGGAATAAACTTCTAAAGTATAGACAAATACCCACAAGATTCGAGAAGTAACTAATATCTGTAGGCTAATCGCCTACTAATATAAACAAAGAGAAGTCGCCAATAATCGGGCGGCTTTTTCTAATTCTAAGGAGGAAATTATAAATGGTAGTATATTCAAATGATCTAATCGGTAAGCAAGAGAGTGTAGCAGATGAAATGCTGCTATTAAACCCATTACAAACACCTATGTTAAATCTAGTAGGATTCGGAATCCCAGTAACGAACGTTGAGCACGTTTGGTTCGAAGATGAAATGTTCGAACAAGAGAGCGCATTGACGGCGGCTTTAACTGCTGATGCTACATCTATCGAAGTAGAAAACGGCGAAGCGTTCCGATCTCGTCAAGTAATCCGAATCGGCGAAGAGTTAATCTTAGTAGCTAAAGTCGAAGGCGAAAAGTTAACAGTATTGCGTGGATACGCTGATACGGTTGCGGCTGCTGCGGAAGTTGGTGAAGTAGTAGAAGTAATGTTCGTAGAAGGCGAAGAGGGGGCAGACGCTCGCGATGTTCGTCACAAGCCACGTAAGCGAGTTTCTAACCTTACACAAATCTTCGACGAGACTGTAGAGATCACGGGTACGGCAATGGCGGTCACTCAGCATGGCGTAGATAATGAGTACGAGAAAGAAAAGCAAAAGAAACAACTAGAACTAGCGCTAGCGTTAGAAAAAGCGGTAATCAACGGCATTAAGTACGAAAAAGGCAACAAGCGTATGATGCGCGGGGTACGTTCGTTCATTCAGACAAACGTGATCAAAGCTAACGGCGCAGCAATCTCAGACGAGCATCTAATCGAAGCATTCCGAGCAATCTTCGAGAAAAGTGGTCCTACTGCTAGCGGTAACTACAAAATTATCGTAGGTGCTACACAAAAGATTGCTATATCTAACTTCGATAATGCATCAATTCGCTTAGACCGTATGGACAACGGACGAGGAAGTGTAGTAGACCACTATATCTCAGACTTCGGTAACGCTGAGATCGTACTAAATAACAATATGCCTGCGGGCGAAATCCTAGTAATCGACGCGAATCGTTTATC
>NZ_JBVYHY010000009.1:0-18509 GCF_056033865.1 Bacillus sp. FAU20
AGTGAAATTATTACTAACATATAAAACCACATCCTGAAATCATAAAGTAAAACTTTAATTAGTTGGGGTTTTACGGTCGGTTAATACGGGATAAAATAAAAGTGTGCAGCAGAAATTGTAGACTTAGTTCTCAAAATTCACATTTAGTATTTTCATTTTTTCCATTTAAACAATTCTTCTCTTCTTACAACAGAAAAGTGTCTATATCATTTAATATAGACACTTTTTTCATGTATAACTTTATATTTATTACTGACCTACAAATGTAAAAAATAGAATAATATTCTTTTAATCCCGCTTTTTTTGAAAGTACATTACAAAACGCAATGGCATCGTTCCATGAAATATTGACAACTGGTTTATGATTTTTATCAAAATTATTTAATGGACTATTTGTAATAGCATCATATAGTTTGATTGTTACAGCATACTTCGCAAGAAGAAATGGTTGAATTTGCACTAGCCATTCTTTTTTTATTCGATCATTTCTTAATACTACCTCTCCAGCTGGAATATTTACCATTAATGAATCGATTTTTTGAATTAAATCATTAGTCATTTTCTATTCCTCCAAACGTTCATTTTATATGAATTTATAGTCATATACTCATTACAAAATACAATTTTCAAAAAGCGTTAAATTTTTCATAATAAAAAACGATTAGTTTAATTAAACTAATCGGTAAGATCCAAAAAGAATTGTTGTGTCACATTCTATTATTATATGTGCTCTAAAAATTTCCGAACCTCATTTGGAGATTTTAAAACAATAACCTTTTTCTCTTCGGACAATTGCTCTAACCCTTTTAAAATTGTAGGTCGTTTAGCATTAGGATATTTCCATATCCATTTAAAAAATTGCAAATCAAATCTTTCTTCACATCCCGCGCCCATATCTGGTCTTGTTTTATTCCGGTATTTTACAATTCTTTTAAACGCACGATAAATACAAATTGTTCTATGAATATCAAGGAAGATAATTGTATCAGCTGCATTCAGTCTGATATCCATCGTCCCGCCATAATTCCCATCAATAATCCACTTCTCATCTTTAATTAAGTTATTTTGAACTGCTATTTGTTCTTCTCTCGGAACACCTTCCCAATTTGGTTTCCAAAATAATGCATCAAGATGATGCACCTTAATATTTAATTTATTTCCTAACTGCCTTGCTAATGTAGATTTTCCTGAACCACCAGAACCAATTAATATTATTTTTTTCATACCTTTACGATACCTTCTATAACTTCTTCAATAGCTTCCTTGTTAGCAAAAATCCAGAAGAACATTTCTTCATTTAACTTTAATAAATCTGGTAACTGGACAAAATAAGCAAT
Organism: Bacillus sp. FAU20; assembly: GCF_056033865.1. Classification (NCBI taxonomy): domain Bacteria; kingdom Bacillati; phylum Bacillota; class Bacilli; order Caryophanales; family Bacillaceae; genus Bacillus; species Bacillus sp. FAU20. Next base: position 1,338 of record NZ_JBVYHY010000009.1, read on the forward strand.
AAAGATAATTTGAATTGAAAGCATAACATACCAAATGGCTTTTCGTTCTTCTTTCGTTAAATCATTTTGTTTATAATAACCTTCAAAGACTTTGCTAACGATATGTAACCATTTCCCTCTTAATCTTTCATCACTAAATAGCTCGCTTAATATACTTGTACAGCAATAACATAAATCAAATATTTTTACATTATTTTCTAAAATATCAAAATCTATAAACCCTTCCAGTTTATCATCTTTAAAGATTACATTTGATAGATGCATATCACGATGAATAATTTGTCTCGGTAATGAATGGACCGTTTCCTTGAAAGCTGCGTGCATTCGCTCCATCTTTTGAATTACCTCTCGATGAACATACTCATTCTTTTCTAAAATTGGTATAGCCCATTCAAATACCATCTTATATAAATCTCTTTTTATTAACTCATGGTCACTATTCACCGAATGTAATGCTTTGTGCAGATTAGCTATTTCTTCTCCAATTGTACTTGCTAGCCTTTCCAGCTTATCCGTATCTTTAATTTCTAAAACACTTCCGGCAACATACTCATATAAGCAATAACATTTCTCTTTATATAATACATATTGTTCATCATTTTCTGTCTTTACTACTCTCTGTACTTTAATTCCCTTTTCATACAGTTGCTTCAAAACATCGAATTCAACTAGAAGTTGCTTTATCGATCCCGTTCTCTTTAAAATGTACTCTTTATTCTTGCATAAAACCTTCGCTACTTTTGGTTGCATTACAGTAGCTGTGACATGTTCATTTCGAAACCAAAGCTTTGCAATTTCCAGTGCTTGTTCCATTTACAAATACCCCTTTTACAGTTCTTATTTCTTCCGAAAAATAACCTCACACAGTATTCCCACTCCAACACCAATTGTATAAGCCACTACATCACTCCACAAAAAACCGTATCCCAACACGAGTCCGCCCAAAGTCGTTGCACGAATGCTATCTATCCATTCCGCATGATACAATTGGCTCGCTTCAATCCCGTAGCAAAACATTAAACTAATAAAAGCCAACTTCTTCGTCTCTGTTTTAGGAAACAAAAATCCAAAGCCAATGAAAATCATTAATGCCCATAATGCATCACCTAAATAATCATTTAATAGATGTGGTAGTGCAAAAGCAAACTTTCTTGAGCTAAGACCTAAAATAATAACAACTATAGTAAATAGTGCATATACTACTCTATTTCGTTTCGTATTCATTTTAAAGTCTCCTAATATGTGATGTAAAACTGTAAATAGCTAGTAAAACAAAGTTATTTTACTAGCTATTTATTGATTGCTTTTATGATAAGAAAATGTGGATTCATATTTAAATAATAATATGATTTTTCGCTTACTTCTTTCATTTTTTCAATTGCCTTCGGTTCCACTATTTCTTCTAATACAAAATAATTTGTAGTTTCATTTAGTATGTCTTGTAATGATCTTCTAAAAAACTTGACTTCAATAGTAATATTCGGTTTAACCCAAGTATCTATTAATAACTGTTTTTCAAAATAATTTTCACATGGAAACTTTGTGAAATCCATAAAAGGATGATGAATAGAATAAATAAGTTCTCCACCTGGCTTCAATACACGACGAAATTCTTGAAATACTTGATTCCAATTTTCTATATAATGAAGAGTTAATGAACTTACAATCACATCATACGTATTATCTTCAAATGGCAATGTTTCTTGCAGATCATGACAAAGGAACGTCGCTTCTTCTCCTATATTTTCTTTTGCTGCTTTTACCATTTCAGGACTTACATCAATTGCTGTAACATTTGCTCCTCTTCCTATGAATTGAGAAGTATACCATCCAGCTGCACATCCAGCATCTAATATCTTTTTTCCTTCTAGTTCCTTTGGAATAAGCTCCATCATCGCCGGTCTTTCATAATAACTGTTATATGGATTTGCGAAATCTAGATTTTCTTTATATGTACTCGCTAATTTATCATACGTATCTTTAATCGAATCTTTCATTACACACACTCCTAATACATATTAATCCATTAACTCCTGCTGCTTTTTCTTTGAAAATGATTGTAGTACTAAATCATACGACCAATCAATCATTTTATTAATTTGCTCCTGCTCTATATCCTTATGAATATAAACGGTATTCCAATGTTTTTTATTTATATGATACCCTGGAATAATTGTTTCTGGATAAACTTCTCTTATTCTTAATGCGACTTCTGGATCACACTTCAATGTAATCGCAGCTTTTTCGCCTTCTTCATGATTTACTATCGCAAATATTTTATTATTAAGCCTCATACATGTTGCACTCCAGCCACCTGGAGAATCTTCTGTCGCTTTTCTTTTCGATAAACAGTACGCTCTTGTTGCATTCATTTTAATTGGCACCTCTTATTCTTTCCCTGTTTGATTACGATGCATCACAATTTGCTTCGTTGCTTGAAATTGCTGCTCACCGTAAAACTTTATTAGCTTCTCTCCGCAAAATAGACTAACAATATCAATATGAGATATTTCTGGAAGTAATATTGTAAGCATTTTCTCTCCAATACCTTTATTTCTTACATTCTCATGTACGACAACATCTTCAATGTATGCTCGAAAAACACCATCAGAAACGACTCTAGCAAATCCAACTAATTCATTTTCTTCCCATACTCCAATGGCTATACTATTCTTTAACATTTTTTCAACATCGACTTCTTTTCTTTCTGGCCACCAACCGACAGAATCATAAAGCTTCTTTATTTTTTCTGCACAGATTGGTTGTTCTTGTTGCAATTTATACGTGTACATATGCTTTCTCCCATCAATCAGTATACATAATATTATTATAATCTCTTTTCAAAAAAGTGCTGACTATGACCTTTCGGATGATCTTCAACGATACCATACTCTCGGTAACCGTGCTTTTTATAAAATTCTGGCGCTTGAAAACTAAATGAATCTAGCAATATTAATCTGCACCCTTTTTCCTTCGCAATTTCTTCAATTTTATGTAACAGTTGACTACCATAACCGTCATGACGAACTGATTTATCAACCCATAAAAAGTCGATATGAAGATGATAAAAATACATCGTACCTGTTACACCACCAAATATTTTTCCTTCTTCATTTTTTACTACGAGACTTACTTCTTCCATCGGCTGTTTTACTTCATCTGTTAAGATGGACATATTATATTGAATGACTTTATTTTTAATGTATTCTCCTTCAATACGTGTACCGTTCTCTATATGTTTCATATACATTGCTTCCTTTCAACTTAGTAAGCTACATTTTATTTTTCCCCTTTAAAATACTAATCAAAACGATTCCACCATATGTAACAAAGCATGAAAAGCCAATTATCCCTGGTACAGAGACATAGCCTACCCTTATGTAACTTATAACTGCAAAACAAGCGATAGACAATAAAATAGATGGCCAAAATATAACAGCTATTTTTCTTCGCCCTCGTTTCGATGTACTTTCTTTCTCTTCAGAAACACGTGTGCCAAAAAGCAATACAATACAAATAAGGATCGCTGCAAAGTAAATTGTATCTAATGACAAATTGTGATCATATAGGGCGATTCCAACTTCAAGAGCAATAATCGTTAAAATTAAAATAATGATTGTTAAAGTCTTTAAGTTTCTTTTCAATCGCTCACTCCTAGCATGCTTTCACTATATTCTTTGTATATGTATTTCAACGATACTGCAAAAACTTCATCTATTTCTTTATTTTCACTTCGATTAGGTAAATCTTTCCCCCCAATAACGTAAAGAACCGGGAATTCGTTAAACACCCCTATTATACCAATATTTATTATTGCTGTAGGCAATCCACCTGTCATATGAGCTATATGATAATACGGTATCCCTTCATATTCTCCTTGCTGCCTTACCATTCCATTTATTATTGGTTCCCATAATTCCGGCTTAGTTTTATACCCTCGAAAAATTTGCACTAAAAGTGAATGTATTTCATTTAACTCTCCAACATTTTGTTCATCTCTAGGGTTTTCTTGAACATGTATGTTAGGGAAGTACGTTGAAACATGCTTTCTAATAGTATCCCATCCTCCGCAGTGCAATACAATCGCCTTTGCAATATAACTGTCATGACACGCTATCATCACTTCAACAGCTTTACTGAGTGATATTGTATCTCTTCCTTGCAAATGTGGATATAATTGTGCACTATCTTCTTTTGGATTAAATTTAATTTGGTGAAGCATATCATTCCAACTAATTTGTTTGTTTTTTACCATGTTTGCTACTGCAAATCCAATTGCCACTTTTGCTGCTGATGCTAAAGGAACATATAGTTCATTATTATAGGAGGCAATTATATCTTCAAATTTTGTAGAAGACACAATCACTCCAACTTGACCAGATTGTATTTCTTTCATTCCTTCAATGACAGTTTGCATATTCGCACCTCTTTTTATATTGTTTTATTACATTCTTTAATTTCGATATAGAATGTATAAAACCTTTTTTGTTACTTGATATGTATGCATACAATAAAAAAGATAGCATGAAATTTTCCCATGCTACCTTTCTAAAATACATACTAAGCAAAACGCAAATATCTATTCTTCTGTAGGCCTTTTAGGACCATTAAGCTCCAATTGATAAAAAGCTAAATCTAACCACCTATTAAACTTATAACCAGCCTTCTTAATTGTCCCCGCATGAACAAATCCATAGTTTTCATGTAAGGCAATACTTTTCTCATTTTCTGCATCAATTCCAGCAATTAAGGTCATATACCCTCTTTCCTTTGCAATTTTGATTAATTCTTTCATTAATGAAGACCCAATGCCATTTTTTCTATATGCCTTATCTACATACACAGAATGTTCAACTGAATATTTATAAGCAGGCCACGCTCTAAATGGGCCGAATGTCGCAAATCCTACTACTTTATTATCTAATTCATATACGATAATTGGATACTCTTCAGCCTTTTTTTGTTCATACCAATCTATTCTATTTTCAAGGGTTACAGGTTTATACGCATATACAGCTGTTGTATAAAGTATCGCATCGTTATAAATATCTAAAATGTATGCTAAATCTTTTTTCGTTGCTTCCCTTATCATTATTTTCTTCCTTTCATCATGTTCACCTTATTTTACTATCTTTTTAATAGTTTTATTTTATCGAAATTTCCGATTTTTATCTACATACGAATACTAGCTTTTCGGAAACCATCAAATATATTTATTGCAGCAGATAACATGTAGAAGAAAATTCCTCCCCCAATGAGCCACGTTTTAAACTCCTCTGAGGAAATAGTAAATGCATTTGCCAAATACGTAATAAACCCTGCGTTAAATACATGTGGATTTACTACAATTACAATGAATACTATCGTCCCAGCTATTTGAAGAATAGCATTCCCAATCGCCACTCTTTGCGTCCATTGTCCCTGCACTAATTTATAAAGGGATATACATATTTCAAAAACGATCATAATTACAACGATTGGCCAGTACTGCAATAAAACATCTTGATTAAAAGTTGGCGAGATAAACTTCAGTCCATTTGCCGTACCGTTATATACGCCAACAAGATAATTCGCATAAAAGTAAAGTGTAGCCCAAACTGCTGTCCACATTAAACCTCCAAAAACTTCAAACTTCGAGATTGCTTTTTTCTTTGGGATATACGAGATGTTTTTCAAATCATCTGGTGTCCATTTTTTTAAACTTATTGTCAATGGTTGTGGGTCTTTTTCTTTATCTGTTCTTTCTAAAACAGCGAAAACAAGTGTTATCCAAAAAAATACTTGGAGACCTACTTCAAATGTTTTTGCAATTCCTTCACCCATCAATTTTAAAATAACGTTTACTACTGCCTGCTCACCACTATAACTAATAAAACTTTCTGCAGCCATTGAAATAAGTGCAATAACAACTGCAATTGGTATAATCATTTTTAATAATGTCATATATACATCAAAATAACGTGGTCCAATTAAATGCATCGGTCTATCCATGTATCCATTAGCCAATGAAACTGGACTTCCCAATTTTTCAAGAACGCTCTTTACATCATCTTCATTATAATTATCAGGTAACATATCCTCTATTGTTGACCGTATTTCAAGTGTAATATCTTCACGATTTTTTTCAGGTAATCTTTTTGCAACTTCATGGACGTAGATATCAATTAGACTCATTATCGTCCTCCTCCTTTAATAAGTTATACAGTTCTTTTGAATCCTTTATCCATTCTTTTTTCAACTGCAAAAATATTTCTAATCCATATTCACTTAAAACATAATACTTACGAGGTCTACTCTCCGTTTTATCCCAACTACTCGTCACTAATTCCTGCTTTTCTAATCGGCGAAGTAGCGGATATAAAGTACTTTGATCAATTGTAATTCCTGATTGCTCCAATAACTGGACAAGTGAATATCCGTACTGCGGCGTTGTTAATTGACTTAAAACGGCTAACGTTAATGTCCCTCTTCTTAACTCAGTAATTAACGAGTTTAATAAAGTATCCATTCACTCACCTCATTTCCATTACTATATGTCATACAGTATGTGTTTTATACTATGTATCGTACAGTATTAGTGTGACAAAAACTATAATTTTTTACCAAAAAACGGATAATGAAAAGCGCAAATTATATGATTTGTGCTTTTTTAGCTAAGTTATACATATCACTCTAAAAGGTAGCAACCTTAACTACTAATTTTGCAGTTCCAGTAATACTATATTAAGCTACAAATATCGTATACATATGATGTGAACATAACACCTCACTATAGGAAGCTAATAAAACGGAAAATTACCATAGTTGAATGATTCCTGTTTTATTCTTTAGGCACTGTTGATTTCACACTGTTTTCAGCACCTAATCAACGTTATTTCCTTCATAAACTTCATCTTGTTCAAAATCTTTATTTTTGTTTGGTTTATTAGAGAAAAATAAAAAAACAATTAAATTAGGTTAATTGTTTTTCAAATACAAAATCTTTATTTTTTTAAATAACCTATGATATTCGAAAAAACAAATTCTCCAAATGCAAGTGGTATATAAATAAACCATAACTTTAATATTGCCTTTGTTTCTTTGTGATCAGAATCCCCCATTAAAACCAACCCTATCCTTTATTTTCAAATATTTTGATTTTAATTCCAATAACAAGGAAATTATACCATTTACCAATGTTGTAGTCTATGTTTTCTAAAAAATTAAATAAATAAAACTCTTGTATTCCTTCAATATTCAGATAAAAACAATAACTTTTTTACGTTTCATCTTCAAAGTCTATAATGAGTCCTGTTAGAACCGCTGCATTACCTATCGATTGGATCCCGTGACCATCTTAAATTCTTCCCACTCTAACTGCTCTTTTGTGATTCATCGTCACATTATGATGAATCACTCATACATTATCTAGAAGTAAAAAAACCTAATTCACTTTTCTCTTAAAGAGCACAATTCAAATGTGCTCTTTTTAAGTCCGTTCGAATAAAATTCAAAATCCTACTGATAAACAAAAAAACCTCGTTTATCAATAGGATTCATTAGCTATATATAGCGATTATAGCGAACTCCATCACCTATTACTAAAGTCGAACTGATTTAAGTAATATAAATTCCCCTTTTTCTTTAGAAAATTGAACAACCTCTACAATCGCCTCAACATTAATTACTCCGTAAACATGCGGATATTCTTGACCGTTAGAAGCAAGTTCATATTTTACTTCTGCTTTTAATAAAGCTGGATCAATTGTAAGTAATAAAACATCTTCTTCATGCTTGAAATATTTTTCTGCAACTTTTAAAGCTTGATCTAATAATGAACAATGAATAAATCCCTCTTCTATAAGTGATTCTTCATTAATTTCTCCAGTTGTTTTTGCGATTTCCCAATTACTTTTCGTAATTACTTTTGTAATCATAGTGACTCTCCCTTTTTAATTTATGTAATGATATAATAACACTAAATTTTCAACACGTGCTTAATAGATTGGGGACTTATAATGGATAAACCTCTCAATACATTACAAACTATTATTATACATATGAATAAAAATGAGCATTGGCATGATTTTATTTGTTACTGTCAGCATCGCGAAGCGGGACTTCGAAAATTAGCTTTTAAACATTTAGAGACATTTAGAGACATTTATTTCAAATGCAAAGAAATGGGAATCAAAAGATCAAGAAGAGTTTGCCATTTCGCTGTTTACTATTTTAGATGCATTAAACGAAAAAGATGGGATCTTAACTTTCTCACTAAATAGTTTTCTAATTGACATTCTATATAGATGGACAGAAAACAACCCATTTGATTCAAGACCTTTTAGATGGATAGGAATTTATATGGACTCTAGCAATAAAGAAGACGATTTAGAAAAATTCCTTCGAAAAGCGATTGAATTAGGTGGTGATACCGAACAAAAAGCCATGATATACCTAGTTTCTAATTACATCAATACTTTAGAATTTGGTACAAATGAATTCCCTTCAGGTTATTGCGGAGATTTAAGCGAATGTATAGAAAAACTTCCCTATATGCTGCAATTAATTAATAGAATTCAGAATAAGAACATAAAGGAGCAAAACATTGGGCAAATACAAGAACAACTACACCTTATTCTAGATTGGTTAAAACATACACAAACTCCAGTAGATGCCGTTCGTGTACGGGAAAAAGGACAAACTAAGGAATTAGAAAAGGTCATTGTATATTATTTACACAACAGCTCAAGTCGTTAATTCATCGTGTACAGAGATAATAAAGTTGTTTAAAAAACGCCAGTCATGTTATTCAACAATCGGGCTATATAACGGAATAAATCCTTGTGAAAATTAAAAACATTTGAAATAATCGTCATTAAGTTGAAGCAGAGCGATTGCAGCAAAAGGTGATACGACTTTTTCTTACTTAATAATCGTACGATAGTTAAAAAATTCAACTAATTATATTCCGAAAGGGTGTGTGTAGTATCTTATCAACTAATGTTTTTACTTATAAATCTAAGGATGGAAAAACAGTAATAATTAGAGAAGCTAAAGAACAGGATGCAGAAAGAATACTAGATTCTGCTTCAAAAGCTTTAATAAACGCTCCATACATGCTAAGTACGGTTGAGGATGTAAAAAAGGTGCGTATCGATGCTATTCAAAAAACGTTAAAAGCTTATCTTGAAAATCCAAATTATGTACAGTTTATTGCTGAAGTTGATGGTAAGTTAGTCGGTGCAATAGATTTTAAGAACGGAAACAAAGAAAAAATTAGTCATCAAGGGGCTTTTGCGATGACCATACTACCTGAATATCGAAATTATGGTATTGGAAGAGCTCTTCTAGAAACGTTAATCAATTGGGCTAAAAATAACAGTAAGATTGAAAAAGTTTGTCTTGAGGTAATGGAAGATAATCTAGGTGCAATCCAGTTATATAAGAATCTAGGCTTCTTTGAAGAGGGTAGAAAAGCAAAGGGTGTAAAATTGGATGATAGCTATCAAAATTTAATATTAATGGCTTTATTCGTTTAAAATCGAACACTAATTTCAATATAAAAAGAGGATCTTCATAGTCATCTCCCTGTTAAGTAGACAGTAATAGAAATCCTCTTTTTATATTTATCTCACATTAGCTTGCAGTAAAAATCCCCACTGATTATAGTTTCACTTTATTTTAATCCTTTAATTAAAGGTGACGCTTCTCCACTATAGAAAATCCATAAGTCATGAAGTGATCTCGTACATCCGACATATAGTAATTTTGCATCATGCTTTGTGTTTTTGTAATGTTCCTCATCCACATCAATTAAAAGCACCGCATCAAATTCTAAACCTTTCGCTAAATAGACAGGTACTACTGATATACCACCTTCATATTTACTTTGGTTTGCTTCAATTACGTTTACCGTTAATCCTGCATTTGTTAATTTCACATATATATCACGGCATTCATCTTCTGTTCTTCCGATTACCGCAATTGTTTTCACATCTGCATTTTGCAAATGTTTTACCGTCTTCACAATTTCAGTAAATTGATTTTCTGTATGAATTACTTTCACATCTTCTCCACTGCGGAAGACTGGTGTTGCGAGTCCTACTGGGATTTCTGCATTTTTAATTATTTCATTTGCAAATTCAATAATTTCTTTTGTAGAACGATAACTTCTTGTCAATTCATAATAACCGGTTTCTTGGAATACTTCCTTAAAAGCATTCCAATCTTCAATTCCTTGGTAATCATAAATCGCTTGCGATAAATCACCTAATATAGTGAAAGAATTACCTAATGTAATTTCTTTTAATACATAAACTTGGAAAGGCGAAAAATCTTGCGCTTCATCAATAACAACGTGATGAAACTTCTGCCCGATTTCAATCCCTGTTATACGATGATGTATGTATATTAAAGCTGGTAAATCTTCTACATACACTTCTTTTTTACGACAACTCTTTTCTGTTTCTTTAACAAGTTCTTCAGGTAATACCTCGAGTATTTCTTTACTTTTTACTATTGAACTATACAGTGAAAGAGCACTCATTTTCGGCCAAAACTTCATATATGCGTTCAGTCTCTTAGTCGCTTCTTTTTTAAGTAATTTTTTCTCGTTTGTTTCCCCGAATTTTTTAAGTTCAATTTCAATCCAGCGCTTCATTCGTCCTACTAATCGTTCTCTTCTTTTCTGTAAAGGATAATGTTTATATTCAACTTGCATCCATTTTTTAATATCTTCTACTGGAATAATCGCTCTATCCCACGCCTCAAAATCTTTTGTCGGAACTAACTCATTTTCAAATTGGATCATTCTCTCTTCAATAAACTTCTTAAATTCCAACGTACCCTTTAATTTACCTAGCATTACCTTCTTTTGATCACGATTAATTGAAAATGCTTCTTTCAATTTTTCTTCTGTCTGCTTTAGTTTCACTGAATCATCTAACGTACGTAATGCCAAATCCAGAAACGTTGTTTGACTAATATTCCCTACACCTAATTCAGGAAGTACACTCGAAATGTAGTCTAAAAACAGACTATTCGGCGCAAATACGATCATTCTTTCTGCTTCTAGTTGTTCACGATATTCATAAATTAAAAAAGCAAGGCGATGTAAAGCAATTGTTGTCTTTCCGCTCCCTGCAACCCCTTGAATAAGTAATGGTAAATTTCTTTCCGCTCGAATAATATCATTTTGTTCCGATTGAATCGTTGAAACAATATCCTTTAGCTTATTATCTTTATTCTCACCTAATCGATATAGAAGAAAATCATCGGCATGCGATACATCTTCATTTCCTTTTACATATGTATCAACAACACGTTCAAGTTCTCTTTTTCGAATGGAAATGTTTCGTTTTAAATACACATCACCTTCTACTAACCCATCTGGTGATTGATAAAATGCTAATTCTTCTCCACCGGTAAATGAATAAAACATACTTGCGACAGGCGCCCGCCAATCAATAATGATTGGCTTCATCGTGTCCATATCCGAAACCCCTACTTTTCCGATATAAATCGGCATAACTTCTTCTTTTCCATCTTCCTGAAAATCTAACCTTCCAAAGTACGGCTCTTGCACACCAATACGTAAGTTTTGTCTATTAGACTCCCTCATACTTTCAAGAATTTGCTCTTTAAAATCTTCTCCATAATAAACCGGGGTTTTTTCAAGCTTATCCAATTGCTCATCCATCGTATGTAAAGTATCCTTCATTTTTTGTAACTCACCTTCAAATATGTTGCTCATTTCGACGATTCCCTCCTGTCCGTTCTAATTTTTCAGTCGAAGTATCATTGTATTAAAAACCCAATCATAAAGTCAATAGTTTCCGTTTAAATTTTCCGAAAAAACTTATTTTTCATCTTTCTAATTTAAAAAGAATATGCAACATCTAAATCACACAAATACACATATAGTATAGTGATGCATACAAAAGATACTACTTTCTATTTGTCTCCTATTTAATTTATCTATTAACAAATATTGTGAAAATTAAAGACTTTAATCAATGGGCGTTTTACTGCCCACAAATAGTAGGATAAATAAAAGTAAAGGAGGCTCTTCAAATGAATATTTTGAATCTATCTCAAGATTAAATATGCTTCTATCTGGCTGTATCCTTATGGTTTGTTGGTCAATTATGTATGTTGAAATATATAGACTTACAAAATCCGTCTGGCCATGTGTTATCATGCATGCAATCGAGGATGCTGTTCCTACTGTTTTAGTTACAATAACAGGGATTATTACTCTTACAAACAGTAGTGATTTTTGGTTAAATCCTACTAGCGGGGTCGCTGCTACTGTTTTATTTCTCGGAATTGGAATCGTACTAAGAACTATAAGAATAAAAAGAGAACGACAATTATTCACACAATAAAAAGCAGATAATGAATTCGTCATTATCTGCTTTCCAATTTTTAAAACTACCTTATTATATTTTTTGATACATAAGCCAATCTCCAGAGTCTATCACTTTCTTTAACATCTTTTTATCCTGAGCGATATACACATATGCCTCAATTTCCCTATAAGCAACATATACTGTTTGCGTGATTCGATTATATAAATCAGTCTCCGCATTGCCTTTATATTCTTCTAGTTCATCTAACTTACACAATATCTCATCATTTACTACATAAATTTCTCCATACACCTGTTCTTCAATCGAATAAGTCATGGCCGGATATCCTTCGTTCGTATCAAATAATTTTCCATATGTCCAAGCTCTGTCTGCGATGCATGTTGCACCTAGCATATAATGAGCATTCGTTTGTCCTCTTCTTAACGTTCCATAAACGAAAACATGATACATAAATTCTTATCCCCTTTATATGCCTCTACTTTCTTATTTGTAAATAAGCACGAATCATAAAGTAACTCACTTCATTCGGAAGCTGTTCTTTAATAGATTTCAGACCACCATCTGCATTTTGAACGGCAGTTTCAATAAGAGATTCATACTCTGCTGGAACAAAGCTTTGCCAATCTACTTCCATTCCATCCTCATAGCAGCGAATTAAATGGTTTTCGATTGTTTGTCTTGATAAGTTACGTTCTTTTGCAATCTCATTCAAATCAATACCTTGTTTATACATTTCATACGTTTCTAAATGAGAATTTGCGGACGCTTTTCCTGACTTTTTACGCTCTGAAACTACTTCTGTCTTAATCGTTTCAGCATAATTTGGATTTTCCTTAATAAAATGCTGAACTGCTTGTAAGAAGTGCGAGCCATATTTCACAAGTTTGTGTTCTCCGATACCTTTTACCGTCAACAATTCGGAATCACTTTGCGGCATTTTCACACACATATCTTTTAATGTTTGGTCAGAGAAAATAACGAATGGCGGTACACCTTCTCCTTGTGCAATTTCTTTACGTACTTCACGAAGCACTTCAAATAAAGGATGGTCTTGAACAATTTGTCTTGTCTCTACTCGTTCTTTTCGTAAAACATTCTCTTTACCAAGTAATACTTCTTTCCCTTTTTCAGTTACTTTTAACGTCGGATAAGTGCCATGTTCAACTGCAATTAACTCGTCTGAAATTAAAAACTCAATAAACTCACTGACCTCTTTTACACTACGGTTCGATAAAAGCCCATACGTTGGTAAAGTATGAAAATTAAATTCAATAACTTTCTTATTCTTCGACCCAGTTAATACTTGCGCTATCATTTGCTTTCCAAAGCGTTGGTTCGTTCTAATCATGCATGATAAAACCATTTGTGATTCTCTTGTCACATCGATGCTCTCGCGATTGTCTGTACAATTACCACAGCGTCCACAATCTTCTTTCGGTTCTTCTCCAAAGTATTGCAAAATGAATGATTGTAAACATTGTTCTGTATGACAGTAATCGGTCATATTTTGCAATTTTTCAAGTTCATTTGAAAAACGTGATTCTCCAGTTGATTGATCAATTAAAAAACGCTGTACTTGTACATCTTGAGAAGAATATAACAATATACATGTACTATCTAATCCGTCACGACCAGCACGTCCTGCTTCTTGATAGTAACTTTCCATATTTTTTGGAAGCTGATAATGAATTACGTAACGAATATTCGATTTATCAATACCCATCCCGAATGCAGATGTTGCTACCATTACACTTACTTCATCTCGTAAAAAGAGTTCTTGTTGCTCATTTCGATCAATATCACTCATACCAGCGTGATATTTTGATACAGAAACTCCTGCCTTCATTAAATCTTCATATAACTGATCGACTACTTTTCTAGTAGCTGCATATATAATCCCAGATTCCTTTTGATTTTGACGAATATAATCCGCCAAATATGCATTTCGATCTTGCCCTTTAATAACAGAAAACGATAAGTTTTCACGCTCAAACGTTGTCATAATTGTATTTTCTTGATTAATTTCAAGTGTATTACAAATATCATCACGTACTTGCGGTGTTGCTGTTGCTGTTAATGCTAATACGAGCGGCTTTTCTGGAAGATAATCTAATATGCGATGTATATGTAAATAACTTGGACGGAAATCATGTCCCCACTGTGAAATACAGTGTGCTTCATCAATCGCAATCATAGGGATTTTCATATCGATAAGTTGGTCAACAAACTCCATCGAATCAAGACGCTCAGGCGCCACATAAAGTAACTTGTAATGTCCTTGTTTCGCTAATTGAATTCGCTGATTTGCTTCTGCAATAGATATAGAACTATTAATATATGTAGCTGAAATGCCATTCTGTACCAATGTATCTACTTGATCCTTCATAAGTGATATTAGAGGCGATATAACCAACGTCGTTCCTTCAAATACTAATGCCGGAATTTGATAACAAATCGACTTACCGCCACCGGTTGGCATAATACAAACCGTATCTTTCCCATCTAGTACATTTTTAATTGTTTCATCTTGTCCTCTTCGAAACGAAGAATAACCAAAGTAGGACGCTAAAAGTTCTTGTGCTTTAGTAAACAAAAAAGAGTCACCTGCTTTTCTTTATCTTTCATCTACTTCTATTATATCAATCACTTATGCGACTTGAAAGGGATGATTAGATGCTTATTGTTTTTTCATTATTCTATGTTTCTTCACTTATTTAATATGAATTAGCATCATTATTTTATATGTTTTACAGCATTTATAACGTAAATCCAGTACACAAGAAGAAAGATTTTCAATTTAAATGTTCATTTTATTTCCCTTTCTTGAATACTACTAATCGTATACATATAAATTCAGGAGGTTACTATATGAATCATCGTAATATGAGTTCCATCAAGGCAAAAACGAAAACACAAAAGCCCCAATTCTCTAATAATGATGCGTGGAAATATGAATCATACTATAAGTATCAGGCATTATTCTCTTATAAAAAGCTTTTTAATTTTCTTTCTCAACTTTTTAGACGTTAATATATGCACAAAAAATATATTATTCACAGAAGT
Source organism: Bacillus sp. FAU20 (assembly GCF_056033865.1). Lineage (NCBI taxonomy): Bacteria > Bacillati > Bacillota > Bacilli > Caryophanales > Bacillaceae > Bacillus > Bacillus sp. FAU20. The sequence continues at coordinate 16,751 of NZ_JBVYHY010000009.1, forward strand.
TTTCTCAATATTAAACGTATAGACTTACTACAATTGAATTGTTAACATATATAATAATCTGTTGGATAAACCCCTTAAGTTGACCTGCTTATATTAGCAGGTCTTTTTCATAATTACATACTTCTGTGCACCTCAATCTCACTTCCACTTCTTTTCTCCATTTTATAACCATATTTAAATCCCAACAATTAATGATAATCATAAATTGTTGGGATTTAAATTGTTCACATATAATTATGCAATTCTTCTTTCTCAATACACAAAAGTCATTTTACTTGTACTATAAAAGTACTCCAGATGAGTTTTTGCTCATCGACATTATCTAGTTATTGGGACCTGCCGCGGGAAGCAGGTCCCTTTGACTGTATTAAGGTACCAATTTCATTTGGACACATTTACCAGGTTTTTTCAAAAGAATTTTATGATAACATTACGTAGTCGAGTCCGACATCTCGGCAATACCCTTTTGAGGGTCTGCAACTTCCCTTGCAGACCCTATTTTACTTTATATTCACTTTATTCATATATACCACAACATCATTCACCTAATTTCTCCATTTCAAATTCCCTAAAAATAATCTAGGACACGTAACTAAAAATAAATGTTTATCATACTTTGAGTTATACATGTTCAAAGGAGTGTTACTATTTATGTATTCTTATTGGCAATCGTATTACTCCCCCTACCATAACCCTTATGTAAACTATGATTTATCCGTACGGAACTACCGAATTAGTAAAAATGAGAATTTTTTAAAAGGGTATATGCGTTCTTTATGGGAACAACACGTCGCTTGGACGAGATTGGCTATTGTAAGTATAGTATTTAATTTACCAGATGTTAACGTTACTGTTGGGCGACTTCTACAAAACGCAACACATATGGGACTATCACTTGAACCATTTTACGGTGAAGATGCAGTGAAAAAATATAGTGCATTAATTAAAGATCACTTAGTAATTGCAGCGGATCTTGTTAAAGCCGCAAAAGCTGGTAATCAAAATGCAGCGGCCGCTATAGAGAAAAAATGGTACGCTAATGGTGACGCAATTATTGAATTTCTTAACAGTATCAACCCATATATAGATAAAGAAGAATTTAGAAAAATGTTTTATGAACATTTAGCACTAACGAAAGCAGAAGCACTTGCCTTCCTAAATAAAGATTATGAAGCAGGAGTAGAACTTTACGATAAAATTGAAAAAGAAGCATTAGAAATGGCCGACATGATAACAAACGCAATCGTAAAACAATTCCCGCAAGTCTTTCAATAAAGTGAAACTTTAATCAGAGTAGGTATTACTACTAAGTAATACTTGATAAAAATAAGTCGATTTCCCAACATAAATCGGCTTATTTAGTTTTCTCTCCATGATATTTCACCTCTCCTCTTTACATTTAGCTTATATCGATATATTTTATTAATATCCGTTTTTTATAGGAGGAAATAGTTTGATTAACGCGATTGGTCTAGTTTTTATACTTACAAATAAACACGAGAAAAAAAAGAAAGTTTACTTAAATGAAAAATTTGCACTAATAGATATTATTGATTCTAAAGAAGTATTTGATGATGAAGGGAATCCTTTAGTAGAACTAACATGTAAATACAGTATATATTTAGATGAAAAATATTACTGTAAATCTCTCGATGATTATACTGGACAAGTATTTCCTTTCTTAAGTGCAAAAATAGGAAAAGGCCTTCTAAGAAACTTAAACTACTACTTTTCTTACGTTGATGCCTATGATAAGAAA
>NZ_JBVYHY010000010.1:0-7784 GCF_056033865.1 Bacillus sp. FAU20
CTTTATATTTTTCTGACAGAAGGCTTCCTCCTCAATTGGTTTGAAGGTGTAATAGCACCAGTAAATAGGTGGAAGATGAGTGTCGGCTGTTATAAGTTAAAATACTAGCTACTATATACTTTTACAGATTACTCTCTGAAAACTGAAGATATAAGGTTATTTGCAGAAAAATTGTTACACTTGTAAAATATGTAATGTTCTATCGTTGCAGGATTACTAAAGTTATGAAAGCCAGAATAAAGTAGGAAGCTAGTGGGTCAATGTACAAGATGCGTCCATTCTCACGTAGGAACTACGGGCAGAGTCAGCCAGGATAAAGAGCGATTAGATAGGTATTCGTAGGAATCTCCCACTTGAAAAATGCCGCAAGGTTGTTAAGTGGGGGGAATTTAAGAATTTAGTATCGCTTTACATTTCCAAGTTTTTGTTTGTTTTTTTTCATCATCCATAAGTTCAATCCTGATATTCAGCATAATTCCAATATCTAAAAATAAATCTCCTTTATAATAAACTTCAATATTTTTATCTTTTTCTATCTGAATATCTTTTAAGAATCCATACCTTCCGGAAAGACTATTAATAAAGTTTCTTATAACATCTTCTAATTTATAAATTAAGTTATATTCTTTTTCAATAATCCATTCATCAATAATTACATTATTTTTAGATTGATTGATGATCTTTTTTTTTAATTGCTCTTCTGAATCTTTCTCTAAAAGCAATTTTTTCACATTTATATTTAAAGTTCTCCACAAATCTTCGAGATCTAGTTGTATCTCTAAATCCTCTAAGCTATTAAAATACATATTCAAATAGTGTTGCCCGTTCGTTCCGATTAAAGCATATTTATCTTGAATTAAATTATTTATTGATAGTTTGGATACAATGTATATTCCAGTTAATTTTTCATTAGAGAAGATTTGAATAATTGTACCTACTCTTATTGGATTTTCCACAATTCCTCCCCTTTCGCACTTAAATATGATATTTACTACTTTGTTGATTATTACAATCATTTAATTTTTTGTCCTAATAGCACTTCTATAAGGGTATTTATTCTTTTATCTTGCACGCTATAATAATTTTCATATCCCTTTCTATTACTAGCTAGTATTTTTTATTTATTATAGCTAGGTGTTTGTAGATGTGGTAAGACTGCTGGCCTTTTTGAAAAGTTGTGCTATGTTGCATTTACATTTGCATATGACATCTTTTAGTAAGTTCTATTATTATTGAAATTCCTTATTGAATGTGATATTGCCTTTAAAAGGTTAGCGTTTTCTTTGTAAATAGACATTTAAATTTTTCTCCCTAACGTGTATTTCTATTGTTGTTTAAATAAAAAATATAATTAATAAAACCTTATATAATGATTAATAACTTTATAAAAATATATTATAGAATGTTAACATTTTTATAAGTGAAATTGTGCTCGTCCTTTATCAATTAGAGGATGAAAAAGTATTGGTATTGTAAAGTAAGAGCGAATTTTAATAATTACTTCAGGGTATTTACTGATTTCTTTTCTATAAATAAAGAGAGGTCTTAAACCTTAAAGAACTTGTAATTTAATAACTATAAAATATGGTTATAAGAAGACATCCTGCTATAAGGATAATGGATATTGGCAATAAATTGATTGTAGTATCTTTGCAAATATTGTATTTATTTGAGGGGGGACATTCTTTTTTGTTTTCTTATGTAAATTATGTGAATCACCAACGTTTATTTTACAAATTTGGTATGAAAGAAGTAACTTGTACTCCTTTTTTAACTTTTTCTAAATAAAAGTTTTCTATATGATAATGGGTTCTGGTGCAAAAATGTTAGTTAGAAATATAGAGTAGCAATTTCCTCTACATTTTTAGCTTATGAAGCTAAACCAAACAATTTATGAATAAATTGCTTTTGATTTTGCAACAGACTTGTCCAGTAAAACAAGTTGTCCTTTTTTCATCATATGTATGGCTTCAACACCACTCAATATAGAAATTGCTGTTTTAAATGACTTAATCTTAACATAGAGAGAACTCGCCTTTTTATAAACCGGTGATCTTGTTCTACTATGTTATTCAAGTACTTTTGTTGTTTAAGTCGCATACCGTTAGGTATGCTTTTTTCTTTTTTCAACTGTTCAATTGCTATAGGATAAGCTGGATTCTTGTCGACTGTGATCACACGAGGCTTTGAAACATGAAAAGACTCGCAAATCTTTCTTGAAAAAGCGCTTTGCAGCCTTCTGATTTCTTGTTTTGCTTAGGGAAAAAATCGATTGTGCTTCCTTTCGAATCAACAGCACGATACAAGTACATCCATTGACCTTTTACTTTAATATACGTTTCATCGACTCTCCAAGAGTCATTTGTTTGTTTGTTTGAGGTAACGTCGGATCCGTTTATCCAATTCAAGGCCATACTGATGAACCCAACGCATAATCGTTGTATGAGAAATAGATAAACTCCGTTCCTCCATCATTTCCACTAAATCACGAAAACTATGATTAAAGACTATTTTCTTCTTATTTACCAAACTATACAAAAAAACACCCAAGAGCTATCAAAAGGTGTTACTTACGCCTGTTCAATCTCCTACAGAAAAACGGACGAAAATCCCATAGGTATGAGAAGAAAACAGTCTTTGATATCTTAGGTGTCGTTTATAACTTGTACTATGTCTCATTAATCATGCAGCTTAATTCAAAAAATTGAAACCCGATAGGGTTTATTTGGTATGCAAATCTTTAAAGAATCTACACATAGATCTTTCGAAAAAAAGAAAAAATCTTGCTTATCATTGATGTTACACGGGCGTTATCTTGATAGCGATGTGGTTCGACCCCTGTTTAGAAAAGAAAGACTAAGGTCTGAAAAATAAGTAAATCATAATAAAAAACTACAGGTCTGTAATGGATTAAGAACCTGTAGCTTTTTGTAATATTTACCCTATTTTATTTCCCATCTTTTTGCGTTTCAATTATAAATTTTGAAACTAATTCTGATAATGCTTCTACTTTTTCTTTTATTTTGTTAGATTGATTCGATATTTCCTCAATTGATGCTGCTTGTGATTGGATTGATTGTACAGTTTGAGTGGTTTCTTTAGCTACTTGTGTTGCAGTTTCAGAAACATCTTGATATAGAAGCATTAACTTCTTCTGTACCGGCAGACATTTCTTCTGTTGCTGCAGATACCTTCTTGAATTTGGCTAGTGATTTTATTAATAGCTACCATAATAGATGAGAATGCTTGATCTGCTTGATAAGCAGCTTCTTTTCCTTCTGTAGCCTTTTGTTGACCTTTTTGCATGACATCCACCGTATCTTTTGTATCTGTTTGAATCAATTGTATTAAATGATTAATTTCATTTGCGGATTCTTTTGACTTCTCTGCTAAATTCCTTACTTCGGCCGCAACTACTGCAAATCCTTTTCCATTTTCTCCAGCACGCGCAGCTTCAATGGCAGCGTTTAAGGCGAGAAGATTGGTTTGTTCAGCAATGTTAGTGATAGCTTCTAGAGCTTTATCAATTTGCTGTGTACGTGTAACAAGTCTATCAATTACGGTGGACGTTTCTTCAACAACCTCATGAACACTATTCATTTGGAGTATAGATTGTTTTATTACTTCACTACCAGAATTAACTTGTTCTGTTGTTGTGACAGCCAATTCTGTAACTGTTGCTGAAGATTCAGCTACTGTTTGAACTCCAGTCGCTATTTCTTCCATTGATAATGAACTTTCTTGAATACTAGTAACTTGTCCTTCTATTTTTTTATCGACCTCAGAGATAGTTTGAACAACCTCTCTTGATATATGAGATGCTCGTTTAATATCTTGCAACATTCCAGTGGTAGAAGAAATAACCTCTTGAGTTGTGATTTTTACTTCACCAATTAATTGTTGTAAGTTATCTAACATACTATTAAATGACTTCACAATGCTTCCCAATTCATTATTTGATTTATAAGAAGTACGTATTGTTAAGTCACCTTCAGATACTTGTTTCATATCCCTTTGTAATAATACAATTGGTTGTTTAATCGCCCTTTTAATGATATATCCAATAAAAATAACGATGACAATTGCTATAATAGAGATACTAACAAACATCATTATTGTTTTTGTTGCACTGTCGGTATTATTTTTTTGTAATTGCTCTGCATTATTATTATTATATAGGATAAGTTCACGAATGGCCTGAGTTGTCTTTTTCATATTTGGTTCAACCTCTTTTAGATAATAAGCATATGCTTCTTCATTATTAGATTGGCCCAAATCTTCTACTTTCTTCAGTTGTGTTCTTAATTCATTAAATCTTTCAAGAAATGTTGTATACAATTCTTTTTCTTTACTAGCACTAACTCTAACCTCAAACTGCTTTAATAACTGATCAGTTTCTGTATGCAATGTATCAATTTCTGTCATAAGCTCTTTTATTCTTTTTTCATCTTTTGATATCATAATTTCATTTACATTCATATTAATATGATAAAAATTAGACTCTATAGTTCCTATCCACTGAATTGGTAATAAACTGTCTTCATACATAGTAGAAGAAGCATACTCACTTTTCTTAAGGCCCCAAAATCCTAGTATAGATAATAATACACAAGCAACACTTGATATAATTATTAATACGTTTAATATTGTGCCAATTTTACTGTTTTTAAAAAATGACAATTAAATCCACCTCATTATATATATTGATTAGATAATTAATATATAACACTAGCTGATAAAAATCGATATTTAAGATTTATATGTATTATTCGAAATAACAGAATATATTGTGGAATCGGGTTATGCGTTAATTATGACTAGTAGTATGAGTTTACCACTTTGGTCTCATACAAACGGTATGAGAGAAATTTTTCATGTAAAATAAAAATATATTCTATGGACATCTCTTATTGTTACGGTAATTATTTCAATTTTGTTAAAGGATAGACATATAATTAATAACTTTATTACACAGATTTCAAAATTATCTTTTTATCTTATTTTTATTTATATACCCATACCCTGCCTCATTTTGCATGTAAAAGTAAAGATAAAAAATAGATATGAGAGACAGTAAACTAATCGCTATTTAGCTGAAATATCACAAATATATAGGACATAAAAAGAACCAGCTCATAGGGGTCACCATATCAAAAAAAGACAATTGTACGGTTAGACACATTTCAACCGATTCCTGTACGTTAAGGGATTAGTTTGTATATTTGAGGAGATGTGCGAGACAGGTGTATATTTAGGGGAATCTAATATTTTCCATTCGAATATGATAGAATAGAAGTATATCCAAAATGGAGGAATAGCAAATGAACTCAAACACAAAACAGTTTATTTATGATATCCAGCAAAGAAAGAACAATTATATAGAAAATGCTTTGATAGCAATACAACATCCTGAAAAAGAGCATTCTGAACAGGTCATTCAAAATATAGTAGAGAAGATGGATATGATGATTAGTCTAGTTACTACGTACATGAGGATTGAATCAGGATCTACGGAAGAATTAAAAGAACTTCAGAAAGAACTTATTCATGCTCAAGCATATATCCAAAAAAGAAAATTTGAAGAAACACAGAGATAAAACCCTGTGTTTTTATTTGGACGTCTATGAAACCAATTTGTTATAAATCAAATTAGATGTAATTTAGTCATTGTTTTGGCATAATCCATACAATTTGTTGAATGCGCACAATATATGGCACCGTATCTTCAATGAGCAAATGATCTGGTTTCACATCTTTTAACTTTCCTCTTACATTACCTCTTACAGTTTCAATAACCACATGTTTACCAATTACTGATTGTAATGTCTGATATACGTAGGCATTAGGTGTACTTACCATATGTTGTTCACTCAAGTCATTTCCTTTCGAATAACTCATTCTATAAGACTCCTTTCTAATTTGCATTCTTTCTCCTAATATATGATATAAATCTTATAAATATGCTAGAAGGATATTTCATTATAGGAACGGAAATAACATTTTAATAGGGTACGTTTTCTATTTCTGCATTGCTCAAAAAATGATTTATATAAAGTTACTTTTGCCAGTTAACAGGAGATGATAAAGGGATATTTTGAATGTACATCTAGTTTGTTCCTTCTAGGATATTTATGATTTTAAATACGTCCTTTATTAGAATAATGCTCATACTTTTTTTGAGATTCTTTCGTAATACGTGCATTAAGTAAAATTGCTAACAATAAAAACACTCCATATTTTCCTCCTGTAGCTCCTATGATAATCACACTACTACAAACAAGTATAATTAATAGAATAAACGAAACTGAATAAATACGGTCATAATTCTTTGACATCTTTTCGTATTTTATGCGTTCTTTCCTTGTATCCATCTAAATTCCTCCTTTAAATTATCCATTTCACTATCAAATAAATTTCGCCCTAAAAAATGAAACAATATATCGTTATATAAATTAGTTTGTTTTTTTATCAACTAATTTATATAACGTAAAAAGTACCCCTACCAATATTAAGCTTTCTACCATGATAATCCCGACCCTCTCCTTCCTTTTAACCCCAACACATTAAATAAAAGTTGCAGCAAACAAAAAGGATCATCCCTTTTCGTAAAGGATCATCCTTTTCTTCATTCAACAATTTTCAGGTATTCTTGATTAATTAAAATAACAGCCGGTCCATCTACAACAATTCCACCAACTTCAATTTTTTCATAAGGCTCAATCTTAATAGAAGTAATCCCTTTCCGCTTCTTTAACTCGTTACTTAATTCTTGCGTTGGCATGCGTTTCATATCTTCACTCCTTCTTATTGTTTCAGTTAATCTTATTATGTTAAATAAATTGTAAAAATGGGTTCTAGTTCTAGAAATCCCATCAATTTGTATCGTTGACCATATATTTAGATATTACCAACTCGCGTATCTCTCTTATGAAAAGAAGATAAACAATTACTATTCACTGTCTCAGTGAATGTAAAAATTCTTAAAGATAGAGATGAGATTGATTGTTTTTTCTTCTAGAAATAATGACTTAGATATATATACCTAAAACAATGAAAGCCCTACCTCTCTTTCATCCTCACGGCTCCTTGTCCGTGCCAGTGTGAATCAGGATTGCAAAAATTCAAGTGACTATTTGATCGAGTTATTTAATGAAACTTCGAACGTTCGTAAAAGAAATTTAAAAATAAAAATGGATTAGATTGAAGTAATAACAAAAGAGGTTCCTACTCTAAAAGTGAGTTGAAGAAATTGAATGTCTTTGAAATGATTTGCTTTTAATGCTCATCATATTCCCGAAAGATTTAGAATGTTTTTAGAGGATATAACGCATTATTTATAATGAACCTTAACAGAAACTTTTTATTTGATTTTCAGTGATTCCTTTAATTAATTCTAGTTCACTGACCAAAAATCTATATGCATCATCCAACAATTTTTTTTCGCTTGTATTGAGTGCTTTTTCTTTCTTCATACGCATTAAATCCCGTACAACTTCAGCACCTTCTTGTATTTCACCCGTTTTTACTTTGTCCGTGTTCACTTTATGCCTTTGTTTCCACGGCAGTAATTTACAGGATTCTTCATGGTGAAAAATGTGTATAATGTGCTTGAATGCAAGTATATCAATAACTGGGCGTATATTCGAATTCAATATTTTACCCGTTGAAAAGCGGCGCACGAAAAACGCGAAAGCGTTTCACGATAAACGCGAAAACCGTACTTTGATACATGGCAGTGGTGGTTAAACACCCATTGTGCATAACGAACGAGTATACTAAAATAA
>NZ_JBVYHY010000011.1:0-521816 GCF_056033865.1 Bacillus sp. FAU20
TTGCTGCGCCTGCTTTATTTGATATGCACCATCATTACTAACTATTTCAGCGGTCAGCTTATATAGGAAGTATAGAAAATGAAGGAATGTTAGCAATGTAAATTTTTTATGAAGAAAGTCTAAAGAAATGTTGAATGACCGACATTTCTTTTTTTATTTGTTGTATAATCAAAATGTAAATGAGATTCATTTTCAATTTCGTTCATTGCCTCTTTTGAAATTACCTGTAATTTTAGCCATAATTAGCTGTTTTTCATTATCGTTATTTGCATGATTTATTTTATTTAAAAGTTTTTCAGCATCATTTCCTTTTAATATCATAATCTGTTTTCTGTAATATTAAATTAATACCATGTTATTTTTTGTTATCCGATAATGAAACACCTTATCATCTAAACGATTGCGTTTATCGGTGTTTTTCATATTACATCTCCATTCTTTTTAGTATGTAACAAATGTTACAAAAGAATTTGAAATTATAGTGTAATGCATCCGATTGTATGTTGGAAATTTTGCAAGAAAGAAATACAATAGAGAGTAGTCAAAATTGAAAATGAGAAAAAGGAATCTAGTTTTAACAGAGTGAATATTAAATAATATTATAATATACTTGATAATTAAAAGATAGAATGGATATACGTTAAGTGAAACTAGATAAAAGAGGGTTCCTAGTATGTTAAAGAAATGGTTAATCATTTTCTTTATTTTTGCTGTTTTTTGTGGAAGTGTTGTTACACTAATACATGCAAATAAAGGAAAAAAATATGATGCAAAGGCATTTTCTAATGTAAATAGTAAGCAAAAAGATGTTAAGCAGGAAGTTGATGCGAATGAGAAAAAGCGTTATGAAATTGCAGCTGGAAAATTAGATCAGTATTTAAAAGATAAAGGATTTAATGGGAGTGTTCTTGTAGCAAGTAAAGATCATGTCATTTTACGAAAAGGCTACGGTTATGCGAATGTGAAAGATCAAGTATTAACAACGCCAAGAACGAAATATCGCATTGGTTCTATTACGAAAACAGTTGTTGCAATATCTATTATGCAATTAAAAGAAAAAGGGAAGTTGAACATTGAAGACAATGTAAATAAATATATCCCATCGTTTCCAGCAGATAAAAACATTACGTTACGAAACTTGTTAACACATACGTCTGGATTACCAGAACAGGGACAAGGTAGTGTTGACGCAGCATCACGGTTAAAATTAGTAACGTGGATTGGGGCACAAACGTTACAATTTCCAGCAGGGACAGGATGGAAATATACAGATTATAATTATATGGTGCTTGCATATATTGTAGAAAAAATATCGAATAAACCACTTGCTGAATATGTGAAAGAAAATATTTTGACTCCTGTTGGAATGCATGAATCTGGAATGGGCGCAACACTCCCAGAAGATATTTTCTTAGCAGAAGGGTATACGAAAAAAGATAATAAGTTAATAGCCACGCCTCGCTTAAAAATGAACTGGCTGTATGGTTGTGGTGAAATGTATACGACTGTTGAAGATATGAAAAAGTTAGATGAAGCTATTATGGATGGTAAACTACTTTCTAAACAAAGTATATTAGATATGTTTTCTGCATCACCTGCAAGAAAATATGGATTTAGTTTTTATATTTACCCAGATTATTATCATAACCACGGTGTATTAGCTGGCTGGAACACTTTTAATAATTTTAACTGGGATAAACGAACGTTCGTCATATTATTTTCTAACGTCCAAAATGGTATGAATGATGCATTTAATCAAGAATTTAGGAAAATGGCGAATGATTTAATAGAAGGAAAGGGAATATAAAAAAGAGCCTCTAGCGAGAGGCTCTTTTTTATAGAGCTGAAAACTCCTCAACAAGTTGAGTGAATTGTTTCAATGCACTTTCAATCGGTTCTCGCGTTGTTAAATCGACGCCAGCTTTTTTCAATAAGTTTAATGGGTAGTCTGAACTTCCGCCTTTAAGGAATTCAATATAATTTTTCTGAGCATTCGGATCACCACGTAATAGTTTATCAGCGATTTGAATGGCAGATGCGAATCCAGTTGCATATTTGTATACGTAAAACGGGCGGTAGAAATGAGGGATTCTAGCCCATCCGTATTTTACTTCTTCATCAAATACAAGTGAATCACCGTTATATTCTTTAAATAGCTTTTCATAAATTTCACTGAAGACTTGGGCATTTAATGGTTTACCTTGCTCAGCCATTTCATGTGTGATTTTTTCAAATTCTGCAAACATGATTTGTGTAAAGAAAGTACCTTTAAATTTCTCAATAAAATGGTTAACTAAATGGTTACGCACGTTCGTTTCTTTTGCTTCTTTTAATAAATAGTGAATTAATAACACTTCATTTACTGTAGAAGCGACTTCTGCGACAAAGATAGAATAATGTGCAGAAATTCTTGGTTGGTATCCATGTGAATAGTGCGTATGCATACCGTGCCCGCATTCATGAGTAAGAGTGAACAGGCTGTTTAAATCATCGTGATGATTTAAAAGAATGAAAGGATGAACACCGTATACACCAAAGTTATAAGCACCAGAACGTTTTCCTGGTGTTTCTCTTACGTCTATATATCGTTTATCTTTAAAACTTTTTAATGTCTCAATATATTCTTCTCCTAAAGGAGCTAGTGATGCAATCATAATGTCAAATGCTTCACTATATGGAATGTCTTGTTTTGCACCCTCTACTAAATCGACGCCTAGGTCGTATTGTCTTAGTTCATCTACGTTTAATTTTTCTTTTCGAATTTCATTGTATGTATGTAATGTTTGAATGTTTTTTTTCGTTGTATCAATTAGGTTTTCATATACTTCTTTCGGAACCATATCGCCAAATAATGATTTCTCTAACGCCGATGGATAGTGTCTTAGCTTCGAAACAGTAACATTATTTTTAATAGCAGCGGATAAAGTAGATGCGATGGAATTCTTTAACTGAACATATGGTTTGTAATATGCTTTATAAGCTTCTTTACGCTTTTCACGATTCGTATCTTCTATTAATTTTGCATACATTCCGCGTGTTAAGTTCACTTTCTCTCCATCGTCAGTCGTCACTTCACCAAATAATATATCTGCATTATTCAACATACCAAATGTGTGCTGTGGAGAGGAAAGAGCTTCACCCATTTGTGATAAAATTTCTTCTTGGTCCTTATTCAATACGTGTTTTTTATAACGATATAATTCAAACAAGTCTTCTTTATAATATTGTAAGCCTTCTGTTTCTTCTATGTAAGAATGTAATGTGTTTTCGTCTATGCTAAGTAAGAAGGGGGAAAAGAAAGATTTAGCTGCACTTACTTTCACGTGTAATTGTGATACTTTATCGACAAGAGATTGCGCGTCAGTATCGCGTGTATCAAGGTCAGATTGTAATCGTGCATAAGCGAACATTAAAGATATTATGCTAGAAATTTCTTCACTCTTCGTTAAATAAGCTAATAAACTATTGCCATCGTGAATATTTCCATTAAACTCGTGTAATTCCTTCGTTAATACTTCAATTTTATGAAAATCACTTTCCCAATCTTCAATTGTATGGTAAATGTCTGTTAAATCCCATTTTTCTATATCAGCTACTTGTAATCGATCTTTAAGTTCTGTCATAATCATTTCCTTTCTAAACATGTAGTTATATTTCTATATAACTATGAAATACAACAAATTGCAAAAAATCCCTGCTGAAAATTGAAAAGCCCTGCTAAAATAACAAGGCTTACTTACTTATAGTGTAATTCCGAATTTTGAATGTAAAAGGTTTGTATATTGCATGTCTGTAACGGTTTCTTTCGTTTTTTTACCATTTTTCGCTACTGTAAGGCTATCCTTCGTTAAAGAGGCATGCCCATCTTCAGTTAGTTTTACAATGAGAGGTACTTTATTAAAGGGTGATCCTTCATGTTCAACGATAATTTTTTGTGCTGTATTTGCTTTTTCTTCATCCACTTCTTCTATATAAAATGCATAGCCTAACGTCCAATCATCAGCAGAAGATTGATCCAAGAACTCATTGTTTTTCCGCATCTCTAAAATGTAGTTTCCCTTTTCGGTCATTTCTTTACGAATACGATAATCTCCTGTAACAGAGTGAATGACTTCACCTGAGAAAGGGACAGGGGCAAGAGGTAAGTATGATCCAAATCCTACTTCAATTAAATAAAGTTCATTATGATGTGTTAAAACGGTTGCGATATGGCCAGAATCAACAGCCCATATGGAGTTTGCAGCGTTATAAACTGTTCCTGAAACGAGATGAACATCGAATCCTGAATCTTTCAGGAAGTAATACATAGTAGGATTGAGTTCATAACAAAGACCGCCACGGTTATTTACTAAAATTTTCTCCTTCAAATTTTCTTTTGATATTTCTGTAAAATTCTTTTCGAGAATATTTAAGTTTTCAAAAGGAACAGTTTGTGCCATTGCGTACATAATGTTAGATAAATCTTCAAATAAAACTGTGTCTTTTTCTTCTATATGTAATCTTGAAAAAAAATGTTTTTGAAAGTCGGTCATAGAAATCCCTCCATTATGCTTATATAGGTAAATTGTAAACAATCTTAGATGGGATGTGAAATTAAAACTACGCTGAATATTTGAAGGGAAATTTAAAATAATGTGGGAGAGTGAGAGATTGATACTTTACTAACAGATGGGTGTAATATTATAATAATTCTGACAAACTATGCAAACGCTTTCTTGGAAAGGGATGGTGTACAGATGTTTAAAAGAATAACAATAGTCGGATTGTCGATTGTTATGTTTTTACCTAGTATATATGGAGGGAGTAGAGCATATGCAGATACAGTTAACAATGGAACGCTAATGCAGTATTTTGAGTGGTACGCTCCGAATGATGGGAATCATTGGAATCGTTTGCGTACTGATGCTGAAAATTTAGCGCAAAAAGGAATTACATCTGTTTGGATACCACCTGCATATAAAGGAACTACGCAAAATGACGTAGGATATGGAGCATATGATTTATATGATCTGGGGGAATTCAATCAAAAGGGCACAGTGCGGACGAAATATGGGACGAAAGCACAATTGAAATCTGCAATTGACGCTTTACATAAGAAAAACATCGATGTATACGGTGATGTAGTTATGAATCATAAAGGTGGGGCTGATTATACAGAAACTGTCACAGCAGTTGAGGTAGACCCGAGCAATCGGAATATTGAAGTATCAGGTGATTATGAAATTAGTGCGTGGACGGGATTTAACTTTCCAGGGCGTGGAGATTCTTATTCTAATTTCAAATGGAAATGGTATCATTTTGACGGAACGGATTGGGATGAAGGAAGGAAATTAAGCCGAATTTATAAATTTAGGGGCATAGGTAAAGCATGGGACTGGGAAGTGTCTAGCGAGAATGGGAATTATGATTATTTGATGTATGCGGATCTTGATTTTGATCATCCAGATGTTGCGAATGAAATGAAAAAATGGGGAACGTGGTATGCGAATGAATTAAATTTAGATGGTTTTCGTTTAGATGCTGTTAAACATATTGATCATGAATATTTGCGCGATTGGGTAAATCACGTTAGACAGCAAACAGGGAAAGAAATGTTTACAGTAGCTGAATATTGGCAAAATGATATCCAGACTTTAAATAATTATTTAGCGAAGGTTAATTATAATCAATCTGTGTTCGATGCACCACTTCATTATAATTTTCATTATGCTTCAACAGGAAATGGAAATTATGATATGAGAAATATTTTAAAAGGAACAGTAGTTGCGAATCATCCTACACTTGCGGTTACTCTAGTTGAAAATCATGATTCACAGCCTGGTCAGTCATTGGAATCTGTAGTGAGCCCTTGGTTCAAGCCGCTGGCATATGCATTTATTTTAACGCGTGCAGAGGGGTATCCTTCTGTTTTCTATGGTGATTACTATGGTACAAAAGGAAATAGTAACTATGAAATTCCAGCGTTAAAGGACAAAATTGATCCGATTTTGACGGCACGAAAAAACTTTGCATATGGTACGCAGCGTGATTATTTTGACCATCCAGATGTGATTGGCTGGACAAGAGAAGGTGATAGTGTACATGCTAATTCTGGTTTAGCAACATTAATCTCTGATGGACCAGGAGGGGCAAAGTGGATGGATGTTGGAAAGAATAACGCAGGGGAAGTATGGTACGATATTACGGGTAATCAAACAAATACTGTAACAATTAATAAGGATGGGTGGGGGCAGTTCCAAGTAAGTGGAGGATCAGTTTCCATATATGTTCAACAGTAATTTTGTGATGAAAAAGAAGAGGTAGACTGAAATATAAGTTTTCCTCTTCTTTTTATATTGTTATCATTCTTAAATTTTTATTTTCATAAACGAATTAGTCGACTTTTAAAACAACGAGAGATGCGTTGGAATAAATAATATCACCTGTGGCTTCTCTTATTCGTACTCGAAGAACATCCCCTTGATTTAAAGATAGTAAATCAGTTCTGGCAGATGTTGATCTTACCCCAGAACCACCACTAACTCGCGTTTCAATTGCGAATTGGATGGAATCGTTTATTGTAAGATTTAATATACTAGACGATATAGCTTGTATTACAAATACAATTGAAAAGGATACAGAGTACACGCCAGTGGTATCAATTGTAATAGAATTATTTAATGGATTTAGAGTAGTTCCATTAGCAGGTCCTGGGATTGTAAAATTAACATTTGTATTAACTACTGCTGAAAAACCGATTCCTACTTCAGAAGTTATTGTTCCAAATACGGGAAGAATCCCTAAACCAGTAACCCCAGTGGGACCAGTTATTCCAATTCCGGTAGGGCCAGTAACCCCAGTGGGACCAGTTATTCCAATTCCGGTAGGGCCAGTAACCCCAGTGGGGCCAGTTATTCCAATTCCGGTAGGACCAGTAACCCCGGTGGGACCAGTTATTCCGATTCCGGTAGGACCAGTAACCCCAGTGGGACCAGTTATTCCAATTCCGGTAAAACCTGTCGCACCGGTAGGGCCTGTGATTCCAGTAGGTCCAGTAGGTCCAGTAGGGAAAGTAAATGGTGGAATTGATGGTAGTGTGGGACCGATTAAATTTGGTTCCAGAGCAGGTCCATGTAAAATATTATATTCTTCATTCATATAGTAACCTCCTATCATTGCTTGTCATAATTATTAAATGTATTAGGGGAAGGAAATGACATTCGCAATAGCGGAGGCGCTTCTTATAATTTCTCCTCAGCGAATATAGGTCTAATTTAAGAAATATTGAAGTGTAGAGTTGCGTACTACTGAAGTATGGCACCTTTACTTCTCACGTAACATATAGTATGATGATTTCAATAAATTAGATTTCAATGACTATAATATAACTTAATGAGAGGTGCTTTTTGTGAGTGCGGTAGGTATTAAATAGGAAAAATTTAATGAAATAAATCGGATAAGACCAGGGGATTTTTATGTACATCATACCCCTAATTTTGTCATGCATTTATTTCAAAACCTATGAAGATACCTACAATACTTTATAAAGCGTGTAATAAGGGACTGCCATCTATTTTTTATGGCTTATTTCCTCATATGTTATTACACATGCCTTGTAAATGTAAAAGCTGCGGTATCCCCGCAGCTTTTTTGTATATGTTTTTATTGTATAATTATGGAATTTTATATATGGCTCATTGGAATCTAATGAGTAGGTATCTTCATTTATGATAAAAATCAATCATAGTGAGGAGAAACAAAATGAATACGATGACTTTTGAAAAGTTACAATATAACGAATTAAAGGATATAGTGAAATCTTATTGTGTAAGTGGATTAGGTAAGGAATTATTAAACAAATTAGAGCCTAGTACGAGTATAAAAGTAGTGAGAAATCGCTTGAATGAAACGACAGAAGCACGAGCTATATTAGATGCAGAAGGGCATGTTCCTTTCTTCGGCATTTCTAATATTGCTAGTACAATTCAAAAATTAGAAAAAGGGATGATTTTAGATCCAGAAGAATTAGTCAGTGTTTCAGACTTTTTACGCGGATGTAGAAAGATTAAAAAGTTTATGTTAGATAAAGAATTTTTTGCGCCAGTATTAGCTTCTTATGCAAATTCGATGACTGAATTTAAAAGTATTGAAGAGGAAATTAATTTTTCAATAAAAGGAAATAGCATTGATTCTGCTGCTAGTAAAGAGTTAAAACGAATTCGAAATAACATCGATTCGGTAGACGGGAAAATAAAAGAACGTTTAACGAAGTTTTTAAATAGTAGTGCAAATAAGAAGTATATTCAAGAATTCTTTATTAGTAAGAAGGATGATAAGTATACGATTCCAATTAAATCTTCTTATAAAAATCAAGTTGCGGGAAGTATAGTTGAAGCGTCTGCTAAAGGTTCTACTGTATTTATAGAACCACACACGGTTACAAAGTTAAATGTGGAACTCGCAAGTTTGAAAGCAGAAGAAGCGATGGAAGAGTATCAAATTTTAGCGACTTTATCAGGCATGGTAGTAGAAAATATTTATCATATAAAAATTAACATGGAATTGATTAGCCAATATGATATGGTATTTGCGAAAGCGAAGTTTAGTAAATCAATCGATGGAATAGAGCCGAAATTAAATGATCATGGCTACATGCATTTAGTAAATTGTAAGCATCCGCTTTTAAGTGGAAAAGTAGTACCGTTAAACTTTGAAATCGGTCAAAATTACCGTAGTTTAATTATTACAGGACCAAATGCAGGCGGGAAAACAATCGTGTTAAAAACAATTGGATTGTTAACATTAGCGACAATGTCAGGCTTGCACATTGCCGGAGATAAAGAAACAGAAATTGCTATTTTCGAAAATGTATTTGTAGATATTGGTGATAATCAAAGTATCGAAAATGCATTAAGTACATTTTCATCTCATATGAAAAATCTATCTGAGATTATGAGGATGTCAAATAATAATACGTTACTATTATTTGATGAAATAGGAAGCGGGACAGAACCGAATGAAGGGGCAGCACTTGCAATTTCTATTTTAGAGGAGTTTTATCTTGCAGGATGTATTACAGTTGCGAGTACGCATTACGGTGAAATTAAACGCTTCTCAGAAATGCATGATGATTTTATGAACGCAGCGATGCAATTTAATAGTGAGACACTAGAACCGCTTTATAAATTAGTGATTGGTAAATCAGGAGAAAGTAATGCACTTTGGATTGCGAATAAAATGAGCGTAAAAGAACATGTGCTGAAAAGAGCGAAAGAGTACATGGGAAATAAAGAGTACGCTTTAGAAAAAGTGAATGAAAGTAAAATTAGAAAACCGAAATTTGTACAAGAAAAAAGAGAATTTCATTATGAGTATAAAATCGGCGATCGTGTGAATTTATTAGATTATGATGATTTTGGTATTATCTATAAGGAAAAAGATAATTTTTATAACGTTGTTGTATATTATAACGGTGAATTTGTTGAAGTGAATATAAAACGTATTACGTTAGAGGTAGCAGCAAAGGAATTATACCCAGAGGGATATGATTTAAATACACTATTTGTCGATTATAAAGAAAGAAAAATGCAACACGATATTGAGCGCGGATCGAAAAAAGCGCTTCGTAAAATCCAAAAAGAAATAAGAAAGAATAGAGGATAATATAGAATGGTAACGATTAGACAAGAGCAAAAAAACGATTATAGAAAAACAGAAGAAGTGGTACAACAAGCATTTTTACATGAAGAATTTAGTGATAAAACAGAACATGCACTTGTAAAACGTATTAGAGAATGTGACGCGTTTGTTCCGGAGTTATCAATTGTTGCGGTAGATGAAGATATAGTTGGTCACATTATGTTATCGAAAATTACAATAGAACAAGGTGGAACTTCTGTAGAATCGTTAGCACTTGCACCAGTTTCAGTTGTTAGGGACCATCAGAAGAAAGGAATTGGTGGAAAACTGATTACGGTTGCTTTAGAAAAAGCGAAAGAACTTGGATACGGATCAGTTGTAGTGTTAGGACATCCAGGGTACTATCCGAAATTTGGCTTTAAGAAAGCAAGTGAGTGGAATATAAAAGCACCATTTGAAGTGCCAGATGAAGTGTTTATGGTGATTGAGCTAAGCGAGAACGCTCTGCAAGGTGTAGAAGGAGTTGTGCAATATTCGAGTGCTTTTGCTGAGTAAGAGTATCGGTTGAAAATATAATCATAAAAGATGCTATCTTTTTGTAGGGATATACAGAAAGATAGCTTTTTTTATTAAGTAAATCTACTTACGTATATTTTGCTCAATGAATAATTAAGGTGGTAAAATTGATATAGAAATGTAAAGGGAGAGAATTGAATGAAGAATCGAGAAACAGATAGCAATGAGAATGTAGTTACGTTATATGTTACAAGGCACGGTAAAACAATATTAAATACGAACCATCGCGCGCAAGGTTGGGCAGACTCTCCGTTAGTAGAAAAAGGTGTGGAAGTTGCCTCTAATTTAGGAACGGGATTAAAAGATGTTCATTTTGCGAATGCATATAGTAGTGATAGCGGCCGAGCGATTGAAACTGCTAATTTAGTATTAAAATATAGTGAGCAAACAAAGTTAAAACTTAAGAAAAGAAAAAATTTACGAGAATTAAATTTTGGTATTTTTGAAGGTGAAAAACTTGAAAACATGTGGGATGCGGTTGGAAAAGCAGCGGGCGTTGCATCACCAGAAGAACTTATGAAGTTTTCTATTCAAGAAGTGATTAATCTTATTAGAGCAGCGGACTCTACAAAACAGGCGGAAGATTGGGAATTATTTTCTACTCGTATAAAAGCAGAGATTGATAAAATTAGTGAAGAATCTGCTGCAAATGGTGGCGGTAACGTTTTAGTTGTCGTTCATGGGCTTTTGATTACTACCTTAATAGAAATGTTAGACAGTAGCAAAACAAAACTTGGAGTAGAAAATGCTAGTGTGACGAAGATTGTATATAAAGACGGAACATACACTGTCGAGTCGGTTGGAGATATGAGCTATGTTGCAAAAGGGAAAGAAAGTGTGGAAATATAAAAATAAGGAAAGGAAGGTAGAGAAATCTAGCTTCCTTTCCTTATTTTTTAATATATCATTTATTAATTCAAATCGGAATATTCCGTTAGAAATGAACTATGAAAATTATTGTAATGGTATAATTAGAGAGTAGGAACAACAAATTAGTTTGCAGTGTATTGGAGGGACATTAGCCTTACATTTCATCTCGGAATCTAAAGTAAGTATACGAGAAATAAAACAAAGTAAGGAATGTGTGAAGATGGATGGTACACGGTATGTGATTTATGTTCAATTCTAAGAAGAAAAGAATATTAACAATTATATGGAGAAGTGATTATGTTGATTAAATTCGTTCATTTGTTATTTGGAAAACCGTGTGAAAAAGGTGATTCGTTCCAAACTAAGTTTCCACGTTTTATTTATTGGAGTGCAATTGTATTTTATTTTTTTGGAATGCTATTATTTGGGATTCTTTCTTTTATTGATACTGTATTTATTGGATCGTTGATATCAGGAGGTTTGTTCTTTCCTTTAATATTTAGATTCGTTTATTATATAAACTTAAAAATGAGGGGCCTAGAAAGAGAAGCGTAGAGAAAAAATATAAATAACAGGGTTATTGAAAAGAAGCGAGATTGAACATAAATAACGTTAAAAAAGGAAGCAAAGAAATACATTCTAGCTTCCTTTTTTTATTGGAATAATTATGGGATTAATAAAATCTTCCCTGTGCTTTTTCTGTTCTCTAATAATTCATGAGCACGGGCACCATCTTGTAAAGAGAAGGTAGTAGGACTTGCGATCTTTAATTTTTCGGTCGTAATCCATTCGAATAATTGAGAGGAGCGTTCTTTTCTCTCTTCATAAGATGTAAGCACGTTCCAAAGGTCTCCGCCAGTTAATGTTTTTGAAGTATCCATAAGCATACGTGGATCAACGGGCGCAGGATTACCACCGGCCATTCCGTAAAATACGACAGTGCCACCAGTTTTAGTAGCGTTAAAACTTTCCTCTAGCGTAGAACCTACTGATTCATATACAACATTTACTCCATCACCGTTTGTTATTTCAAGTACTTTCACAGGCCATGCTACCTTATATAAAAATACGTGATCAGCACCAGCTAATGTAGCTATTTGTGCTTTTTCTTTTGATGACGTGAGGCCGATTACTTTTCCGCCTAGTAGTTTAATTATTTGGATAAGAAGTTGCCCAACACCTCCAGCAGCAGCGTGTACTAAAGCTATATCACCTTGTTTTATTTGATAGCTATCTTTCGTTAAATAATGTGCTGTTAATCCTTGTAATAAGACAGAAGCGGCTGTTTTAAAAGAGATAGAATCTGGAAGCTTAATTGCTTTCTTCGATGGAACGGAAACTAGTTCTGCATTTGCAAATGGAACGTCAGCAAATGCAATACGATCTCCAGGATTAATATTCGTAACGTCAGCTCCTACTTTTTCTACAATGCCAGCCCCTTCATAACCTAATATATACGGTGGGTTGCCAGCGAGATGATAATCACCGCGACGTCTATAAATGTCGGCGAAATTTAAACCGATTGCTTTCGTGCGGACAAGAATTTCATTTGGATTTATGATTGGATCATTTAGTTCTTTATATTGTAGTACATCCGGATTTCCGAACTGTTCGAAACAAAGTGCTTTCATATGGAATACCTCCATTTTTATTGTTTGTCGATGCTCTTTATCATACAATACAAATATCAATAGACAAAGAGGATTATTTCGATGAAATCAATCGGGAATATCGATTGAAAAGAGGGACGATAAATGGAGATAAAACAATTAATTACATTTAAAGTAGCGGCGGATACTTTGAACTTTACACAAACTGCGAAGAAATTAAACTTTGCTCAATCGAGTGTGACAGCGCAAATTAAAACGTTAGAAGCTGAGCTAGGTACGCCGTTATTTGAAAGATTAGGAAAACGTCTTTTCTTAACTGAAGCAGGTAGGAAGTTTCAACTATATGCCGACAAGATGATTGCGCTCAGCAACGAAGCAAAAATGGCTGTGAAAGATGATGAAGAAATAGCAGGTACGTTAATAATTGGTGCGCAAGAAAGCCAATGTACATATAGACTTCCTTCTATATTAAAGAGGTTTAAAGCACAATTTCCTCAAATAAAGCTTATATTTAAACCAGCGCATTCCAATAAAGATGCGAAGGAACAATTGATGGAGGGAAAAGTCGATCTTGCCTTTATTTTGGACGAATGTAAAACAGAAGATGCTTTACATGTGGAGCCGCTTATGAAAGAAGAATTAAAAGTAGTAGCTGCTTCAGGACATCACTTACTCGAGAAAGCTTCCGTTTTTACAAAAGATTTAGAAAGTGAGACGTTATTGCTAACAGAGCTAGGATGCTCGTACCGGACTTTATTTGAAGAGCTATTTCGTACAGAAGGTGTGTATCCAGCAAATAAAATTGAGTTCGTTAGTGTCGAAGCAATTAAACAATGTGTTATTGCAGATTTAGGAATAGCTGTGTTACCAGCAATAGTAGTAGAAAAAGATATACGAGAGGGGACGATAAAAGAGTTACATTTAGAAAATGAAATCTCACCGATTTATACACAAATTGCTTGGCATAAAGATAAATGGATGACAGCGCCACTGCAGCAATTTATTGATGTGACTAGGGAGTTTTTTACAACAGATTAAGTGGAGAAATATTTATTTTATATAAAAGAAAAAATGGCAATTTTGTATAAAGAACCGATGCTTGCATGTAACAAGTATCGGTTCTTTTATGTTTTAAATAAAGGATGCTATAACATGTGTATTTCTCAACTTTTTTTCTTAGACGGTTACGTAAATTTCTTCGTATATTCCAATAATCATAAGGAAATTTACAACGTTTATTCGTTTTTGTAAGATGCCTCTAGGAAGCATGAAAGGAGGGGCGTACATAGGGGATAGATTGTCATTATTATACGTACTTCTTTTGAGGGAGGAAATTGAAAATGTTTAAAAAGTTAATGAAAGTATGTGTATTAAGTGTAGCGAGTGTAGGGGTATTATTTAGTTTCCAAGGAAGTACATTTGCAGCTACTGATTTAAGTAGTTATTATGACGGGAAAAATCCAGCAACAACGAAAGTATACGGAGGAAGTACAACGTGTGATGCAGATGGATTTAATGCAAAGTCTACAGCGGTGTACGAAGGTAGTAAAAAAGTAGGGACAGTGTATTTACGTTACAGTAATAAATGTCATGCAGCTTGGGCTAAGTTTGTTTTAGATCAACCAGCACCAGCTGTTTCTGGAGGAGTGTATGCGTACGCTGTTGTGAATAAATATAAAAATGGTGTATTCCAAAAATCAGTCACTTCCAATCAGGGGAACGGGACAATAAAAACAGGTCAAACGAGTACGTATACAGGAATGGTATTTGATTTAACTGCTGATTTCGGATACACAGCAGATGCTGAAGCGGTTACTTTTAATAACGGTTATGGAAAAACTGGACGCTATTAAAAAGGAGCGGAGTGCTATGAAACTTTTAATAAAGGTAAGTACATGTTTCTGTCTATCATTGCTCGTTTTAACTAGTATGTTTAGCACGACGAATAATGATAAAGCATATGCAGAAGACCATTCATATGATGGGAAAAGTCCATATTACAATAGCTGCGATCAATCAGCAGTAACGAAAGAAAAGAAGTGGATTGATTCCAATTCTTATGTGGAATTAAAATTTAGCACAACGTGTAAGACAGCGTGGGCAAAAGTTACAGTAACTCGTGCAGCAGTATATAATAACGAAGCTGATGCAAGAATCGTAAGAAAAACAGATGGAAAGGCATATACTTGCGGGAGTGCTGGAGGAAATGGTGTTGTGAATAAAGGGCAAACATCATGCTATACACCAATGGTATATGATTTAGATCCAAGAAAGGCGCAAGCGCAAGGGAAACATGCTATTCCAAATAGTGATGCATATAATTATGCGGAGACTATTTGGTATTGATCATATTATAAAAAATTTAAGATAGCCTATTTAAAGAGCATGTTTTGATTAGGTTTCAAAGCATGCTCGATCTATATTCCTTCTAAGCTTTTAGGTAATCAACTAATAAGGTATGTATGAGGAGGAGTGTACCCAAGGTGACGAGCCATAGATACAATTTGCCCTTTATGATGAAACTCATGTGTTTCAGTATGAGTTAAAAGCCATAGCGGTGTTGTGCTCCAAGGTTCTTTTTGCCATTTCACTTCATTTGCTATATTTTCGAGCCAACGTTCATTGTATTCATCTAAAAAACGTTGTACAGTCTCATCGGCTAACTTAAATCTAGCACGGACTTTCTCGACATCAGCATGCTCAATCTCATCATCACTAGCAAATGAAAAATCTGCCCTTTTTTGCTTGAATGCAAATGATCCAAGCCAGTATCGATAGCAATCAGCTACATGAATATGTGTCTTTATAATGCTACCGCTCCCGAAGTTAGGAACAGCGTTATGTAACTTTTCTAATGGGATTTCTTCTAAAAACGAAAATAGAGTTTCTCTTGTAGAGCTAATAAGATTATATTGTTGTTTTAAAACATCAAACATGCAATTAACACTCCTCTTTTATTTATTTAACTATTTGTCTAGTAAGTAATTCTATATGTACGAGAGGTGAACCTTTTTATTATTTTTACTAGGCATATTAGGTGTATTTCTTCATTGTTTCTGATAGATTAAACAAGGTGAAACTTTAATAAGTTGAACATTCTTAGTTCATAATAAATGGTACATGAAGAAGGAGAACGATCAAATGAATAGACTAGTTGGCTTAAAACAATTTGAAATAACGCGTGGAGAATTGCTTAAATTTATGGAGACGTTAGACGATAAAACTGTAGATACACAGCCAGAGGGTTTTAACAATACAATTCGCTGGCATATCGGTCATGTATTAACGGCAGCAGAAGTTTTCATGTTTGGAAAAGAATTTAAACAATTACCAACTGAATATCCAGGTATGTTTGGGTATGGATCAAGACCGTCTAAATGGAAAACAGAAGGACCATCATTAGACGTGTTAATGGCTCAATTAAAAGAACAAGCAAAACGTATTAACGAAATTCCAGCAGAAGCATTTGAAAATAAACTGCCAGAGCCGTTCTTAGGACTAGAAACAGTTGGTGAGCTTTACGGTATGATGCTTTATCATGAAGCTGATCATATTGGGCAAATGAAGGCGATGGAACGTATTATTAAAGTTCTTTAGTTCTTAATTGCATATAACAAGCAATACAGGTGTAATGTTAAATAATATATACAAAAAAGGTAGATAAATTATTATCTACCTTTTTTGTATAACTTCTTGAAGGATTAGAGAATTTTATAATTTTTTATGTTGTGATTATTAATTATAGTATTCCTAAATATGGAATATACGTATAATAATAGAGAAGAACTAGAAATAGGGGTGAATACTATGATTACATTAGAACAAAAGTTGGAGCAATATAAACATACATATGTACAGTTAAAGGGAGAACTAAAATGGAAAACGAGTGATTCTCGAACAGGAATGATGATTGCTGCTATGTATGCAGGTAGTGATAAATTGTTTGATCTCGGACGTTTTTTAGAAATTAGTAGTTATATTAAGAATGAGGTAGGGATGTTTTCATACTTAAAGTCTTATCATCGTTTTGTAGTGGCTGCAACATTAGATATTCACTTTACAGATTACAAGGAAGCTTTTCGCACGTTTTTAGATTTATATGAACAATTGGTCACTGGTGGCTTTAGCCGGAGTATATTTACTTATCTCGCAGCAGCTGTGCTTTTAACAGAAGAAAATGAACAGCATGGCGCGCACATTCAGCGTTCGATGCAAGTATATAAACGCATGAAAAAGGATCACCTCTTTCTTACAAGTACAAATGATTATCCGCTCGCGGTTTTATTAGCAGGACAATCAGAGAATGTAGAAACACTTATGGACCGAGTGGAACGTCTTTATCAGAAACTAGCGACAGCTGGTTTACGTAAAGGGAATGATCTTCAATTTTTGAGTCATATTCTTTCATTAAAGAAGGATGTCAGGGAAGAACTATTAGTTGCAAAATGCACAAATATATGGAATTTGTTAAAGCAAGAAAAGGTAAAAGTAAAACAGATGCATTACCCAGCTATCGGGCTACTAGCGTTACTCGAGGACGGAGAAAAAGAGATTCATTCTATTCGAACATTTATTGAAAAATTGCAGGGGGATAAATTGTTCCGTTGGCATACAGATACAAATATTCTTATTGCTATTCAACTGTTCGTAAGTCAGAAAGGTGAGGAAAGTAAAGCTACTAACACAGGTTTACAAACAATGATAGAAGTCCTCATACAAGCACAACAGGCGGCCATGATGGCAACGATTGCCGCTTCATCTGTAGCAACATCTTCTGCTAGTAGCAGTTCATAATGTGTAATTGCTTATACTCTTGTAAATTATAACTCCCTTGATAAGGACGGTTTAAAAAATATTACTAAAAACAATTAGCTCATCACTCTCTAATGAGTGATGGGCTAACTGTTTTTACATAATCAGCATTATCTTTTTGATTCCTTCAAATGTTTGAGCTGCGTGACAATCATAATGCTAATAACAACGAGTAAAAACCATGAACTAATTTTGCTTAAGTGAACGAGACTCCATGCTTCCCGTTGATTTGGATATTGCCATGCTCCGAAAAATGTTGCGATGTTCTCTGCAATCCAAATGAAAAATCCGATAAGGAAAAAGGAGAGAACGAGTGGCATTTTATATGTAACGCCTTGTAATGAAAATTGTACAAATGTGCGAGAGAAAACAAGTAGCAAAGTAAAAAAATAGTTTGCTATTTAAAAAAAGTGGGGATATAATATCTAAATGAAAATGATAATTATTATCAATATTAATTATAAATAAAAAATAATTATAAAAAACAACTGAATATAAAGGATGAAATGAAACATGTTACATAAGTCTACTATACGTGCTGGCAATAACCGCTGGATACATATTAAGTTCATATGTTTTATGAGCTTAACAATTATATGTTTAATTGGATCTATATTTTTGGCCGTCGCATTTGGTGCAAAGGATATTCATTTGCAAACGGTGTGGACAGCGGTTTTTGATTACAATCCGAAATTAACGCAGCACCAAATTATTTATGAATTAAGGCTCCCGAGAGTAATTGGAGCAGCAGTTGTAGGGGCAGCTTTTGCGGTCGCTGGAGCGGTTATGCAAGGAGTAACACGAAATCCTTTAGCTGATGCAGGTGTACTTGGCATAAATGCAGGAGCGATGTTTGTAGTAGCACTTAGTTTTGCTTTTTTTCCGCATATGCCGTATTCCTATTTAATGATTGTTTCCTTTATTGGAGCAGTCTTAAGTACAGTACTTATTTTTGTTATTGGATCAGCAACATCAGGTGGGTTAACACCAATGAGGTTAACGATTGCTGGAGCTGTTATGGCAGCGCTTTTACATTCATTAAGTTCAGGTGTTGCGATTTATTATGATTTAAGCCAAGATTTAGCGTTTTGGTATGCTGGTGGTGTTGCAGGGGTTAAGTGGGAACACTTGAAATTTTTAGTCCCTATTATTCTTATAACGATTATTTTTGCAATAGTGTTAGGGAGATCTATTTCACTCATATCAATGGGGGATGATGTTGCTACAAATTTAGGAGTGAAAACGAACCGAACGAGAATACTAGGGATGATTATAGTAGTTATTCTAGCAGGTGTTTCTGTTTCAGCTGTTGGTTCTATTGGATTTGTAGGACTAGTTATCCCCCACATTGCTAGAAAATTAGTTGGTGTGAATTATAGACTCATTATTCCTATGTCAGCGTTATTAGGAGCTATGTTATTAGTTTTAGCTGATTTAGGGGCAAGAACAGTAAACCCTCCTAAAGAACTTGCGATAGGAATTATGGTAGCTCTTGTTGGAGTTCCGTTCTTCCTCTATATAGCACGTAAAGTTGGGAGGGAGCTATAAGTGAAGGGTCTTATTAACACAGATAAAAAAAGAGCCATTACTGTAACTACAATTTTTGGTTGTATTAGTATCGCTGTCATTTTACTTAGCTTAAATACAGGGACACTTAGCATTGCACCGCTCAAAGTAATTCAAACGCTTTTCGGTTATGGTGATTTTGAAAGTGCAACCGTGCTATACGATTATCGTATGCCAAGAATTATAATCACAATGTTAGCCGGTATTGGCCTTGGGATTTCCGGTGCGATTTTGCAAGGATTATCCCGTAATGCACTTGCAGACCCTGGTATTCTTGGACTGCATTCAGGTGCATCTTTCGGGCTAATTATATTCGTTACATTCTTTCATTCTATTAATGAAAGTGCATCTATTTTAATACCGTTATTTACATTTGGCGGAGGAGTATTAGCTGCATTTCTTATTATTTTACTTGCGAGTGA
The DNA here is from genome assembly GCF_056033865.1 of Bacillus sp. FAU20. Lineage (NCBI taxonomy): Bacteria > Bacillati > Bacillota > Bacilli > Caryophanales > Bacillaceae > Bacillus > Bacillus sp. FAU20. Next base: position 19,475 of record NZ_JBVYHY010000011.1, read on the forward strand.
TCGGTCAAATGGTTTACTTCCCATTAGACTTATTCTCGTTGGTATTGCAGTTTCAGCTGGTTTTAGTGCAATTTCGTTATTTTTCTCTCTCAAGTTAAATGATGAGACGTATACATTCGCTTCTAGATGGCTAGTTGGTAACGTGTGGGGAAGGGATTGGATTCATGTCCTTGCATTATTACCTTGGATTTTCATACTAACCCCTTATGCGTGGCTAAAATCTAAAACGTTAAATGCATTGTCACTAGGTGATAGTGTAGCGGCAGGACTTGGTGTTTCTGTTCAAAAAGAACGGTTATTACTTTTAGCTACAGCGGTTGGATTATCTTGCGCAAGTGTATCGATGGCAGGAGGGATTGGTTTTATCGGTTTAGTTGCTCCGCATATCGCAAGGAAGTTAGTAGGTACTACATATCAACACTTTCTTCCTTTAGCTAGCATTATCGGAATGATTATTTTAGTGCTAGCAGATACGATAGGTCGTTCTATATTTGAGCCAAACTCTATTCCAGCTGGTGTAGTAGTGGCGGCATTAGGAGCACCGTATTTTCTTTATTTACTTACAAAAACAAAATAAATACTTCAAAGAGGAGAACATATGAAAAAGAAACTTACTATTTTATTTAGCATGATGTGTATTTTAGTATTATCAGCATGTGGTCAAACTAAAGCTAATGAAGAGGCAACGAAAAAAACGGAAAAAAGTAATGATCCAAAAATCGCCTCTATGTCCATTCATTTAACAAATAATTTACTTGCATTAGGAATTACACCAGTAGGTTCTGTTATTGGCGGAGATTTAAAAGATTTCTTACCACACGCAAAAGAGCAGTTGAAAGATACGAAGAAACTTGGTGTTGTAACAGATCCGAATATGGAAGCGTTACTTCAATTGAAGCCAACTGACATTTATGTGGATGAAAAATACGCGGGCAAAGATTTAGCGAAATACGAAAAAATTGCAAAAACACATTCTTTCAACTTAGATGAAGGCACGTGGAGAGATCAGTTAAAACAAGTTGGTAAACTTGTAAACCGTGAGAAAGAAGCGGATAAATATATTCAAGATTACGAAGAGCAATCAAAACGAGTAAAAAGTTTAATAGATAAAGAATTAGGTAATAACGAAAAAGTAATGGCAATTCGCGTTACTGCAAAAGAATTACGAGTATTTAGTACGAAAAGACCGATGGGACCAATTTTATTCCAAGACTTAGGATTACAACCTGCAAATGGTGTAGAGAAAATTGATGGAAACCGTCCTTTCGAAGTCATTTCACAAGAAGTATTACCTGACTTTGATGCAGATGCTATTTTCGTTGTCGTTAACAGAGATGATAAAGCGAAAGCTGCATTTAAACAACTTCAAGAAACACCAATTTGGAAAGACTTAAAAGCTGTTAAAGGTAAGCACGTATACATTATTAATGACCAACCATGGCTTGACTATTCTGCTTTAGGTAACAAAATGGCAATGGATGAAGCGGAGAAAATGTTTACGAAATAATATAGTTTCGCTATTAGGAAAGGCCCTCTAAATTTGGAGGGCTTTTTATTATTGTTAGAATAAACGAAAAATTATACAATGAAGTTAATTTCGTGTAGAGGAGATGTGCCAATGTCAGCGCTTATTGTAAGTATCCCGTGTATAAAGCAGTTTATAGAATAAGGGGATAAATAGGCTAATAATTATCCCTGTTATTAAAAAAGGGGGAGTTTGAAATGACAATGAATCTTTTTCAAAATAAAACGATTAAATTATCAGCTATTAGAGAAGCAGATGCTGAAGTAATGGCTATGTGGCAAGAAGATAGTGAGTATTTAAGGAATGTAGATACAGATGTAGCATTCCCGCAATCGATACAAGAAATAGCAAGTGATGGGCTATTAAAGGGACGGAGATCGAATAGTGTTTCTTTTATGTTAAGGACAGTTCAAGATGATTGCTTAATTGGTTTTGTTGCAATTCATGGCATAGAGTGGAATAACAGAACGGGTTTATTAGCCATTGGTATAGGAGATGCAAATGATAGAGGAAAGGGATATGGAAGAGAAGCAATCCATCTTATCTTAAAATATGCTTTCTATGAATTGAATTTACACCGCGTCGGTCTGGATGTGATTTCTTATAATAAAGCAGCCATTGCGTTGTATAAAAAGATAGGTTTTCAGATGGAAGGGTGTATGAGAGAAGCGGTTCAAAGAGATGGGAAGTGTTTTGATCGTATCATTATGGGGATATTGCGGGATGAATGGATAGGGTTGCAAGATTAGCGAATACATTCAATATTATATATGTAGTATGCAGGAGATATAATGATAATTGGCGAAAATTTACAGTGAACTGATTGAATTTATAAGGAGTTATGTAAAATGAATTTAGAAAAAGCAAAACCAGTAAATGAAGAGGTCGCTGAATTAAAGGAACTAATTAAAGAGTTACACGGAAGTGTACATCAACTGCAAAGCGAAGTGCAGCAACTAAGGCACGAAAGACCAGTTGTTGAAGTGAGAAAAGGTGTTCAATTATCACCAACAATTGTCGGACAAATTGGTGGTATGATTTTAGGTGGGTTAGCAATTATCGGTATATTTTGGTGATGAAAAAAGGTTTGCAGCACGATGCTGCAAACCTTTTGTATTTGACGATATAATTTCATGCAATACAACTTTTACATTAAATAACGTAAATATATATAACCATGTGATAACAAGAGTGCAACAATAGTTAATGGTAAACCAATTTTTAAGAAGTCCATATAAGAGAAAGCATGTCCTTCACGTTTTGCAATACCAGCAACGACTACGTTTGCAGATGCTCCGATTAGCGTTCCATTTCCTCCTAAGCAAGCTCCAAGAGATAACGCCCACCATAGTACTTCGATTTGCGGAGAATCGACAGATAGTCCGAGTCCTGTAGCTAAGTCTTGAATAAGAGGAATCATCGTAGCGACAAATGGGATGTTGTCGATTGTCGCAGATGCGATGCCAGATACCCATAAAATAAGTATAGCTGCGAATCCGATGTCACCGTTTGTTACGCCAATTACTTCTTTTGCAAGTGAAGAGATAAGTCCGATATCAATTAACCCGCCAACGAGAACAAATAGTCCGGCGAAGAAGAAAATGGTTACCCATTCAACGTGGGCAAATACATCTTCAATATCATGTTCTTTCACGCCGATTAACATAAGAAGTGTAGCGCCTGTCATCGCGATAACAGCAGCGTCTACATGAATAATCGAATGAAGTACGAAGCCTAAAATAGTTAGTCCTAAAATCGAAATAGATTTTAAAAGGAGGCTTTGATCTTTAATGTAATCTTTTTCGTTTAATGCCATTAGTTTTTCGATTTGTTCAGGTGTTGTTTTTAGTTTGTTACGATACATGAAGTAAATAATGCCAAGTGTCACGATAGAAATAATAATTACGATTGGAGCTAAGTTAAGTAAAAAGGCGTTAAAGTCTAAATGCTTGTTTGCTGATCCAATCATAATATTAGGTGGATCACCGATTAATGTTGCTGTTCCGCCTATATTTGAAAACAGCACTTCTGAAATCAAATAAGGCACAGGATTTACTTTTAAAATACGTGTAATGGATAATGTAACAGGAACGATTAATAAAACAGTCGTTACATTGTCCAAAAATGCTGATCCGACAGCAGTTAATAGGGATAGTAATAATAAAATGCGAATCGGTTTTCCGCCAGCTGCTTTTGCCGCTTTAATGGCCACAAATTCAAAGACGCCTGATTGACTCGTAATATGTACGAGAATCATCATCCCAATTAAAAGGGTAATCGTTTCCCATTGAATATGTGATGTGAAAGCAGTATGTAAATCTACAACTCCAAAAATAATCATAATAGCAGCACCGAATAGTGCGATTACAGCACGATTCAATTTCTCAGAAATAATAAATCCGTACGTGATTAAAAATACGGCAATTGCAAAATAATATTGCCAATTTGCTACTTCATGTGCTGATTGTTCCAACCATGTCACCTTCTTTAAATTATGTATTCAATTGTCGAAATGTATCTCGCTGCAATAATGCGGGATAAAATATATTGTAGCAAATTCAAAAAAGAAAGAAAACTATTTAACAAAGTGAAGGAAAAAATGTATTTTTTACATATCATATAAAAAATATAAAAAACACAGTGCAAATTATTAGGAAAAGTGAGCGTTGTCCTCTAATATAGAGATAGCAATTTACATTATTTTTGCGTAAAATGGTTTAAAGAGGTGAATTCCGATGGAAATAGTAAAAGATAGTTCTCTTATTCAAAATGAAATTGAACGTTTTGTAAATAAAGATGTATATATTCATTTAGAAACGACAAACGGAGCGTATGCATCACACATAAATGAAAAGATGATGACAGTTGGTGCTTTCATTCGAAATGCAATTATCCGTTTTGAACGCGGGAAGATAACTGGAACAAATCCATACCGAGTTGGTCTAAAAATGGATCACGGTTGGGTATATGCTGAAGGTATTACGCACTGGGAAGTAGATGGTCAAGAGCGTTTATTACTAGCTGGACATGATAATTTAGGTCGTCTAGCAGTTGCACTTGAGTTAAGCTTAACACCATTTAAGTAAGAAGGAGGGAAACTTATGGAGAGACATGTACTTGTTGTATTTCCGCATCCAGATGATGAAGCATATGCTGCGGGAGGAACAATTCGCTTATTAACAGATCAAGGAGTACCTGTAACATATGCATGTGGTACTCTAGGACAAATGGGACGTAACATGGGTAAGAACGTATTCGCTAACCGTGAAACGATTCCAAATATCCGTGAGAAAGAATTGAAAGATGCTTGTGAAGCGATGGGCATTAAAGATTTAAGAATGCTTGGCTTCCATGATAAAACGTTAGAATTTGAAGATGTTGATTTCGTTGCTGACAAAATTGAAGCAATCATTCAAGAAGTAAATCCATCTCGAATTATTACATTTTATCCAGAGCACGGTGTACATCCAGATCATAATGCATTTGGCCGCGCTGTCGTTCGCGCTGTATCACGTATGCCAAAAGAAGAGCGCCCAGTTATCCATGCTGTTGCGATTACGAAAAATCGTGAAGCAGTATTAGGAGAACCGGATGTTGTAAATAACATTAGTGAAGTATTTGATCATAAATTAACTGCATTAGGTGCGCACCGTTCACAAACAGAAGCAATGCTGGAAGATACGCATGCAAAAATAAAAAACAAAGATGCAGCAACATTAAAATGGCTGCAACTTGAACAGTTTTGGACTTATAAATGGGAGTAGGCTAGAAGGATACCTTCTAGTTGCTCTTACATAGAAAAAGCGCCGTCACTTGTGATGGCGCTTTTTCTTGTTGAAGACTATATATTTTTTAGGGTGCTTCAAAATTTTTAAATTAACGTGCAGTATAGCCTCCATCAACAAGAAGTGTTGTACCGTTAACAAAACTAGCATCATCACTTGCTAAAAATAAGACAGCTTTAGCGACTTCTTCTGGTGTTCCAAGTCTGCCTTGCGGATGAAGTGAAGCTAAATATTCTTTCTGTTGAGGATTAACACTACCTAGTAAAGGGGTGTCAATATAACCAGGGCACACCGCATTAATACGTATTCCATATTTAGCGTAGGCAGTACATAAATTTTGAGTTAATAGTTTCACACCACCTTTTGCAGAGGAGTATGCTGTTGGGGTAGGTAATGAAACAAAACTATGAATCGAACCAGCGTTAACGATGACACCACCTGTACCTTGTTTAAGAAATTGTTCAATCGAATATTTATCAGAAAGGAATACCCCAGACAAATTAATATCAATAGTTCTTTTCCATTTTTCATAGGATAATTCGTTTGCCGGTGCATCATCAGCAACGCCGGCATTGGCATACATAATATCTAATTTACCGTATGTACTTACTGTCTCATGAATTAGCTGTTTAATATCTGCCTCTTTTGTTACATCAGTTTTAATAAATAACGTAGTATATCCATGTGCATTCAATTCATCTGATAGTTCTTTTCCACGTTCAGAAAAGTCAGCAATAATTACTTTTGCACCTTCTTCGATAAAAAGACGAACAGTAGATTTGCCAATTCCACTTGCACCACCAGTTATGATTGCTACTTTGTCTTTTAATTTCATATAAACCTCTCCATTCATCAATGAATTTAAGTCGAATTTTTAAATCTTGTTACTAAACTATTAACCTTAAATAGTAAGTTTATAGAAGAAAAAGCTCGCGTTTACTTAATCGTGAGAGTACTATTTGTGTCTTTATCCCGCTATTTGCCGGGCAGTAAGACCCGCACCTCAAAATTCAGCGGAAGCAAAGACGTTAGGTGGGGGCAGGTTACCTGTAAAAGCACGATTGATTAAAGTTTCACTTTATTGTACTTATTGATACAGTGATGCATGAAATTATTAATTTGGTCAATTTTATCATTAGATTGAATATTTGGTAAAGAGCCTTCGAACAGAGTGAGTGTGGATGCTGAAAAATTAAAATAAATATTCAGTATTATTTGTAGGGTAAGGAACAAAGGGGAGAGATAACTACTACGCTAGTTAAATAGGAGAAAGCCTTGCAGGGGGGCAAGGCTTTAAACAGGGTATTAAAAATTATTGATTTATTAAGAATAACTTCTTCTTGTGAATAAACTAATTTTAGCATGATAACTCATATATATGTGTTACGAATTTGTGAATAAAAACTCAATGATAAAAGTATGAGTGAAAGGAAATAAGGTATTTGGGATATGCATTATTACACAAAGTTCAGTTGAAATAGGGAGGAACATAAAAAAAGCGCAATGAGCAAAATAATTAAGAGACGAATTATACTAAAGATTAGTGGAACGCCTACTATTTAATTTCTTTTTGTATTTAATTCTTTAGAACTGATTGTTAATAATGTATGTAAGAAGCGTATATTTTGAATTATTTAATAGAATAATATATATTTATATTGATTTAATGATTTTAGTTTGTTAAAAATGGGGAAATCGATATGAAGGTTAAATTTGCCGTAATAAAAGATGAGAGCTTTGATTGTAGTTTATTGGAAACAAAATTATTGAAAACTTTTAAAGAAGTAGATTGTGAAGCAGATATTGTAAAGGTTGAGAATGAAATTTTTGAAAACAATGATGTACAAACGCATTTATCAGAAATAACCATTCATGTTACTGGAAAAAATATTGGATACAGATCCGTTTCAGCCAGTATATTTATTGTTCTAGAGAGTTTATCAATACAGCTATTTCGTATTCATATTAGTATATTTTAAGCAGTTCAAAAAGTGGATTCTTCAGAAAATCATACTGATTATATTAAGTTGTAAATATGAAAACAATAGAAATTATCGTAGGTGCTCCCGAATGTTGGATTGCACCTTGTTTGTTGTTAAATAAACAGGGGATTCCTTTTCTAATTTTAATGTATCTTAACGCTAATTCATAAATAGAAGAATGGAAACATGTGAGTGATTCAATTAGATTGTACAAATAATTTGGTACGCTGATATACGGAATGTATTCACAGGTAAGAGGGTTGTCTCATAATATATATAGATTTTTCTATAAAGATGAACAGAGGGTGTGAATATATGGAAGATGTTTACGCTAAAATTGACAGTCTCAAGGCGGAGCAAAAAGAAATTATGAGAGACATTCGAAATTTAGAAACGCGTACCACTATTAATGAGAAAGACATAGCAACAATCAATAAGCAATTAGAAAAAATAAGTACAAACACTACTTGGATTTTGCGAATTATTATTAGCGCGATAATAATGTCAGTTTTAGGATTGATATTAAAAGGGATGATTTAAAAGAAAGAGGGGAGCTCCCTCTTTCTTTTATGTAAATGAGAAACTATAAATTTTCCGTTTCCTTTTCGTCTGCATACTTATCCTCTAAGGAAATTAATAGAGGGATTGATATAGTTACAAGAATGATTAAAGTGGTGATAAAAGATTTAGAAAGAGAAAAAGAACCTTCAATTAAAGGTGATAAAAACTTGAATGAAAGTATACTTGTTATGAAGGAAATTACTAAAAAGCTAAAAAGAGATATATTTTTATTCTTTATAGATGTCTCTATAAAGTCTTTAACACAGGTTATTACGACAAATATAGTTAATATGATAAGAGAAACAAAATAATGTGTTAAATTCGTCATATTAATAGTAGGATCGTCTATTATGTAAGCAAGTAACTTAGATACTAATATTCCTCCAAACAATAAAATAATAAAAGCAAGTAATCCTTCCAATATATAAGTGCTGAAATTGTCTTTCTTGTTAAAGAGTTTATAGTTTAGAGTAGATTGGGTTATTTGAATTAGGAATAGGGTAATAATCCATACATAATATACAAATGGTAATTCTCCTGAGAATAGAGAAATTAGAAAGTTTACTACTGTCCTTAAAATTTCAATCATTACGAAAGTCCTCCTACTTGTTCAGCTTTATGACATTAGGAATATATGAGTATATCATTTTATAATTAGGTTTATAGATTCAAACTATTTCTAATTATTCCATAATAAGGTGGTTATATCAAGTAGTTATCTTCTATGGCGTGTATTAGTTGTTCACTAATATAAAAAGCACATTTGAACGTTAATACTAGAAAAATAAAAGTAATATGTAATATAATTGAAAAAGTATATTTAAAAATCGATGTTAATATTACCCTCCTATAAGTATTAACATACGTAATTGAGGTGTTTTCTTTGTTGTTTTATGACCGGATTTCTATAATGGCCCCTCCTGTTCCGTAGCTAAGGAAAGTCTTTTTATTTCTGAGATTTTCAAAGTTATAGGAGGGTATGAAAAATGAAAAAAGTCTCAGTACCATCACTTTTGTTAATGATTATTCTTGTCGCATTTCCGCAAATTAGTGAAACGATTTACACACCGTCTTTACCGGACATTTCAAAGGCGTTACATGTAAGTAATAATGAGGTGCAGTTAACGCTTAGTGTGTATTTTGCTGGATTTGCTTTAGGTGTATTTTTTATTGGATGGCTATCAGATATAATTGGCCGTCGCCGGGCAATGTTATTTGGAATTGTCGTATATGGCGCTGGGAGTTTCTTATGCTTTATTGCAAATTCCATTGAAGTTTTATTGGTAAGTCGTTTTATTCAAGCGTTTGGAGCAAGTGCAGGATCAGTTGTGACGCAAACGATTCTTCGTGAAAGTGTAGAAGGGCATAAGAGGCATGTTATGTTTGCTCAAATCTCGGCAGTCATTGCTTTTACACCAGCGATAGGACCGTTAATTGGTGGCTTTCTTGATCAAATGTTTGGATTTAAAATAGTATTTTTAAGTTTAGTAGTTATGAGTATCGGTATTTTTCTGTATACGTTTGTTTCTCTTCCTGAAACAAAAACGGGCTCAGTAACGAATAAAATAAATGTATTTTCAGTCTTGAAGAGGTTAATTACAAATCCGAAAGTGATAACATATGGGCTGTTAATTGGAGGAGCAAATGGTGTTTTATTTAGCTATTATGCAGAAGCACCGTTTATCTTTATTGAATACTTTCAGTTATTACCTAGTACGTATGGGTTTTTAGGAATTGTTGTTGCGTCTGCTTCTATTGTTGGAGCGAAAGTTTCAAAGCGTTTACTTGCTACTTATAAACCAGAGAAAATTATATATATCGGTTGTCTTGTAATGACAGGGGGAGCTATCCTTTTATCTGTTATTACGTTTGTTGGATCAAATCCGAATGTAATATATATGGTTGTATTTTTAATAGCGATGTTTATATTGCTATTAGGAATTGGCATAGCGTTACCTAACTGTTTAAGTTTAGCGTTAGTAGATTTTCAAGATGTCATTGGTACAGCAGGTGCATTGTTTAGCTTAGGGTACTATGTAATTGTAACGACGACAATTTGGGGAATGAGTCAGCTGCATACAGGCTCATTAATGGTGATGCCACTTTATTTTCTGGTTATTGTAGTTATAATGGCAGTGTTTACTAGGGTGTTTATCTTTGGTAAGCAAACTTCGAAATCGATTTAAATATGAAATCATAAAAGAGTCTCATTTTTTAATGAGATTCTTTTATATTTTATTCCGTTGTTTTGAGGCAGAAAGGTTTCTGCCTCAAAATTTGGCTGGGGTAAAGAAGTTAGTAGTTTATTAATATATTAAATTTCTCATTGGTATATAAATTGAATGTGTGGGAAATTACGTTATTAACAATAAAGGCTGAAGTATTTAAGATATGAAACTAAGGAAAAAATGTTCTCCTCGGTTATTTATATTGTAATAATATACATGCCGGAATCATATTGAATAGATGTATTTTATTGTTAATTTAGTTAAAAATTAATCAGACTTATGTATAATAATTTATTGAAAAAATAATTGAATTTTTCAGATTAATGAATTAATATAAGGTAAGTAATTTTAAGATTTATAGAATATTGGAAGATGAAAGGTTTTGAGAATTTTATTAGGAGCGCAAAACGATTTTAGGATAGCTTTAAAGCTAGTGTAAAATGACGTTTGCTTCATCATTTTCAGGGCCAAAGGGAATTAGGGGAAAGCATCTTGTTTTAAAATGCGACGACTATGAATCATCTAAGAGGGGGAAGTGAAGTGGCAAACAAAGAATTGAAAAGAGGTTTAGAAGCACGTCATATTCAAATGATTGCTTTAGGCGGAACAATTGGTGTTGGTTTGTTTATGGGTTCAGCCAGCACGATTAAATGGACAGGTCCGTCAGTAATGCTTGCTTATGCAATTGCAGGTATTTTCATCTTCTTCATCATGCGTGCCATGGGAGAAATGTTGTATATGGAGCCAAGTACAGGCTCATTTGCGACATTCGGTCATAAGTATATTCATCCACTAGCTGGTTATATGACAGCGTGGAGTAACTGGTTCCAGTGGGTTATCGTTGGGATGTCAGAAATTATCGCGGTTGGAGCGTATATGCAATATTGGTTCCCAGATTTACCAGCTTGGATACCAGGTATAATTGCAATGGTTATTCTTGGTGCAGCCAACTTAATTTCAGTTAAGTCATTTGGTGAATTCGAATTTTGGTTCGCGATGATTAAAATCGTTACGATTCTATTAATGATTATTGCGGGATTTGGTCTTATTTTCTTCGGAATTGGTAACGGTGGAGAAGCGATTGGTATATCTAATCTTTGGTCAAATGGCGGTTTCTTTACAGGTGGTTTTTCAGGATTCTTCTTTGCATTATCACTTGTAGTTGGAGCATATCAAGGTGTGGAATTAATCGGGATTACTGCTGGTGAAGCGAAAAATCCGAAGAAGACACTTACAAGAGCAATTCAAAGTACAATTTGGCGTATTTTAATATTCTATATTGGTGCTATTTTCGTTATTGTAACTGTGTATCCGTGGGATCAATTAAGTACAATTGGTAGCCCATTCGTAGCGACTTTTGCGAAAGTTGGTATTACGGCAGCAGCTGGACTTATTAACTTCGTTGTAATTACAGCGGCAATGTCTGGTTGTAATAGTGGTATTTATAGTGCTGGACGTATGCTTTATACGTTAGGGATAAATGGACAAGCACCAAAATATTTCACAAAACTTTCTGGAAATGGTGTACCTTTATTCGGTACAGTTGGTGTAATTATTGGTTTGGCGGTTGGTGTTGTATTAAGTTATATCGCACCGAAAAACTTATTCGTATATGTATACAGCGCAAGTGTACTTCCTGGTATGGTACCATGGTTCGTCATTTTAATTAGTCAAATTCGTTTTAGGAAAGAAAAGGGAGCAGAGATGAAAGATCATCCGTTCAAAATGCCATTTGCTCCTGTAACAAACTATTTAACGATTGCCTTTTTAATTATGGTATTAATCGGAATGTGGTTTAACGATGATACTCGTATTTCACTAGTTGTAGGTATTATTTTCTTAGCTATCGTTACAATTAGTTTCTATGCTTTTGGAATAGGGAAGCGAGCTCCGTTAGACGTTCAAAACAATAAAGAGATTTCAAGTAAATAAAGAAAAGGCTGTTCATCTGGAACAGCCTTTTCTTATTGTTGTTATTTGTCGATAAATCGGTACACCTTGTCGAATGGTTGATATAATTTGATTTGTGATAGATATATTTGAAAAATCGTTGATATATTGTACGTTATGATAGATATATTCGAAAAATCGTTAATATAATTTCACATACTATCTGTCACTATCATGATTAAAATTTCTCTAATACGATTTTCCCTATGGTGTGCCCGCTTTCAAGTAGTGCATGTGCTTTCTTTAAGTTTTCAGCGTTAATTGGTGTGAATGTTTCATTTAAAGTAGTCTTTAAAATGCCTTCATCTAGTAGTTCGCTTACTTTATTTAATAGTTCGTGCTGCGTAATCATATCGCCAGTTTCATACATCGCTTTTGTAAACATAAACTCCCAAACGAGTGTAGCACTTTTACTTTTTAAAATACCCATTTCAAGAGGGTGTTCATTTTCTACGATAGAGCAAATTTTGCCTTGTGGTTTAATAAGGTCACATATTGCTTGCCAATGTTGATCTGTATTGTTTAAGCAGAAAATATAATCTACATCGCTGAATCCAAGGCTTTGTAATTGCTCTTTTAAAGGGGTATGATGGTCAATTGTATGGTCAGCTCCAAGCTTTTTAACCCAGTCTATCGTTTCGCCGCGGGAAGCAGTTGCGATTACATTTAGTTCAGCCCATTTCGCAAGTTGAATTGCGATTGAACCGACACCACCAGCTCCGCCGATAATTAAAATGTTTTTAAATGAGTTCGTATCTTTTTTAGTATGATCAATGCCTAAACGTTCAAATAAACCTTCCCATGCTGTAATCGCTGTTAAAGGAATTGCGGCGGATTCAGCATCATGTAACGTTTTTGGTTTCTTACCGACAATTCTTTCATCAACTAAATGATATTCACTATATGTACCTTGTCTCGTAATGCTTCCAGCGTAAAATACTTCGTCTCCTTCTTTAAATAATGTACAACTTTCGCCAGTTTGTACAACAACACCACTAGCATCCCAGCCAAGTATTTTTGGTGCATCTTCTTTTTTATCTTTCGGAGAGCGGACCTTTGTATCAACTGGGTTAACGGAAATAGCGTTAATTTTCACGAGTATATCTCTTCCTGTGGCAACAGGTTTTTCAATTTCCAGATTAATTAAACTGTTTTCTTCTTCAATAGGTAAGTATTCATGTAAACCAATTGCTTTCATTTGTAATCCCTCCATTAAAGTAAGAATCATTTACCTCTATATTATAGATGGTGAAATACTGCTATGTAAAAAAATACCCTCTTTTTTATGTAAGCTGTACTGATAGTCTAGAAGGAGTTTATTTCTAAAAAGAAGAATTTTTTACGGTATTACTTTATCCAAAACTAAATGTAAAGGTGGATACATAATGACAGTAAAGAAACTTTATTTCATCTCAGCAGGTCGTTGCATGTTGGATCATTCGTCTGTTAACAGTGCGTTAACACCAGGGAAACTATTAAACTTGCCGGTGTGGTGTTATCTTCTGGAGACGGAAGAAGGTCCTATTTTAGTAGACACAGGTATGCCAGAAAGTGCAGTTAATAATGAAGGGCTTTTTAACGGTACATTTGTTGAAGGACAGATTTTACCGAAAATGACTGAAGAAGATAGAATCGTGAATATATTAAAGCGTGTAGGGTATGAGCCAGACGACCTTTTATATATTATTAGCTCTCACTTACATTTTGATCATGCAGGAGGAAACGGTGCTTTTACAAATACACCGATTATTGTGCAGCGAACGGAATATGAGGCAGCACTTCATAGAGAAGAATATATGAAAGAATGTATATTACCGCATTTGAACTACAAAATTATTGAAGGGGATTATGAAGTGGTACCAGGTGTTCAATTATTGTATACGCCAGGTCATTCTCCAGGCCATCAGTCGCTATTCATTGAGACGGAGCAATCCGGTTCAGTTTTATTAACGATTGATGCATCGTACACGAAAGAGAATTTTGAAGATGAAGTGCCGTTCGCAGGATTTGATCCAGAATTAGCTTTATCTTCAATTAAACGTTTAAAAGGAGTTGTGGCGAAAGAGAAACCAATTGTTTTCTTTGGTCATGATATAGAGCAGGAAAAGGGTTGTAGAGTGTTCCCGGAGTATATATAGTGCAAAAAGTCATGAGTTCGCGTGCTCATGACTTTTTCGTTTAAATAATTTTTTCAAATAAATTATAAACTTTTTTTGAACTATCTTCGTTTAACTGATAGTACGTAAGGTTTACATCATCAGGAGTATCTTGCTGAGCAATCATCACTTCGCTGCTGTGATGATCAACTACCCATATGAAATATTTTTTATAAGTTCCATCTTCGAAAGTAATCCACATATCACAATCTATTAAGTCTGATCCTTCTTCATCTAATGCTAATTTGCCTTTTTTTGCGGTATTCATACTGTTAATAAACGTTTTTAATTCATCTGTTTTTGTGAGAAAGATATCCTTTTTGGTTTTAATTGATTCGACATGTATATCTTTTATTTCCTGTTTTCCTAAAAAAACAGGAGGCTCATTTGGATCTCGCGAGCTTGAAATAATAGTAGCTTTCTTTTTCGGCTTATTTGCAGTATACAGATCTTGAATAGATTTTCCCGAGTTTACAAACCATACAATTCCAGAAATAATTAATACGCTACCTAACAATAAAATAATTTTTTTAATAGGATTTTCTCCTCTCTATTACTTTGTGTGAAGAGCTTTTCTATTAATATATGATAGGTAAGTGTAAAGTATTATAGTTGAACTTGGTTATGCTTCACAGTTTTTATCGGGCGATCTATGAGTAAATTGTAAGTGAGCCCAATTAATACGAAAATGCCACCGATAACTTTACCGATAGAGAGTTCATTTGTCAGGAAGAAATCAATAATAGTCCCCGCAAATAATTGTCCGATAAAGATGAGTAATGTTAAATAAAAGGCTGATATTTTAGGAGTAATATAGTTGGATAATGAAATAACGATAACGCCTACTAATCCGCCTAAGTACACGGCGATAGGAATAGATTGCAACGTATGAATAGGGATATACAATGAATCTGAACTGAAAATTAAAAATAACATAGAGAAAAATAATCCAGTAATATAATTGAAAAACGTGCCTTCCCAGTTTCCAATTTCCTTTGCTAAATTCGCGTTAATAATTCTAGCAACGACGATAGAAACACCAGCTAAAATAGCGATCGTAATATATAACATATTTTTGCCCCCATTAATAAATTGTCATGATTATAATTCCGGAAGAGATGAAACATAATCCAATTAGTTTTTTCTTTTCAAACTTTGCAACTTTCATTCCTAATAAGCCGAAATGATCAATAACGATGGAAGCGATAGATTGACCGAGTAAACTTAATGCGATCGTAATAGAGGCACCGAGGACGGAGAAACTTATATTATTAAAAAGAACAGTGAATACTCCAATCGCTCCAGCGCTATATAAAAAAAGCGGAATACCTTTATCAAAATGAATTTTATTTTTGTTTATGATTAAAATGAAGATAACTGCAATTAAACCGACAAGGTGAATGACAACGCTTGCTGTATACTTCCCAATTAACTCAGATAAAATCCCATTCAGTGGAAGCATAACGGCGATGAGCACACCAATAAAGACAGAAAGAAAGTTATACAATGTAATATCCCCTTTAATTTTCATATTTGTAATGACTGTATCATGCTGAAATTGTGTATTACTATGACATATGTCATAGTGGAAGAAGAAAATTTTGATTACAATGGGGATGAGTGGTAAAGGCGGGGGAACTATGAAGAAAGTATGTAATTCAATTAAATTAGCAAAGTATATGAAACAAAATAATATTGATTCATTTTTTAGTCATGATATGAAACCGTATATGGAACTTATATTTTTTAAAAAGAATGAGTTTATTTGTAGAGAAAATGAAGAGATAGATTATTTATATTTTTTCGTTGAAGGAAAAGCGAAAGCGTTTAATACATTAAGTAATGGGAAATCTGTATTATTATGCTTTTATGATAGTTTGCAGTTGTTAGGAGATGTGGAGTTAATTCATTCTCAAAAGACTGCTTCAAACGTACAAGTAATGGCAGATTCATATTGTGTTGGTTTACCTTTAGGAAAAGTGAGAAATCAACTATTTCATGATGCGAAATTTTTACGATGTATTTGCGGATCGTTAGCACATAAATTAAACCGACTTTCAAAAAATAGTACTATTAATTTACTATATCCACTTGAAAATAGACTTGCGAGTTACATGTTAGCAGCAGGAGAACGAGCAGTTCAGCATGAAAATAGAATTGTGTTTAGTGGGAATTTAACGGAAACAGCTGAATTGTTAGGAACGAGTTATCGGCACCTATTACGTACATTAAATATTTTTTGTGATAAAGAGATAATAAAGAAGAACGATGGATGCTATGAAGTAGTAAACGTGGATGTTTTGAGGGAATTGGCTGCGGATGTTTATAAATAGGAGATGAAGTTATAAATGATTACACCTATATTTAGAATTTTTGATATTGAAAAAGCAAAACTATTTTACATAGGTTTTTTAGGATTTAAACTGGATTGGGAACATCGGTATGAGGAAAATATGCCATTATATATACAAATTTCGTTAGATGATACTGTGATACATTTATCAGAACATCATGGTGATGCCTCACCAGGTGGTGCGATTCGGATCAAAATAGATGATGTAAAGGATTATCATTCTGTATTATTAAGTAAAGAATATGTTTATTCGAAGCCGAATATAGAAAAAACACCTTGGGGTACAATTGAATTAACTGTGATTGATCCGTTTTTAAATAGAATTATATTTTATGAGGAAAAATTGTCGGAGTAGAAAGGATTCATATACAAATATTCATGGGTTAAGTAGTGTAGTTACGTGGTAAATGGAATGAAGAGTAGTTCATAAAGTAGTGAACTGCTCTTTTTCATGTTGTTAAACAGATTGAATTATTGAAAAATAAATCGTATGATAAAATACATGAACAAATGAGCATATATTCATTTGTTGTAAGGAGGAGGGAAAAGATGTTAGATGCAATCATTGTTGGAGCTGGTCAAGCGGGATTGACAATAGGATACTACTTGAAGCAGGCAGGATATAATTTTTTATTACTCGAGGCAGGAAACCGAATTGGTGATTCATGGAGAAATAGATATGATTCTTTGCGGCTCTTTACACCGAGTGAATATAGTAGTTTACCAGGTAGGATATTAAAAGGAGCAAGGAATGAATTTCCACATAAAGATGAAATTGCAACTTATTTAGAAGAATATGCAAGACATTTTCAATTACCGGTACAATTACAAACGGAAGTTCTAAAAATAAAGAAAGAAAAAGAAATATTTGAATTACATACTCCTACAGAAATTTTACAAACGAAAAAAGTTATTATCGCATCAGGTGGTTTTCAGCATCCATTTATTCCCTCGTTTTCAGAAAATCTTTCACCACATATTTTTCAAATACATTCATCACAATATAGATCATCATCGCAAATTCCACAGGGGAAGGTACTTGTAGTAGGTGGCGGAAATTCAGGAATGCAAATCGCAGTAGAACTTGCAAAAACGCATGAAGTTACGGTGTCTATTAGTCATTCCTTAACGTTTTTACCGTTACAACTTTTTGGAAAAAGTATTTTTAATCTGCTAGAAAAAGTGGGTTTATTGTACGCTGAAATAAATACAAAGAGGGGAAGATGGTTTCAGAAGAGAAAGGACCCAATTTTCGGTTTTGAAGGTAAGAAACTTATTCGTAATGGAGCAATCAAACTACAAGAAAAAGTAGTAAGTGCATCAGGAAATAATATTATGTTTCAGAATGGTGATATTTATAGTGCAGAAAGCGTTATATGGTCAACTGGTTTTGTTCAAAATTATAATTGGATTGAAATTGAACAGGCAGTGAATGAGAAAGGGTTTCCTAATCATATAAAGGGAGTTAGTCCAGTAAGAGGATTGTATTATATCGGATTGCCGTGGCAATCTCAAAGAGGCTCTGCGCTTATTTGTGGTGTAGGAAAGGATGCAGTATATTTGCTTTCTGAAATCAAAAAAATAGATCAGTAGCAATAACTACTGATCATCCATATGTACATGAATTAGGAGAGGTCAAACATTTATTAACTTTATTATAATAGATTTTCATAGAATTAAAAACTGAAAATTCAAATTTCATATTGAGAAAGTTTTTTGTATCGAAATATATGAAAAAATAGGGATTTTCATCCCACATTAACGGACAGTAAGGCCTCCACTGATTAAAGTTTCACTTTATTAAAAGGAAAAATGATATTTATATTTTAGTAAATTATGATATAGTCTAAATAAGTGTGTTTTTCCATAAATGTAATTATTTTCATTGTAGTTTCGTTTATATAAGGGAAGGAGAAGTAATTATGAAGTTTGATGATCAACGCTTACTAGGAGTCCGATTAGGTTCTGTACTTGTGACAGAGGAAAATCAATATTTAGTAATTAAGAAAAAAGATCATTATGCACTATTAAATATACATAATTTAGAATGCACTCATGTTGAAGTGCAGTTAGAACATTTGGAAGAAATGTTACATGAAGATTTCCAGGAAAGTATAACGGAAATTATCGCACCAGAACATATAAAAATTGTTGCGAAAAATGTTATATAGATAAAGAAGCTGGAAGGAACAGCTTCTTTATTTTCATTATAAGGATAACGTTTTTACAACCTCACCAATGATCCCTTCCATTTGATGAACACCTAAATCGGAATTGGTCATAATAACAGCGCCATTCCCGCAGTATGGATAACAAACCATCATACATTGAAATCCGACGCCCCATCCGAGTGAATAAATCTGTAATTCTTCATTAGAATCATCTAGAAAAACACCTAATCCAGTCCATTTTGAGCAACCTTGAGGAGAAATCATGTCTAGTACTAATTTTTGAGAAAGTTTTAGTTTGCCCTTTCCTTGTAAGGAATGAATGATTTCAATGACTAAAGCTGATAAGTCAGTGAAATAAAACAAATGAAAGTTAGTAAGGGGGAACATTCATGGAATTCTGGATGGTTATACCGATAGTAGCCTTTGGTTTCATTTATATCGCTGAAAAATTAACTACAATTGAAAAGAAAAATGATGCGCGTTTAAAGAGAATTGAAGATAGATTACAATTAATTACGAAAGAATTGGGAATTGTAGAAAGAGAACCTGAAATTAATAAAGAACTACGCCAGCTTGTAGAAGAAGGCAAAAAAATTACAGCAGTTAAGAGAGTAAGAGAAGCTTTTGGTTTTTCCTTACTAGAAGCGAAGCAATATGTTGATAAATTATAAAAAAGATCACCCATTTGGGTGATCTTTTTCACTGCACCATGCGTGTATTTACATAAGCCGCGATTATAACGTGTCCAATTATAATGATAGGAAATAAGATTTTGGCATTAGGAGTAGTGAAGACACTACCGATTGTCGCAATGACACCAGCAATTAAATTATAAAGACCTACTATTTTTGATAGTGTCACTTTATCAAGCACGCGGCGTTCGTTGAATCCTGATAAGAGGCAAGTGTATTGTTTTACCCCGATGAAATAAGCTAGTGCAAATGAAATGATTGCTACTATGAATAATGATGGTGAAGCGAAGAGAGTCATTGCAAACACCTCCGTTAATGGGCTATAAATAAATTATAGTCTGAATGTTATAATTTAACAAAATACAATTTTGATTTTAAATGTAATAGAAAAATGGAGTATTTGTAATGAGGGGAGATTAAGTATGAATATTGTGGAGTTTCAGATTGAGACGACAAATTAACGAAGGAACTAATAGAAATGGTAGAAAAGAAATTTCAGAAGCGCGTAACGGATTTCATTATTACACATGCGCACGCTGATCGAATTGGCGGAATAAAAACGTTGAAAGAAAGAGGTATTAAAGCGCATAGTACAGCATTAACTGCAGAATTAGCAAAGAAAAATGGATATGAAGAGCCGCTTGGAGATTTACAAACAATTACGAGTTTGAAGTTTGGCAATACAAAAGTAGAAACGTTCCATCCAGGGAAAGGACGTACAGAAGATAATATTGTTGTTTGGTTGCCACAATATCAAATTTTAGCTGGAGGCTGTTTAGTGAAATCTGCGGAAGCAAAAGATTTAGGAAATGTTGCGGATGCATACGTAAATGAATGGTCTACATCGATTGAGAATGTGCTGAAGCGATATGGAAATATAAATTCGGTAGTACCTGGTCATGGAGAAGTAGGAGACAGAGGATTACTTTTACATACATTGGATTTATTAAAATAAGAAATTGTAGAAATACAAAAGAGAGGAGAAATAATTTTCTCCTCTCTTTCTTCTAACTATATTTAAATGCTGAATCTGTCGATTACGCCAGCATGTATTACTGAGATTTTAATTCCAAGTATACAAATACTAGAACTGTCATAATTGCTATAACAACGTAAGTAGCATCAAGCATTATAAGTGTTTTTAAAGTTTCAGTCATTCTAATTCACCCCTGTTATAAAAATATAACATGATCTTTTTATTGATTAGATAAGAGATCATAAAGATAAAATGTATATGAAATTTCTTAAGTAGTTTCTATATAAATATATCATATAAATAATGTAAGTAATGTTAAGATAGTGTAAATGTATTGTAAATAAAAAGCTTTACAATAAAGGCTTTAATAAAAAATGATAGTTTCTTAAAATAAAAAATACGCTATTCTTTCTATTGAATGATAGAAAAGGATGGCGTTTTTGTATGTCTATTTTCATATGTGATGAATTGCAACTATTTGTATAAGGATTCAAAAAATTTTCGTTGTATATATTTCTCCAAATTAATTATTTAGCTATTTAAAAGTATCGAAAGATGTGTGCACACTAATGTACATTTTTTAGTGTCAATAAAAATATTATGTCAACAATATGAACTGTCACAAATCTTTATATATTATTGTGATTGATATCACATCACTTTTTTTCAATGGGTATTATGCTTAAGGTGTAATGAATGATTGGGAGAGGGTGGGATGATATGTTTTGTTATCAATGTGAACAAACGCCAACAGGCGGATGTAAAGTCATGGGTGTTTGTGGTAAGAATGAAACGATTGCGAGTTTACAAGATACGATTGTGTTTGGGCTAAAAGGAATTGCAGCTTATCGCACACATGCTGCTCAGCTAGGGTATACGGATGCATTTGTAGATGCTACAACACAAGAAGCTTTATATATGACATTAACAAATTCTAATTTTAACGAACAAGAGCATATTGATATGGCTATGAAAGTTGGGAAATCAGCTTTACGGGTGATGGAGTTATTGGATGAGGCACATACGAATCATTTTGGTGTGCCAGAACCTGTACAAATTACACAAAATCGTGTAGAAGGTAAAGCAATTGTAGTTACGGGCCATAATTTAATTGCATTAGAAGAACTATTAAAGCAAACAGAAGGAAAAGACATTAATATTTATACGCATTCTGAAATGCTACCAGCACACGGATACCCGCAGCTGAAAAAATATAAACATTTAAAAGGAAACATCGGTAAGGCATGGTATGATCAAAGACGCCTTTTTGAAAAATTTACTGGTGCCATATTAGCTACAACGAACTGTGTTATGCCAATTAAAGGCTCGTACTCTGATCGATTCTTTTCATATGACATTGCAGGTTTAGAAGGTGTACAAAAAATTGAAAATGATGATTTTACAACGTTAATTCAAAAAACGCTAGAACTTCCAGAAGTACATATGGAGTCGGATGAACAGTTAGTGACAGGGTTTCATCATAATACAGTATTATCATTAGCTCCAGAAATTATTGACGCAGTAAAAAAAGGGAAAATAAAGCGTTTCTTTGTTATCGCCGGTTGTGATGCACCGGGAAAAGGCGGAGAATATTATCGTGAATTAGCAACGTCACTTCCGCCAGAAACGGTTATTTTAACAACTTCTTGCGGGAAATTCCGCTTTAATGATGTGGATTACGGTGTTGTACCTGGTACGGAAATTCCGCGTTACATTGATTTAGGACAGTGCAATAATTCAATTTCTACAGTGAAAATAGCGGCTGCTTTAGCTGATGCTTTTCAATGTGAAGTGAATGAATTGCCAGTAAGTATTGTCCTATCATGGTTTGAACAAAAAGCGGTTGCCATTTTACTAGGGCTATTTAGTCTTGGGATTCAAGATATTCGCATCGGTCCAAAGGCTCCTGAATTTATTTCAGCTGGCGTGCTTGATGTATTACAAGAAACATTTGGTTTAAAACTAATTACAAATGCAGCAGAAGATATGGCTATGATGTTATCGTAACAAAAAATGATCTGTCTTATTAAATAAGAAGAGCTAGCCATATTCATTAACTTTGGTATAGTATAGCGCCCCAAAACAAAAATGTAGAATTTTTATTTTGGGGTATTTTCTTTTCTTAGTGGGATAGGTATGGGGAAATTTAAAAAAAGAAAACAGACTGTATCGAATAGGTAATAGTTGATTTTAGAAAAAAATATAAAAATCGAGTTGACATTCATCGCTACTCAGTCATACAATGTACTTGTAATAAGCAATACTGAGTAGTGTTGTTTCTCAAAATATTTTCAGCAGACAATAGGTAATAGCGGATTTTAGAAAAAATTTGAAAATCAGTTGACATCTATCGCTACTTAGTCATACAATGTAGATGTAATAAGTGATACTGAATAGTTCGAATTCACAAAAACTGTTCAGTGAAAAATTCGCCTTAGTACTCTGTAATACTGAATATAAGTCAGACAGAATAGGGGGTAAAGGAGGATCAGAACATGGAAAATTTAACTGAAATGTTGAAAGGTTCACTGGAAGGGTGTGTGTTGGAAATCATTAGCCGCCGTGAAACGTATGGTTATGAGATTACTCGCCACTTGAATGATCTTGGGTTTACCGAAGTCGTGGAAGGAACGGTGTATACCATTCTCGTACGACTAGAGAAGAAAAAGCTTGTGAATATTGAAAAGAAACCATCAGATATGGGGCCGCCTCGTAAGTTTTATTCATTAAATGAAGCTGGTCGTCAGGAGCTTGAACTATTTTGGAGAAAATGGGATTTTGTATCGTCAAAAATTAACGTCTTGAAGTCAAACTAGCCTCATAATATAAAATGTTTCGGCTCATATTTGGAGAGTTTCTTGTTCTGCTTTATAAAAAGGAGGAAAATAACATGTTGGAAATATTCAAAAAATTAATCGGTGATAAAAAAGAGTACAGAATGATGATGGCACGTGTTGCAGCACTGCCAGAGGACTATCAGTTTGTGTTTAAGAAAATTCAAAACTATATGTGGAATTTTTCGACCGGAAACGGGATGGATATGCTGCACATTCAGTACGAATTAATCGATTTGTTTGAAGCCGGTGCAGCGGAAGGTAGACAAGTGCTAGATATTACTGGGGAAGATGTGGCATCTTTTGCTGACGAACTAGTGGCAAACGCTAAAACGTATGTCTCCAAATATCGTGAAGATTTGAATGAAAGTATTATGAAGAAATTGAGAAAAAAATAAATGCAATACGTAATACCGACTGATTAGCTGGTCATAAATGTGAACTACCGCCATCGCTATTCAGTTATATTTTTAACTCAGTACTAAGTGTTACAGAATATCAGTGGTACTAAATAGAGGGTATAGGTAATTTATTTTTGTAAGGGGGAAAAAGCATGAGCAATGCAGCGATTTCTATAAAAGGATTAAAAAAATTTTTTAAAGACAAAGAAGTGTTAAAGGGAGTGGATTTTGATGTACAGCGTGGCGAAATTTTCGCACTGCTAGGCTCAAATGGAGCGGGAAAGACAACAACGGTCAACATCCTTTCGACGCTAATGAAGCAAGATGGCGGTGAGGTAAGCATTTGTGGATTTGATGTACAGCGCCAACCAGATCAAGTTCGTCAAAGTATCAGTTTGACAGGACAGTTTGCAGCTTTAGACGGCATGTTGACGGGGAAAGAAAACTTGATAATGATCGCTAAGTTACGTGGTGTTTCCAATCCCGTTCAAGTCGCTGACAATTTGCTTGAAAGATTTAGCCTGACTGATGCGGCAAACCAAAGGGCAGATCAGTATTCAGGCGGGATGAAGCGCCGGCTTGATATCGCGATGAGTTTGATCGGGGCGCCAGCAGTTATTTTTCTTGACGAACCAACGACTGGACTTGATCCTGAAGCGCGAATCGAAGTGTGGGATACAGTCAAGGAACTTGCCGGTAGCGGCACAACGATCTTGCTTACGACCCAGTACTTGGAAGAAGCCGAACAACTAGCAGACCGTATCGCTATTTTGCATGGCGGAAAAATTATTACGACAGGTACTCTTACTGAACTGAAAGAGATGTTCCCACCGGCAAAAGTGGAGTATATCGAGAAGCAACCGACATTGGAAGAAATATTCCTTGCGATCATTGGCAAAAAGGAGGAGATGTAAATGAAAAGTAAAACAGGTGTATTATTAGGTCGTTTAATGCGTAACATTATGCGCAGCCCGGATACAATTATTACAGTAGCGATTACGCCGATTATGATGATGCTATTATTTGTTTACGTATTTGGCGGGGCTATAAAGACAGGAACAGATAACTACGTCAATTATTTATTGCCGGGAATTTTGCTAATGGCTATCGCATCCGGTGTAGCTTACACTTCTGTGCGACTCTTTACGGATGTAAAGAGTGGGCTGATGGCACGTTTCATTACGATGCCTATTAAGCGTTCATCGATATTGTGGGCTCATGTTTTAACCTCTCTTGTTGCTAATGTACTTACTATCGTGGTGGTTATTCTTGTTGCATTATTAATGGGTTTCCGTTCCAGTGCTAATATTCTAGAGTGGCTCGCGGTAGCTGGAATACTTGGGATGTTTACGCTGGCGCTAACATGGCTAGCTATCATTCCAGGATTGAAAGCGAAGTCTATGGAAGGGGCGACTGCTTACTCGTACCCGCTAGTTTTTCTTCCATTTATTAGTTCGGCCTTTGTGCCTACCGAAACGATGCCAAAAATTGTTCGTGCGTTTGCAGAGAATCAGCCTGTAACTTCAATCGTGAATGCGATTCGTGCTCTTTTATATGAAGGAACTGTGGGTAACGATATTTGGATTGCACTCTCTTGGTGCGTAGGTATAATGGTCATCTCTTACTTTTTCGCCAGTAAAGCATTTAAACGTCAGTTAGGGTAAGAAACGAGATAAACGAAACCTTCAGGAATAATATATATTTAGAAAAGCACGGGAGATTTTCCGTGCTTTTATTATTTATCATGCTCTCATTGTAGTAAATGAAATGGTATTTAAAAATAGGATAATTATCCAGTGATAAAGCTTAATATTTGAGGCTCACTGCTTATGGAATGTATAAGCACACTCGTTTTTGTAAATCTGCTAATACTTCATCGGGTATTTCTTTGATTTTAATATCCTTCCCTAGAAAAAGCAGCCAATTTATTATTTCCGTCACTTCATCGGGATTGTTAACATTGATAAAAGTTTTTAAAATGGCTGTGGATTGGTAAGGATTAGTATAAGATATTGCAATTTTTAAAGGATGGTATTTTTTGAACTGGGCAATTGCTGTCGGACCAAGTTCAAGTACAAGGTTAATTGCTTCAGCCTTCTTACTTAGTTTTTCTAAAATCTTTTTCTTATTGAGCCTTTTATTCGTCGTGTACGGTTCGATATTGATGAGAGCATCGACAGGAAACATTAACTTCTTTTCTTCTTTTAAGTCAAATCCTTCAATGATCCAATGGCTTTTTTCTTGATAAAGGTGTAATAGATAAATTGGATAAGACTTAATTTCTTCATCTTCTTTAATGGTAATCAATAAATGGTTATCCAAAAGAAGGATTTGAATGAGTTTTTCTAACATAGGATGGGGGAGATCAGAAAGCTCAAGTAGATCGGGATTATGAGGATTAGTTCCTTGGAACAGCAAGAGTTGATTTAAAAGAACGAGGTCATCTTGCTGGGTTTCTGAGATGAGTCCTAGTAGTTTTTCAGCTAAAGATTGACGACTTTTTAGATAGGGAAGTTGTTGATTCCTCGTAGCCATAAAGGCAATAAAAAGAGCTTTCACTTCATTATCAGTAAAGCGAACAACGGGCAGGATAGAATTATGCATAACAAAATATCCACCCGTTCTCCCAACTTCAGCGACAAGTGGCATTCCCATAGCTTCAATTTCTCTAATGTCTCTAATAGCTGTCGATCGTGATATGTTAAATTCTCGTATGATTTCAGAAATTGTAAAGTGGGAGCGGTTGTTAATATACCGCATAATTGTATTAATCCGTTCAACTTTTTTCATTTTGGTCTCCTAAACAGTATCATTTTTTGACATGGTTTAAAGATATTATAAACGTATCAGATGAAAAGATAAATCGTTTGATTAATAAAAAAAGAGGCAGGTTTTGTATATGAAAAATTATACTATAGAAGAAAAAGATAGCTTTATTGTGTTAGGTATTGGAACTGAAATTAAGAGTGAGTACACAGACTTTGCTGGAATAAATAAAGAAAAGGAAGACTTTTGGTCGGCTGTTAAAGAAGATGGAAGGCTGGACACTTTAAAAGCTTTAGCGACAAATGAATACATTTTTTCTGTGAGCGAAGCGGTGAATAACAAAATGATGTATTATGCGGGTGTCATGACAGAAGCACAAATAGAAGAAGAATCTAGAGTGATTCAGTTTCCGAGGGGAGAATACTTAGTAGTAAAAGGGGAAGACAAAACAGCTGAAGAGTTAAGTAATAAGTTGACTGGCATCGCCTTCGGTCAAGCTTTACCAGATGCAAATGAGTTTGCTTATGTTGGTGGACCAAATACGACGGTTGAGATGGGGAAAAGAAACGGCTTAGTGTTTGGTGAAATGTGGATTCCAGTTGTAAGGAAGTAAAGTGATAAAAGATACGAATATGGGAAGTAGAGGCTAACAATCTTGGATTGTTGGCCTTTTTAACATGAATATAATATTCATATGTTTATTGTATTTTTTGCGACAAGATTAAATAGCTTTTTTGTTACTTTACAATAAAGTATACTTAATATCAGTAATTCATATAATTAGGAGTGGTTTCTATATTTAGAGAAAATACAAAAAGGATACTTCTGTCATTAGTAACAAATCCAATACTAATAATTGTATACGGGATTTTTTGTTATGAGTTGGCCTTATACTGTAAGTACGGAAGAATGAATTATAATATTTACATTTTGTTATTATGTATAGTACTTTTTATATCCATAACTACATTTACTACAATGCGGGTGATAAAAAATAGAGAATATAAATCTAAAAAATTAACAAATTCAATAGCATGGAGATCCATTTCTATTATCGTTATTGTTGCAATTACATCATTTTATGGGATGCAGATTTATAAAAGTGCAATAAATTACAATGGCAAATTGGCATGGTTTATAGAAAAGTTAAAACATGAAAGGTCAGTTAAACTTAAACATAATAATATATATAAATCTGGAGTAGAAGGTATTTTTGAAGATATAAATAAAAAATATCCTTTGCCAAAGAAATTGTATATGGCAACTGATTTTGATCTTACGTTTCATTCAGATGGAACAATCACAGCGTTTGATACATTTGTTTATGGGAAAAATGTTGATGGGAAAGAAGAAACTTATTTAATCTCTTATAATAAGAAGAAATCAGAAGATATTACTATAATACGAGACGGATACGCAAAGCCTGATTATAATGATGATAAATTAGTAGAACCTTTAATTAAAACGGTTAAGGCGATCCCAGTTAAGCAAACGGTCAAAAAATGGAATGAAAGTAAGTATGGGTTGATTTATTATGGAAAAAGAAATTGGGGATCCAATACAGAGGGAATTATTAATATTACTGAGGATGGTAAGGAGCAGAGTCTTAAAGAAGCAGCTTCTGATATCATTGGATATACTGTATCTATATTTGTCCCTGGAAAAGAGAAAGAGCTAGTCCCTGCTAGATATAATTTAATAAGTGACGCAAGTTGGAGTAAATCAAAGACGCCTCCAAAAGAAGATAGGCTTAAAGAGAAGGAACAACAAGATTTAAAGAATGAAAAAGAACAGTTTTTCCTATCGAAAGAAGTTGGTTATAAACTAAATATGACAGATAAAGCATTAGGGAGCGCCTTTTATTCATTAAGCAAGACTAGTGATGAAGGGAAAACATGGGAGGTTATCAATCCAGACCCATTTAATGGGGGGATTGGTAGTGTATCAGGAATCACTTTTATAAATGATAAACTTGGGTTTTTAGGAGCAATCAGGCCTTCTGGTAATGAAGGAGAGTTATATCGTACAGATGATGGGGGAGTATCTTTCAAAAAGGTAGAATATCCGCCGCATGAAGTGAAATTAGATCATACACAGTCCACAATAAGTCCTTTTGATTCTCCCAGTATGCCATATGAGAAAGATGGGGTTTTTAATATGTTAGTTGGACAAGGGGCAGATGGAGACTACAATGGCGATAGTA
The DNA here is from genome assembly GCF_056033865.1 of Bacillus sp. FAU20. Taxonomy (NCBI): domain Bacteria; kingdom Bacillati; phylum Bacillota; class Bacilli; order Caryophanales; family Bacillaceae; genus Bacillus; species Bacillus sp. FAU20. The sequence goes on from NZ_JBVYHY010000011.1 coordinate 48,058, forward strand.
GTGCACTTTATCAATCAAAAGATAACGGAGAGACATGGGAATTTGTAGAAGAAGTGAAAAAGAAATAACCAGAATGTCTTTTTGAAAAATAAGGTAACTACTCAGCTATACATTTCATTTAGAAATTTGGTAAGGAGTATAATTCCAGCCATGAAGATAAAAATGGACCTATACCTCGCTGCCTTTCTTTGTTTTATTTCTTATGCTTACTATCAACGCTATATTTATAGAAAGGTATTTTGGTGATAAACAAAAGTGGATTCGAAATATTACATGTTGCTTTGCTTTATTCGTAGTAGTTTTAGTAGCTCTACGGATAGGTTACTTTCGAATCCAAATATTTCCATTTTGTGTGTATCACTTCTACCTCAATTTTAAGATCCAGAGAAGGGATTGCTGCTTTTTCAAGGTGAAGTTTTGGGGCTTACGCAAATCACTGTTAGCTTTATAGTTAACCTTGTAATTGTATGTACAGCAAGTAAAATTGCAAAATGGTTTGGCACACGCCCGACGTGGCTACGAGTACAGCGTTGGCTTATGGCAAGTGTTTTAACGGTGCTTGCTGTACGTCTTGCTTTTGAACGTCGACAGTAAGAGCCTCTTTACCTTCAGTTTCTATAATATAACCTAATAAATATTAATATAATTTATGTATAGTAGATATTAACCTTATAAAATAAGGGGGGAATATTATGACTGAGACAAATGAATCTTCAGGAGTCAATTTGAAAAAAGATATGAAGTTTTCTATTATAATTCCTGCACACAATGAAGAAAAGTACATTAGAAAATGTTTAGATTCAATTGCAAAGGCATCAGAGGCATATAAAGAGCAAACGGAAGTTATAGTTGTTTTAAATCGTTGTACAGATAAAACAGAGGAAATAGCAAAATCTTATAATTGTATTACATTGAAAAATAACGATAAAAACTTATCTAAAATTCGAAATGCAGGGGCTAAAATAGCCAGTGGAGAAATAATCGTTACTATAGACGCTGATACGATAATGACAGAGTCTATGTTGTCTAATGTAGATAAATATTTAGCTTCAGGTAAATACATTGGTGGTGGGGTGAATGGGAAGTTTGAAAGAATATCTTTAGGAATATTTCTCTCCGCAATGTTAATCATAATCCCTTTACTTTTTAAGTACGGAGCTATATCTGTAGGGATTTTTTGGTGCTATAGAAAAGACTTTATGGCAATCAATGGATTTAATGAAAACATGCTTATGGCAGAAGATGCAGATTTCGCAAAACGTTTAAAAGAGTGGGGAAAGAAAAATAATAAGAAATTCGGTACTATTAAAAATGGAATGATAACTTCATGCAGAAGATTTGATACATATGGAGACTGGACTTTATTTAAAAATCCAAAAGTAATTTTAGCTTATCTAAAAGGAAATGATAGAAAATACGCAGATAAGACATATTATGATAACCAAGAAAGATAAAAGTGGAGAAAAGCGGCAGAGGATAGCTAGTACTTTTTTTAGATATGATGAGAATCCAACTTAATTTAATAGATATTATAAGAAAACCATCAATTTGATTATCCTTTTTCAAATTGATGGTTTTTATTTTTGAAATAAATATGTATTTTTTATAAAAATATTTTTTGACCCCCATAAAACTATGTATTCCTCCGAATATGTATAGTGAAGAAAATAAATAGAAGAAAAATGACTATGAAAGAATATAGAAGTATTAATAAAATTACTAGATTAAGTGGGCATCCAAAGTAAAAGGATGAAATTACCAATGATATAGAGGGGAGTTATTCAAGAATTGCAGATAAAATAGAAAAAGAATAAGCAAAACGAACGGTAGAAAATAAGAAAGTAGATAAAAATACAAACTTAACTTTAGTGCTGAGAGAAAAGGAAAATCATTAAGAAAACGTTGGGAAAAGTTAGACTCGAAAAATATAATTAACAGCAAGAAAACAAGACCGAAGAAAAGTACCAAGAAAATCTGGTTAAATGGTCACTTGTGCAGTGGCCATTTTGCTATTTGAAGGAGGTTGGGAGATTACAAGTGTTGAGTTTAGTAATGAAGATCTTAAGAAAACCGAAAATAGAAGATATCGTATGTAACATACAAAACAACGAAGAAGATAAAGAAGCGTTTATCGTACAGTATCAGCCTTTTATTAGAAAATCAATTTCATCTGTCTGCCGCCGATATATTACAGAACAGGATGATGAATATAGCATTGGATTGTTTGCGTTTAACGAAGCAATTGAACAGTATTCATATACAAAAGGAAAATCCTTTTTAGCGTTTGCTGATCTTCTTATAAAAAGAGATGTAATTGACTATATACGTAAGGAGTCTAAACATAACTTTGTCTTTTTAAAAGAAGATGAGCAAGAGGAAATGTTAGAAATGCAAGTGTCGCTTACGGAGTATATGAAAGAGATGGAAAATAGTAACCGTAAGGAGGAAATTCTTCATTTTCAAAGTGTGCTAGCTGAGTTTAAAATCACATTCTCAGAGCTTGCTAAAGAATCTCCTAAGCATCGTGATACACGTGAGCACTTAATAGAAATTGTGAAAATTATTATAAAAGAAGAGGAAATGATGGAAGAGCTGTTCCGAAAGAAAAAGTTACCGCTTAAACATATTGAACCACGTGTTAGGGTAAGTCGCAAAACATTGGAGCGTCATAGAAAATATATCATTGCAATGTGTATTATCTTTGCAAACAACTATACATACATTCTTGATTATATAAAGGGAGGGAAGCATGATGAATAAAGGAATTGTGATGGATATAAAAAAGCATAGCGTAGTTGTTTTAACACCAAATGGAGAGTTTATTACGTGTAAAAGAAAAGGGGATTCTTGCATAATCGGGGAAGAAATCTCATTTGATGAGCAAGAACAAAAAGCATCGTATTTTTCAATCCCTTCCTTTTTAAAGCCTGCATCAATACTTGTTGCTTGTTTTCTATTTGCAGTGCTGTTTTTCTACAACCAACCAGAAGAAAAAGTATTTGCTTACGTCTCAGTTGATATAAATCCAAGTTTAGAGGTGAGCGTAACAAAGGATTTTCGTGTTATAGATTTGCAGGCTTGTAATGATGATGGAAGGCGTATTTTAAAAGAATTGAAGCAATGGGAAAATAAACAATTGCAAGAAGTAATACGTACTATTATAAAGCAAAGTCAAGAGGATAAGTATTTAACGAATGATAAGCAAGTTATGCTAACAGCTGTTGCAAAGGACAAGGCACTAGAACCACTTTTGGAAAAGGCAATGAAAGAATTAAAGAAAGAATATGAGCTAAAACATATTACAGTTGAATATCAAAGTAGCACAATGCAAGTACGAGAGAATGCTAGAAAAGCTGGAATTGGCACAGGTGTCTATATAAAGCAAGAGAATGAGAAGAACAAATCGCTTACGCCTCCTGCCACGCCGTCTAATCCGGTGGAAAACGAAGAAGAGGTGCAATCGCAACCGGAGTCATCTCCTGATGCAACAATGGATTTGTCTCCCGTACAAGAAAAAAAGTATGAGAAGCAAGAGCATAAAGAACAAAAGAAAACAGAGGAACAGCCATCGAAGCAAATAAAAGAAAACAATGGAAGAGGATCTCAGCAAGAAAATAGAAGGAATCAACAGGAGAATAACAGTAGAGAAGCTCAACAAGGAAATAATGGGAATGAGCAAGGAAACAACGGAAGAGGACCTCAACAAGGAAATAATGGGAATGAGCAAGGAAACAACGGAAGAGGACCTCAACAAGGGAATAATGGGAATGAGCAAGGAAACAACGGAAGAGGTCCTCAACAAGGGAATAATGGGAATGGGCAAGGAAACAACGGAAGAGGACCTCAACAAGGAAATAATGGGAATGAGCAAGGAAACAACGGAAGAGGACCTCAACAAGGGAATAATGGGAATGAGCAAGGAAACAACGGAAGAGGACCTCAACAAGGAAATAATGGGAATGAGCAAGGGTACAACGGAAGAGGACCTCAACAAGGAAATAATGAGAATGAGCAAGGGTACAACGGAAGAGGACCTCAACAAGAGAATAGGGGCCACCAACAAGGCAATGAAAAAAAGAATCAATAGAATATGGAAGTGAGAGATTCAATTTAAAGCTAAAAGGATTTATCTCGCTATTGTGGGCAGTAAAACTCCCATCTCAAAATTTAGCTAAGGCAAAGAAGTTAGATGGGAGTTGGGCTGCTTATAAATGTTAGATTGGTGAGGCTAATTAAAGTTTCACTTTATTATTCTATAGTTCTATTAAGAAGGAGTATGTGAAAAATATAATGGAGAAAAACATTCAACAAGAGAAAGATAAAGAAAAACCTGTTTTTTATGATCCGAAAGGAAGGAGAAACATAGCCTTTATTTGGTTTCTATGTATCTCAATAGTTAGTGTAGGTGTTGTATTTTATTTTTTCTTTCAAAGTATTTTTTCAACACCAGAAATTCCAAACATGAATCCTACTGTAAAACAAGATACGAAACTTGTACCAATTAATCAAAAACTTAGTGAGGAGCAGTTAAAGAAGGAAGAATTCAAGCCAAATACCGAAATGAAGGATAATAAAAATTTGGTGAATTCGACAAACGATAGTAAACAACGTAAAGAAGTGTATGGTTTTTATGTAAACTGGGATGAAAATAGTACAGCGTCTTTAAAAGAAAATATCAATTCATTAACCACGTTAGTACCAGAATGGTATCATTTAAAAGAAGATTTAACGATTAGAAGTGAGATAAAACCTGAGATTGTAAAACTAGCAAAAAAAAATCATGTGAAAATTATGCCGTTACTTACTAACTATACAGAAAAAGCTTCTGGCCCTGATAGTGATCTTATCCATAAGTTACTGAATTCGCCGAATGATGTGAAGACGAAATTTATTAATGATTTAGTAAGCGAAGTTAAAAAGAGTCAGTTTTCAGGTATTAATATTGACTTTGAGGCCGTACCTGAAAGTGATAGAGAAAACTTAACAAATTTTATGAAAGAACTTACTACGGTCTTTCATAAACATGATTTGCTCGTTACACAAGATGTTCCAGCTAATGATAAGGCTTTTGATTATGGTGCATTAGCAAAAATAATAGATCGTATGATTGTAATGATGTACGATGAGCACTATGGAGCGGGGGAACCAGGACCAATTGCTTCAAATAAGTGGTTCCAACATACATTGAATGAACTGAATATTCCGTCTAATAAACTTATAGTTGCTTTCGGTAACTACGGATATGATTGGGAAATAAATAGTAAAAAACCTGCGAAGTCTTTAACTTTTTCAGAAGTTATGACAATGGCGAATGATTCCAATATGAAAATTCAATGGGATAACATGAGTGGAAATCCTTATTTTAGATATAAAACAGGAGAGAAAGAACATACTGCTTGGTTCTTAGACAGTGTTACTCTCTATAATCAAGTGAAAATCGCAATGGACAACAATGCAAAGGGGTTTGCGTTATGGAGATTAGGAGCAGAAGATCCTACAATATGGAAAGTTTTAAAAAATCCGATTGAGGCACAAAAAAATCCTGATGTATTACATAAAATCACTAGTTTAGATGAAGTGAATTATTCTGGACAAGGTGAAATTTTACAGATTGAGAATGAAAAGCAAAATGGATTGAGAGATTTTAAAGTAGGCAAAGATGGTTATCTTACAGATGAAGTATATCAATCTTTACCATCTGCATACGAAGTGCAACGATATGGAAAACCGAAAGGGAAACAAGTAGTATTAACATTTGATGATGGACCAGACCCGAAATATACGCCAGAAATTTTAGATATATTAAAAGAGAATAAAATAAAAGCTGCTTTTTTTGTCCTTGGTGAAAACGCACAACTAAATCCTAGTATTGTAAAAAGAATATACGATGAAGGGCATGAAATTGGCAATCATACTTTCAAGCATCCTAACGTAGCTGATACGTCTTTACTACGAACAAAAGTAGAACTTAATACGACGCAACGTCTGATCCAGGAAATAACTGGGCATTCTACAGTTTTGTTTAGGCCACCATACGAAGCGGATGCTAACCCGGATTCCTCAAATGAAATAGTGCCTATTTTACGGGCACAAAATATGAACTATACAATGGTAGCAGAAAAAGTGGATCCTGAGGACTGGGCAACACCATCAACTAATGAATTAGTAAAGCGTGCTCTTAATCCCGTTTATAAGGGAGAGGGAAATATTATTCTTCTCCATGATGCGGGAGGGAATCGTACCCATACGGTAGAGGCGTTGCCGATCATTATTAAAGAGCTTAAAAAGCATGGATATAGTTTTGTAACAATTTCAGATTTAATGAATAAAGAACGAGATGAAATTATGCCCCCAGTTTCTTCTGAGGGTGAGCAATATTTACTTTACAATAAAGCTGTCTTTTCAGGGGCGGGATACTTTAAACATATATTAACAACTATTTTTTATATTGCTATTGGATTAGGGATTTTTCGATTCTTATTCTTAATTTATTTTGCATGGAAGCAAAAAAGAAAAACGTTATCTCGCTCTATTAATTCGTCCTACCAACCTTTTGTTAGTGTTGTCATAGCAGCATATAATGAAGAAAAGGTGATAGCTAAGACAATTCGCTCAATTTTGGATAGTAAGTATGGAGAATTTGAAGTTATTGTTGTGGATGACGGATCGACAGATGGTACGTCAAAAGTAATGCAAGAAACATTTTATAAACACCCTAAAGTTCGTTTCATTCAGAAAGAAAACGGCGGGAAATCATCGGCAATGAACCTAGGGTTTCAACAATCTCGAGGAGAGATTATTGTCACTTTAGATGCGGATACTATTATTGCGCAAGACGCTATTTCTCTCATGATTAGACACTTTGAAAATCAGAATGTAGCGGCAGTTTCAGGTAATGTCAAAGTGGGAAATAGACGAAACTTGTTAACTACTTGGCAACATGTTGAGTATATTACCGGGTTTAATTTAGAACGTAGAGCTTTTGATGAGTTAAATTGTATTACAGTAGTTCCAGGAGCTATTGGAGCATGGCGTAAAAAAAATGTAGTTGAATCTGGATATTTAAGCGAAGATACATTAGCAGAAGATACGGATCTTACTATTACATTTTTACGTCAAGGATATAAAATTGTATATGAAGAAAAGGCCTATGCTTTTACAGAATCACCTGAAGATGTGAAAAGTCTCATTAAACAGCGATATCGTTGGTCATATGGTACACTCCAATGTCTTTGGAAACATCGAAAAGCAGTGTTTCATACAAAACATAAAACGTTAGGATTTATTGCATTGCCTAACATGTGGTTATTCCAATATGTTCTGCAATTCATTGCTCCTTTTGCAGATATTTTAATGATTATGGGGCTGTTTGGTAGCAATCCGCTAAAAGTGTTAGGGTTTTATCTTGTATTCTTTTTATTAGACCTTTTTGCATCTCTGTTTGCATTTAAATTAGAGAAAGAGGACCCTAAACCGTTAGTGTGGTTAATTTTACAACGCTTTATTTATCGTCAATTTATGACTTATGTTGTCATTAAATCTATATTCTCATCTATTCGAGGCGTAGCGGTAGGATGGAATAAACTAAAGAGAATGGGGAGTGTTAAACATTCCACGGAACATAAGGAGGCATCATAAGAGAGCAGACTATCTGCTCTTTTTTTCATTGATTTTAGTTAGTTGAATGTAGAGTTGTAGCATAAAAACTGGTGTTTCTATAACGAGATTCCTATTCATCATTAATAGTGAGACATTATGTTAAGCTAATCTTTTAGTTTCGGATTAAAGTTTTTTTATATTTTTTTAAAATGACGGACACAAAAACGCATATACCTTCGAATTATATATATGGATAACATAAATATGTATATAAAAGGGGAGAAATAAGATGAAAGAAAAAAAAGAAATGTTTCAAGAAATCGCTGAGGTGTTAAAGGTATTGGCGCATCCAGTTCGTCTATCTTTAGTAAAAATAATGCTTGCAAAAGGTCCTACTAATGTAACAACAATGTATGGGGATTTGGAAATGCCTCAAAGTACAATTAGTCAACATTTATCTAAACTAAAAGCTGCTAAAATGGTTACAGGTACTCGGAAAGGATTAGAAATTTATTATGAGGTAACTGACAATCGCACAAAATCAATATTAGCATGTTTAGTTTAAATGCTGATTTCTAGACGTCAAAATTAAGAAGAGGATAGGAAAGCAATTCTATGGAGAGAATTTTTAAGGTTTTTACACAAGTGAAGATCTGAAGTAAAGTTCCTTAATAAATAAAATAATTGTTTGAAAATATGGTATAAAATGGAATTTTTATACCATATTTTTTAATATCTGTAATAAAAGGAAGAATGTTTTGGTTTCAATTTATACGCTATCTTTATAAATTTTGATTACCTTAAACGTTTGACAAACTAGCAATAGGTCTGGAGTCAAAGTAAGTCCACACAGGCTTAATTCCTAAGTGGAAAGATCAACATGCTCAATATGCAAAAAAATATAACTTAAATCCTCTGCATCCTAGATTTTGCAAAATTACTTGTTACCTTATTTATTAAAAAAATCAATTAAGGAACTATTTAGTGAAAATAAATTGTTCAGTTAAAGGTGCATTTTATAGAATGTAAGAAAAGGTCTCAATTTCAGTAGACACGTGGATTCGCATACTGATAGAATAAGCGAAAATATAATAAAGGTGGAATGGATTTGAGAAAAAGGTTAGGATGCTTACATGCCCATTATTCAAATATAGAATATATAGAAAAGGCACTTACCTCATTTAACATTGAATTAATCCATTTTGTTGACCCGGCATTAATGTATCAGGTTACATCCAATGAAAAATTTCAAGAATCAGATGCTCAATTTAAAGTTAAAGAGCAAATAGAATGGATTGCTCAATGTAATGTTGATGCTATCCTTATTACTTGTACAAATTATATTGCAATTTTACATGAAGACCAAGACTTAATATCAGTGCCAATTATTAAAATTGATGTACCTTTCTTTGATTACATATGCAATATACAGCAACCTCAGACAATTGTTTTTACAAATCCTGCAACTGTTGAAGGCACAGTAGAACGTCTTAAACATCATGCTAATAGCCTTCAAAAATCTTTAGATTTAGAGGTTGTTGTCATAAATAGTGTTTTTGAATTGATAATGAAAGGATTAAAAAAAGAATACAACCAAGAAGTTACAAAGTTCTTAAATCAAATCATTAAAGATGAAAAGAAATTTATCTCTGTTGCTCAATTATCTATGGTTGATGCATCTAAGCAAGTTGAGTATAAAACATCTAAGACTATTATTACTCCATTGAATACATTGGTATCTTACATTGTTAATAAATTAAAATTAGAGAAGAAAAATTAGTGGTAGAAGACAGAGGATTTGGAATTATATATGGCTTTCTATCAATTTTCCTTGGGTTAGGTACTGTTATCCTACATAATGTTTGGACACTTAATTGGCAGGGACTCATTACACTTATTGCATGGCTCGCACTATTAAAAGGGATTTATGTAATTGCATATCCTGAACCATCCAAGAAAACCGATTTCGAAGTAAGGGTACTATCTACTCGTATAGTGCTTGCTATCCTTTGTGCTTTATCTTTATGGATGCTTATCATACTTTATATGAAATAGAGAAAAATATTTTTGATTATGAGAGTATGTAGGTGGGAGTTTTTTGTAGTACATCAGAGCGGAATTTTATAGTTAACTGTAAGTTTAATATTTTTCCCTTGTGGACATGTTTTTATAAATAGTGAGATGGGCAAAACGAAAAGAATCCTAAATAAATAGGATTCTTTTCGTTTTATAAAAGTGAATTTATATTGTATCACTAATACGGTTGATAATCGTTTTTCAGGAATATTCCCAGTTATCTATCTTGGTATACTCAATGTCGGCAATGTGACCATCTGGTCGAATCAAAATGGTATCTATATTTTTTAACTCAGAATCTTGTATTTCTCCTACAACTACCTTTATGTGCGAATCAATATTCATTTTATTTATCTTATCTATATAAGAAGGGTGTATTAATAAAATAAAGTTACCATCTTTCATTAATTCAAAGAGTTTATAACTTTTCTTATTTAGAGAAGAAATAGTGAGATTTGTACATCTTTTTCCTATCAATGGATGTCTTTCTGTATCGTGCATCGATGAATACATTACCCCTAACCCACTTACTCTTTCAGATAAATCGTGATTTATCTCGGGATATGTAAGTAAGTGCGAAAATAAATCCCTTAATTCCATTCCTGCGTTTGAAAAGTTTATCATTAATTGTTCTTGCGCTTGTACTTCCTTGAAAAATTGTTTTCCCACAGCATGTCTTTCAATATGATAACTTTCTAATAGACTTTCATATTTTTTTTGTTTTATTGCGAGCCCTAATTTCCAGCCTATATTAAAAGCATCTTGTAGGCCTACATTCAAACCTTGTCCTCCAGCAGGGAAATGAATATGTGCTGCATCCCCTGCTAAGAATACACGCTTATGTTGATAAGTATTTGCTAGTTTGGTTGCATTGCCAAAACGAGAAAGCCATATTGTGCTCTTAATTTGAAGATGTTCACCTGTAATACTATAAATACTATCTATAAACTCTTTTTCTGTAACAGCAACATGAACGGGTATTGTCTGATTCTTAGGATCAACAATTGCAAAACGAAATACATCAGGTGTAATAGGTACCATCATTAATATCCCATTTATATTAGAAGTAGATAAAAATGGAGTATCTGGTATATTTTCTAAAATAACATCACCTAATATAGCAGTAGTTGTTGTGTTTGTTCCATTAAACGGTATATTTGATAATTCACGAACTTTACTTCTTGCTCCATCAGCTCCTATTACATATGGAACTTCTATTTTATATATTGTTTCTCTTTGTTCTATTTCTAGTTGTACGAATGTTTCATATTGTTTTAAGTCTTTCAGAGTATGCCCACGTTTAATGACTACACCTAATTCTAATGCACGTTCTTCTAATATTTCTTCTGTAATAGATTGGGGAATAAAAAGTGTATACGGAAAATCAGTATTTAAATTTTTAAAGTTTAATCTTGTATCTAAGGCAGCAAAATGACTTGTATTTAATTTCTTGCCTCTAGCTAAAAATCGATCTGCAATACCTCTCATAGCCATCAATTCTAAGGAGCGGGGGTGTAGTGTGAGTGCTCTAGAATTTCGTACCCGGTCTAATCTTCTCTCTAAAACAACAACTTTTACGCCTTGAATAGCTAATTCACATGCTGCCATAAGCCCAACTGGACCACCACCAACTACCGCTACATCATAATAATTGTCCATATCATGCCCTCCATTTATTTAATTGTTTAAGAGCTAATGTAAAAAATTGTAAATAGATTTATAAATGCTATCTATTGTACATATATAATTATACTTCATTTTAGTTTCCTTGGAAACTAAAATGAAGTTCCTAGGAGAAGTCTACATAGTTGTAGTTAAAGCTATATAGCGTGTCTGCAGCAGTAGCCATTGGGTAGCATTGATATGTAATGGCGTTTGCATTAAAGGCTGTAGCTTCTTATGCTTGTGCTATTTTTACTAAAAATGCTACTGCTATAGTTCCATGTGGGAGTTGTAAAGGTCTTTCCGCTATTCGTAGTTTTAATGAGGTAGTAGTGGTTTTAACTCGACTTCAAATAATTCACTTTCCATTTCATTAAGTGCATACATTGATACAGGATGTGGAGAGGTATTAGATAAGATTTGTGATGAAAGAAGTTCTCCTGATGATGAGTAAAATGTAACAAACACTTGTGAAAATGGAGGGACCATAATGATTACACGGTCAGTTTTTTGTAACGTATTAACCAACTCCAAAATAATATAGTTTTATAAAAAATAATAGATAAATATAAAGATATTATTATGGGTACTTTTCTGATAGTGAATTAAGAAAATTAATAAACTCTTTATTTTATTGTAAATAATTTAAGAGCACACAAATATGCGCGCTCTTAGAGTAGAAAGGTAGTTTTCTATGAGTAGGGAGTCCCCATATAATAAAATATGCTTGTACAATTCAAATGTGAGAAGTTTTTTATAAAAATGCTATTTGGTAAGTCTATGTGAAAAATCAGCTTGTACAGGAATTCTTTGCAAAGTATTTTGTGTGCAGTCATGATTATTAAAGTTGATGAGAACTGTTATTCGACTAATAAAACCACATCTCAAATTGTTGACTATATGTCTAACAACTAGGATGCGGTTCAATTAATAAAAAATGTCCGAGTAAAATATAAGGTGAAAAGTATAGGATACTTTTGTTATAAAGATATAGATGAATGTTATTGTTTTTTACTTCTGAAAGATTTGGGGTTCTAAATTACGAGTTGTTGGAGTCCCTCTAATATAAAATTTCAGTAGAAATATTGAACTACTAATATGAATGTAGAATATTTAATAAAGACGGTAATGTTTTTTTAGTCATGTAATCTTTTCATTTGATGATCTTTCCCCCATTCACATAATTCATCCATAATTTGCATTAAAGATTTTCCGTATTCACTTAGTGTGTACTCAACCTTTGGTGGAACTTCTTGATATGCAGTACGATGGATAATACCATCAGCTTCAAGTTGCCGAAGTTGTTGTGTAAGAACTTTTTGCGTAATGTTTGGAATTTCTCGTCGGATTTCATTTGTTCGCATTTTTCCATCTATTAAGACACATAAAATATGAACTTTCCATTTTCCACCGATTACATCGAGTGTAGTTGCAATTGGGCAGTCATCATTTTGATTCATATAACACCTCCACAGGTACTTTAAGGTTCCTATAGCACTTTAAAGTACGTACTTTTCAATTATATGTGACTCATTCATACTAATACGTAAAGGGTTGAATAATTTATAAAGGGGATGAAAAAAGATGAAAACACTTGTAATTGTAGCACATCCTGATATTGAAAAATCAAAAATTAATAAAAGATGGATTGAAGAACTTGAGAAATATTCGGATGAAATTACGGTGCATGAATTGTATAAAGTGGCACCGAATTGGGAGTTTAATATTGAAGAAGAGCAAAAGTTATTAGTAGAACATGACAGATATATATTTCAATTTCCGCTTTACTGGTACAGCTCACCACCATTATTAAAAAAATGGTTCGATGATGTATTAACATATGGATTTGCGTACGGATCTAAAGGAGATAAAGTGAAGGGGAAAGAATTTGGTGTAGCTATTTCTATAGGTGGATTAGAAAAAGACTATGAAAATAGTGGAATTACAATGGATGAGTTGACGAAACCATTCCAAGCTACATGCTTATACACAGGTATGGAATTTATACCTTCCTTTTATTTATATGGTGCAGAATATAAACTAAGTGATGAAGAGATTGATAAAAGTGCACCTGAGTATGTGCAATATGTGATGAACAAGAAGTATTCTAATATATAATGGGAAATAGCCATTTACTTGTAAAGTAAATGGCTATTTTATATTCTTCTTATATTCACTAAGTGTAATCTTTAGTAAATTAATAGTTAATCTGGTAAAATAAAAAACCTAACATATATAAAGGGGAGTTTTACTTGAGAACGATGCGACAATTATTACAAAAGAGAGCAATGCAATCACCAAGTTTGGAAGCGCTTGTAGGGGGGAAGAAAAGATATTCGTTTCAGCAATATAATGAACGAGTAAATCAGTTTGCACATTATTTGTTACATAATGGTGTGCAAAGAGGAGATCGTATAGGAATACTATGCAAAAATAATCACCCATTTCCAAGCGTTATGATGGCAAGTTTAAAAATTGGAGCGGTATTTATTCCGCTAAATCATCAGCTGACTGTTTATGAATTAGAAACGATTGTAAAAGAAGCGAAATTAAAAGTGTTAGTTATTGATGAAGAATTTAGTGAAGTGTTATTAAAGGTTGATGCTGTTAAAGAAATTCCTTATGTAATTCAAACGACAAAAGAAGGCTTTGGTTCATTTGAATTAGAGTTGCAAAAACAGCCAACGACAGAACCGAACGTAGAAGTTCATGAAGAAGACGATGCCATTTACTTGTTTACATCAGGAACGACTGGACAGGCGAAAGCATGTGTAATTGGACATAAAAACTTACATCATTATTTTGCTGAAATTGCGGGACAAAGAGAAATCCCAGCAGGTGAACGCTTTTTATCTGTGCATCCATTGTTTCATATGAGTGGCGTGCTTTCTATTTTAAATTGTATTTATCATGGCGTTACGATGATCTTCTTAGCTGATTCGAATCCTGCTCTTATTTGGGATAAGATTGAAGAAGAGAAAATTACTACGATGCTTGCTTTCCCAGCCGTTTATAGCTACATGCTTGATGAACTACATAAAAAAGAACGTAACATTTCAACCTTTAAAGTAGCACAAAGCGGTGGTACAAAAGTGCCAGAAACACTCATTCAAAAATATATGGAAAAAGGCATATATATGGTGCAAGGCTATGGTAGTACAGAAGGTTGGGTTGTAACCTCATGGCATCCAATGATGGGAAAAGAAAAGATGTCTTCTGTAGGAAAGACCTTGAAAAATGTAGAGGTGAAAATTGTTCATCCGGAAACAGGACATGAACTAACAACAAATGAAGTTGGAGAGATTCATGTGAAAAGTCCATACATGTTTAAAGGATATTGGAATAATGAAAAGGCGACAAAGAAGGTAGTAAAAGATAACTGGTTTAACATGGGTGATGCTGGCATGATAGATGATGATGGATTCCTGCATATTATGGGAAGATATAAAGACGTTATTATACGCGGTGGTGACAACGTATATCCAGATCAGGTAGAAGATGTTATTCATGAAATACATGGTGTTTTAGAAGTTGCAGTAGTTGGAGTTCCAGATGACTTTTGGGGAGAGGTTCCAAGAGCTTATCTTGTGAAGGATAGCGAAACAACATTAACAGAAGAAAGTATTCTTCAGTATTGCAAAGAGAAATTAGCAAGTTATAAAATACCAGAAGTAGTATTCATAGATGAGTTGCCGAAAAACGCTTTAGGAAAAGTGTTGAAGAGGGAATTACGAGATGCAGTTCTTGTGAAATAGAAAATTATGAAACGATGGAGAACCCAGTTATGTATAAAGCATGACTGGTTTTTTATGTATCAAAAACATAATAATTTACTAGATTTTGTATTTTGTGTAAGATGATAAAGAATATTCAATTAATAATTCGAGGGATGAAATTAAATGAAGCTACCGTTATTAGAAGTAGAGACGGATAGACTCATTATTCGTCCATTTCAAAAAGGTGATTATGAAAGTTGGTTAGATGGATTTAACAAGAGACTGCCATCGCAGTATAAATATGACGATTGCTATCAAGTTCTGGCATCATCAACAAAAGCATGGTTCACGGAATGGGTAAGAGGTTTTGATGAAGCAGCACATAGAGATGAGATGTATGTATTAGGCATTTTTCGTAAAGAAGACGGAGCTAAATTGGAAAGCTAGAGCTAATAAAAATTTTACGTATGGACTATCAATGGGCGATGATGGGATACTCGATACATAATCAATATTGGAGAAATGGATATGGTGTTGAAAGTGTGAAAGCTGCGTTACCGTTATTTTTTAGTAGCCTTGATTTTCATAGAATCGAATTACATATATGTGTTGATAATGAGCCATCAGTGCGTCTTGCGGAAAGAGCAGGCTTTTCATTTGAATGCAAGAGAGAGGCGTTTTCATTAGAGAATGGTAAGTGGATGGATTTTCTTATTTATTATAAAAATAAGGAGATGAATATATGAGAGTGTTTATTACAGGTGGCAGCCGCGGGTTAGGATTACAGTTAGTAAAAGTATCTTATGAAAATGGGCATATCGTTTATCCATTAGTTAGAACTGAGGTTGCGGTAACGCAATTGAAGCAAATATTTAGTGGTAGATGTTTTCCTATAATGGCAGACTTATCGGCTGATGAGAGTACGGAGCAAATTAAGAAGCAGCTTGAGGAATATACAGAGTATGTTGATCTAGTTATAAATAACGCTGGCATTACTGGGAAGGAGACTGAGATTTTACATACAAATTCAGAAGAGTTAACGAACTTATTTAATATTCATTGCTTAGGTGTAATTCGGGCTGTAAAAGGTACATATGTGGCGTTGGCTAAATCGAATCATCCGAGAATAATAAATGTGTCCTCTCGATTAGGATCATTACATAAAATGGCGAACAAAAAGTTTCCGCAAGGCCAGTTCTCATATTCATATCGAATTGCTAAAGCTGCACAAAATATGTTAACACTCTGCTTACAACAAGGGTTTGAGAATAAAGGAATTCGTGTAACTGCCATTCACCCAGGAAAATTAAAAACTGATATTGGTGCCTTTGATGCGAATATGACTCCGGCTGAAGGAGCAAAAAATATATATGATTGGGTAATAGATTCAAATGAGGATATTTCAGGAAAGTTTATTAAGCCTGGTGTGGGGGAATTGAAGTGGTGATATACGATCTTGCAATCATTCAGAATCTATTTGGCCCTTCTAAAAAAGTATTAAATGGCTTACCAAATGCAGTAACGATTGAAGAGATAGAAGAGAATGTTCTTTATGATGTACAAACTTATAAAGAAAAGATAAGTAGATTTGAAGAAGTTTGTTTTAATTGGGAGTTAAAAAGAGCGAGTATTGTATTAAACAAAAGGTTTAGTAGTTATAAATCAAGTGTGAGAGTGTTACTTGATGCCGGTTTTTCTTTGTATGCCGCAAAGATAGAAGTATGTAGAGAATTGAACAATGTAGAAGGACCTGAAAGACAATATACATATCGATCAATAGCAGAAGGAACGTTAGCGGAAAAAGAATTTAAATATATTTGGGAACAATGTATGTCGGGTTCAGGGAATCAAACTTCAATTTTAACTATCGATGAGCATTTTTATTCAGTGCAAACAGAGTTAGGTACGGGCTGGGAAAAGTCATGTATTGTTTTTTATGATAAAAATGAGCCGATTGGTATGTCCATACCGCATATAGAAACTGGAACAGAAAGTGAAGGACGATTATTTTATTTTGGGGTAATGCCTTATTATCGCGGGAAAGGAATTGCTTCCCATATGCATCTTCAATCGTTGCATATGTTAAAGGAAATGGGGGCTACTTATTACATTGGAAGCACACATACTTCAAATGAAAAGATGCAGAGGATATTTTGGAGAAATAATTGTTCGTTGAAAACGAAGATAGAGCTTTATTATAAAATCTTTAAAGAAGGTTAGGAGAAAAGAAAATGAAGACTATAAACGTATTTCATTACGACGCATTTACGAATAAACCAAATAAGGGAAATCCAGCAGGTATTGTATTAGAAGCAGGTGGGTTAACGGAAGAGGAAATGCAAATTATTGCTGAAAAAGTTGGATATAACGAAACAACTTTTGTTCTTTTCTCAGAAGTAGGAGATATAAGAATGCGCTATTTTACACCTGGTTTTGAAATGGATTTATGTGGTCATGGGACAGTAGGGACGATATTTGCCTTGCGCGAAAAAGGTTTATTAGAAGAGAAAAGTAACCTTACGATTGAAACGAAGGCTGGGATTTTACCGATACAAATAGGTGTAAATGAAAATGGAGAAACCTTTATTAAAATGAGACAGGCAGCACCTCAGTTTAAAGAGTTTACAGGTTCAAAAGAAGAATTAGCTCAAAGTATCGGTTTAGAAGTAAATGATTTAGATGTAAGTTTACCGATTGTATATGGAAGTACTGGTAATTGGACTGTAATTGTACCGATTAAAAATCTTAATGCATGTGAGAGAATGACACCTAATAATGCTGCATTTCCATCAGTATTAAAAGAAATACCTAATGCTTCTATTCACCCCATTTGTCTAGAAACTTATGATGAACTAGCACAAATGCACGGCCGTCATTTTTCATCAGCTTACGCTGGGACGACTGAAGATCCAGTGACAGGAACAGCTTCAGGTGTAATGGGAGCGTATTATGCGGAGTATTTAGAGAAAGATTTTGAACATGAATTGGGTTTAATCGTTGAGCAAGGACAGGAAATAAATAAAGATGGTCGTGTAACTGTTTATGTAACGAAAGGGATAGAAAACGAAAAGTTACAAATAGATATTGCTGGAACAGCGGTGTATGTAAAAGAGTTTGAAATTTCGATATAAAGTGAAACTTTAATCAGTGGGGGTCTTACTGCTCGGTGAATAGCGCGATAAAAAAGAAAGCCCGGAATACATCCGGACTTTCATTATCTGTTCAATACTTCAATGTACGAAGCATCTCCAGTTGTTCTTAAAGCGGAGCGGAAATTATTATTTTCTAACGCCTTAGCAACTTGTTGTAACTGCTGTGCATCATCATGATGAATAAGTAAGCTGTCAGCACCGCTTTCCTCTATATGAATGTGTTCGACATTTCCGATTGCATCATGTACAGCTTTTAAAAATTCAGGTTTCATATTGTCCTCCTATATGTATGTAACGTTGTAATTTAGTATTTCCTTATTTATGAAATATAAAAGTAAATGAAAGGAGAAATAAAAATGAATATAAAGCAGTTTAAAGAACATATAACATCACTATTTGGAGAGCATCTTCATAAATATGGCGATGATGAATATGGTTTTACTTATATAAGTAAAGAAGAGTTTCACAAAATCGGTTACACAACAAATTTAACGTTAGAAACTATTGAAGAAGCGTATCGAAATGGAGTCGATATGATAGTTACACATCATGCGCCGTGGAGTTTTTTATTTGGTATGGAAGAGGCTTGTATTGAGAAATTGAAGCAATATGAAATGAATCATTTTTGGATTCATTTGCCGTTAGATTTTGTAAAGTTTGGCACGTGTACATCGTTATTTAACGAAATTGGGATAGATACAATACTGGAATATTCAACCTATGAGGAAGAAGAACTACCGGGAATAGGAGAATATAAAGAAGCGATTCCTTTTTCAAACTTAGTTGGAAAACTTGAAGAAAAAATGGAAGAGAAAGTGAAGAGCTGGAGAAATCACGATAAACTAGTAAAACGGATTGCGATTTTAACCGGTGCAGGAAACAACACAAATTTGATTGAGCGTGCATTAGAGAAAGGGTGTGACACGTACATAACCGGTGAAAAAACATTATATACAGTTCAACATGCGAAATTTAAAGGAATTAATTTAATTGTAGGCAGTCATACGTTTACAGAAGTGTTTGGTGTAGAAAGTTTGGCTCATAAGTTAAAAGAAAGAGATAATTCAATAGAAATTACTAGATTAAATGAAGATCATTTGGAGTGAAGAAATCACATCGCATTACCATAAATGGAATGAACTATATAATGGAATATTGAAGGAAGCAGTTGCAATGAAATAAAATTATTTTTTGTTATATTAAGATTTTTAGGGGGAATTCCCTTATGTTTGTCAAATAATAGTAAAGTTGTCTTTTGAATTAAGGGAATATTCGGAGTTGAAGGGTGAGAGAATGGACATTTCAATAATCACTGCACAACTAGTTAAGGAAAAAGTTGTTTCACATTATCCAAATAGCGTAAAAGCATTAAACGGGGGAACGACAAGTACTATATATTTGTTAGATGAACAAACGTTATAAAGTTGAATGAATCGGATGTCATACGTGAAGAAGCTTATTTTCTTCAGTTTTATAAAAAGGACGAATTATTTCCAAAGCTTTTATATAAGGAACCTTTAAATCGCTATATTGTTTACTCATTCCTTGAGGGCACAACTTCTTGCAAACTAGGCCATAAACGGAGTGTTCTTTGTAAACTTGTAAAGAAAGTTATCAATAAGTATGAAGTAGCTACAGAGGTTGATGGCTGGGGATGGAAAGAAAATCCGGTTCAATCTTGGAATGAATTTTTAACAACAAATGTGATAGAAGCTCATGAAAATGTAAGATGTTACATAAGTGAAGAAGAGTATAGAACGGTTCTTAAGTTAGCAAATAGGGACGCTGGAATAAATCAGCCGTTTTTATTACATGGTGATCTTGGATTTCATAACTTTATATTTAAAGAGAATGAGCTGCATGGTGTAATTGATCCTTTACCATTGTTAGGAAATCCTATATATGATTTAATTTATGCGTTCTGTTCAACCCCGGAAGATTTAACAAAAGAAACAATCGATTATGCGATGAAACAATGTGTATTTCATAAAAAAGACCGTGATTTATATGAAGAAATAGTCATAGGATTATATTTGCGTATAGATACATGTTTACGGCACCACCCGAAAGATTTAGAAGATTATTTAGAAGCTTGGCGTTATTGGATGGGTGAGGTTGAGGTGACTTTATAGTACAAATATTTTGGGGGAGATAGTGAGATGAATGTTGCAGAAGCGAAAAAGGATTTACTGTAATGCCATTATTGGTTACAGTTGTCTATTTACTTACTTTTATAAGTTTATTAATTGAAAATAAAAAAGTAGATCATTATCAACAAAAATCAGCTTAATAAAAATATAGGGATAGGGGAAATTATTATGAAAAATTTCGTTTGTACAACGTGCGGTGTGCAGTATGCAGCGAGTGTAGATGAACCGGTGAGTTGTCATATTTGTGATGAAGAAAGGCAGTATGTGAATCCGAAAGGGCAGTCTTGGACGACTTTAGAAAATTTGCAAACAGATGATACATATAAAAATGAAATAATCAAAGAGGAAAATGGACTTTATAGTATTACGACAAAACCAGGATTTGCGATCGGTCAAACGGCATTTATAGTGAAAACAGAGTCATATCGTTTACTATGGGACTGCATTACGTATTTAGATGAAACGACAATTGCGAAAATAAAAGAGCTTGGTGGATTAGATGCAATTGCATTGTCTCATCCTCATTATTATTCAACGCAAGTAGAATGGGCAGAGACATTTGATGTACCAATTTATATACATGAAGATGATAAAGAATGGGTGATGCGCCCAAGTAGTCGTATTATTTATTGGTCTGGTGAGTCTTTACAATTAGCGGATGGGATTACTGTACATCGTCTTGGAGGACATTTTAGTGGTGGTTCTGTATTGCATTGGGAAGAAGGTAATGATGGAAAAGGGATTTTGTTAACAGGTGATATTATTCAAGTCGTAGCAGATGAGAAGTGGGTAAGCTTTATGTACAGCTATCCAAACTTAATTCCATTACCAGCGAGAAAAGTGGAAGAAATGGTGAACCGAGTGAAGCCGTTACAGTTTAATCGTTTATACAACGCTTTTCATCGAGTAGTAAAAGAAAATGCAAATGGGGCAGTTGAACGTTCTGCTGAAAGATATATAAAAGCAATAGAAGGAAAGTTGTTTCATACGTAAAAGGAGAGTAGCTTAATGAAAACGTTAGTATGTTTTGGAGATAGTATTACAGCTGATGAAACATTTTTTGATGGAATGCCGAGATTAACACCACGTTTGCAAGAGATGTTTCCGAAATGGAAAGTAGTGAATGCAGGTGTTCCAGGGGATAATACATTGGATGCGTTAAATAGGATTGAAGAAGATGTAATATCATATAAACCAGATTTCGTAACAGTTTTTCTTGGTACGAATGATGCAGTTTCTTTTTCTCAAGTGTCATTACAAGCATATAAAGAAAACTTAGAGAAGATTGTGAACCATATTTCATCAGATAAAGTACTACTGATTAGTCCTGCACCAGTTGATGAAGAAAGACAGCGTAATAGAACAAATAGAGTGCTGGGTCAGTATGCAGACGTGGTGGAGAAAGTGGCGAGGGAAACAGGAAGTTATTTTCTAAACGTATTCGCTGAAATGATTCAAGAACGGGATTATAAAAGATTTGTAGAAAATGATGAAAAAGATGGATTACACTTTGGACCAGAAGGCTATGAGTATGTAGCGAGGTTAATTGGTGAAAAGTTAAAAGGAATGTTATAAGGAGCAAAGCACTTAGTGCTTTGCTTTTTCGTATTTCTTTCGCAGTCCATAAACTTATTGATCGCTGTAATTTGGACAGATATTTTGCTTTTTTATGTGCGTAAAAGGCTAATGCTGTTTTAAAGTAATATAAATTTATTTTTTAAAATTTATATTTCGTAGTTGAAAATCAATAAATGTGTAACTATAATGGTTACAGTGAGTTTGTTGTTTTGAAATATACACATTGAATTACAAGAATGAAAGGAGTTTTTATGTAAATCAAAAAGTTATAAAATCTATTAATTTTTATAATAAGATAAAAAGCATTTCGGTTCATACACATTATTAAATATGTTAATTCTAATAGAAAACTAGAGGTGGAAAGATGAAAAATTTTAAAGGTATGTTGATATCATCACTTGCAATTACAACTTTTGCTGGAGTAGGTACGACATTTGTAACAAATACAGTACATGCTGCTAATAACGATTCTAGTAAAATACAAGTTCGTTCTAATAAGAGTATAAACACAACGCCTAGCTCGAGATTGCCTGTATTATCAGTGAATCCTTATGATGATCGTAGATTTTCGAGACAGGGATATCTTGAAGAGGCACCTTTAGGAATTAATGCTCCTTATGCTTGGGGAATTAAAGGAGGAGATGGTCAAGGAGCAACCTTTGTAGATTTGGAAGAAGGCTGGTTATTAAATCATGAAGATTTAGTCGGTCAAAATATTGAATTTATGTCTGGAAAAATGAGTAATGATCTTTCTCACGGTACTTCAGTTCTAGGTGTTGTTTCTGCAGCTGACAATGGGATTGGGAACATTGGGATTGCACCAAAAGCAAAGGCAAAAGTAATTTCAGTGATTCGAGATAATGGGAGAATCGATGTAAGAGATGCTATTTTAAGTGCCGTAGATTCTTTACAGGCTGGAGATGTTTTATTAATAGAAGAATCCTTTAAATATGATGGATATGGAGATGACCCTTTACCAGTAGAAGTATACCCGAGTATATTTAACGCAATTCGCAAAGGTACAGATAAAGGCATTATTATTGTAGAAGCAGCTGGTAATGGTGGGATTGATTTAGATGAATTTAAAGACCGTAATGGTAAACAGATTTTAAATCGAAATAGTCCAGACTTTAAAGATTCAGGAGCTATTATAGTTGGAGCATCTACTGCAAGAGTTCCTCATAAACGTTTAGGTTTCTCTAACTATGGTAGTAGAATTGATGTATATGGTTGGGGAGAGTATGTTGATACATTAGATACATATCAAAATCAAAATAGTAAAGGACAAAAAGTTACAGATCAGAATATAATGAATCGTTATACTTCTAACTTCCGTGGTACTTCTAGCGCTTCGCCTATAATTGCTGGGGCTGCTGTATCAATTCAAGGGATTGCTAAAGAACATTTAGGTAAGGCATATACACCAAAAGAATTGAGAGCAATTTTAAGTAATCCTAATACAGGCACAAAGTCTAATAACCCATCATCTGATAAAATAGGGGTTTTACCAGATTTAAAAGCGATTTTGTCTAACCTTGGATTTCATAGTGATTTGACTACCAATGATCCTATGGTATTTCCAGATAACGTAGAAAAAAATGAAGGAAAAGAAAATTCAACTTTCGTATTTCCAGGTGAAGAAACAAAACGAACCGGGGATAAAAATTCAACTGTAAACTTCCCAGAAGAAGATTTAAAACAGGAGGAAAAAGAAGAGGGATTAATTGTTTTTCCGGATTAATAAAAATACTACCTTCCATTTGGAGGTAGTATTTTTTATTTCGTGTAATTAACAAGAGTGCATGAAATTTGTATTTGTTTATCTTTCATAATGAATTTAACCACAAAATCGAATATTTGACTGTTAATTAACTTTCTCGTCTCAATCAATTACATGAATTAATCTAGAAATGCTTGCTGCAATGCTTTCAGTCCATCGCTGTAGATACCATGAAACAGATTTATTGCCTCTTCAACACTAACCTCAACAGGAGTGAACGTACCAGACCACTCTACTAATGATGTGTTACTTTCAGTACCTTCTTTAACTTGGATTGTAGATAAATAATTAGTGACCGGGAACGGTGCATTCATGATTGAATACATGTAGTAGCGTTCCTTATCATTGAATACTTCTAAGCGTTCTATAATTGTTTCACCCTCTGGATTAGCTAGATGACGTACACGACCGCCTTCGGTTAATTTACTACTAGGTATATAAGGTAACCAGTCTGGAAGGGAGTTGAAACCTCCGATTAATTGCCATACTTGTTCAGGTGATCCAAAAATTTCCATAGATATAGTAGTATATGCCATGTTCATTACGCTCCTTTTCATCCCGGTATTTACGGGTAAATAATCAGTAGGGGATAAACCGCCCCACTGATTAAAGTTTCACTTTATAGGTCCATAACTTATAGTGAGAATGAATTTTATCGTGGATTTTTTATTTAATATATAATTATAAAGTTAAAACTATATACTTTTAATGATTAAATTATATAATAAATATAGAAACGAAAATTTATGAGCAAGGAAGTTGAAAAATATGACATTAACAATGGGCTTTATTGGATTTGGAAAGTCAGCTAACCGCTATCACTTACCTTATGTAAACACACGTAATAATATAAAAATAAAAACGATTTTTGTACGGCAAATAAATGAAAAATTAGCGGCTCCATATGAGGAAAAAGGTGTTTACTTCACTACTGATTTGGATGAATTGTTGAATGACAAAGAAATTCAAGTGGTGACGGTCTGTACGCCAGCACATACGCATTACGAATTAGCGAAAAAAGTTATACTTGCTGGAAAATCAGTTATCGTTGAAAAACCATTTTGCGATACAGTGGAACATGCGAAAGAATTATTAGCTTTAGGACGAGAAAAAGGTGTAGTAGTTATGCCTTATCAAAACCGCCGTTTTGATGGTGATTTTTTAGCTGTGAAGCAAGTAGTTGAACAAGGATTCCTTGGTGATATTATTGAGATTGAATCACATATTGATTATTTCCGTCCTGGTTCAATCACTCATGAAGCTCCAAAAGAAGAAGGTTCATTTTATAGTTTAGGTATTCATACGATGGACCGCATGATTTCACTATTCGGCCGTCCAGATACGGTGACATACGATATTCGTAATAATGAAATGGAAGGTGCGGTTGATAACTATTTCGATGTTGGTTTACATTACGGAAATCAGTTGAAGATTAAGCTGAAAACAAACCATGTCGTAGCAAAAGATTATCCACGCTTTATCGTCCATGGAACAAATGGATCATTTATTAAATACGGTGAAGATCAGCAGGAAAATGATTTGAAAGCGGGGATTATGCCTGAGAGTGCAGGGTTTGGTGAAGATTCACCGATGTACTATGGAGTTGCTAAGTATCGTAATGCAAATGGTGACTGGATTGAAAAACAAATTAAAACGCCACTTGGTGATTACGGTCGTTTCTATGATGCCGCGTATGAAACAATTATAAATGGTGCACCAAAACTTGTGAAAGACGAAGAAGTGGTAACGAATATTGAAATCTTAGAAAATGGATTTGCTGCCCCATCACCTTCAGTTTACAAACTTGAGGCTTTACATTTGAATGAATAGAAGAGAGTTTGCAGTATAAAGGAGGTATGGAAATGGCAAGCGGATCAACACAAGTAAAATACCTCGGCATTTATCAAAAGATTAAACAGCAAATTTTAGACGGTGAATATAAAATCAACGAAAAAATTCCGAGTAGCCCCGTCCTTGCTGAAGAATTTGGTGTTTCAGCCCTTACTATTAAGAAAGCGCTGGATCTATTAGTTAGAGATGGCTACATTATCCGCCGGCGCGGAAGTGGAACAGTGGTGCAAGATTGGCGTCAACAGGAAAAGGCACGAATGATTCAAACTTTAACGGGTACGAAAGCTGTATACGGCAGTGAGGTAGAAAGTAAAATTATCGAGTTTGCGATTGTTGGGGCTGATGAAGTAGTTGCTGAGAAATTGGGAGTTTCAATCGGTGATTTCGTCTATAAAATCATTCGCCTCCGCATCATTCACAGCATTCCGACGATTATGGAGCATACATGGATGCCAATTTCGGTTATCCCAGGTGTTGAGGCTTCTGTTTTAGAGGAGTCGATATACTCACATATTCAAAATAAACTTGGTCTTGAAGTAGGGACATCTGTTGTCAGGGTTAAAGGAATTCGCCCAGATGATAGGGAAAAGCAGTTTATGAACTTAACAAATCAGGATTTCCTAATGCGAGTTGAACAAGTAGCTTATTTAACGGATGGACGAACTTTTGAATATTCTTATGCAGATCATCTACCCGAAACCTTTGAGTTTGAAACAGTCATTACTGCAAAAAATTATAAAGAGATATAAAAATCGGTTGAGGCAAGTATTGTCTCAACTGCTCCTATTATAAGTTAATAGAATGAATCCAAGACTTAACATTTGATTTATAGAACTGTAAAGTTTAAAATTACAGTATAGTTTTTAGAAGTGAGTTGTTATCGTCTGTAAAATGTAGATAAATTAAATATTCTCGAATAAATAATATTGCTTGTATTTGATTCTAAACTGTAATTTTTTTTAATACATTTCAATAAACGATGTTTAAAATGTACGTTTCATAACATTAAAGGAGTGAGTTAAATATGGTAATTCTATATACAACAGCAAGCTGTGCCTCATGCCGAAAAGCGAAAGCATGGCTTGAAGAGCATCAAATTGATTATATTGAAAAAAACATCGTATCAAATTCTATGACAGTTGATGAGCTTAAATCAATTCTTCGTTTAACTGAAGAGGGGGCTACTGAAATTATTTCAACTAGATCGAAAACTTTTCAGGACTTAAATATAAATATTGAGGAGCTCTCGCTCAATGAATTTTATACATTAATAATTGAGCATCCACTAATGTTACGTCGCCCAATTATGCTGGACGAGAAAAGATTGCAGATTGGTTTTAATGAGGAAGAAATTCGTAAATTTTTACCACGTAGCGTTCGAACGTTTTTGAACATTGAATTGCAAAAATTGGCCAATTAATAAGTAGTATTTTTTAGAAAAAGTTTTTTGAAAGGAGGAAGCAGAAGATGATTGAAGTATGTGTTACAGTTAATTATAATGATAGAAATTATCAAACAAATGTTATTGTGAGTAAAGATACGATTTGGACAAAAATTGAACAGTTGGCAGAAGAACAAGTGAAGAAACAGTGGAGTGTTTAATTTTATTTTCAACTTAAAAAGCTAAATGAAGTTATCAGATATAGGTGGGACCGGATAGAATATAAGAGAATTAATTTTTTATGGCAAGAAGTATTCTATATGTTTTAACGTTCTAACCTATCTGTAATATTTATGGCTACAGTATGTTAATATATGAAAAACAATATTTTGAATCGTAGGAGGAAAATCATGAACAGCGACTTTACCTTGGCCATTCACAGTTTAACTTATTTAGCTTTACAGCCAGACCGGATGTCAACAAGTAATGCTATTTCAGAAAGTGCAGGTGTACATCCAGTACGTATTCGTAAAGTGCTAAGTTTGTTAAAAAAACATAAATTTATACAATCGAAAGAGGGAACTGGTGGAGGTTTTATTTTCGCTCGCGATTTAGATGAAATTAATCTTTGGCATATTTATCAGATAACCTCTGAAGGTGCTTTGCAGCCGAAGTGTCCGGAATCAAACAATCAGTGTGTTGTAGGTTCGAACATGCGAAAAGTTCTTTTCGCTATTTTCTTAGGTGCTGAAGAACATCTAGGTGAATACTTAAAGAATTATACAATGAAAGAAGTTGTTGACCTTATCAATCAAGAGCGTTAAGGGGGCTTAATTATTATATAGCCGTGAGTTCTTAACACTTAAATGTAATGAAAAATATTACAGTATAATTTGTTTTTATATCTTTTTTATCGTCACAAAAAATATTTATAAGAAGGTGAAACGGTATGATGTCAAATAATAATCATGTTTTAAAAGTAGGAGATTGGGTTCGTGGAATATCAAATGAAGGTGAATTAATAGTTGGTTATATTGTATCACTTGATGATGTGGAGGATATAGTTACAGTTAGTATTGTGAAACGTGACGGCAAGTACACAATAAACGAAGCGATTTTACTCTTTAGTAAACACGTTAACAAACTCCCTGAATCAAAGGTAATAAATAAGGAACAAATCCTTTATCTTATAGATCTTGCATTATTAACAGGGGATGAAGAATGGTTTATCGAGCTTTCTTCAAAATTAAACTCGATAAAAGAGCTAGTTAATGAGGGATTTTAAAATTTAAACTTTTGAGGGTGCACACAATCCGCCTTATGGAGAGGACGCAATTACTTTTCGCATAAAGGGAAACGATGTAAAAACGATTCATTACAAACATAGAGATATTCCTGAAGAAGAGCCGAACAAATTACAATTAAGATGATATTGAATTGATTTGTTTGTGTATTCCTGATAACGATAATTATGTAAATGAGCTGTCCATATGGGGCAGCTTTTTTGTTTTTTGCTCAGTGTAGCTTTTTAAATTGTATATGAATTCAATATTGATAATATATATCCTGAAATTTGGTTTATGTATTTTTGGTTTTTTTCTTTTTACCTACATTAATTATTTATTACAATATCTTTTATGTTTAAAATAAAATTTTTTGATAAAAGTGGATATAAGTATCTTTATAATAAATCACCTAGAAAGATAATGTATTATTGTATTTTTTTACTAACTAATTCAGCTTTAAGCTATAAAAACAATGGCTACATGCTAACTGTAAAATATTATCTGTATAAAATTATTCCACTTTAATATTTCTGAAAATATAAAAATATTAATTTTATAAATATACACGTTATAATGAGGGCGTCGAGAGAAATTTTATTATCTCTGGAGAAAATATAAAAAATGCGATTCTTAGTAAGAAAGGTGTGTGATTAGAGGCGAAATGTATGTAATGTGCTTCAGTGGCTTGTGTAAGCAATATCATCAGTGCTACCGAAGTTATGAAGGTAATGTATAGAATTGAGAAAGAAATGCCTCGCAAATTAAGAGAGGCCGGTTTAGCTAAAATTACTGTTAAAAGTAAAAAAGAGAAACCATTAAAGTAATACACTGTTATTAGAAATGTTGCAACGTATTTATGAAGTCTATTCTATATTGTTCTCTTAAGGGGTCTTTATATAAAGAGCGGATATTACGAGTAAACTTTTTTGTGAACGCTAACAATTATATTAGGACGCTAATTAGTGAATGTTTCAATTTGGATTCATTATGATGAAGGACATACAATGTGGGGCAACTTGTAAGGAATTCATTTTCCAGAAAGGGAATATTTGTTAGATGCAAAGAGAGATGCAGGAATAGATACAAGGGGGAGTTATTATATGAACGGGAATACTGCAAAGAAAATAGAAGTTCAAGCTGAAAATACCGCACTAAAAAATGAGCAATATGCAGATCCGAAAAAGTGGCATAAGCAGGATACTACATGGGCACTGAGTCTATTTGGAACTGCAATTGGAGCAGGGGTGCTCTTTTTACCGATTAATGCAGGTTCAGGTGGTTTATTATCTTTACTACTAATTACATTACTTGCATATCCAGTTATGTACTACTCACATAGGGCGCTTGCTAAAATGATATACGCTTCTAATTCTGCTGATGAGGGGATCACAGGTACAATTAGAGAGTATTTCGGAAATAAAGCGAGTATCATTTTTAACATCGTATATTTCGGTTCAATTTATACAATCGTGCTAATGTATTCGGTTGCGCTTACAAACACTGCAAGTAGTTTTATCGTGCATCAATTGCACATGCCAGAACCTCCAAGAGCTATTTTATCACTTGTATTAGTTCTTGGTCTTATCGCTATACTGAATTTTGGTCAAGATATTACTGTAAAGGTAATGAGTATGTTAGTGTATCCTTTCATAGTTTCTCTACTTTTTATCGCAATATCTTTAATTCCACAGTGGAATACGTCAATGCTTAGTTTTTCAGCTGTTTCAACTGCTTCAACAGGAACAGGCTATTTTGGGACGATATTGATGATTCTACCAATCATCGTATTCTCATTTAATCATTCACCTATGATTTCATCATTTGTTGTGAAACAGAGAGCTACGTATGGAATCGAAGCCACTGATGCTAAATGTGCGCAAATACAAAAGGTTTGTTATATCATGACATTCGCTGTTGTTATGTTCTTCGTTTGGAGTAGCGCATTGAGCTTGACTCCAGATGATATAAAAATGGCAAAAGAACAAAACTTATCAATTCTTTCATATCTTGCTAATGAGCTTAATTCGCCTGTAATCACTATTGCAGCTCCAATTATTGCTTTTGTGGCTATTACAAAGTCTTTCCTTGGCCATTATATCGGAGCATTTGAAGTAATGCGTGACATGATTATTAAGTTTGGTAAATCACGTGGAAAAGATATTGAAGAAAAAACAATTAAGACAGTAATCCTTACTTTTGTTGTATTATCATGCTGGTTTGTTGCTTATACAAATCCAAGTATTCTTGGACTTATTGATTCTCTAAGCGGTCCTTTAGTTGCTGCTATCTTATGTCTATTACCGATGTATGCGATTCAAAAAGTGCCAGTACTAGCTAAATACAAAGGGAAAATGAGCAACGTATTTGTTATTATTGTAGGTGTACTTACTGTCTTAGCAAGTATTAAGTCATTATTCTAATTCATTATTATTCGTATTAGTGTAAAAATAGTTAACATGAAAAACTTTTTGGACAAACTTCTCACATTGGAGAGTTTGTCCTTTTTTAGTCATTCTATCAACTTGCCGACAAACAGCCACCTTCCAGGCAGAAGGTGGCTTGTTTCGGTATTAATTTATTTTAACTATTCATGTCTGAATGGCCTTTTTGGAGCAATTAGCTCTAAATTAGTACCATCTGGATCGGGGAAGTAGGCAACTCCCCTACCAAATCCAGTTTTCTAGCCGTCTTCTTGAAAGATAATTGGTTCGTCATCTGGGTGCTATCCTATGCCCATCAAGCTAACAAAATGGATTGCTTCTGAAACAAAAAATGATTTTTATTACTATAAAAAACGTAAAGTATCTGTTTTTAGAAAAAATTAATTTTTATAAATTGATGGAGATATAACTCAATTCTTTTATATATTTAGTTAAATATGATTGTTAGAATGAACTTAAAGTAATTATGATTTCTAGAAATGCAAACTGATGTTTTGAATTGGTTTAAAGTTGCTGGAACAAAATAAAACCAATTGAGCAAAAAAACTTGCAAAAATAAAAAGAGAGGTGTATATTAATTGATGTATCAATAATTGATATATCAATTAATGTTTTGACAAGAAAGAAAAGGAACATTTTATGAAGGAAATGTTCGTAAATATCAGTGGAGAAGAACGCAAAATACTTATTCATGTTCTATTACAGATGCAAAAAAATGTGGAGAATATTAAAGAATAGAGAGTGTAGGGGGCAGAATAGTGTGGAAATAATCGCAGCTATTTTAGTCGGGATCGTAGCATTAGAACATTTGTTTATCATGATCCTTGAAATGTTTTTTATTGATTCAAAAGTAGCAAAACGTGCTTTCAAATTACCGAAGCATTTAGAAGGAGATCGAAACGTAGCCATTATGTTTGCAAACCAAGGTTTATATAATGGATTTTTAGCGGCTGGTCTCATTTGGGGACTTGTACTTGGGCTCAATCCAATTGGTTATATGGTCCAATTATTTTTCGTGATTTGTGTGGTGATAGCAGCTATTTTCGGAGGTTTCACATCTAATAAATCAATTATTGTGAAACAAGGACTTCCAGCTGTTTTAGCACTGGTTGCCCTTTTATGTATAATATAGAATCAAATTTTCTCAATAAAAGAAATCATTTTTGAAAAGAATACGCTATTCTTTCTTTAGAATTATAGGAAAGGATGGCGTTTTTTGTATGTCTATTTCTATATGTAGTGAATTATAACTATTCTCTCAAGGGACTCAACTGCTTTTCAGCTTTTGGATATATTTTCATCCATCTTTGTTTCCTCCTATTGTTGGATAGTGTAATAATTGATAAAAATTTTGATGAAATTGGATTATAACGATTGATCAAAAAAGTTAGTGATTAAAAATATTATTCTTTAGTACATACATTTTTAAGATGTTAAATATATTTCATAATAGTCTCTGTAAGATAGGGATAAGTAGAATAGTACTTTTTATAACTTTGAATGTCATTCATAATAGCACCAGTAAGAAGAAAACAAGCTTTACGGTACTACTAGTTACCAAAGATGTTACAGTAGTTTATTTAGAATCAAATTGATTGAAAGGTTGTACCATATGGCCTAATAATTTCGAAAAAATGTCGGTGTGGCATAAAACAATTATGGAGGTTAAAGATATGAGTACTTCAAATTTGAATGAAATAAGTAAACAAATTTTAAAAGAGGAGGAAACACTTCAATTTTCCTCTTTTACAAATGAAGATGCCTTGCAAATAGGTTTATTTATCGTTGAAACAGCGAAGAAAGAGGGGAAATTGATTGCTGTTGATATAACGAAAAATGGTGTGCAATTATTTCATTTCAAGATGACAGGGACAAATGAGGAAAATACGAAATGGATTGAGCGTAAAAAACGAGTCGTTTCCCTACATGATCGTAGTTCGTATTATATGCAGATACAAAGTGAAATAACTGGAATTTCATATAATGAAAAATATCTTTTAGATACTTCGGAATATGCTGCGTTTGGTGGATGCTTTCCTATCAGAATAAAAAACGTAGGGGTTATTGGAATGATAACAGTTTCAGGATTACCACCAGAAGAAGATCATGAATTGGTTATAAGAGCGGTGAAAAATCAGTTGAATCAGTAATGAAAGTATTTTTATACTTTCATATTAGATAATGGAGTATTATAAGCAATTACTAATATGCAAATCCTTATGAGATGTTAATTATTAAATAAGTGACCAGTATGGTTTCTACTACAGTTCGTTAGTAATATTTAGTTAAATTTAAAATGTAAAAAGCCAGGTAATGCATTATTCATGCTACCTGGCTTTTTAACTATCAATTTAAGCTTATTTTCATGTTTGTGTAAATATGAAACAAGCAGGATACATGAATAGAGAATGGGTAAAATAATACCGAATGATGATTAGATTTTATGAATGATGTTATAAGGCTTTTTTAGGGAAACTGAAGGAAGCAGTGTGTTTAGATTTAGAATGACTGGCAATGGGTGATAGGAAGTTCAATGATTCAAAAATGAACTCATTTAAACGCATATTATCTTTGAGATGTATCCTTTTGAAGAATATTAAAACTTAGGAGGAATGGAATTATGACAAAAGATTTCTATACTGCACTGAAAGAAAGACGTACTTACTATGGAATTAACAAAGAGGTACAAGTATCGGATGAAAAAATTAAAGAAATTGTGGAGTTTGCTGTGAAATATACTCCATCAGCTTTCAATTCTCAAACTGCGCGATTAGTTGTATTATTTGGTGAAGCTCATGATAAATTATGGGATATTACAACTGAAACATTAAGAAAAGTAGTTGGAGATGGAGAATTCTCAGGAACGCAACAAAAAATGGATTCTTTTAAAGCTGGTTATGGAACAGTACTATTCTTTGAAGATGAGGCTATCGTTAAATCGCTTCAAGAAAAATTTGTTGCATATGCTGAAAACTTCCCAATTTGGTCACACCAAGCATCAGGTATGCACCAATTAGTCGTGTGGACAGGTTTAGAAGCAGAGGGATTAGGGGCATCTTTACAACATTATAATCCATTAATTGACGATGAGGTAAAACAAGAATGGAATGTCCCTGCTAATTGGAAACTAATTGCACAAATGCCATTTGGTAATCCAACAGCTGCACCAGGTGAAAAAGAATTCCAACCACTTGAAGAGCGTGTGAAATTTCATAAGTAATATTCGAATGTAATAAAATAGAAATTTAATCAGTGGTGGTCTTACTGTCCGCAAATAGCAGGAGAAGCTAACTGTATTGTAAAAATAAAACTGTTTAGTAATAAAAAAACTTATTCGTTTTTTTATTAATCGAGTATGTATGAATAAAAGATTTTAAAACACTATTTTAATCTGTAAGGTAACAAGGTGATCGTTTTGATCACCTTGCTTTATTTCTTACATTTTATTTATTAAAAAACGCTAGCTTTTCATAAATGCTTGAAAAATTAGCGTTTTAATAATAGGTATCTGTAATTTGATACTTAAAACTATATACGAAAAAGCTTTTATGTTATTCCTCAAGTTCTATCCATTCCTGTGACCATTCTTCTATTCCGCGAATAATAGCTTCTAAAGCAAATCCTTTTTGAGTTAAAGAATATTCTATACGAACTGGTGTCTCAGGAAAGACTTTACGTTCGACAATTCCTTCTAGTTCTAATTCTTTCAATCTTTCTGAAAGTAATCTTCCGCTAACAGGAAGAGAAGATTCAAGCGTACAAAAGCGCTGAGATCCAGAAAAAAGTTGATAAATAATTAGTGCTGTCCATCGTTGACTAAAAAATTTCATTCCTTTTTCAAAGCGAGGGCATAATGTAGAATCATTCATTTTCCTTCACCTCCTAAAATAAATTATATAACATCTTACTATTAGTAACAAATGTTTTTATAATTAATTACTTGACGTAAATTAATTACGAATGTATACTCACTTACATAAAGTAACTAAGTTGTTTTATGTAACTAAAACTCTTTTCTTTAAATGGCCAAAGTTGTAATGATACATATTGCATATAAGCTGAGAGAAAAAAGAATAGCATCTGTAAAAACACTTACGTTGTGTAAGTTAAACAATAAAAAATATAACAATGGAAGAGAATTTTAGAGATTCTCTATACTAGGAGGTACCTAATGGTTACAACAGATACAATTCATATGTTAGAAGATAAAATTCAATTTATACATCAAGATGGAAAGGATATTTATTTAGTAGGCCCTATCAAATTGCCAATTAATTTATATGGGGAGACTAAAGTTTTTCAATGGTATTCTTGGTTACAATGTAGTGAGGGTACAAATAGTGTAGAAGGAATTATCGAAAAACTCTCATCTATTAATTTAGCTGATATGCAGCAATCTAGTGTACTTGTATATGGTGATTTTGAGAATTCTGAAGATGCCCTAATTCGTATGCATAGTATTTGTCACACCGGTGATATCTTTGGTAGTAAACGTTGTGACTGTGGATTCCAATTAAAGCAGTCTTTACAAATGATTACAGAACATGGTTCAGGCGCATTATTTTACTTAGCGAATCATGAAGGAAGAGGAATTGGCTTGTTTAGTAAAGCTATGACGTACCTCTTGCAAGAAAATGGGTTAGATACAGTAGAAGCTAATCTGAACCTAGGTTTTGAAGATGATGTTCGAAACTATGATGATACAATTGAAGTATTAAAAGCGCTACGCTCAAAACCTGTAAAACTTATTACAAATAATCCGAAAAAATTAGAAGCGTTACAAAAAGCTGGATTAAATGTTACGAGTCGTGAACCGTTATGGGGTGATGTCTCAGAGTTTAATGAGAAATATTTGCAAACGAAGATTCAGCGTTCTGGACATTTTGAAGGGGGACACTTACATGCTTGAGCATGAATTGTATATGAAGCTAGCACTAGAAAATGCCAAGGCTATGAAGGGACAAACGACTCCAAATCCATTGGTTGGATCTGTAATTGTAAATGATAACCGAATTGTAGGGGTCGGAGCACATATGAAGGCTGGAGAACCACATGCTGAAATACATGCGATACGTATGGCGGAAGAACAGGCGCGTGGTGGTACAATCTATGTAACTCTTGAACCTTGTTCTCATCATGGAAGAACAGGGCCTTGTGCAGAAGCAATTGTACAAGCAGGAATTAAGAAGGTAGTAGTTGCTACACTTGATCCAAACCCGCTTGTTTCTGGACGT
Organism: Bacillus sp. FAU20; assembly: GCF_056033865.1. NCBI lineage: Bacteria > Bacillati > Bacillota > Bacilli > Caryophanales > Bacillaceae > Bacillus > Bacillus sp. FAU20. The sequence continues at coordinate 83,964 of NZ_JBVYHY010000011.1, forward strand.
GGAATTAAAATTCTACAAGATGCAGGTATTGAAGTACTTGTAGGAGTGTGTGAAGAAGAATCTAAAAAGATGAATGAAGTCTTTAATAAATATATTTTGACAAAGCGCCCATTTGTAACGATTAAATCAGGAGTTACATTAGATGGGAAAATTGCTACTTCTTTATCGGATAGTAAGTGGATCACATCTACAGAAGCGAGACAGGAAGTACACCAAATACGAAATGAAAATGCAGCCATTTTAGTAGGAGCAAATACTGTACAAGAGGATAATCCATCATTGACAACGCGTATTCCAAATGGGCGAAATCCAATTCGAGTAATATTGGACTCAACATTACGCATACCAATGGAAGCTAACGTTATTACAGATGGAGAAGCTCCTACCTGGATATTTACAACAAGTAATCATGCAGCGGAAAAAAAGAAAGCATTAGAAAATGCAGGAGTCAAAGTATTTGTTACTAGCGGAGAAAAGCATATAAACTTATATGAAATGCTTGATGTTTTAGGGGGAAAAGGAGTTTCCTCCCTGCTTATTGAAGGTGGTGGAGAGGTAAATGCTTCGTTTATTGAAAATAAATTAATAGATAAACTGATTTTATATATTGCACCTAAAATGATTGGGGGTAGAATGGCGCCTAGCTTTGTAGAGGGGGCTGGTATTACTAAAATGCAAGATGCAATTGAATTTAAGGATATATCATTTACCCAGGTTGGAAAAGATTATAGATTTATTGGTTACCCAGAATATCAGAAAGGTGAGAAATAAGGAGAATAAAAACTACTTATATTTTCCGATAAATGGATTGCAGAAAGGAGCGATGAAGAGTGAAGTTTGGATTTGATATCGATGATACGTTAATTGATTTAAGGCAGCATGCTTTTCATTTATATAATAAAAAATTAAACAAAAAAGTAGGATTGGATGTATTTCATTCTTTAAAAACAATTGAAATTCATGAAGCATTTGGCATGACTTCGGAGGAAGGTAGTCATATGTGGAATAGTTTGCTGGATGAGATTTATTATACTTCTTGTTCACCGTTTCCATATGCAGTAGAGACATTGCAAGAATTAGAAAGACAGGGACATGAAATATACTATATAACAGCGCGACCTAAAGAGCATGGAGAGCAAACAAAAAAATGGTTAATAGAAAAAGGTTTTCCGGTACATGAAGATCGCTTTTTCTATGGAATGAAGGATGAAGAAAAAATACACTTCATACAAGAAATAAAATTAAACTATTTCTTTGATGATAAGCCGGCAGTCTTAGAAACGTTAATAGGAAAACCGATAAATGTGTATGCAAAAACTACTTCTTACAATCAACATCTCAATATCCCGCGAATTACAAGTTGGACGGAGTTAGGAAATATTATAAAGAAAGAAATGCGAGGATTTAACTGGAAAATCAAATAGAGCCAAGAGCATATTGAGTGTTACAATTTTAGAGGAAAGACATAGGTGTTATGTCTTTCCTTATTTTTTTAATACTATCGTTTTTATTAGTGTGATGTGCTAGAAGTACTTCTAATAGAGAGGAAATAGAAAAATGAGCAATAAGAAAAATATTTTTAAGCTAGTCTTGTATGGAAGTATAATTTATATATCAATGATAGGTTCCCCTGGTGCCACAATATTTGTGGATATTTTGGATGAGAAGTTCAAGATTTAATGGGGTGTGCTCATAATCATGAATTTTTGGATTCTTATTATAAAATACATTATTTAAACTATATATTAGAATGAAAAATATGAAATTGGAATTATTAAGAAACAGTAAGGTTGGTACAAAACTAAACATATTAATAACGATATCAAGTATTGCATGTATAGTATTATCCCTAATAGGGTTTTGGGGATTAGAAAGAGGGAAAAGTACTTCCTCTAATATGTATGAGGATAATTTACTACCAATTGAGTGGATTGGGATTGTAGAATCTAATTTTTATCACGTTAATATGAACTTTATGGAAATAATGTTATCAAAAGATGAAAAAAGAATGAACGAATTAATAAGAGAAATGGATGGAATTCGTAAAGAAAATGATCATCTTTTAAAGCAGTTTGAGGCTAAACTTATTTCTACTAAAGAAAAAGAATTATATAACACGTTTCATGAAACATTTAATGAATTAAGGACTCAAATGAAGAAAGCACAAGAATTAGGAAAATCTAATAATGAAGAAGCATATGCATATTACCTAAAAGAGATTGAACCTAATATGCAAAAATCAATAAAATCAATTTGTGAATTGATTTTATATAATAGTAATAATGCAGAGCTTTTACAGAAGGAAAATAATAATAGTGCTCAAAATACAATGATAATGTTTGTTAGTATTTCGATTTTAGTAATTTTAATAATTATATTAATTGGATATATTATTAAATTAACTATCCGAAAACCACTTGCATTACTACAAAATGATATGGAGAAAGTAGCAGCTGGAGATTTAACAACACGTACTCCTTATAAAGCAAATAATGAATTAGGGCATATTGTTCAGTCTTTTAATAGTATGTTAGATAACCTTCAACAATTAATTGAGAATGTTAAGATGACAACACAAGAGGTTATTTTTCCTACGGAGGGCGTAGTACAAGATACAAATCGAGCGTCTAGTATTTCAAATGAGGTTGTACAGACTGTTCTAGAAGTAAAAACAAAAATAGAAGGACAGGTAACTAGTATTCAGGAGAGCCCATCCTCAATGGAAGAAATTACAACCGGGGTGCAAACTGTAGCTGAATCTTCAGCAGTAGTCGCTGAGGTAGCAGTAACGACTACAGAACGAATAAATATCGGTAGTGAAGTGATAAATCACTCTATTCTTCAAATGAAGAGTGTGCATGATGTTGTCGAGGAAACATCAAAAGTAATAAATAAACTTGTTACACGTACACAACAGATTGATACAGCTCTCGCTGCAATTACTAATATTGCCGAACAAACGAACCTTCTTGCCTTAAATGCCGCTATTGAAGCGGCACGTGCTGGAGAGAATGGGAAAGGATTTGCAGTGGTTGCCGCAGAAGTTCGAGACTTGGCTGAGCAATCTAAAGAATCTGCAAAAGAAGTTAATCATTTAATAAAATCGATTCAAAAAGATACCCAAGATACAGTTAATGTCATGCAAAAAGGACAACAAAAGGCAGTAGAAGGAAAAGAAGCTGCTTAAGATTACAGGTCAAATTCAAGAAGTATCCGCAGCGACAGAAGAGATGTCTGCTGGTACAGAAGAAGTAAATGCTTCTCTTTCGCTAGTTTCTGAAACTGCTACGGATGTGAAAAAGGAGACTCTTCAAACAGTAAATTCAATTCAATCACAGGCCGTATCAATTGAACAAATATCAATCCAATCCAACAAAATGAAAGAAAAGGTGGAAGAATTAACGGAATTGGTTTCAAAATTTAATATTACAGAACAAAAAGGATGAGTAAATCATAAAAGTTTACGTATGGCTATTAGCCTAAAAATAATTGATTTTTTACGATTAAAAAGATTTTAGTAATTAATTCAATTACAAGTGTAATAACATGTATAAAAAACATGAAGACTTAAGAGTCTTCGTGTTTTTTTATTGAATAATGTCTGAAAAAATATTGATAATTATACGATATTTTGGAACTTTTCACAAAATATTCATATATGCAAAATTACATACGTTTAATGATTGATAATCACGAGTTAATGTAACTATAATAATTACACTGATAAGTAACTTATTGACGACAGTTATAAGTGAAGAAGGAGGGTTTTATTGTATTTTGTATATAAAAAATAGAGAAGGAGATATGTAAATGAAAAGGTTACTTGTTATAGGCATAATGTATACAATGTTTTTCCTCATAGGAAATATACACTTACATGCTGATGAACGGACAAATGTAAAAGAAATTACTAGTTTAGAAGAGCCTACTTGGATATTTCAGGCGGGCATAAGTAAGGGGAAATATCACGATCGACAAGATTTAGGGCTTATTTTGCAGAGAAATACACCACTAAAGGTAAGACAAACGAATCCTAATTTTAAAGACAAATTAACATTACGTTTATTGTCTAATGACTCAAAAAATGAAAAATCCATACAAGTAGGAAATGAATGGGTTACCATTCAAGGTGATACGCCTTTAGTTCCTTTCATAGATACTCCGTATGGTGAAGAGCACGCTGTACTTGAGTACCAAGTAGGGAATGAAAGTGCTACTAAGCCTCTTCCCATTTATAAACAACAAGAAAGTGTATCTCAATTTTTTAGTACATGGGATCAATTTGATGGAGAGTATGCGTTAATTCAAGGGGAGAGTTTTCAATTATTTGTACCTAAAAAAGATAAAGAGTTAGTAAGATCTTTAAAAGATTTTCAATCGTTGGATGAGTTAATTGCGTATTATGAAGATATTTTTGCGATGTATGATTCAATTATTGGTTTAGATGGTTCAGCGTTTGAAAATAAAAAAAGTCAAAATCGTTATTTTTTAAAAGCAGATATATCTGGTGCTGGCGGTGCTTATTATGGCACAAATTGGACAGCGAATAGTTCAGATAGTACAAAAATGTGGTTAGATAAACTGAGTTGGGGAACTTTACATGAAATCGCTCATGGATACCAAGCTGGTTTTGATAATCAAGGAATATTTACAGGAGAAGTTTCTAATAATCTATTTGGTGTTCAATATCAATATAGTAAATACGGCAAAAAAGCAGATCAAGTTGGTTGGTTGTTTAATTTCGGGAAAAAGGAACAGGTAGAACGGAATTTATATAATGCTTTAATGAAAGAAAATAAAAATTATGATGATTTAGATTTACGACAAAAACTTATTCTTTTAACGATGGCGAAACAAAAAGCTGGCGATGAAGCATTTGCAAAAATGTATCAAGGTTATCGAAAACTAGCTAGCAATGCTGCTTTCAAAAAAGGTGACCATTCTTTACCAGATTTAATGAATCAGTATTATAGTGAGAATGGACAAGTTGATTTTACACCTGTTTTTGAAAGGTGGGGCTTTAAGCTTAATCACAAACAAATAGAGATGAATAGGGCGAAAGGTTTTCCGGCTGTTACTTCTTTAGCTTATATAGTGCCTGAATCACAATTAGCGAAAGCAAGAGCTATAGTTGATCCTGATATTCCGATAAACTCCAACTTCGAAATAGTTACGAATCAGCAAATTGCTCCACTTGGGCTAAAAGGGAATTTGCATATCCATTTAAATACAAATGAAATAGATACATTAAAAGGAGGAAAAATTAAATTAAAAGAAGGGAATACAGTTATTCAAGAGAAAACAATTGAAACAACAGATATCAATTTACAAGACGTACCAAATGGAGTGTATACGGTTGAAATTTCAGGTGGGAAAACGAATAGTATGTACCATTTCAGTTCGTATTATGCCTATGTAAAAGAAAAAGATAATAGTCTAACTATTGATGTTAACGAAATGAAAGTGGGCAAGTTGGTAAATCAAACGATCCAATTCCTAGGGTTAGGAGATGACCAGTTTGCCGTATTAAATACAGACTTAGAGCAAAATCGAGCTATTTTTACGGTTACTACTAAAACGCCTCATAGCTATTATGCAGGTGAAAAATATGCATCGATAGAGGTCTTTAATGAAAAAGGTGAAAAAATTTATACGAAGGAAATGGAAGGAACAAATGTAACAATTGTAAAAGATATCATTCCACTAAAAGAGGGATATAGAATTAAAATCTATCATGATGAAATAAAAAAACGATTAACTAGTAAAGCTACTATTATTAATCCTATGAATAAAACGAATGAATTTATAATAACAAAATGGGGATTGAAAAATACTTCTTTGCAAAATAATCCAGAAGAAAATCTTATACAAAGAATTGATGAAGAAATGGAAGCGATTATAGGTAATCAGTTTTTAAAAGAGATACCAATGCAAAAATTAGAAATGAAAAAGAATGTGTGGATGGCAATAAATATGTTATCAGAACCACAAAAAATAACGTATATAAATAAATATAAAGATAGCTTATATAATGAGTAATTTTTGAGAAATGAATTGAATCTAAAAAAGTAGCAAACCAATCTATTAACCTATATATGTAGAGGTATGTAAAAACGATTGGCTATAGTTAAAATTTTTTATCTATGCTTAAAATTCTAAAATACATTTTTTAAATTTGATAATACGATTATAAAGGAGTAAAAATATGAATAATTTCGTAAAGGTAGGTTTAACTACAGGAGTGGTGTTATCGGCGATTATGCCTTATGGAGGAGTACATGCGGAAACAGAAGATTTAAAAGTGGAAACAAAGGAAGATACGTTCCGAACAGGTAATTTAACAGCACCTTCTCAAAATTCGGCAGAAAATGTAGCAAAGGATGCGCTAAAAGGAAAAACAGAACAAGCATTATCATCAAAGCAAGTTAATACTGAATCCAAAGTTAATTATAATGTTACGCAAAGTCGTAAATCTTATGATGGTACTACATTGGTACGTCTTCAACAAACATATGAAGGACGTGATGTATACGGATATCAATTAACAGCACATATTAATGATGATGGTGTACTTACGAGTGTTTCGGGGGATAGCGCCCAAAATCTACAACAACAGGAAGATTTGAAACAACCTATTACTCTATCAGAAGAAGATGCAAAGAAACAGCTCTTTAACATTTATGGGAATAATCTCACATTTGTTGAAGAACCAGAAATTAAACAAGTAGTATATGTAGATGAAAATACAAGTAAAGCTACAAACGCATATCAAATTACTTTTAGTGCATCTACACCTGAATATGTATCGGGTACAGTATTAATTGATGCTTTTGGTGGTAATCTATTAAAAGAACTCGTTCAAAAATTGGGTATACAAGTAGATAGTAGTATTGTCCAATCTGCGACAGCAAATAAATCACAAGATCCTTCAAAATTAACAGGTACAGGAAAAGATGACTTAGGTATTAATCGTACGTTTGGAGTTACGCAGCGAAGTGATGGAACGTACATGCTTGCAGATTATTCTCGTGGTAAGGGAATTGAAACATACACTGCTAATTATAAAGATTATAATAATTATAGAAGAAATGTATGGGGTTATCTCGATGATTTAGTAACAAGTAATTCTACAAATTTTACTGATCCTAAAGCAGTTAGTGCCCATTATTTAGCAACGAAAGTATATGATTTTTATCAAGAAAAATATGGGCGTAACAGCTTTGATAATAACGGACAAAAAGTAATTTCTGTCGTTCATGGCTGGAATACAAATGGTACGAATAAAGGAAATCCTAAGCAGTGGTTTAATGCATTTAGTAATGGAGCTATGCTAGTATACGGAGATCCAATTGTTAGAGCATTTGATGTGGCAGGACATGAATTTACACACGCGGTTACAAGAAATGAGTCTGGACTTGAGTACGCAGGAGAAGCTGGTGCAATTAATGAGGCTCTATCTGATATTTTAGGAGTAGCAGTTGAAAAGTATGCCAATAACGGAAAGTTCAATTGGACAATGGGAGAACAATCAGGTCGTATTTTTAGAGATATGAAAAACCCATCATCTATCTCTTCTAGATATCCGGAGGACTATAGACATTATAATAACTTACCTATTGATGCTGACCACGATCATGGTGGTGTACACACGAACTCTAGCATTATTAATAAAGTAGCTTACTTGATTGCTAGTGGTGGAAACCATAATGGAGTAAACGTACATGGCATTGGAGAAGATAAAATGTTTGATATTTTCTATTATGCAAATACGGATGAATTAAATATGACTTCTGACTTTAAAGAATTAAAAGAAGCTTGTATTCGTGTAGCAACGAACTTATATGGTAAAGACTCATTAGAAGTACAAGCTGTCCAACAAGCCTTTAAAGCAGCTTATATTTAATAGTATTGTGATGAATTATAAACTCTTTTATTTTAATATAGTGATTAATTTGTATGTATAGACAAAAACCTTGTAGAATTTTTCTGCAAGGTTTTTTTGAATGTTATCCCGCTTTTTGCCGGGCAGTAAGACCCCCGCCTCAAAATTCAGCGAAAGCAAAGAAGTTAGGTGGGAGTTGGGCTGCTTGTAAAAGCCAGATTGGTAAGGGCTAATTAAAGTTTCACTTTATTCGGAGCGACAGAGGATTTAGCGAAACGCAAAATTTACCATGCTTTATACAAACTAATTAGTAATCAACATATACCGCAATCTATTTCAATTATCGGTATTGGTAGAGGGGGAATGTCAGATGTGGAATTTCAAACAAAGGTAGAACAATCCATTGCTACATTTTCTAGAAGATCTACTGATGACGAATCAGGAGTAGAAGGATTTATTAGCACATTTCGTTATTGTCAATTAAATACAGCGAATGTAGAGGACTATCAAGATTTGTTGAGTCTTGTAAAGAGGCGTGAAACAGAATTAAATATTCCTGAAAACCGTATGTTTTACCTATCTGTTATACCAGAAGTATTTGATGTCATTGCTTTAAATATTAAGGAAAGTGGATTGTGGGCTACAAAAGGATTAAATCGTCTTATTATAGAGAAGCCTTTTGATTATAATGTAACGTCTGCTCGTGAGTTTAACAAAAAATAATTGAATGTTTTGATTAAACTGATATTTATCGTATCGATCATTATCTTTGAAAATGAATGGTAACTAGGAATACACTTAGAAAAGTATTACGAAATAAATCGTATGTAATTCAAGACATTTTTATTGACGATAATAATTTATGTGGTTAATATATTAGACATAAGATTATCTAATTACTAAAAGTAATTAGATATAAAATATTCCGTTAAATTCTATAAATAAGTAAGTTGTGGTAGAAATGCTTTGAATTGCCACTATTAATATTGGGGACAATTAAAAAGCGAAAGGCATAAAAAGAATTGGAATTTGATAACTCTTTGTTTTTATAAAACATGAGCTTCTGTACAATTCATTTTTAAAATATTGACAAGGATTATACAACAAGAGGGGGACTAAAATTGGAATCAATGACCTTTGTTTTATTTGGAGCGACAGGGGACTTAGCGAAACGCAAAATTTACCCCGCACTATATAACTTATATAGAGATCAAAAACTTCCAAAGCAAATATCCGTTATCGGGCTTGGGAGACGTCAAGTATCTCATGTAGATTTTCAAGGAAGAATAAAAGAATCAATAGAGACGTTTTCCCGTCATAGAGAAGAAGGTACTCCAGAACTGGAAGGTTTTTTAGATAATTTTCGCTATTGTCCATTAGATGTGAGTAAGCCGGAAGACTATGAGAGGTTATTACAAGTCGTTCGTGAAAGGGAAGAAGAATTACATATAAAAGGAAATAGAATGTTTTATCTTTCCGTTGCTCCTGAATTTTTCGAGACCATTGCTTTAAATATTAAGGAAAGCGGACTTGATAAAACGGATGGATGGAAACGTCTGATGATTGAGAAACCATTCGGGCACGACCTTACATCTGCTCGTGAGCTTAACGATAAGCTTAGTCACACGTTTGAAGAAGACGAGATATACCGTATCGATCATTATTTAGGTAAACCGATGATTCAAAATCTTGAAGCATTAGAATTTGCAAATCCTGTTCTCCAATCAATTTGGAATAAAGAACATATAGCGAATGTACAAATCACAGCGAGTGAAACAGTTGGGGTTGAAGAAAGGGCAGGATATTATGACCAGGCAGGGGCCATTCGAGATATGGTTCAAAATCATATGTTACAAATATTAATGATGACTGCTATGAATCTGCCGGAAAAGGTTAATGCATGTGAAATTCGAGAGGAAAAGCGAAAGGTAATGGAAACGCTTCGTAAAGTGAAAAAAGAAGACGTTCAAAGCCATATCATTCGCGGACAATACGCTGCAGGTGAGATAAAAGGCGGGCAAGTTGTAGCATACAAAGAGGAGCCAGGAGTAAATCCTTCTTCTAACATAGACACATTTGTTGCTGCTCGCCTGTGGATCGATAATCCATTTTGGACTGGCGTTCCCTTCTATATACGAACAGGCAAACGAATGAAAGAAAAGTCTACTCGTATTGTAATTGAATTTAAAAATACGTTAAAACAGCAATATCAAGATAGTAATCCAAATGCAGCACCTAACTTGTTAATAATTGAAATTAGTCCAGGTGAGAACGTTTCATTACAGTTAAACAGTAAAAATCCATTGAAAAATGGAGAAATTGAACCGATGCGTATTAACTTTACTTGTGAGCAAGCGGATGTGGGAGTACCTGAAGCGTATGAAAGACTCATTCATGATGCTGTGAGTGGAGACGCTACATTCTTTGCACATTGGAGAGAAGTTGAATTGTCATGGGAATGGGTACAACCAATTCTTGAAGCGTTCGAGGAAAACTTATTACCGCTTTATGAATATGAGTCTGGTTCATATGGTCCAGAAGCGTCTAATGAACTGTTGCAAGAAAGTGGATTTAAATGGTGGTTAGATCAAGAGACGGAAAAATAAGCACTTTCTTTAATGAAAGCATTTAGGGGGACGATTACTATGACACAAAACATAAATCAATTAGCAGTGAATACACTTCGTACGTTATCGATTGATGCTATTAATGCGGCAAACTCAGGTCATCCAGGTCTTCCGATGGGAGCAGCACCAATGGCTTATGCATTATGGGCGAATCATTTAAATTACAATCCTAATCACCCAGAATGGTTTAACCGTGATCGTTTCGTTTTATCGGCGGGACATGGATCTAGTCTGTTATATAGTCTACTTCATTTAGCTGGATATGATGTTTCAATTGATGACTTGAAAAACTTCAGAAAGTTAAATAGTAAAACACCAGGACATCCTGAGTTTGGTCATACTCCTGGAGTTGAAGCGACTACAGGCCCGTTAGGACAAGGGATTGCTAATGCTGTCGGAATGGCAATGGCAGAAGCTCATTTAGCAGCAAAGTTTAATAAGGGTGGTCACTCTATTATAGATCACAATACGTATGCTTTAGTCGGAGATGGTGACTTAATGGAGGGTGTCGCTTATGAAGCGATGTCAATGGCAGGACATATGAAACTTGGCAAGTTAATTGTACTGTATGATTCAAATGAAATTTCACTTGATGGTGAATTAGGCATTGCTTTCTCTGAAGATATTCAGAAAAGGGTAGAATCTGTACATTGGCAATATGTAAGAGTTGAAGATGGAAACGATGTCGATGCTATTACAAAAGCTATTACATTAGCGAAAGAAAATACGGATCAACCTACTCTTATAGAAATTAGAACCATTATAGGTTATGGAAGTCCAAAAGTTGCTGGAACGAACAAAGCACATGGTAATCCGCTTGGAGTAGAAGAGGCAACAGCGACAAAACAAGTGTATGGTTGGGGTTATAAGGAAGATTTCTTTGTACCTGAAGAAGTAAAGGCTCATTTTAATGCACTAAAACAAAAAGGTATTGAAAAAGACAATGACTGGAATGAGCAGTTCAACTTATACAGAGAAGCGAATCCTACACTGGCAGATGAATTAGAAAAAGCGATTACAGGTGAGGTTTTAATTGAAGCGAAAGACATTCTATCCTTTGATACTGAAAAAACAATTTCTACTCGTGTTGCAAGTGGGGAAGCTATTAATCATTATGTGAAATCGATTCCTTCTATTTTCGGTGGAAGTGCGGATCTTTCTCATTCTACGATGACAGATATAAAAGGTGAAGCAGTATATGCAGTAGAATCGTATGCTGGACGAAATATATATTTCGGTGTACGTGAACATGCAATGGGCGCTGCAGCGAATGGATTGGCGCTTCATGGAGGCGTAAAACCTTTCGTAAGTACATTCTTTGTATTTAATGATTATCTTCGTCCGTCCATTCGACTGGCTGCACTGCAAAAGTTACCTGTTACTTACGTATTTACACATGATTCGATTGCTGTAGGAGAAGATGGTCCAACGCATGAACCAATTGAACAATTGGCAGCTCTTCGAGCAATTCCTGGTCTAACAGTTATCCGTCCGTCAGATGCAAATGAAACAGCAAGTGCTTGGGCGTATGCTTTACAGCAAACGGATGGTCCAGTCGTTTTAGTACTGAGCCGTCAAAATTTACCGGTGTTTAATGAAACGAAAGCGAACATAGAGAATCTCTCTAAAGGAGCTTACGTATTAACACAAACGAATGAAAATCCGGATGTAATTTTAATTGCGACAGGTTCTGAAGTATCCTTAGCTGCTAGTGCGAAAGCAAAATTAGAAGAAGATCAAGTTTCTGTTCGCATCGTTGCAATGCCGAGCTGGGAGCTATTCGATCACCAATCGAACGAATATAAAGAATCCGTTCTTCCGTCTTCTATAACGAAACGAGTATCTCTTGAGATGGGTGTATCTCTTGGTTGGGAACGTTATGTAGGACAAGAAGGAAAAGTACTATCAATTGAAACATTTGGAGCTTCAGGTACTGGAGCTGAAGTCATGAATCTATTTGGATTTACGCCAGAAAATGTTGTTCAAATTACAAAAAATGTGTTGAATTCTTAAGCTATGATTGTGAATACCTTTCTGTACATACTAACATTTCAGTGCTGAAAGGTATTCCAGATTGTAGTGATATGGATTTTTAATAAAAGATGATTTGAGGAGGAATTATATTATGCAAGTAGGATTAATTGGGTTAGGTAAAATGGGATTAAATTTAGGGAAAAATTTAATGGATCATAAACATGAAGTAGTAGCATTTGATTTAAATACGAGCGCAGTAGAAGAAATGAAAGAGTACGGGGCAACAGGTACATCTAGTTTAAGTGAACTTGTTCAGTCATTACAATCACCAAGAATTCTTTGGGTAATGGTACCACACGCTGTTGTTGATTCTGTTATTGATGAGGTTACACCACTTTTATCAAAAGGAGATATTTTAATTGAAGCTGGTAATTCACATTATAAAGAGTCTATCCGCCGATATGAGCAATTAAAGAAAGATGGCATTCACTTTATGGATGCAGGAACTTCTGGTGGAATGGAAGGAGCTCGTAATGGTGCTTGTTACATGATCGGAGGAGATCAAGAAGCTTGGGACATCGTTGAACCTATCTTCCGCGATACTGCTGTAGAAAATGGATTCTTATATGCTGGAAAAGCTGGTAGTGGTCACTTCTTAAAAATGGTTCATAACGGAATTGAATACGGTATGATGGCTGCTATTGGTGAAGGATTTGAGATTCTAGAGAAAAGTGAATTTGACTACGATTATGAAAAAGTATCAAGAGTATGGAACAACGGTTCAGTCATTCGTTCTTGGTTAATGGAATTAACAGAAAATGCATTTTCTAAAGATGCAAAACTGGATGAGATTAAGGGTGTTATGCATTCTTCTGGTGAAGGAAAATGGACAGTAGAAACAGCATTAGACCTTCAAACAGCAACTCCTGTTATCGCAATGTCTCTATTAATGCGCTACCGCTCATTAGACAATGATACATTTACAGGAAAAGTTGTAGCAGCTCTGCGCAATGAATTTGGCGGACATGCAGTAGAAAAGAAATAAAGTGAAACTTTAATAAGTAGGGGCTTCATTCCACACCAATCGGGCTTTTACGGGATAAGCATATTAAACATGTAACTCATCAACGTTTAAAAACTGGAGGGAATTAATCATGAAATTTTTTATTGATACTGCAAATCTTGAGGATATAAAAAAAGCATATAAACTTGGAGTTTTAGCTGGTGTTACAACGAATCCTTCTTTAGTAGCAAAAGAGGGCATTAAATTTGAAGACCGTATTGCAGAAATTTGTCAGGCAGTTCCTAAAGTTGAATCTGTTTCGGCAGAAGTAACGCCAGATGCTGTTACAGCTGAAGAGATGATCGCCCAAGCAGAAGAACTGATTAAAATTAACGGTGGCGATGAAAAAGTTACAGTTAAACTTCCGATGACGTTAGCTGGATTAGAAGCTTGTCGCTACCTTACTGAAAAAGGTGTGAAAACGAATGTTACACTTATTTTCACAGTGAACCAAGCACTTTTAGCTGCTCGAGCAGGTGCAACGTACGTTTCTCCATTTTTAGGACGCTTAGATGATATTTCTGAAGATGGCGTATTATTAGTTGCTAAAATTGCTGAATTATTCGATGTTCATCAACTAGATACACAAATTATTGCGGCTTCTGTTAGACATCCAGATCATGTAACTCGTGTAGCGATGGCAGGTGCTCACATTGCAACAATTCCTTATAAAGTAATTGAACAACTTGCTATGCACCCATTAACAGACCAAGGTATTGAGAAATTTGCTGCTGATTGGGCGAAAGCGCCTAAATTATAATGTATGAAAGCGAAGGTGCTTTCCGAAAATTGTTTTTCATGAGAGGACAAATCTTAAGTAACTTCATCGTTTAAACTGGATCCTGAGTTTGTAGTCTTACTACGTGAAAACAGCAAGAGAAGAAAGTGTCATTCACTTTTGAAGAAGGAAAATATGCTCGTATGAAGCATGTATAAAATAACATTATAATTATGAAAGAGAAATCCCCTTATCAGAGAGAGTAGTTAACATGTATCTCTGATAAGGGAGATTCTTTTTGTATAAATTATTATTTTGTGAAGATGATTTGTATATCGATATATAAATTCTTACTCATGAAAGAACTATATAGGTGCTCTTAATTGTATAGTAATTTTGAAAGGGTTTACATAAAGGGGTGAAATTGCGTATGAATATGTACCTTTTAATTATTACATTATTATCAATTGTAATTGTTATTTTAGGGGTATCGTGGTGGAGATGGCATGCGTTTATTAGTTTAACGATTGCAAGTTTGTTTTTAGCAATTATGTCTGGAATGCCAATGGATAAAATAGTGAGTGCTTATGAAATGGGAGTCGGAAGTGTTCTCGGGCATTTAGTAGGTATTTTAGTATTGGGTACAATTTTAGGGAAAATGATGGCAGAGTCAGGTGCTGGAATGCAAGTGGCAGAGTTCTTTATTAAATCCTTTGGGATAAAAAACTTACCATGGGCTATGTTAATTGCAGGTTTTATTATTGGAATCCCGGTGTTTTTTGAAGTAGGCATTTTAATATTACTGCCGTTAGTAATTTCAATTCATAAAACAACGAAACAAAATATTTTATTGATAGCATTACCAGCAATTGCTGGGCTATCTGTCGTACACGGTCTTGTTCCTCCGCATCCAGGGGCCATAGTTGCAATTGGTATTTATAAAGCGAATCTTGGAAAGGTACTAATGTATTCACTCATTATTACATTTTTTGCAGCGATTATTGCAGGTCCTATATTCGCTAAGTGGATTCACAAACGTGTAATTCCTGAAAATGAGCCAGAATTGATTCGTGTAAATACAAAATCAACGAAATTACCAGGAATAGGAGTTTCATTTTTAGTTATATTGTTACCTGTTATGTTAATGGTTTTAGCTGCAGCAGCTCCTTATGTGCCTCTTTCTAATACTTTGATGAAGATTGTCACATTAATCGGTAGTCCTATAATTGCACTATTGATTGCATGTTTTGCGGCGTTCTATTTTCTTGGATTTCGTCAAGGTATCGATAAAAAAGCTATTAAGAAGATAACAGAAGATAGCTTATTACCAATCGGTTCAATTGTTGCGATTATTGGTGCCGGCGGGGGATTTAAGCAAATTCTCATCGATAGTGGGGTAGGGAATGCTATTGCTCAAATGTCTGAGCATTTAGCTCTATCTCCAATTGTATTAGCATTTATAGTAGCTGGGTTAATTCGAATTGCGACAGGTTCAGCGACAGTCGCTTTAACAACAGCAGCGGGTATCGTTTCGCCAATCGTTGAAAATACGACAGGTGTGAACTTAGAGTTACTCGTTATTGCAACAGGTGCAGGAGCGTTAATGTTTTCTCACGTAAACGATGCTGGGTTCTGGATGGTAAAAGAATACCTAGGCTTAACAGTGAAAGAAACATTTAAAACATGGACAGTATTAGAAACGTTACTTTCATTTATCGCTTTTGGAGGCGTTTTACTACTCGATATGTTTGTTTAAGATAAAGATGTTTCTATTTAGATAATTGTGGCATACAACGTTATCAATAGATAAAAGGAATGTATTTTTATGGTGGGATACTGTAGCAATTTTTTGTTAGGAGGAAGAGATGGTGAGCTCAAAATATATGATTGGTGTAGATATTGGGACAACTAGTACAAAATCAGTTCTATTTTCTACTGATGGATCTGTTATGGCTAGTCATGGAATTGAATATCCTTTATATTCTCCTACACCTGAAACAGCAGAACAAGACCCAGAAGAAATCTTTCATGCAGTAATAAATACGATTAAAGAAACTGTACGAATAAGTAGTGTACAGCCGAATGATATTCTTTGTGTCTCTTTTAGTTCGGCAATGCATAGTATCATTGCTGTAGATGAAAAGGGAAAGCCGTTAACGAGATGTATCACTTGGGCAGATAATAGAAGTGCAAACTGGGCAGAGAAAATAAAGAATGATATGAATGGTCATGAAATTTACCTTCGTACTGGGACACCAATTCATCCGATGTCACCACTTTCGAAATTAGTTTGGCTACAGAATGAGCAGGCAGAGTTATTCGCAAAAAGTTATAAATTCATTTCTATTAAAGAATATGTTTTTTACAAGTTATATAAAGAGTATGTAGTTGATTATTCTATAGCATCAGCGACAGGAATGTTCAATTTAAAATCTTTAAAGTGGGATGAAGAGGCTTTACATGTAGCAGGAATTACAGATGAAAAGCTTTCAAAGCTTGTTCCAACAACGCACAGTTTAACAGGATTAGATGAAGAGTTTGCCAAAGAGATGAATGTACTTGTTTCTACGCCTTTTGTAGTAGGAGCGAGTGATGGAGTACTATCTAATTTAGGTGTAAATGCAATAGATCCTGGCGTTGTGGCTGTTACAATTGGTACAAGCGGTGCGATACGTGCTGTAACAAATCGTCCTGTAACAGATCCAAAAGGTAGAATTTTTTGTTATGCATTAACTGAAGACCATTGGGTAATCGGTGGACCAGTTAATAACGGCGGTATGATTTTCAGGTGGGCTCGTGACCAATTGGGCACTTCAGAGATTGAACTTGCAAAGCGCTTAGGAAAAGATCCATATGAGGTGCTTACTGAAATAGCAGCAAAAGTGAATCCGGGATCTGACGGTTTATTATTTCACCCGTATTTAGCGGGGGAAAGAGCTCCTTTATGGAATGCAAATGCGCGAGGATCTTTCTTTGGACTCGGATTGCATCATAAGAAAGAACATCTGATACGTGCTGTTTTAGAAGGAGTAATTTATAACTTATATACAGTTCTTCTCGCTTTAAAAGAACTCATTGGCGAACCGAAAAAAATTCAAGCGACAGGCGGTTTTGCAAGGTCGGAACTTTGGAGACAGATGATGGCGGATATTTTCCATCAAGACGTATATGTTCCTGAAAGTTTCGAAAGCTCTTGCTTAGGAGCTGCCATCCTCGGTTTATATAGTTTAGGTGAAGTAGATACGTTACATGTAGTTTCTGAAATGGTAGGTGCAGATTTTCATCATGAGCCAAACATGGAAAGTGTGGAAAAATATAAAGATTTAACGCCAATCTATATCCGTTTGTCCCGTCAATTGGAAGAAGAATATGAAAGTATAGCAGCGTATCAAAAAAAGTGGGTTTAAAAGCTATTTACCAAGAAAATATGGTAACGTATAAAGAGGTACTCCGATTTTTTAGGATACTCTTTCAACATAAAATATTTTAAGAAGTATGATGAATGAAAAATATAGGGAGAGAGGGTTATGAAAATGAAGGATAACAAAGAGTTTATCGGATATGTTGGAACATACACGAAAGAAAATAGTGAAGGAATATATAAGTTTATTTTAGACACGGAAGCAAAAAAAATTGGTAATGTAACACTTGCCGCTAAGTTGGATAACCCTACATATGTAACGATTAACCGAAATAATGAATATCTCTATTCCGTTGTTAAGGAAGGCGAATCTGGCGGTGTAGCTGCTTATTCCATTGATAGTCATACTGGAGAACTAAAAGCGAAAAATAGACAAGTAGTAGAAGGGGCTTCTCCTTGTCATATTAGTGTTGATAGTGGAAATCATACAGTAGTTACAGCAAATTACCATAAAGGAACGATTGAGTCTTTTGAAATAAATGAAGAAAATGGAACTGTAAATCCTGCTGCATCTATTATGGCGCATGAAGGTTCAGGTCCGAATAAAGAAAGACAAGAAAAACCACACGCACATTACGCGGGGTACACTCCTGATGAAAAATATGTGATAGGTGTTGATTTAGGGATAGATAAATTAATTACGTATGAAATAAAAGATAGTACATTAATAGAAGTGAATAGCCTGTCTGTGAATCCGGGAAGTGGACCAAGACACATTGCTTTTCATCCAAATGGAAAATACGCTTATGTAATGACGGAGCTTAGTTCAGAGGTTATTGCGTTAACATATAACTCGGAAGAAGGCTCCTTTACAGAATTACAGTATATTTCTACTCTTCCAGAACAATTTGATGAAAATAGTCAAGGCAGTGCTATCCATATTTCTTCTGAAGGCCGCTTTGTATATGCAGGTAATCGTGGTCATAATAGTATTGCTGTTTTCAGTGTGGATCAAAACTCAGGTGAGCTTGCATTTGTGGAACATACATCTACAGAAGGAAATTGGCCGAGGGATTTTGTATTAGATCCTACTGAAAAGTTTCTTGTTGCTACAAATGAAAAGTCACATAATCTTGTGCTATTTTCAAGAGATGAATCTACAGGAAAGTTAACACTTTTACAATCTGATGTTGCTGTGCCAGAGCCTGTTTGTGTGAAGTTTTTAAATGTTTAAGTTGTGTTCGATATAATTTCATATACTCAGAAAACAATAAAAAGCAAAGCGATATCGCTTTGCTTTTTATTGTTTCTTTTTCGGCCTACGTACTAATTCGCCGCCGCAGTTTGGACAAACGTTTTGTCTTTCTTCTGTACATGGTGCGCAAAATGTACATTCATATACACAAATGTATGCTTCAGAATCTTGTTCGAGCGATTGATCACAAATTTGACAGTTTGTTTTCATTTCTAGTGCCATAATAAGTCTCCTTTTAGTTAGAAAATTTATAATTTAATTATAATTCAATGAATAGAAATAGTCCTTTTCAATTGAAAGGAAATCGAATGATAAAGTTATGAATTGAAACGAAAGATGCCGGTTTATTTTAAAATTGATTATTTATTACAGTTGGAATATTATGAAATAGTCAAAAGACAACAGGGGGTATAGATTTTGACTAATCATAATGATCATTTAAAAGCAAACTGCGAAAAATGCTTCGGTCTATGTTGCGTTGCATTACCGTTCGCAGCATCGGTAGATTTTGCAGTGAATAAAGATGGTGGTAAACCATGTTCCAACTTACAATCAGATTTTAAATGTAGTATACATAAAAATCTTAGAGGAAAAGGTTATAAAGGTTGTACAGTATTTGAGTGTTTCGGTGCTGGGCAGAAGATTTCTCAGGGTACGTTTAAAGGGATTGATTGGAGGAAAGATGCAAAGCATGCAAGAAAAATGTACGATGCTTTTCCGGTTATGCATCAACTTCATGAAATGCTTTGGTATTTGAATGAAGCGATTCTTTTAAAGGCAACACAGCCAATTCATAAAGAGCTGGAGACCGCAATTGAGGAGACAGAGCGACTTTCGAATTTAAATCCAGGTGAGTTAATGAAAATAAATGTTCCAATGCATAGGGCAGAGGTGAACATTCTTCTTTTAGAAACGAGCGAATTAGTATGGAAGGAAATGAATACTGCGCGTAAGAAACGAATCATTCACCGCGGAGCAGACCTTATGGGAGCGAATCTGAAAAAGAAAGATTTACAAGGTGCAAATTTAAGAGGAGCTTACTTAATTGCGGCAAACTTAAATGGAGCAGACTTACGAGGGGCAGATCTCATTGGAGCAGATTTACGAGATGCAGATATTCGCGGAGCAGACTTTACAAATTGTATTTTTCTTACGCAAGTTCAAATTAATGCGGCGAAAGGGGATAAGCATACGAAATTGCCGAAATTGTTGTCCCGTCCATCGCATTGGAGTGCGTAAAGAGTGAGGAGTGTTTAGTGTGGATATATTTCAGTATTTAGAAGAGATGCAAGAGGATGTCTTTTCGTTAGCAGTAGAGCAAATAGAAGCGAAGTATTATGATATTTGTTGCATGTTGGCATCTACAGAATATGCAGAACGAATTAAAGCAATTGATTTAGAGTCATATAAGGAAAGTATTCGAGTAGGTTTGGATGCAGCTGTAGAAATGGCTACTAACGAAGAAGCAAAAGTGATTTATTTTGAGTATGACCTTGATAACGAATGGGATAGTCAGTTTTATATTTGTGAGGAGTATTTTCCAATGGAAGAAGAGGATGACGATTGGGCATCTGAATGGACATATAATATTGAGGGGCCGGGGGCTGTAGAATTAGCAGATATGTATAATGAAAATGGCTTTGATACAAGTGAAAAAGCAATCAGTATAACTTTATATTTAATTGCTAAAACGCTGTGTAGTTTTATAAGTGTACGTAGTGAAGTGCAAAGTAATATACCGATTTGTATTGGTTTTCACGACCAAGATCCAATTATGCGAACAGGCAGAGACTAAGAATCTCTGCCTGTTTTGTTATTTCTTTTCAAAAGTAGTAATGAAAACGCTACATATAATGAGCATACCACCAATGAAAAAGTTACTATTTAATGTCTCATTTAATAAGAGCCAACCAAGTAATGATCCAACGATAGGTTGGAAGAAGAAAAATAAGGAACCGATGCTTGCATCCATTAAGTCTAATCCTTTATTCCAAAGGAAAAAGGCACCTGCTGTTGAGACGATTCCTAAGTATAATACGCCTAATATGACGTACGTATTTACTGTTCCGATAGAGGATGTTTGTAGTTCCCCTATCATAAAAGGTGTAATAAAAAAGAGTGAAAAGAATATGGCATACGTTGTAATAACTAAGGATGAAAATTGGATTGAAGCGATTTTTACATAAATAGATAGTAAAGCCCACGTAATAGCGGCTCCAACTAAAATGATTGTTCCGATAAAATAGGAGCCAATTTCAATATCCCACCCGATTACGATAATGACACCGATTGTCGCTATGATAGTAGATAAAAGTCTACGAGCGGTTAGTTTTTCTTTCAAAATGAGCGCTGCAAATATAGCCATAAATGCAGGTGTAGCTGATGTTACTAATGAGCCTGTATGAGCGTCGGATAATTTTGTTCCGATAAATTGACATGTGATTGAAATAAAATATCCGATAAATCCAATCCAAGCGAATAGGAGCCAATCTTTTTTGCGAATGGTTACTTTTTTCTTTTGCTTTTTCTCAGCTAGTTTTAAAATGCCATACAAAACAACAAAAGCGATAATAAAGCGTAGCCAAACGAGTGTTAGTGGTGGGATAAAATCGAGTACGTATTTGCTAACAACATACATACCGCCCCATATACTTGCTGCTAGTGATAAGCATATAGCTCCTAAAATTGTTTGTTTCATTTGAAGTACCTCCGTCTATTTTTAGGGTAATATGAGTTCCCTAAGACGAGGCATAGTGTATGTGTTACAAGCCCGCCTTAGTTTATAGACGGCCTACAGGTTGATCGTTTTCGAATGAAGTGTTGTAGTACATGGGTGCATTCCTCCTTCATATTTTATAATGATATTATAACTTAATTTTCAGTTTATTGGGATGTTTCTTTAGGAAATAGTGGCTGTCTAAGAAAGTGTAGTATATGGTAGAAAAACATATTTTTAAAATAAGAGAAACCAATGACATAGCAGATAAGTATATTAAGAGTAGGATGAAACAGTAGATTAATAGAGAAAGAGGAGGAGATTGTTATAACTACAACTGTTATTTCTCATTTTTATAACGAAGAGTATTTATTGCCGTGGTGGCTTATACATCATACGAAACTGTTTGATCATGGCATTTTAATTAATAAAGGTTCTAAGGATCGTTCGGTTGAGATTTGTAAAAAATTCGCACCGCATTGGGAGGTGCGAGATTCTGTAAATCCAGAGTTTGATGCATATGCGACAGATCATGAAGTGATGAGGATAGAACAAGAAGTACAAGGATGGAAAATGATTTTAAATACGACTGAGTTTCTTTGCGTGCAAGATAAAAATCAGTTTTGGAAATCGCTAAATGAATTGGGGGGGAGGATGTATTGGCTGGACGGGCTTATTATGGTTGATGATCCTAACTACAACTATCCGGACCTTAACTTTGGAATACCTTTAATGAAACAGCGGTTTCATGGTTATTTACCAGAAGATTGGCCGTTATGGAGAAGAGGTAGATTTATTCATAATCATGAGCATGGAAGTTATACGGTTGGAAGACATTTATCTGCGCATGAATCGATGATTTATCCACCTCTTGCCTGTATATTATGGTTTGGGTTTAGTCCGTGGAACGATGCGATGAGAAAGAGAAAGTTACAAATTGGTCCGACTCTTTCTGAAGCTAGTAAGCATGGGGGAATGGGGACGCATCATATTGTTACGCCGGAAAGATTAGAAGGATGGTATAAGGAATTAGCGAGAGGAACGAAGGATTTACGTTTTAATGATGCATATCGTTATGTTTTTGTATAAATGATTTCCACCATAAAATTGTTTCTTCAATTCCTGTATTTAGATCGTATGTTGGTTTCCAGTTTACTTCAGTTTTTAAACGTTCTACATTAACCCCGACAAATAAAGGTTCATCTTTAGAGAAAGGGATTGCACCTAGTTTAATTAAATGTTCTTTTCCTATCTTTTTAGCAATGATAGAAGCTAACTCTTTAATTTGTACAGATTGACCAGAAGCGATATTGATGGTGCCTGTAACGCTGTGTTCTAATATTGTTACGAGAGCGTCAGCGACGTCACTCACATGGAGGAAATCTCTCGATTGTTTTCCATGTGTACATAGTGCTTCCTCGTTTTTTAATAAGGAAGTGATAATGTTAGAAACGAGCCGATTACCTTGTTCGTGAGGTCCATACATATGAAAAATGCGGCCCCAACACATGCTGAGGCCTGTTTGTTGTGCATACGTTTCTAGCCAGGAGTGCAGTGCATTTTTACATAAAGAATACGGGGTTTTATAGGAAAGGAGCGGTGAATCTTCAAATAATACGCCGTTAAACCATTCGTACTCTGCGCCAGTACCTGCAACGACAACACGCTTTCCACCGCATGTTGTAAAGTGTTGAATCAATGAAATACTAGACTTTAGCCAATAGTAATTATTAATAGATACATAGCATGCTGGTGGCACTGCTTCCCAAGCAAGGTGAATGAGATGGCTAGGCTGAACGTCGTAAATGAATTGTTTTACTTCGTCATCGCGAAGCAAGTTTACTTTATGCCAATGGCAAGGGAGGTGAGAGGGGTTATTTTTATTATACATGGCGTGCACTTCGTATCCCTTTTGTATAAGTGAATGTACAACATATTTACCTATCCAGCCACTACCACCTGTTACAACAACTTTCTTCATGGCTCGATCACCTCAATTTCTGGAACCGTCACTAAAAATTTACCGCCCCATTCACGAATGAAAGAGCATTCTTTCATAATTTCGTCTTTCAAATTCCAAGGAAGTATAAGAATGTAATCTGGTTTTGTACGTTTAATTTCTGCTGGAGATTTTATTGGAATACGAGTTCCTGGTAAAAGGAGATTTTGTTTGTGAGGATTTTTATCTACTGTATAAGCTAGAAATTCTTTACCTATCCCGCAATAATTCAAAAGGGTGTTTCCTTTAGCTGGAGCACCGTAACCGATAATTTGTTTGTTTAAAGCTTTCGCTTCAATAAAAAACTTTAAAATATTTATTTTCAATTGTTCGATGCGTTTAGAAAAAAGGAGATAGCAATCTAAAGTATCTAACCCGTGGTCGACTTCTTTTTGAATTAATTTTGTAACATTGGAATGGATAGTTGATTGGGCACTTAGATGGTTTACAAAAATCCGTAAGGAACCACCATGCGTTGAAAGTTCTTCTACATCAACAATTTGTAAATGATGATAACTTAAAACTTTTTGAAGGCTTATAAGTGAGAAGTAGGAAAAGTGCTCATGGTAGATAGTATCGAACTGTTTAAAGGATATGAGGTTTAATAAGTGTGGGAATTCAATTGTTATCGTGCCATCACGTTTTAATAGTGTTTTTAAACCAGCGACAAAATCATGCAAGTTCGGAACGTGTGCTAATACGTTATTTGCGACGATTAAATCAGCTTGTGGCAATTTTTTTGCTAAGTCATTACTGAAAAAATTCACATGAGTAGGAATTCCTTTTTTGATAGCAATTTCTGCTACGTTTTTCGCGGGTTCAATTCCCAATGTCTCGATATTTTCTTTTTTAAAGTATTGTAATAAGTACCCATCGTTACTTGCGATTTCAATCACTTTTGAATGTTTCGTTAAGTTGAAACGCTTAATCGCCATTTCTACATATTGTTTAGCGTGTAGCAGCCAGCTTGAGGAGTAAGAGCTGAAGTATAAGTAGTCATGAAAAATATTGTGCGGAGATTCAAATTCATCTAGCTGTACGAGTAAACAAGAGTGACAAACAAATGTGTGCAGCGGATAAAATGGTTCCATTTTATATGAATTTTCAGGAGCTACAAATGAATTAGCAAGAGGAGAAACGCCCAAATCTAAAAAAGTGTTGGTTAGTAATGAGTGGCAAAAACGGCATTTTTTCTGTTCCATTTTATAGTCCCCTTATAAATTTTTGAATGCATCGATTTGTTGTCGCGTGAAAGATTCTATATTTTCACCGGATGCATATTTTTTGTACCAATCAACAGTCCAAGCAATAGAATCATCTGTTGATAACTTAGGGGTCCAGCCGAGTTTGTTTACTGCTTTTGTACTGTTGAGTGTTAAAATTGGTGATTCATAAGGAGTTTTCGTAGAGGGAGAATGGATGGTGAGTCGTTTATTCCATAATTTCGTTACGGATTGAATGACATCATTTACGGTTCTGCTAGGTTCATTAATCGGTCCGAAATTCCATGCTTCTGCATATTTAGCATCATTCCAAAGTTTCTCAGCTAGAAGGATATAGCCATGTAGAGGATCTAAAACATGTTGCCACGGACGGACGGCATATTTGTTTCGAATACACAAAGTATGATTGTGCAAATATGCCCGAATGATATCAGGGAATAATCGATCTTCTGCCCAATCACCACCGCCGATGACGTTACCAGCTCTGACTGAGGCGAGTTTCTGGGTATTAGTGCGGAAGAATGATTTTTGATAGGATGTTGCCACTATTTCAGCGCAAGCTTTGCTAGCGCTATAAGGGTCGAAACCTCCTAGTCGGTCATTTTCCACGAACGCTCGGTCGCCACTACCGTCATTCTCATAACATTTATCGCTTGTCACATTAATAATGGCACGTACGCTTTCGATGGACTTTGCTGCTTCTAGCACGTGGACAGTACCTAAAACATTCGTTTTGAATGTATCGATAGGATTTTTGTATGAAGTGGTGACGATTGGCTGAGCTGCTAAATGAAATATTATGTCGGGATTATGTTGTTTTAGGGCGTGGAATAAAGAGTCGTAATCAGTAATATCGCCATGAATTGTCATACACTCTTTTGCTACGTTACCTTGTTCAAAAAGATTAGGAATGGATGGGGGATGAGAAGAAAAGCCCACTATTTCTGCCCCTAAAGAACTTAAGAAAAGGGTGAGCCAGGAGCCTTTAAATCCAGTATGTCCCGTAATAAATACTTTTTTCTTATTCCAAAAAGATGATGAAGCCATATTACCAAACCTTCCATGGAGCGTTATTACTTTCCCATAGCTCGACTAATTTATTTTTATCACGCAATGTATCCATTGGATGCCAAAAACCAGAATGTTGATATGCGGCCAATTCGTTTTTGTTTACTAACTGAACTAAAGTGTCTGTTTCAAAAACAGACTTATCTCCACTAATGTAATTGAAAACTTCAGGATTTAAAACGAAAAATCCACCGTTAACCCATCCGCCATCACCTAATGGCTTTTCTTGAAAAGATGTTACAGACTGTTTATCTAATATGAGAGAACCAAATCTACCAGGAGGTTGTACGGCAGTAACAGTAGCCATTTTTCCATGTTTTTTATGGAATGTAATAAGTTCTTTTATATTTACATTACTTAATCCATCACCATAAGTGAGGCAGAAAGGTTCGTCTCCGACATAATTTTGAATCTTTTTCACTCGGCCACCCGTTTCGGTATTTACACCAGTATCGATTAGTGTAACTTTCCACGGTTCTACACGATGAGAATGGCTAGTAATTGTATTATCGTTTAACTGTATTGTGAAATCAGACATGTGTAAGTTGTAATTTAGAAAGAACTCTTTAATTGCATATCCTTTATAGCCTAAGCAAATAATAAACTCAGTAATCCCGTAATGACTATACAAACTCATAATGTGCCATAGAATGGGTTTTGTTCCAATTTCAATCATAGGTTTCGGTTTTAAATGTGTTTCTTCCCCAATTCTTGTACCGTACCCACCAGCAAGAATAACAGCTTTCATTTTTTCCTCCTAAAATAAAAATTTATTATTTATACAGTATTCATGTTTTATGCAAATGAGATTGTTTTTGATTAAGCGAATGAAAATGTTTGAGGCGATGACGATGCAGAAAATATTACGGTTTGAATTTTGGGAATAATTCTTGGTATTCAGGGTTATGACGGAGGTCTTGTGTTAGGTTACTAAGCTCTAAAAAACGTATGTCCAGTACTTCAGGAGATTGACCGTAATGTGTTTGAAGCCCCATTTGAACACCCCTTTTTGAAAGGGTAGGTGTAATTTGTAATTTTCTTGCCTTTGACTGTTCATTCCAAGGGCTAAAATAAAATTTTAAAATAAATGAAGGATAGTCATAAATTATATATCCGTGCCGCGAGTGATGTCTACCAGGTAAATATGCACCATCTAGATGATTGTGAATAAATCTCCAAGCACATCCGAGTTGTGGGTTGTAAGGGAAGACACCGTGGTATCGCTGTTCTACTAAGGGGATAGAATATCTAGGCTTTGAATAATTATAATTGTGATTATCTATCATTAAAATCATTCTAATCGCATACATGTTTTGGCCTAGTGTATGAAGAGATGAAAAAAAATCTTCAGTATTATTACAACAAAAGAATTCAGTAGTATTTAAAACGATTTTCCAACCTGAAACTTCTCTTTCAATTTCCATCACTTCAATATCAGTATTAGTTGGATCAAACTCAAGAAATCTGGAATTTCGTACTTCCCAGTGGGGTGCTAATAGTTTACAAATCTCTACGGAACGATCTGTAGACCCTCTATTAATTAAAATGCCGTGATCGAATATTTTCGTGTGATGCATAAGCCACCATGGGAGTAGGTATTCTTCATTATAAAAATGAGAAATGATTGTCTTTTTCATGTTAATTTCCTCCTATACAAGCAATCATTATTAGTAGAATATGCTTTTAAATAAGAAAGGTTAAAAGGTACAGACAATGTAGTGATTAGGTAATAGTTTAGTAATTTTATTGTATGAGTGATTTGTATTGGATAATAGTAGGGTGGAGCTTGGAATTTGGTATAAATTGTGAATAATAAACCGTCACGTTTGACTGTACAGTTTATGTATTGTATCATGTAAGTAATATAAACAAGGGGGGAAGATCGTTGGGAAGGTGTATCGAATCGGACAGTTGGCTCTCATGGCTCACGTGTCGAAACGAACGATTGATTATTATACGAATCTAGGTATCTTAAAAGCGGAGCGATCTCAATCTAATTATCGCTATTACGACGAAACAGCATTTGAGACATTACAATTTATTGAGAAGTGCAAAGAAATGCATATGCCGCTTTGTGAGATTAAAGAGAAAATCGAGGAGAAGAAGAAGCTGCTCGGTATCAATGAACACGTTTCGAAACAAGTGAATGAAGTGACAGACCATATTCATCGATTAGAAGCAGAGTTAACAGAGTTAAAGCCGCTTTTAGATGGATTGACTGATTCACAACGTGAAAAAATATCGAAATCTTTATCTGGTCAAACGACAGCTTTAATACAGACACTTGTTCTATTATTATAGAAAAAGTGAAATCTGACCTCTTTAATTTTTGTATAGGGCTATGTTTTCTAAGAAACAAATAAGAAAACATTATAGTATACAGGAGGTGGACACCTTAGTTTTTTAACTAAGGGGATTCATTGGAAATATTTAATTTAGTCATGGTTGCGATTTTAATCGCATTTACTGGATTTTTCGTAGCAGCTGAGTTTGCGATTGTAAAAGTACGTTCAAGTCGTATTGATCAGCTTGTTGCAGAAGGAAAACGCGGTGCTTTAGCAGCGAAAAAGGTAACAACAAATTTAGATGAATATTTATCTGCTTGTCAATTAGGTATTACAGTGACAGCTATGGGATTAGGTTGGTTAGGTGAACCGACAATTGAAAAGTTATTACACCCATTATTTGAGAAATGGAACTTAAATCCTTCTATTTCATCAGTATTAACATTTGGTCTTGCTTTTATGTTAATGACGTATTTACACGTTGTAGTAGGGGAATTGGCTCCGAAAACGATGGCAATTCAAAAGGCTGAAAAAGTAACATTATTATTTGCAGCTCCACTAATGATGTTCTATAAAGTAATGTATCCATTTATTTGGGTATTGAATGGTTCAGCTCGTGTGATAACTGGTTTATTCGGTTTAAAACCGGCTTCTGAACATGAAGTAGCTCATACCGAAGAAGAATTACGCCTTATTCTTTCAGATAGCTATGAAAGTGGCGAAATTAATCAAGCCGAATACAAGTATGTAAATAACATTTTTGAATTTGATAATCGTATTGCAAAAGAGATTATGGTACCGCGAACAGAAATCGTTGGTTTCTACCTGGAAGATTCAGTAGAAGAACACATGAAAGTGATCCAAAATGAGAGATACACACGTTATCCAATTTTTGGAGAGGATAAAGATGATATTATCGGTATGGTCAACGTAAAAGATTTCTTTATTCGATATATGACCGAGGATCAAAAAGATTTATCATCTATTCGCTCGTATATGCGTCCGATTATTGAAGTGATGGAAACGACTCCAATTCACGATTTATTACTTCAAATGCAGAAGAAGCGAATTCCGATGGCTGTTTTATATGATGAGTACGGAGGAACAGCCGGAATTGTAACGCTTGAAGATATCTTGGAGGAAATCGTCGGCGAAATTCGTGACGAATATGATGAAGATGAAGCACCACCAATTCAACATGTGAACGAGCAACATATCATTGTTGATGGAAAAGTGCTTATCTCAGAAGTGAAAGATTTATTTGGATTACACATCGAAGAAGATGATGTGGATACAATCGGTGGATGGATTATGATGCAAAATCATGAAATCGAAGAAGGACAACACGTTGAGGCAGAAGGTTATGAATTTAAAGTGTTAGAAAAAGACGCTTACCAAATTAAACGTGTTGAAATTCGTAAGATGGAACAAGAACAAGAAGAAGAGAAAGCAGCAACTGTGTAAGTTGCTGCTTTTCTTCTAAAGTACAAAAAATGAGAACTTAGGAGCGGATATTTTGATTCAAGAAGCCTTACGTGTATATCGATTACAATTGTATGTGATCTTTAGTGGTTTACTACTTATGTGGACGATTACTCCGTTTGGAAAACAAGTGACAGGGTTTGGTATTGGATTAGCAGTAAGCGCCTATTGTCTTTGGTTATTAGCTCGCAGAGTGGAGAAACTCGGAAAAAGTATCGTAATGAAGGAAAAGTCTCCTGGATTAGGAGTTTTAAACCGATTTGCAGCTGCTATTTTAGGAGCTATAATCATGTATGAAATTGAGCATGAAATGGAAATTTGGGCATTCGGTACAGGTATTTTAGGTGGTCACTTTTTAATGATTGCAAATTTAGCGTATGCAAATATGCAGTTAGTGAAAGAAGAAGAGAAGCAAAGGGAACATGCTTCGAAAAACATAGAGCTATGATGAAAGGGACCTAATTTGGTTCCTTTTTTAGTTTAGCGATATGATACAAGTAATCAAATTAACGACAAATATGATACGCTTCTTTTTTGCGTTTTTCAATAGTATGAAAAATAATAAAAAAATTTTAAAAAACCCATCGATTTCTAAAGGTTATGTATGTTATTATGACAAAAGACTTTTTGAAAGAGGTGGATACCAATGTTACAAGCGCTACTTATTTTTGTGCTACAAATTATTTACGTTCCAATTTTAACAATTCGTACGATTTTGCTTGTAAAGAATCAAACAAGATCCGCTGCTGGTGTTGGATTGTTAGAAGGAGCTATTTACATTGTCAGTTTAGGTATTGTGTTTCAAGATTTATCAAATTGGATGAACATCGTTGCCTATGTCATTGGCTTTAGTGCGGGACTGTTATTAGGCGGTTATATAGAGAATAAATTAGCAATTGGTTATATTACGTATCAAGTTAGTTTACTAGACCGTTGTAATGAATTAGTAGATGAGTTACGTCACTCTGGATTTGGCGTTACAGTATTTGAAGGCGAAGGTATTAATTCTATACGTTATCGCTTAGATATCGTCGCAAAGCGTTCTAGAGAGAAAGAGCTTTTAGAAATTATTAATGAAATTGCACCGAAAGCGTTTATGTCTTCGTATGAAATTCGTTCGTTTAAAGGTGGATATTTAACGAAAGCGATGAAGAAAAGAGCGTTAATGAAGAAGAAAGATGAACATGCATCGTAAAAAAGAGGAGTAGTGCTGCAGTAAAAGCGCAGTATAAGTCCAAATGTAAAAGGGAGGAATCTATTTTGATGTAGATTCCTCTCTTTTTTATGAAAAATATTCATCTGTTAATTCAAAAAAACTAAATCGTATAATTATTTTTTTTACTCATTCTCAAATTAATGATTAGCCATATAATTTGAAAAAATACCGGTATGATAAACGTAATTAATAAAACGATAAGTGATATTGATTTAATTTCAGGTGTTTGAATAACACCAGCACCATCAAAATCTCGTAGCCAAATGATAGTGGCCCATATTCCAAAAACGATAATCCAAAATATGTTACCAATCCACCAAGAAATCCATCGTTTTTTCATGTTAGCACCCCTTACATGTATCTACTGTTAAAAGTATATTTTCATTCGTTACATTTATAATGAAACAACTTTAAAATCAGTTTTTAACTGTATATCTAACTTGTTTGAAGGTTACTATTTCTCCACCATCATCATCATCTTTCGTTTGCAAAAGTTGAACTTTTGGTTTGTAGTCTGTCCTATGAGCATGTTCGATATCTTTAATGTTAAGCTTGTAGGATTCACCATTCTTTAGCTTTTGTTCCAACACTTTTTTATTAGCAACATAAATAAAGGTCACTTTATTTTCATCAATGCCCTCGGTCTTAATTTCTAATTCATTATCTTTTGTTGTAATGGTTGGTGTTAATAATTCCATACTGCCGTTTCCAGTTTCTAAAGAATTTCCTGGAATAGCTGAACATCCGGATAATATGATTCCGGTGAATAGAAGAACAGCTAATTTCTGTTTCATAACATCCCTCAATTCCATGTGAATTTTGATTTTGGTATTGCTAGATTACTAGTGTGGAGCGTAAATGTTTAGTTAGTACCCTTTTAATTGTACCATAATATGTAAATTAAAACAGGGTGTATATCCAATTTAAGGGAGATTGAAAAATTTACTGATTGTTGTAAATTCGTGTGTTTTAGCTTCTATTTCAATCGAAATGTAGACGAGAGAAAGAAATTTTTTTATAGAAATTATAATTTTTACATTTTACTATAATGATAGGGAATAGATGAATTCATTTACTTCGGAGGTATTTATTTGAACATTAATGAGAAGGCAATTGAAATGTTTGAACAAAATAAATATGAGGAAGCAATGGAACTGTTTCAACAAGCAGTACATGAATCTAGAGACGTACAATCTCTCAATAATCTGGCTTGGATGTACTTTTATGAGGAAGAGAATGATGATAAAGCTCTTGAATTAATAAGAGAAGTTGTTAAGTTGAATCCTTCTTCATACTTTCCTTATAACATCTTAGGGGACATTTACATGAAACAAGAAAAATGGACAGAAGCGAAAGAAGCATTACAAAAGTCTATTTCGATTCAACCATCAGATGAAGCATATCATAATGTAGCTGTAGCACATTATAACCTTGGAGAGCTGGAAAAAGCTTCAGAATTTTTCTTGCGAGTTGCAGGGGATTCGGACTATATCATGTATAGCTATGTAAAATGTTTAATTGATTTAGAACGAATGACAGAAGCAAAAGAGAAGTTAGATACTTTTAACAGGGAATCTGATAATTTTTTAGGGGAAATTAAGGTAGCAGATTTATATGTTGAGTTGAATTGCTATAAAGAAGCAATTGAATGGTTCGAAAAGGGATATAAAGAATGCTGGAAAAGTCCTAATTGGATTGGTAGATTTGTGTATGCTCTATATAAAACGAATAATTTCTCCCGTATAAATGAAGTTATACGGGAATCTATCGAAGCGAAAACAGCAGAAATAGAAGATGTTCAGAATGAAGAAGTAGAAGAAAACTGGACAGAAAATGATAAGAAAGAGTTAATTGAGGAATATACAGAAGAGAATAATTGTTATAAAACATTGGTAGAACGTATCAAATCTGGATACGTTCCAGGATTAGAGTTTGAAACTGATTATATAGGGGCTTGCTATTTATTTGGTTGTAAAAGACATAATCACCTTGAATATGAAAAATAAAAAGATTCGACTGTTGGTCATCTCCCTGTCAAGTAGACAGTAATAAAAAGAGTATTATGCCACGGCCTTTTCCCAATATTCTATCGGGGAAAGGCCGTGAAGTTTTTCTTGGAACCTTTCTGTATTATAGAATTGAATATATTCTTGAATTGCTCGATAGACCATTTCATATGTTTTTGGGCGCACTAAATACAACTTCTCTGTTTTTAAATGTGAGAAGAATGATTCGATACACGCATTATCAAAACAGTTTCTTCAAATGATTTTTAAATATCACAGATGTTTTTCTTCCATAAAACGGACATTTTTTTCGAATGATAGATTGAATATCCAGCTCTCTCATGAGACGACGAACAAGTTTATGATTCATTACCACTCCTTCTCGAGCTAAAGCACGAGTCATGCGTTTATACCCATAATAAGGGTGCTGACGATGAATAGATAAAATATGTTCTTTATGCCACCTATCCCTTTTCTGACGTAAACGCTGTACGTTATGATATTTCCGCCATTTATAGTAGCCAGCCTTAGAAACTTCCGCGATTTGAAACAGCCATCGAAGTGGCTAGGCTTGGCGTAATGAATCGATAAGAGAAAATCGTTCTTTCTTTAGGACCATTCCTTCCCGTTTAGATTTGGATTGCGCTTTTTTAAATACTCAACCTGTGCCTCCAAATAAGCATTTTCTTCTTCTAGACTATTAAAATTCTTTCGATTCCAGACGCCACGTTGATCATCAAAGGACTCCCCCTGTTGCGCACGTTTTACCCACTCAATAATCTGAGCATCTCTCTTCACACCGAGTTGTTCTCGAATTTCTCGCAATGATTTTCTCTCTTCTAATCGAAGACGAACTGCTTCTCGCTTTAGTTCTTCTGTATATTTTTGAAATGATTGTCCCTTTCTTGCCATAAAAAAATCTCCTCCAGATAAAACAGTATTGAGTCCATCATATCAGATGGACTCTTTTTTTACTGTCTACCTATAGGGGATAATACCAAGATGAAATGATAGGCTTCTTTATTTTAAAAAAATGAGGTCAAAGGTGTACTTTTCTTATAAAAATGCATTTCATATAAAAGGTGTAATGATTTTAGGGAAGGGGGATTGTTGTGCGTCATCATAGAAATTGCAAAAAATTCGGAGTGGCACTGCCTCTTCCGCTTATAGGAGCAACTGGTC
Source organism: Bacillus sp. FAU20 (assembly GCF_056033865.1). Classification (NCBI taxonomy): domain Bacteria; kingdom Bacillati; phylum Bacillota; class Bacilli; order Caryophanales; family Bacillaceae; genus Bacillus; species Bacillus sp. FAU20. Next base: position 118,021 of record NZ_JBVYHY010000011.1, read on the forward strand.
CGACAGGTAATAGTGGTCCAATCGGTCCAACTGGAGGGCATGAAGGTCCTGTTGGTCCTACAGGGGTGACTGGACCGACGGGAGCAACTGGGCCCCAAGGTCCTCAAGGTATCAGGGGAATACAAGGTCCCCGAGGGACAACAGGAGCACAAGGAATACAAGGAGCTATTGGTGGTACAGGAGAGCAAGGTATAACTGGCCCGACTGGTCTCCAAGGTGCTCAAGGATTAATCGGTAACCAAGGTCTAATTGGTGATATTGGAGTACAAGGGTTAGAAGGAATACAAGGAGCTACGGGTCCTGCTGGTAGTCAAGGTATACAAGGCATACAGGGAATACAAGGGGAAATAGGTGAGCGAGGACAAACAGGAGGACAAGGAATGCAAGGAGAGAGAGGCATAACTGGACTCTCGGGTGTAACTGGTTCACAAGGTCCTCAAGGTGTTCAAGGAATACAAGGAGAGCAAGGGGCTACTGGTATACAAGGAGAAGACGGCTTCCAAGGGATACAAGGAATTACTGGGGAGGAAGGCCCGCAAGGAGCACAAGGAATACAAGGTGAAGTGGGTCCAACTGGTTCTACTGGAATGCAAGGTGCCCAAGGTATAAGTGGAATAAAGGGGATAACAGGTGCAATAGGTTTACAAGGACCACAAGGTGTGCAAGGAATACAAGGTATAACGGGAGCAACAGGTTTTCAAGGGATAAAAGGAATAAGAGGTATAACGGGAGCGACGGGTAGCATTGGTATTCAAGGCTCAGAAGGACCGCCGGGCGGTCCGACGGGAACAACAGGTCCAATTGGTCCATCTAGTGGGGTGACTGGACCAGCTGGCCCACCCGGTCCACCAGGAGGTCCAACCGGTCCGACGGGTGCGACTGGTTCAACAGGCGTAAGCGGAGGGATAGGACCAATTGGAGCGCAAGGAGTGCAAGGTATAACAGGTCCAACCGGTCCTCAAGGTGTAAGGGGAGCACAAGGTTCACAAGGTGTAGTTGGAGCAGTTGGAGTACAAGGGGCACAAGGTCCTCAAGGTAACCAAGGAATAACAGGTCCAACGGGTGCAGAAGGTTCTCAAGGAATACAAGGTACGCGTGGAGTAACTGGTCCAACAGGTGCAGAAGGCTCTAAAGGTATTCAAGGTATTCAAGGTGTAATAGGCCCAACAGGAGCACAAGGAATGGTGGGAATACAAGGGATAGCCGGTCCAGCTGGTGTTACAGGAGCGGAAGGAGCTCAAGGTGCACAAGGAATCCGAGGAGCAACCGGTCCTGCTAGAGCACAAGGTATACAAGGAGTGCAAGGAATACAAGGAGAAACAGGAGCAGCTGGAATACAAGGTCCTCAAGGTGTTCAAGGGATACAAGGGACTACCGGATTGACAGGCACACAAGGTGCACAAGGTCCTCAAGGAGTGCAAGGAATAATAGGACCGACTGGAGCTATTGGCTTGCAAGGTCCTCAAGGATTACAAGGAATAATGGGTCCAACAGGAGCGCAAGGAGTGCAAGGAATACAAGGAGAGCAAGGAATTATCGGTCCAACAGGTGCGCAAGGAATTAGAGGTCCCCAAGGAAATACAGGGGAAGTCGGTATAACAGGCCCTCAAGGAGTCCAAGGGGCGCAAGGTAGTCAAGGCCCACAAGGCCCACAAGGGAATGTTGGAATTACTGGTGCAATGGGTGAAACTGGAGCTACTGGAGCAACCGGGGCAACTGGACCACAAGGTTTGCAAGGTTTTCAAGGGATTACGGGAATACAAGGAATAACGGGAACGACCGGCAATACAGGTGCAACGGGTCCGCAAGGAATACAAGGTATACAAGGGGTTCAAGGATTGCAAGGCCCAAGTGGAGTAAGTGGGGTGATAGGTGCTAGTGGTAGTATAGGCCCAGTTGGAGCACAAGGTAGTCAGGGCCCGAGTGGCGTGGTGGGACCGACAGGAGCAACTGGTAGTGCAGGTTCAATAGGTTTCTTGGGAATAGCGGGAGCGACAGGAGCGACTGGCTTACCTAGCGGGAGCGGTTATTTCTTTTCTACTTCAACGAGTACAATTGCAGCGAATGCGTTAATACCAATTAATTCTGGATCTACAATTTTTGGATCAGGAGTTAGTTTAACAAATGCGACAACTATAACGTTAAGTACGCCAGGGATATATTTGATAAGTTATTATTTTCAAGGTGATGCAATTTTTGGGAATGAAACAATTTCAGTAAGTCTTGTGTTAAACGGAACGCAAGTCGCAGGGAGTTTTATTTTTTATGTTACAAAAGGTAATTTTATATTAGAACCAGCGATTTCCAATACGATGGTAATCGAAGTTACTTCTCTAAATTCCACTTTGTCATTACAAAATGGTCCATTAGCTATTGGGCATGTAACGACATTAGCGGGAGTAATAACAGCTAGTTTAAATATATTGAAAATAGTTTGATGCGTTACAAACGGGAGGAGATGCTTGTGAAGAATCAAGATAAGTGTAGTAAGTTTCAAGCACCTATTCCTTTTCCGCCGCCAGATATTACGGGGCCTACTGGACCAACCGGTCCGACAGGTTCTTTAGGTGGACCAACTGGCCCTCAAGGAATACAAGGCGTACAAGGTCCAATCGGTCCAACCGGGCCTCAAGGAATACAAGGGGTGCAAGGGGTGCAAGGAGAAAATGGTCCAACCGGCCCAACTGGTTTAACTGGACCACAAGGTTTTCAAGGTAATCAAGGACCTATGGGAGAACGAGGCCCACAGGGAATACAAGGTGTTCAAGGAATACAAGGCGAAAGAGGTCCGACTGGTCCAACTGGTATTCAAGGGATACAAGGAATTCCTGGTCCAATCGGTCCAACCGGTCCAACAGGAATACAAGGGATACAAGGCGTACAAGGTCCAATCGGTCCAATCGGCCCGACAGGAATACAAGGTATACAAGGGGTGCAAGGAGAAAATGGTCCAACCGGTCCAACTGGAAATACTGGTATACAAGGTGTTCAAGGTAATTTAGGAGGTAGTGGTTTACAAGGTGTAACAGGAATACAAGGACTACAGGGTCCGATTGGTCCAACAGGGCCAACTGGTTCTCAAGGAATTCAAGGGGAGCAAGGGCCAATGGGGCCACAAGGGGAGACTGGTGTTCAAGGTTTACAAGGTCCCCAGGGAGAAATGGGGCAGGTAGGTCCAACAGGAATACAAGGGATACAAGGAGTGCAAGGTGTAATTGGTCCGACCGGTCCAACCGGTCCACCAGGAGGTCCAACCGGTCCAACCGGTCCAGCAGGATCACCAGGGGGTCCAACCGGTCCGACCGGAACAACAGGGGCTACAGGGGCGACCGGAGCAACAGGAGCAACTGGAATCCAAGGAGTGCAAGGGATACAGGGTCCAACAGGAGCAACTGGTTTAACAGGTTTGCAAGGGGTACAGGGACCGATGGGGGCAACTGGTCCAACGGGTGACCAAGGCATTCAAGGTCCACAAGGGATACAAGGAGTAACCGGCCCAACCGGTCCGCAAGGTCTACAAGGAATACAAGGCTCAATCGGTCCAACCGGCCCACAAGGGGTTCAAGGTATACAAGGTGAGCAAGGAGTAAGGGGAGCGACAGGTCCAACTGGTTTACAGGGTCTACAAGGAATCCAAGGTCCGAGTGGTTCAACTGGTCCTCAAGGAGTGCAAGGCGTGCAAGGTCCGAGTGGCATAACAGGTCCAACCGGTCCTCAAGGAATACAAGGTATTCAAGGACCACAAGGGGAAACTGGTCCAACGGGAGCAATCGGCCAGACTGGAGTAACCGGTCCTCAAGGAATCCAGGGAATCCAGGGTCCCCAAGGGATAACCGGTCAGGCGGGAGCAACCGGACCGACTGGAGAAACGGGTCCCCAAGGCCCACAAGGAATCCAAGGTCCCCAAGGGATAACCGGTCCAACAGGTGCAACCGGCCAGACGGGAGTGACTGGTGCAACTGGACCGACCGGAATACAAGGCATACAAGGAATGACTGGAGCAACAGGGGTAACGGGGGGAACGGGCCCAACAGGTGCTACGGGTCCAACTGGCTTGACAGGAGCAACAGGATCATCTGCTATATCGACAGGTGGCGGATATTTCTTTTCTACATCAACAAGTACAATTGCAGCAAATGCCAACATCCCAATTAATTCTGGATCCACTGTATATGGAACTGGTGTATCTTTAACTAGTGCTACGACAGTCACAGTAGCGACGCCAGGAATATATTTAGTAAGCTACTATTTCCAAGGGGACGCGACTGGTGGGAATGAGACAGTATCTGTTAGGTTGCTATTAAATGGAACGCAACTAACAGGGAGTTTTATACAAAACGTAACGACATCAACTGTAGTAATCGAACCAGCCATTTCAAATACACTTCTTGTGAATGTGACGAGTGCCAATTCAACATTAATATTACAAAATGGCCCGTTAGGTGTAGGTCATGTGACTACTATAGCAGGTGCGATTACAGCAAGTTTAAATGTAGTGAGAATTTTATAAAGAATATAAAAAACACAAGGAATGTCTTTGTAAGACACACCTTGTGTTTTTTAATATTAAATAAACATTTTCTTCATCTTTTCGGTTGGAAAATATGCTGAAAGAAGTATTTGTGATGTAAGTTATCTACAACTTTATTTGCTTGATATGTGCGTTGTTTTTCAATTCGGAGTCTTTGCTCCATCATTTTTATTGCGTGATCAGATAAACGTAACATAATACATTCTCCTTTTCTATAAATATAGGTGACTATTTGATATCGATCCCATATTTATAATTAAGGAGGCAAAATGTGTAACATAGGCAAAAAGCACCTTCCTCTCCCATTACGCTTACGAGGTTAGCTGTCGGACTCGGGAAGTGAGAGTTTCCCTACTTAAAAAAGATTCGCCCCAAGTAGCATAGCTACAAAAATGGTTCCCCCGCTCCAAAATTTGGACTCAGCAAAAGGTTTTATAAAGTAAAAAATAACATAAAGGAGCGAACAAGTCAAATTATTTTGTGTATTCTGTCTTTTTAAATTGCGTAAGAATCATACCGTCAGGAAGTATTGTATCTGATACTGTAATGAATCCGTGTTTTTTATATAAAGTAATAGCAGGGGTATTCGCTTTACCTGTTTGTACAATGTATGTCATTGAAGAGGGAAACATGTTAAATATATGAATTAGGAGTTTCGTTGCGATTCCTTTTTGAAAAAAATCGGGCGATACAACTAACCTGTGGATATCGATTAGTTTTTCTTCTTGTACAAAAGAAATAAAACCGACAAGTTTATTTTCAGAAAAATATCCATAGAATGTTTCACCACAACTTTGAATATCGTTTACAGTATCATATAAACGAGGTATGGCAGTACTATTTAAGTAGTCTGCTTCAACTTTATAAGCTGGAATTTGAACCTGTAAAATGGATGTTGCTACTTTAATAGAAGTGGAATTTAACTTAAGAATCATAGATAATGAAGCCTCCTTTGAATATGGTATATGAATATAATTGCTTTATGAGTGAGTTTGACAATATTTTTCTTTTTTGCATATAATATATGTATCTCCATATGTAAAATAGTAGTAAATATATTTCTATAGTGAAATATGATTAGCAATGATAAATACATATGTTTGTATTGAATCATACAAACTATAATAGAAATGGAGGACTAAAAATGGGATGGATTATCACATTTTTAGTTGGTGCTATTATAGGTGCAATTGCTAGTTCTATAACAGGTAAAAATTTCCCAGGTGGTATGTTCGGAAATATTATCGCAGGTTTATTAGGTGCTTCGTTAGGTGGTAGATTATTTGGATCCTTTGGGCCATCATTTGGTGGGATTCATGTCATGCCAGCATTATTAGGTGCAATCGTGTTAATTTTTATTGTATCATTTGTAGTGAAAGCTGCAAAGAAATAGATATATAGATTATGATGAAGAGCCCTGAATAAGGGCTTTTCATCATTCGAAGAGGTGGTTTCATTGGAGAAAATAAATATAAGAAAAAGAGATAAGTTAAGAAAGTTTTTTAGAGAACAAAATTATTTGGCGGTATTACTTGGATTTGCGTTATTGTTCATTAATATTTTATTGCTAACAAAAATATCATTTGTTTTTACACCGTTTATCGTATTTTTAAAAACAATTTTCTTCCCAGTACTATTAGCAGGCGTGCTATTCTATATTTTACATCCATTCGTTTCGCTTTTAGAAAAGAAAGGTGTTTCAAGAATTGTATCGATAGCTTCCATATATTTAATCGTACTAGGATTATTTGTATTTTTAGTTGTAACGGTTATCCCTATTATTAAAGATCAAATTGATGCATTAATTGATAACTTACCTTATTTTGGTCATGAGATTGAACAAGCAGCACGTAGATTCGGGGAAAGTAATTTACTCGGTAAAATTCAGGAGAATTTAAATATTAATGTTGCGAATATGGTAAAAGACTACACAGTTGATTTTACGAAATCTTTATCATCAGTAACAGGAAATGTAACTGGATTTTTGAGTACTGTTACAGAGGTTGTTTTAACATTTGTAATGGTTCCATTTATATTGTTCTATCTTTTAAAAGATGGTGAGCAATTGCCGAATCACTTTTTAAAGTTTATTTCAGAGCAAAGACAACCAGCAGCAATGAGAATACTAGACGATATGCATTATGCGATTAGTTCGTACATTAGAGGGCAAATTATCGTGAGCTTGTTTATCGGTATTATGCTATTAATCGGTTACCTTATTATCGGTATAAAATATGCGGTATTACTTGCGATTTTAGCGATGATTGTAAATATCGTTCCGTACGTAGGACCAATTATCGCGATTACACCAGCGTTAATTATCGCATTTATCGACTCGCCAGCAATGGTGTTAAAAGTAATTATCGTTATGATGGTTGTACAATTAGCAGAAGGTAAATTTATTTCTCCGCAAGTTATGGGGAAAAAGTTAGACATTCATCCGATTACTATCATTTTTATTATTTTAACTGCCGGAAATTTATTTGGGATTATGGGCATTATTTTAGCGATTCCAGGGTATGCGATATTAAAAGTGTTAGTAACGCACGGTTATAGATTTGTTAAGTTGAATACGTGAAAAAAAGAGCTAAAACAGTGGGAACTGTTTTAGCTCTTTTTTATTAACAATTCATTTGCATATTGGCGCGCCCATTGATCCGCTTCTAATATAGCATCTAGTGAAGGATCTTTTACGTTATGATGAGCTTCAACTGTTTTGTAAATTGTTTTTTCAATATCGAAAAAGGCAATTTCATTTTTTAAGAATAGTGCATTTGCAATTTCATTTGCTGCATTTAATACAGCGGGAGTAGTACCACCGATTTTGCCACATTCATATGCGTATTGTAGACAAGGGAACTTCTCTAAATCTGGTTTTTCAAAATGTAAACTACCAATTTCTAATAAATTTAATTTTTCATAGGAAGAAGATAGCCGAGTAGGGTAGTGAAACGCATATTGAATTGGCATTCTCATATCAGGAGCACCGAGCTGCGCAATAACTGATCCATCAATAAACTCTACTAAAGAATGAATAATACTTTCTTTATGAATCATTACATCAATTTTTTCATAAGGAATATCAAATAGCCATCTTGCTTCCATTACTTCGAACCCTTTATTCATTAATGTGGCAGAATCAATCGTTAGTTTTGCCCCCATTAACCAGTTTGGGTGCTTTAAAGCATCTTTTGCTTGTAATGTTTGCATTTCATCACGTGTTTTATCACGGAATGCACCGCCAGAAGCTGTAACGATTAATTTGTCAATTTCTTTATTATTTTCTCCGTTTAAACATTGGAAAATAGCTGAATGTTCGCTATCGACTGGAATTAAACGACATCCGTTTTGCTTGGCCAGTTCAGTTACGATATGACCAGCTGCAACTAACGTTTCTTTATTAGCGATGGCAATATCTTTCTTCGCTTTTAATGCTTCAATTGTTGGAAGTAACCCTGAAACACCAATGACGGAACTTAATAAAAGATTTGAATCAGGGTGAGTAGCTACCGCAATTAAGCCATCTGTTCCGTATGTAATTTTTACGTTGGTTGAAATACGCGTACGAAGCGTGTCTGCTAATTCTTTTGTCGCAACGCTTACAATGCGAGGTTGAAACGTTTCGATTTGTTGCTCAAGAAGATCAATATTATAATTTGCGGTTAAACCGACGATTTTGAAATGTTCAGGATGAGCTGAAACGACATCTAATGCAGATGTGCCGATAGATCCTGTTGAACCTAAAATAGATATATATTTTACCATGAAAAAACCTCCAAAGTTGTTTCGAGTATTTCTGCAAACCTATATGGTATTAGACAATTGAAGTGGAAATTCCTGCTATATAAAGTAGAAAATTTTGGTTTGTTTAGAAGTGAAATGTGATAAACTGTAAAAAATAATGAAAAGCGATGAAAGAGAAGAGTACATATTCGAAACTTTTCAGAGAGCTGATGTATGATATGGTGGGAATCAGTAAGGGATGAATGTGGAATGGGCTCTGGAGCTTCTAACTGAAATGAGTAAGTAAAGACGGTTGCTTCACGTTAAGAAGTTGAAGTGAGCTATTCATGATAGCTAATTAAGGTGGTACCGCGGGAGTCTCTCGTCCTTTTTTAAGGATGAGGGGCTCTTTTTATTTTGAGAAAGGAGGAGTTAGGATGAGTGACAAAATAATGTTAACAGGAATTAAGCCGACAGGTTATCCGCATTTAGGAAATTATATTGGTGCGATTAAACCTGCATTACAAATGTCAAAGAATAATGAAGGAAAAGCATTGTACTTTATAGCTGATTATCATGCATTAAATGCTGTGCATGATCCGAGTCAGTTTAGTAGTTATACGAAAGAGGTAGCAGCTACTTGGCTATCGCTTGGACTTGGAGAAGATGTGATTTTTTATCGACAAACGGAAGTGCCGGAGATTCTAGAATTAGCTTGGATTTTAGCTTGCCTAACTCCGAAAGGTCTTATGAACCGTGCTCATGCATATAAAGCGAAGGTGGAGCAAAATAAAGAAGCAGGGTTAGAGGTCGATGCGGGAGTGAATATGGGGTTATACACGTACCCGATTTTAATGGCAGCTGACATATTATTATTTCAAGCTACTCATGTACCAGTTGGAAAAGACCAAATTCAGCATATTGAAATTGCTCGTGATATTGCGACGTATTTTAATCATACATTTGGCACGACATTTACACTTCCAGAGTATGTCATACAAGAAGAAGGAGCTATTTTACCTGGTCTTGACGGAAGGAAGATGAGTAAAAATTACGGAAATGTGATCCCATTATTTGCAGAGCAAGAAAAACTACGAAAATTAATATTTAAAATCAAAACAGATTCTTCACTTCCAAATGAACCGAAAGAACTAGAAACCTTATTTACAATTTATAAAGAATTTGCGACAGAAGACGAAGTACAGTCATTACGTGAAAAATATGAGACTGGAATCGGATGGGGCGATGTTAAAAAAGAGTTATTTCGCGTTGTAGATCGTGAGTTAGCTGGACCTCGGGAGAAATACGCAATGTATATGAATGAGCCAAATTTATTATATGAAGCGTTAGAAAAAGGTGCTGAGCGGGCACGTGCTATTGCGAAGGTAAATTTAGAGGAAATTAAAAAGCAGATTGGATTTGAGAGGGAACGTTAAGCGTTCCCTTATTTTTTTAGATAATCTGTAATAATCCTCTCAATAACAGGAGGAAGATTATTAGGTAATTTATCAAGTGAAAAGAAGCGTAGTTCTTTTGATTCACTTTGATCGCATACAAGTTCACCATGAAATTCTCGGCAAATATAAACAACGAGTACACCGTGTACTTGATCGCCGTTTGGATAGATTTGAAAGAAGTCTGGCCCTGAGTATGTACGGAATAGTTCTGGATTTTTAATAATAAGTCCAGTTTCTTCAAACACTTCTCGTTTTAAAGCATCTTCTAACGTTTCGTTATATTCTAGGGCACCACCAATAATGCCCCAGCGTTTAAAATCTGTACGGAGTTGCAGCAATACTTCATCTTTTTCATTTAATATAATGGCGTGTGATCCTATTAAAATAAGTGGATGATTTCCTACTAGATTTCTCATATCTTCAATATAACCCATGTCATTGCTCCTTGTATTTAATAATAGTTAGGAAGTTCTTTTAACATTCTTTCTGTTTTACGTGCTGTAAAGGCTAAGTTATGGTCATCTTTTGTTCTGAAAAATAATGTGCGTAAAAAGGTTTTAATATTGGCACATAAAATACAATACTCATTAAGCGAAAGGCGTTTTCTAATTTGAGGAAGCCTTTTTATTTTTTTATGAATAATAGAAATTAACTCGTTTTGAGGAAAATCATGATACAGCATTGCTAGTAATGGCGTAACAATGCGTTCATCTTCGTTATTATGAAAAAGGTCAGATGGAATAAAGATTTTATTTAATAAACAATGAATTAATTCTTCGTACCATTCAAAAGTTGTATACGTATTATGAACAATTTCAGTAAAGGCATCAGATACATGAGCAAGACAATGAGCCCATCCTTTATTTTCAATATAGCCTCGAAAATCCGTTTCTAAGTTTGTATATGTAATGAGTTTATTTTTTATTTCCTCGATATCCTCCTCTGTAAAAAAGTAGTGCGAGTTAGCGAATTGGAGTATTAACGCAATTAACGAAACAGTGTAAGAACGTGTGAAAACCCCATCTGAATGCGGGGAGTAAATGTCACAATATAAATACTCATCACTTAAACAAGTATGTAAAAGCAATTTCAGCTGATCATCCATAAGAAATTCATGATGAATAAAATGTACAAAACATTTATATATAAGTTGATAACGAACGTAACTATCAGTCGTTCCGATATACTGAAGCATGTTCAAAGTTAATTCATTAATATCTATATGTTGTAGTTGCGTATAGTCATTTTGTTGTATAAGCTCTAACTGTTGTTGCAATGCTGTAATATCCACTGGAGAACCTCCTCCGCACTTTAAAGATGCGATCTTTTCTAGTATTCTATATATTCAAGGACAATCCTGCTCATGCAAGGAGAACGATTACAAATTCGAGTATGATATAGATGAGGGAAGAATATGGCGACGATAGAACAGTTAGAAAAACATTTTAAAATAAGAAGAAGTGCTTCTTCTATTATGATAAAAGAAAATAATGCAGAGGTTTTTACAGAAGAGCAATTAGAGGGAATGATGCAGTATTGCGTTGCCGAAGCTGAAAAAGATGGATTAGAAAAATTACATTTTGAAATTTCTTCAAAAAGCCCAAATTATGATGTGTATAAAAAATGTTTTGAAACGTATTCATTTGAATATGTTACGGAAAGCATGATTGTATTTAAAGATATATACGAAGTAGAAGATATAGAAAGTGAAGTTGATTTTAAGTTAATTGAAGAAGTAGGGGAAGAGGCTTTTTATTCACTGTGGAATGAAGCGACGGGAGAACCAGTCGTTCATGATCAATTTGTGCATATGATGCTACAAGAAATTGGTGAGCAATGGAAAGAACATTGCTTAACAGCGAATGTCGATGAAAAGCCGATAGGAATTGTAATCCCGCATATTGAAAGAGGTACGTTAGAAGAAGGGAAACTTATGTACTTCGCAGTTACTCCAAATATGCGTAATAAGGGATATGAAGCTGCATTATTTGCAGGTGCGTTGTTTGTCTTAAAGGAAATAGGTGCTTCTTATTATATTGGTGAGACAAATGTACAAAATGAGTGGATGAAGGATGTTTTTGAAAAGAACGGATGTCAGCTGCTTAGTTGTACTGAGCGGTATGTGAGGAAGTTTTAAAGGATGAATGATGTACTTTCCCGAACTTATTTAGCGGGAGGGGTGAAAATGTTAAAACAATCCATGCATTCATTCGTTTTACTGTATCCAAATGTATTGTTAGAAGGGTGGAGGATTGAAAAAGTTTCAGAACGTTATGAAGGTGAAAAGTGGGGGACTTTTTGGCTTCAGGTTGTTACTCCAACTGGAATGTTTCGGGTAAAGGAATTTTTTCTCGATATAATGGAGCCGGTATTTCCGGACACTTGTATCTCTCAAGCAAAAGGAGATTGTTTTCAATATAAAGCACTTGTGTATTGGAAAGGTGTAAATTATAAAGGAAAAGATAGTTATGTTACATCTAAATGGAAAACACAAATTGAAATTTCAATTGATCGTGGATATGTAAAGCAAGATGAAATGGGAAAATTTCTATTTGGGTTACAGCCACTACATACGGAGTTTGCGAAAATGATATTATATACACCATTTCACTTATTAAGCTTTCAAGCGAAGAGAGGTGGAATGGGTGAGATAGGAAGATGTCGTGAGTGGAATGCTCCAGATGACGTATCCTATGTAAATTTGTCAATTCATGAAAAGGTAAGTTGGAAACTTGAATCGGTCGGTTTTGGAAATGACGAAACGCAGTATGTATACTGGGACGAAGTTAATAAACTATATGCACTTTGGGTTTGTAGACATAAAAACAAAGCGTATTATCCTGTTTCTTCATGGATAATGAACTATGGCCCAAAACAAATTATAAACGGGTTAGAGTTTTATTCGCACCCTGATCGCGGAACAGTTGTATATGAAAATCTCGGTAATGAACAAATCGCATACGTATTTCGAGGGAATCCATGTACAAATTTTGAACAAGTAAAAGAACTTTTTGTCTCTTTGTAAGATAAAAAGAAAAATGAGAACGACAAAGTAGATATTCCTATAATAAAATAGAGAAGGATTAGACTATACGAAGAAAGCGTTGGTGAAAGAATGGAGCAGCAAAGACATGGGCTACAAGCAACTGTAGAAAGAAATGAAACGAATACGTTACATATAAAGTGGGAAGATAATATAGAAGAAGTTCGCATTTATTGGAGTACTTCACCAGATCATATTGAAGAAAATGGGGAGTTACTTGCAATGGTAAATGGAGAATCATCATATACAATTGGAAATTTAAGTGAAAATGAGCGTCCATATTTTAGACTAATAGGTAGTAATGGACAAGCAGTGACAGTAGCTGAGCGTAGACTGCCATTACAAGGCGCGTTTAACTTCCGTGATATGGGAGGGTATGAAACGCTTGAAGGCCGTAAAGTAAAATGGGGCAAGTTGTACCGTTCTGAAGAGTTAGCAGGATTAACAGAGTGGGATATTGAGTATTTACAAAAGTCTGGCTTAAAGTTAATTTGTGATTACCGTACAGACTTCGAAGTGAAGCATAAGCCAAACCCTGAGATTACAGGAGCTCGTCAAGTGTGCTTACCAGTTATGCAAGATTTAGCGAAAGACTTGAATATAAATGAGTTTTTCCAAGTTGGTGACCTTTCTATGTTAGGGAAACCAGGCGAATACCTTGTAAAAATGAATCAAGATTTCGTAAGTGGTAACGAGGCGTTCGTAAGCTTCTTAAACTTAGCGCAAAACCCGGAAAACTTACCGTTAGTAAACCACTGTACAGCTGGAAAAGACCGTACTGGATTTGGATCAGCATTATTATTACTTTTACTAGGTGTACCAGAGAAAACAGTAATGGAAGATTATTTACTAAGTAACGGTTTCCGTGAAAAGTTAAACGAGAAAATGATGGCCTTTTTAGGTGCAAAACTACAAAACGATGAGAGTAGAGCGATATTAGGTGCGATGTTCGAAGCTCGTGCTGAGTATTTACAAGCTGCGATTGATGAAGTGAAAAAGCAATATGGTTCAGTTGAAGCGTATGCTGAAAAAGCACTTGGCTTTACGAAAGAGTCGTTAGAGGAAATGAAAGTGTTATTACTAGAAGATTAATAAGTAAAAGGAGGCTGAGCAGATTAGCCTCCTTTTACTTATAGCGTAGTTGAAAATAGAAGATAATGGTGTATTCAATAAAGAGCAGGTTAAGCGCCTCATAATGAAATATATAAACTTATATTACTATCGTGTTATTATGTTAAGTGACGGTAAAGTGGTGTAATTTAACATGCCTACTTTAATAATGATTATAAGTTATTAAACGCAGAGGTGTAATTTTAGTTATATAAAAATTGAATTAAAGTGTGCTTTAGTTAAAAGAATTAAATAAATTTTAAGCAATGAGAACGAAGCTTTTAAAATAGGAGTTGAGGAGAACATCATGAAATACAAAGTTATATTATTCGACGTAGATGATACATTATTAGATTTCCCTGAAACGGAAAGATACGCACTACATAATGCGTTTGTACAGTTTGGTATGCCTACAGGGTATAATGATCATCTTGCAAGTTATAAAGAGATTAGTAATGGATTATGGAGAGATTTAGAAAATAAAATGATTACGCTAAGTGAATTAGCCGTAGAGCGATTTAGACAATTATTTGCACTTCATAATATAGACGTAGATGCGCAGCAATTTAGTGATGCATATCTTGAAAACTTAGGGAAAGAAGTACATCTTATAGAAGGTGCAGTGCAATTATGTGAAAATCTACAAGATTGCAAGTTAGGTATTATTACGAATGGATATACGAAGGTGCAACAATCAAGAATCGGAAATTCACCTTTATGTAATTTCTTTGATCACATTATTATTTCTGAAGAAGTTGGTCATCAAAAACCAGCGCGTGAGATTTTTGATTATGCGTTTGAAAAGTTTGGGATTACTGATAAATCAAGTGTACTAATAGTTGGAGATTCGTTAACTTCTGATATGAAAGGCGGAGAAGATTACGGCATTGATACGTGTTGGTATAATCCTAGTTTGAAAGAGAATAAGACGAGTGTTAATCCGACTTATGAAGTGGAGAGTCTGCTACAAATTTTAGAAATTGTAGAAATGGCGGAAGAAAAGGTAGCTTCATTTTAATTGTGCTGATATTTGTCGAAAAATCGATATATTGAAAAAATCGTTGATATATTGTGAGTTGTGATAGATATATTGAAAAAATCGTTGATATATTGTGAGTTGTGATAGATATATTTGAAAAATCGATGATATAAGTTCATATACTAAGATATAGAACAAAAAATAACGCTACTATACAAGGTCATTCACGTGTTATAATGCGTGAATTAAATATACGTATATAAATAGTTTCTCAGAGTGATGCGATGTCATGTATGATTAGTGTAACAACTAGAGGTGAATAAAGGATGTTAACGTTTTTATTTGAGTTAGACAAGAATCTCCCGCAGAAGGATGAGTCACGGTATGATGCTTATTCAAAGGGTTTTATCGAAGGAGATGTAACGATTTGCGCGAGTGACAGCGTATTTTTTCAAAAATCATGTATAAAGGTTGCAGAGCTGGGCATTTATTTAGGTCAGTGGATGGAACAAGTTCAACATGGGCAGAACGTGCCTATGAAATATGAAACGGCTAACCGTGAAGAGGTAATTCTTAGTTTCTTCTATGAAGAGGATCATAATCAATGGAATGTTTCTTCCAGCTGGCAAGAATTTGAACTGCAAGAGCGTATAGCTACTACAACATTAATAGAGAGTGTTCAACGCTATTTGTATGAGCTAAATAAAGAACTGCGCATGATGGAATATCCTGTGACATTTGATCAGTACTTAAGAGGAGAGCGAATGATGCAGCTCTCTTACAAACGACCGTGTGACAGCAAAGCAGATACGACGCCGATAGAGGTTTATAATGGAAGCGAGCAAGTAGGCGTAGTACGGGGCTATTATAAAAATACGTTGATGAGAGTGCTGGATTTTATTCCGAAAATTGGTAGTAATATCATTTATGAAATAAAGGATAGTAAGGGAAATATTCGCGTCATTGCAAAGGATGTAAGTAGGCAGCGCCAAAGAAGGATTTTAGTAACGTACAAAGATAATAATGATGTAGAGCATGAAATACTTGTATGTGACGGAAAGTTATTGGATGCAAATTTCTTATTTACCTTTACATATAAGGCAGAAGAATATGTTGTTCATAAAACTTCATTTGGAATGGGAAAGTTATTACGAAAAGGCTATGTAATTGCAGATTGGAATATTCGTCTTGAGGAAGATATGTATTACATTGAGATGAAAGTATATGATGAAGATTACATGCAGGATCAATACTTACTATTAGGCATATTTCATGCGGTTTTATATGGATAATCAATGAGAAATACCGTCATTCGTCTTGGAAAGAATGACGGTATTTTTTATGTGATTCTTGTGACTGGATGCCTTTAATCAATCCTCAAAAATAAAAATCTCATCAATCGTACTATGTAGTGCCTTCGCTATATCGTGAGCAAGTTGTAAGGAAGGATTGTATTTACCTTTTTCGAGATGACTAATTGTTTCACGTCGCACACCAACGCTCTTCGCTAAATCTTCTTGTGTCATGTTCAATTTGGCCCGGTATTCTTTTATTTTCGTTACGAACGCCATGGTGCATCTTCCATTTCATCAACAGGTTTATCATAAAAGAACATAGAAAAACCGAATGTAAGAATGAGTGTGGCGAAAATAAGAGCGATATCAATTTCTTGTAGCGTCGGGTTTAGAAATAACATTTCAATAAATATAATGATTGCAGTAGTTAGTAACGTAACGATAAATGCATTGCGGCACGATTTATTGACAATTTGTTCAAACAGTTCATCGTGTTGAACTGTTCTATACGATGTGAAAAAGGAGAAGAAACAGAACATAGTAAACAATCCTTTTTCATAAAAAAAGCCAAGAAAACCGAAGAAACCAAGAAATCCTAAATATTTTATCCAAGTTGTTTTCATGATAGTTCCTCCTTATTATGTTATAAATAAATCACGTTATGTTATAAATATATCACGTATGGATAGGAATGGTAATAATAGTTTTCCAGTTTGCTTCATAATAATAGTAAAAAGAGGAAATATACTGCGAAATAAAGAGGATAATATTGTAAAATGGTTGTAAGGAGGGGGAGGAAGGTATGCTAAATTGGATTATGATCGTTGTATTACTTGTAGTGATTACTGTAGTCGCGACGGTGTTAATTGGGCGAAAGGGTGATGCAAATTATAGTAAATCTACAAAGGGGAATATTAGAAGACTTACGATGATTTATATTATACTAGCTGTCGTTTTAATCGTTGGGTTAGGTCTGTATATTTATTTTAAAGGTTAAAAACTGAAAAATACAAAAATCTAAAAATATAAGTATGCTATAATGTTAATATAGTTATTTGGTAATTAAGGAAAGGATTGGATGGAATGATTGAAATTACGAATGTGTCAAAAAGTTATAATGGTTCTACCTATGCAGTAAAAGATTTAAGTTTATCTGTGCCTAGCGGAGAAATCTTTGGATTTTTAGGACCGAATGGTGCCGGTAAATCAACGACAATTAAGATGATTACTGGTATTCATGGGGTGGACAAAGGGACTATTACGATTAACGGAAAAAATATTATGGAAGAGCCGATGGAAGCGAAGAAGACGTTTGGTTATGTGCCGGATAGTCCAGATATGTTTTTACGTTTAAAAGGAATTGAATATTTAAACTTTATGGCTGATATGTATGAAGTGCCGAAAGAAGTAAGACAAGAACGAATAGAATCTTTAGCAAAGAAGTTTGATCTTTATAATGCTTTATCTGATCAAATTCAAAGTTATTCGCACGGTATGAGACAAAAAATCGTTATTATTGGTGTGCTCGTGCATGAGCCAGATGTATGGATTTTAGATGAACCATTAACAGGACTTGATCCGAAATCTGCATATATTTTAAAAGAAATGATGAGAGAGCATGCGGATAAAGGAAAGATTGTATTTTTCTCTACACACGTATTAGAAGTGGCAGAAAAATTATGTGACCGCGTCGCGATTATTAATAAGGGGAATTTGCAGTTCAAAGGGAATTTAGATGAAATGAGAGATCATTTTAAATCCAATGAATCACTTGAAAAAATGTTCTTGGAGATGACGGGCAATGAGTAAAATTTGGACGTTAACGAAAGTATTATTGAAATTAAATTATGCAGATTTTATAACAGATAAGAAGAAGCGATGGGCGTATGTATTTTCATTTGCAGCTATTTTATTTGTCGGCTTTTTACTGTTTGGTTCTATCACGCATGCAATGTATGAGGGAATGATACATTTAGGGCAAGATCCAGGAATGATTATCGCAATGGGACTTGCGATTGCGAGTATATGGGTATTTTTAATGAGTATTACGAACATTTTAACTGTATTTTACTACAGCAATGACATTGAAATGTTACTTCCGTTACCATTAAAACCAGCGCAAATTATTTCGGCAAAATTTTTAACGGTATTAATTACACAATACGTAATGAGTTCATTTATTTTATTACCAATCTTCATTACATACGGTTTAAAAAGTGGCGCATTTATTACATATTACATATATATGATTTTTATTTACTTACTCTTCCCAATCGTGCCGTTAGTATTAGCTTCGTTACTGATGACAATTATTATGAGGTATACAAATATAGCGAAAAATAAAGATCGAGGAAATATATTTATTGGAATCGTAAGTATATTATTTATTGTAGGAATTAACGTATTTATGCAGTGGAGAAATAAAAGTGCGTTTTCTGGAGACGGGGCTGCGGAATATCTTGTAAATAATCAATCTTCTCTTTTAGTACAAATGACAAATTATTTTCCAACTACATATTTTGGAGCAGTGGCATTAGTAGAAAATGCAAATTGGAAGGGACCTTTATATGTAATAATCTTTGCAGTTATTTCATTTGTCTTCTTTGTGTTGTTTTATTACATTGCAGAGCGTACATATTTAAAAGGGGTTATTGGACTTTCAACGAGTACAGCAAAGAAACAAGTTATTTCCGCGGAAGGTTTACAGAAATCAACAGTACAAAGTTCGCATTTAAAAGCGTATGTGAAAAAAGAATTTAAAACGTTATTCCGTACACCACAATTTTTCTTAAATTGCATTGTACAAACTTTCGTTATGCCAATTATGTTGTTCTTTATTTTATTTGTGCAAGATGGAAATTTAAAGTTTATTACAGAGTATATTAACAATCCAGAGACAACGGGATTTGCAATTGGTGTTGGCCTTTGTGCATCTTTATTTTTAATGGGTAGTAACGTCATTGCAACAACGTCATTTTCGCGAGATGGAAGCTCTTGGTTTGTGAATCGTTATTTACCAGTAAAGGCTTCGGATATCTTTTTTGCGAAAGCAATCACTGCTTGGTTAATTAATGTAATTATTTTAGCAGTATTCGGTATTACGATGGCAGTTGTAGCGGGAATTTCTCCAGTATTTATGGTTCTTTGGTTCTTATTAAGTGCGAACGGTTTATTGTTAATTAATTTAATCGGAACACGCTGGGACGCACAAACTGCAGATATTCATTGGGATACAGAGCAGAAATTATTTAAAAGTCGATATACAACTTTGTGGAATTTTTTAGTTAATATTTTAATAGCTTTAATTATTGTGGGGGGAGTAAGTGTATTATACTTCTTCCTTCATGTCGGACTGTGGGTTATGTTTATCGTTTTATTTGTAATGTTTACGATTGTAAATTATATTTTTATTAAAATGTTAAAATTAGGTGCTGAACGTATACTGTCAAATATTCAATAAGAAGATAGATCCTCTGTATTCATGCAGGGGATCTGTGTATAGATGGAGGAGAAAAAGGTGAAGAAAATAGCAATTGTAACAGGGGCAACTCGTCTGAATGGAATTGGTGCAGCTGTATGCAAGGTGCTTGCTCAAAAGGGGATAGACATTTTTTTCACGTACTGGCCAAAGTATGATAAAGCGATGCCATGGGGAATGAGTGATCAAGAACCCTTTTTGCTGAAAGAGGAAATTGAAAGTTACGATGTTCGATGTGAAATGGCAGAAATCAATTTATCGCAGTCTTATTCGCCAAATCGTTTGTTTTATATGGTATCAGAACGGTTAGGTGATCCATCTATTCTAGTTAATAATGCAGTATATTCTATTCATACGAGAATTGAGGAATTAGATGTAGAGCAGTTGGATAAACATTATACAGTTAATGTTCGGGCTACTATGTTATTAAGCTCATTGTTTATAAAACATTATTCACTTAAAACGGGCGGGAGTATTATTAATCTTACTTCAGGACAGTCAGTAGGTCCAATGCCAGATGAACTAGCATATGCAGCAACGAAAGGGGCAATTGAAGCATTTACAAAGTCAGTAGCACCAGTTGCGATGGAGAAGGGGATTACAGTGAATGCTGTAGATCCAGGACCGACGAATACAGGATGGATTACAGAGGAGCTGAAGCATCATTTAGTATGGAAGTTCCCGCAAGGTAGAGTTGGAGAAACAATGGATGCTGCGCGCTTAATTTCTTTTTTAGTAAGTGAAGAAGCGAAATGGGTTACTGGGCAAGTCATTCACTCGAATGGTGGTTATTCATAAAAATATTATGTTAACAAATGTTGAGAAACAAAAAACGAAAGAAAATTTTATTTTTTTGTATAAATAAAATGTCAAGAAAGATAAAAATTTGATAGAAGAGTATATCGTCATATGAAGATAGTAATTCTTAATGTGACAATATACTCTTTTTCTTTTACTTACGAGCAGAAAAATGAAGTAGAAGAAACTCGAATATTCGAATTGATTTATCAGTTTTTGTACGTATTATTATGAAGATTACTGTCGGAAAGATGGTAATTCGTATGAAAAGGGATTTTTTAAGGGGAAATCGAATCGTAAAGGGGAGGATAAATAAAGTAAACATAGGGGGATTTATATGAAAATGAAAAAGGTCGCTATCGCATCGATAACAATTGGTACAATGCTTACTATGGCAGCTTGTAGTCCATCAGCAGATAAAGAGGCAGAAAAGAAAGAGCAAGTAACAGCGCAAAATGAAGGAGAAGCAAAAACGACAAGTGCAGATGAAGCGTCCAAAACAACGAAAGATACTGAAAAAGAAACAAATACTTCTTCAAATGAAAAAACAGATAAAGATGCAAAAAATACGAAAGAATCATCAGGAACAGAAAGTAACGGTAAAACATCAACTCAAAATGAGAATGTGAAAACAAAAGAAAAAGAAACGACAGGAAAAACGAATGACCAAACGACTAGCGGGAAAACAGCAGATCAAAGCACAAGTACAAGCTCAAACACAAACACAAACAATAACGAAAAGACAACGAAAGATCCGAAGAAAAGTGTTGCTGTGAAAACGAACGTTAAAGAAGTGGTGGCATTAATTGATAGCTTGGATAAGCAGTTAGCTGCTAATCCAAAATTGGAAACAGTGAATAAGCTTGGCAAACAAATTAATGAAAAGTGGGACGTGATTGAAAAAGAGCTAGAAGCATCACATCCGACGGATTCTAAAACAATCGGTCAAAGCATGTATCCGTTAATTGTAGGAGCGGAGAAAGAAAAAATCGATATTAATAAAATGAAATCATTAACGACGAAAACGAAAAAAGATTTAAATCAGTTATTGACGAAACTTTCATAGTTTCAAAAGCCTACTCGTGTGAGTAGGCCTTTTTTTAGGTTGTTGTAATGTGCACAGTATAACTTATTTATTTTCATTTTCAATTACGATGCGAAAGGAACTGAATGCTTGTTGACTGATATAATCTTCTTCGCTAACTTTAAAAGGAAATGGAAAAGCAACGAGTTGAAAATTACTTTCCTGATCCACTGAAGGCAATGTGAAATTAAAGATTTGTCTTGTTTCAGGTGCAACCTTAGTATAAACGACTTTTCTATTGTTAAATATTTCAACTTGTTTCCAATCTTTAAAAGCCACGATTGCGTAAGTCATTTCATCATTTGTTTCATTACCGTTTGATAGAATTAATTGCTTGCCTTCCTTTTCAAAGAAGACAGTTTGTAAGTTCTCTTCACGGTTCGTAACAAATAATGGTTCGTAAAGACCATCTTTTAAAATAGCATCTGGATCTATAAGGGAGAGTTTTATTTTTTCGCTTTCTTTCTGAAGAGGATGCATTGAATATCGCATACTTAGAATATCTTCTAAAATAGCTGCTTTATTTAAGTTATTATCTTTTAATTTGTATTCAGGTTTTTTAATTATTAAAAAGGTTAATTCACTTGCATTAGGAGAGGTGTGTAAAGAGATTTTCGTAGTAATTGAACTGTTTGGTTTCATATCAAAAAAATAGTGTGATATTTCATTAGTAGTATCTTCTATTTTAAAAGGTTTTTGTTCGTAATCTTCTAGAACAATTAATCCATATTTTCGGTTTTCGTTAATAGTATGTACGAATGATAATGATACATTAATTTTATTATCCTCACTAGTAATTGTACTACCATTGTTAATATGTTGGCCTTGATTATCCTTCAATCCGTAAGAAATAGTATTGGTTTGTTGCTCTCGTTTATTTTCTATGGAAGGTGGATGAGGTTGTATGATTGAAGTATTGAACAAAATATAAATTGTAAGTAATGAAATAAGTAAAACACCGCTAATAATATATATTTGTTTCATAAATAGCACCTCAATATATGTAAAATATTAGAGAAAAAAGATATGCAAGATGCATATCTTTTTTCTCTTTCTTACCAGAAAGCTTTTGTTTCGTGATTCACATCATTATAACCACTTAATTTATAGGTATGATTACCGATAGCGTAATCATCTCCATAATAAATGCTTGTGTTGGTCGCTGTAGCACTTACAAAGGATGATTTTTTTGCACTATTACTTTTCGTATTTACTAATGAGCCATCGCCATTGAAAGTTCTTGCTTTTGCATAAACATAGTCTTCGGTCGTAGTTGATTTCGATTTAGCAACTGCATATGGGTTACCAAAAAAGGGAGTATATACGCTAATGTTAGAGTCATTCTTAGGTGCAGCTGCAACAGTCAAACTAGGAACACTAGATGTTTTTGTTGATTGAATTGTATCAAAGTCAACTAAAACGGGCTGCCTGTCTACAGTATCGACCTCTGAAGCACTTGCGTTATTAGTAAAACCAAAACCTAAAACCGCTAACCCTAAAGTTGTCACCGATAAAGATTTTTTCATATTCACTAATTTTCCCACCTTTTTAAATTTTTGAGTTCGAACTCAATTCATACAATATATGAAAATTTCGAAACTCTCAATGGTTTATCCCATACTTAACTTTTTTTTACTTTCGATTCAACATGTCTTCATTTGGAAAAAAGCGAATATATCTTCTAATGCTTAGCCAGCAAGGAATACAGGTTTAACCTTATGAATTTCGTGTAAATTTAAATCTATTCATGTCATAATCTCTGTTATTTTTAAGTTCATATGGGAAACGTATTAAAAAAAGGATGGTGACAAAAATGACAATTGATCGAATTTGTACAATTGGACCCGCAAGTAATAATAAAGAAACGTTAGCACAGTTAATAAAGAATGGTATGAAAATTGTTCGACTAAATTTATCGCATGGCACGCATGAAAGTCATAAAGATATCATTCGTTTAGTGAAATCATTAGATGACTCTATTAAATTTTTGGGTGATGTACAAGGTCCTAAAATAAGATTAGGTGAAGTGAAGGGAGAGCAAATTACACTTCAGGCAGGAGATCCTTTTATTTTACATACACAACTAGTTACAGGGAGTAATATAGAAGCAAGCGTTGATTATGAAGGAATTGCGAATGATGTGAAAGTAGACAGTAGAATTTTGATTAATGATGGAGAAGTTGAATTAATTGTTGAAAAGATAAGTACGGACAAAATAGAAACAAAGGTCAAAACAGGTGGCAATATCTCATCCCATAAAGGAGTTAATTTACCAGGTGCGGCTGTTCGTTTACCAGCTATTACAGAGAAAGATAAAAAAGATATTCAGTTTCTTTTAGAAGAGAATGTTGATTTTATCGCGTGTTCTTTCGTAAGAAAACCTAGTCATATAAAAGAAATACGAGATTTTATACAACAGTATAAAGAAACGTCACCTAATGTAATTGCAAAAATAGAAACGATGGAAGCAATCGAGAATTTTCAAGATATATGTAAAGAAGCAGATGGAATTATGATTGCAAGGGGCGATTTAGGAGTAGAGTTACCGTATCAATGCATTCCGCTTTTACAGAAAATGATGATTCAGGAATGTAATCGAACGAATACATATGTCATTACAGCAACACAAATGCTTCAATCTATGGTAGATCATTCTATTCCAACAAGGGCAGAGGTGACTGATGTGTTTCAAGCTGTACTGGACGGGACGAATGCAGTTATGCTTTCAGCTGAAAGTGCATCAGGAGAGCATCCAATCGAAAGTGTGAGAACATTACGTCTCGTTTCAGAATTTGCGGAGCATGTTAAAAAAGGTGGACCTTTTGCGATGAAAGATGTACTGCAATTACTGCGTGAGTCTCTGGATGAGTAATAAATAAAAAGAGGGCGGATATGCATCCGCTCTCGTGTTTTTCATTCATACTATTCTTGCTCTTGCTCATCCAAAATCTTTTCAAACGCAGCAGATACTTTATCAAACTCTTCATCATTTTCAATGTATGAAAACTCATTATCTTCTTCTACTTTTAAAAAGAAAATATCAATGTCTTCCTCAGTTTCTGTTTGGATATCTTCAACAAAGGCAACTGCAATATACTCTGCGCCTTCGACATCCATCACTCCAAGTACTTCTACTTCTTGCTCTTCGTTATTCTCATCACTAAGAGTAAACACTTCGCCAACTTCAATATCAGACATATTCATTCTCCTCCTGTTCGACTCTAAAAATAGAGCGCTCAAACTGTATACATACTAATATATCTTTCCATGAAAAACCAAATTCATACATAAGAAAAACGACTGATAGTTCTTTAGTATAAGTATCCAGCTATTAGGAGCATTATTTGTCTGTGCTATATTACTTAATCCATTCAACAATTGTATCCATAGTCTGTCTTGTTTTATCACGCTTTGGCTCTTCTTTACGGTAACCAAAGGCAACCATAACTGATACTTCAAGATTATCGCCTTGTATAATGCCTTCTTGACGAAGTAAAGTATCTACTTCCTCTTTATCAAATCCTTCTATTGGACAAGAATCAATACCGATTTGAGCTGCGCTCGTCATCATATTACCTAAAGCAATATAAGTTTGTTTAGATGCCCAATCAAATACAGCACGATCGGATTGTAATAAGTTAAAATCTGATTCCTGGAACTTTTTGAAGAATTCATATCTAATTTTTTGAGTGTCTTCAGGCAATCCAATAATATCGTTCATCATATATTTAATATACTCTGCATCATAGTGCATATCTTTAATGTTTCTTGAAAGAACAATGACGAAGTGGCTTGCTGTTGCAAGTTGCCCACCAGCGCCCCATGAATATGGTTGTAGTTTTTCTCTTAATTCTTTATTTTGTACGACAATAAATTTCCAAGGTTCATATCCAAAAGAAGAAGGAGATAATCTGCCTGTTTCTAAAATGAATTTAAAATCCTCTTCTGAAATTTTGTGCATAGGATCGAACTCTTTACATGCATGTCTGAAATGAAAAGCCTCCATAATCTTTTCTTTTGTAATTTCGTTTGTATTTGTCATAAAAGTTCCTCTTTTCATAAATTTATTTTTGTAAGTAAATTATATTTTTAAAGTAACATAGATACAAGTACGCACATTTATGTGGTATAGTATCAAAAAAGATACTATTGATAAGGGAAGGGATTTATTATGGATTGTCCAAACGAAAATAATATAAATTACCCATTTTTAAACAAATATTCTTGTCCAGTTGAAGCGATGGTTGAGGTTATTGGTGGAAAATGGAAAGGTGTTATTTTGTATCATTTATTAGATGGGAAAAAGAGGTTTAATGAATTAAAAAGATTAAAACCTAATATCACACAAAGAATGTTAACACTTCAGCTTAGAGAACTTGAAGCAGATGGCATCATACATCGCGAAGTATACCGTGAAGTGCCGCCAAAAGTAGAATATTCATTAACTGAGCTTGGGGAATCTCTTCGTCCAGTAATTCTATTAATGATGGAATGGGCAACCCATAATATGGAGAAAGTCATGGAGAGTAGGAATACGAAAAATAATAATTAAGAGTTGAAATTGGTATAGACGAGATATGTGAAATAGTTGTAGAAATAAAAGGTGTTTTCCATATGTGAAGACACCTTTTATTTTCATGTTTTTTACTTTTTAACATCAATTGCTGAAATTGCGAAGTCATTCAAGTTTACAGTTTTGCCATACCAATCAGCGTGTTTAAAAACAACACCTTTTCCATATCCTTCAGTTGAAGTATGTTCCCATAGCGTTGTTGAATAGCTAGCAGTAGGGGATGCTGTACTTATGGAAGAAATTCTATTTTGCCAACTAGGAGGCAAATTTTTAAAACCACTGCTATGAGAAAAATACTCGCCACCTTTATTTGCATGTTCATAGAAGTCTGTACTATTAGGTCCGCTCCCGCCAACCCCAAGGGGAGTAATTGTATTATTCAATCTTTGTTTATCTTTTTCAATAAAAGACTCTAAACTTTCTTTGCTCGAAAATCCATAAGATAACCAGTCTCCATTTTGATTTTGTTTCGGTAGTACTAACGTTATTTTTATGTCTTCCTTTAATGGCGCACTCAATTTGTTAAACGAATCTACAGTCTTTTCATCTACAGTTACATATTCAAAAGAGGTAATCGAATAATCCTTTTCGGTACTAGCTGATACTAATCCCACTCCTCCAGTTAACGACGAAACAGTTAATAATGCACCTGCTATCAACTTTTTCAGCATGGATTCATCTCCTTAAAACTTAGATTTTTTTCATAACTAAAATGTATGTTAATTTGAATGTATTATAAATATTTAGAAATTTATAAAGATTAAACAGAATATTCTTTTATTATTCTGGAGTAAGGAAAGTAATTAAAAATGAAAAAAGGTTTACTTAAAAAGTAAATCCTTTTTGCTGACCTATTTCAAAATTCAATGGATTAAAGTTTCATTTTATCCATCTATGAATCATAAACTTCTTTTGCATTCGTAGAAGCAGCATCTAATAAAAGTAAAATGGCTGCTATCATATGTAGAACGAGGTCTATATAAGGGAAAAAGGCAACTAGAGTAACGATAATACCGATATAATGAGGGCACGTATTCATGTCTTCTTTTTTAGCTAATAAAAAAGTAGTGATATGTAAAGCAATCAATAGTAGTAAAATTATCCCATCTAAGTTAACAAGTTCCTGAAATAAATAATAACAAGGAAGTAATAAAAGATGAGAGATCCCTGTGGTCCACTTTAGTGCTTGTATGTAGACTTTCAAAATAAATCCTCCTAAAATAATTAATATCTGTATATCACCAAAAATAATAGGTAATTGGATATTATATATTTTTAGTTTTAAGTAGCTTGTAATTATTTTATGTAAACTAATTATTGATTATCTATAAAATAGGAAAGCCACCCAAACGAGGGTGGTTTGTATTATAAATAACTGCTTAAAGAAGAAAGGGAGACCTTTACTTCACTACCTTCTTTCATATTTCTTAGCATAACGGTTTCTGTACTAAGTTCTTCTTCACCAATAATAAGCACATAAGGGATATTCTCTTTATTGGCATAATTAAGGGCACGTTTTAATTTGCGTCCTGCTAGTTCTAGTTCGATTTTTAACGAAGTAGTGGTGCGTAATTGCTGGGCAATTTGTAAGCATTGTAACTCTGTCCCGAGTGGGATGATAAATAGATCCGCTGTAGATGGGTTTGTTTCTTTCTGCGATAGTGCTGTATAAATAACGTCTAAACCGAATGAAATACCGACTGTTGGATAGTTCATATTATCACCACGGAATGCTCCGATAATGTTATCGTAACGGCCGCCGCTACCGATGCTGGATGTAATCGATCCATCTTTTAAAAAGATTTCATATACGGTGCCAGTATACATTGTGAGTCCTCTTGCTAAAAACGGATTGAATATCGTATTTTCATTTATTCTGAGAGCGATTAAATATTGCTGTAATTGTTGCAATTCGTTTACTCCATCGGCAACGAGTTGGTTATTGAAAGCTTCTTTAAAGTCGGCAATTGAAAGTTTTAGACAAGATAATACGGTATTACATATCGTATCAGCCATTTCTTCAGAAATTCCGCGTTCTAATACATCTTTTCGTACACCATCAATCCCAATCTTTTCGATTTTATCTAATGATAAAATGACGTCACTCGTTAACTCAGTAGGGATGTTAATGAACTCGAGAATACCGTTTAACAATTTTCGGTTATTATATTGGATCGTTACTTCTAAGTTTAATATTCGGAACAGCTCAAACGCCATGCTCATGAGTTCCGCTTCAGCCATGACTGATTCTACACCGACTATATCAACGTCGCATTGTATAAATTCACGAAATCTTCCTTGTTTAATTGGCCCATCTCGAAATACTTTCCCAATTTCATAACGTTTAAACGGAAGGCGGATATTCTGATTCATTGCCACAACTTTTGCGAATGGAATAGTTAAATCGTATCGTAACGCAAGGTCACGTTTTCCTTGATCCTCAAGTTTATATATTTCTTTTAATATTTCATCGCCACCACCGTACTTGTAAGACATAAGCTCATACATATTTAACGTTGGTGTCTCTAACGGCTTGCATCCGTATCGTTCAAACGTATCTTCACAAGCCCTTTTAATTTTATTTCGCAGCACTTGCTCCTCTGGTAAATAGTCTTTCGTTCCTTTTACATTTCTCATTTCCATCATAATCACTCCTTTTTTAAATTAAAAAAAGCTATGCAGGTATAAAAATACCCACATAGCTTTATGAACGCTTCGTGGGTCAACAGGAAAAGCCCTGTACCCACGAAGAAAAATTTTTCTTCGGATACACGGCGTTACGTATGATGATGAAGTTGGAAAGAAGTATTAAAATTTCTCATTACAAATCTCTCCTTAACATAAGTTTTTCCAAATTATATCAGATGATTTTTCAATTATCAATATTTTTAGTTTTGAAAAATACGTGAAGTTATGTAGGAGAAATGGAAAAGGGTGTATAATAAAAGCAAAATTAATGTTATGAAATGACTTTTTAAGGAGAAACCCATGAAAAAAGATAAAACAAATGCGATGCGAATATTAGATAAAGAGAAAATTGAATATTCGATGATGTCATATGATCCAGATGATGGGAAAATTGATGGCGTATCAGTAGCCGAGAAAATTGGAAGAGAAGTGAAAGAAGTATATAAAACGTTAATCGCTCAAGGGAATAGTAAAAATTATCATGTGTTTATCATCCCGGTAGATGAGGAACTAAATTTAAAAGCTGCGGCAAAATCAGTAAGTGAAAAAAAGATTGAAATGATTCCTGTTAAAGATATTACGAAAGTGTCAGGGTATATTCGCGGTGGTTGTTCGCCAGTCGGAATGAAAAAGCTATTTTCTACATGTATCGATGAAAGCGCCCAATCACTTGAAACGATGATAGTAAGCGGCGGGAAAATCGGTATACAAATTGAGCTTAAAGTTGATGACTTGGTGAAAGTGACGAGAGCGCAGTTTGGTGAGATAACGAAATAAATAGTAAGGCTTGAAGGGATATAGAATCCTTTTACAAATGGGAATGAAAAAAGGGAT
Organism: Bacillus sp. FAU20; assembly: GCF_056033865.1. Taxonomy (NCBI): domain Bacteria; kingdom Bacillati; phylum Bacillota; class Bacilli; order Caryophanales; family Bacillaceae; genus Bacillus; species Bacillus sp. FAU20. The sequence goes on from NZ_JBVYHY010000011.1 coordinate 147,614, forward strand.
GTGTGAGACACATTCTTTTTTTATTTGTAGAGAAAAGAATTCATATTAGCATCGGATTTTTAATTTCTATATTAAATTTTATATATTTGAGCACAGTTTTCTTTAAATGCTTTTGAACAAATTATCAAATATGTATTATTGCATAAATAAATTACAATTTATAAGTTAATATTAAACTACTTTTAAATTGTAAAGAATATTTTAATAATCTTTATAAGAGAAGGATATTCCTTGTAAAAAGTGAAATTGTTTGGAATGTGAATAAACAAAAAGTTTAGAAGTGATACAGACTGGATAGAGTCTTGTATTAAATAAACAGAAAAGGGGTATGGGTTTCTAAAAGGTTTCGGGGGTTAGAAAGCGCTTTTTAGTTAATAGCTTCAAATTATATTTTAAAGGGGAATGGGTATATGAAGTTTCGAAATACAAAGATTGCTATGATTACACTATCTTCATTTTTTATTTTAGGTTCTGCATCTCTATCATTCACAGATACTATACACGGTGAAGTAGCTCCTGCATCAGCACAAGAGATTATTGTAAAAAGTTATGACGATACATATTATAATAACGCAATAGGAAAAACGGGCTTAGAATTAAAGAAGGAACTGCATAATATTATTGATAATCATACAAAGTTATCATACAGTGCGGTTTGGGAAGCACTAAGAGATACTGATGAAGATCCAAATAATAAAAATAATGTGATACTCTTATATACTGGTCGTTCGCAAGGGAAGCTTACGAATGGATCAGGAGTAAATAACTGGAACCGTGAGCATGTTTGGGCAAAATCTCACGGTGACTTTGGAACGACTGCAGGACCTGGAACAGATCTACATCATTTAAGAGCGACGGATGTATCTGTAAATAGTTCACGTGGAAATCTGGATTTTGATAACGGTGGTGTAAATCATTCTGAAGCGACAGAATGTAAATATGATAGTGATTCTTGGGAACCTCGTGATAGTGTAAAAGGAGATATTGCTAGAATGCTGTTTTATATGGCTGTTCGTTACGAGGGGGACAACGGCGAAATAGATTTAGAACTAAATGAAAAAGTGAATAACAATAAAGATGCATACATGGGGAAACTATCTGTTTTATTAAAATGGAATGAACAAGACCCGGTCGATGATTTAGAGCGAAAGCGTAATGAAGTGATTTTTACAAAATATCAACATAACCGCAATCCTTTTATTGATCATCCTGAATGGGTAAATAAAATTTGGAACTAAGATTTTTAAAGGTATTATATTTTGATAAAAGGGATTGATCATTATGATCAATCCCTTCTTATATGTTTACTAGAATAAATGATTTTTATAGGATTGAAGAGGAGAATAGGATAGATATTTTATCAAGTTAAGTATATATGGGTATTTTAGTACGGTCCCCACTCAATATTCACCCCAACAATAAGAAAAACAAGTCCAATGATAAACCAAATGAATGCAAGTGGAGCCATGAATCGAATCCATTTGCCGTAAGAAATGCCGCTTGCTGCGAGAACGCCCATTAAAACACCGGAAGTTGGATTTAAGCAGTTGACTACACCTTCTCCAAGCATAACAGCCTGTACTGTAACTTGGCGTGTAATGTGCATGAAATCAGCTAATGGAGCTAATATCGGAATAAAAATAACCGATTCTCCTGTCCCGGATGAAATAAGGAAATGTAATGCGGCACTACTCACATACATGCCGATAACACCAAATACAGGGCTTTGTCCTTCGAGAGTTTGTGCGAGTTGGTTAACAATCGTATCAAGCAATTTTCCTTGTTCTAAAATGACTGAAATACAACGAGCCATTCCAACGATTAAAGCACCGTATATGAGATTTTGGCAACCTGCTAGAAAAGTAGAAGCGATATCGTTTGCTTTCATACCACCTATTATTCCCGCTATAATTGCTATGAAAATAAAAGTAGCAGTCATTTCTGCGTCCGTCCAATGTAGACGAAAAGCGCCTATTAAAAATGCAATTAATGATAAAGCTGAAACGATTAAAATTAATTTATGACGTATCGTCCAAGGAACTTCTTTTTTCTCTGTTTCTTTTTCGCTTGAAAGAGCGTTACTTGGAAACCAGTTATCGCCAAGAATGCTTCCTTTATTCGATTTTTTCAAGCGCTTTACATACCAATTTATATAAAGGATAGTGGCAAGTAAAAAAGATATATAGATTGCGGTGCGTAAACCAATTCCGGAAAACATCGGAAGTTCTGCAATCTTTTGTGAAATGCCTAAAGGTGAGGGAGATAAAATAGTAGCATTAAAGCCAGCATAAGTACCTAAATAAATAATTGCTACACCGACGATAGCGTCCCATTTTAATGTGCGTGCAACGATGATGCCGATGGGGATAAAACCGATAACTGAATTAACGATAATGCCAGTCGTTCCAAGAATAGAAAAAAGTGCGGCAACTATACAAATGAAAAGTAATTGCTGATTACGAAATTTGTTAATAACATGATAGATTAAACCGTCAAGGGCACCTGTTTTTTCAAGAATTGCAATAGCCCCGCCCGTAAATAAAATTAGAAAGATAATAGGAGCAGCAAGTGTCATTCCTTTTTCAATAGCGGTAAAAAAAGAGACAAATCCTACAGGTGATTGCGGAACAGAATGGTAGCTACCTGGTATTGTTGTTGTAACGGTCCCGTTTGTAACCCTTTTAAATTCTCCAGCAGGAACGAAATACGTAGCAATGGCGCAAAGTAAAGCAATAAAAAATAGTAGTACGTACGCATCGGGCATTTTAAACTTTTGTTTACTAGATTGTTTTTTTGTCTCAGTTTGTATTTGCATAAAATCCCTCCTTCTTCACTTAGTTAATTTTTAATATTCTGAATTTAATCCGTGAAATAGATTATAATAAAGGTAGCTTCTTAAGGCAATAGTTTTTGTATCCTTTCCCGTACATACAAATTATTGCAATATTAGACAGGGAAACGAAAATAAGCCCAGAATATGTTATGTAGAAAGAAAAAGGAAAAGAGGGAACAAGATGTGGAAAACTACAGATCTATGTGATGAATTTGAAAAGGAATTACAAATATGTCGCCAGTCTTTTCGGTCTTTTGGGAAGAAAGAACAATTCCACGGAAAAATTGCAACTGTAAAAGTGAAAGATGATAATGTACTAGTGAAGGAAGGATTGCAAACATTACCAGAAGGAACAGTATTAGTTGTTGATGGCGGAGCGTCTACTAATTGTGCGTTACTTGGTGATAATTTGGCAGCTATTGCTGAAGAAAGAAAGCTAGCAGGAATTATTGTGAATGGGTATGTTCGTGATTCTAGTGAACTAAAGAATATTAATATTGGTATTTTAGCGTTAGGGACAATGCCAAATAGAAGTGTGAAAGAAGGAAAAGGAGAACGAAATATTTCATTGCATTTTGGACAAGTGGATTGGAATCCAAATGAATATGTTTATGCGGATGAAGATGGCGTCATTATTAGTGAAAAGAGTTTACATAGTTAAGAGTTAATAAGTTATTATTCTTAGAAAATAAATCCGATAAAGCATGGACAAAATTCTTTGTCAATAGTAAAATAATACAGAAATTTAAAATTTACAGAATGTATAGGTTTATCGTTTTACGATAACTTAAATGGAAGTAAGTTGTGCCGAGAAAAGTGAATGTTATCACAATGATACGTTCATAAACAAAATTATTTTTCCTATACAAATATAGCCGCGAATAATGCGGGTAGGAGGTGTTGTACATTTTTGTTCGACACTTACAAAAAGAGAGTGTCAATCGCACGCCCTTGAAGGGCCTTTTTTTGTGTAAATGGTAGTAAGGGAGGAAATTTTGGGATGGCAATGTTGAAAAAGTGGCTGCTTACGTCGTTAATGGCAGTGACACTTGTATTTGTTTCTTTTGCGAATACAGTACATATTACGTTTGCTGAAGAAAATACAGCAAAACTTGCAATTATTGGGGAATCACAAAAAGGCATTATGTTATGTCCGAAAGAAGAGCAAATTAAAGATGGGGAAACAGCTTTAAGTTTGCTGCAAAAGGTCATGGGGGACAAAGTAGAATCTGAAACGATGTCGTTTGGAACATATGTAAAAGGAATCGATGGTTTAATGGCCGGAGCTACAAGTGCTTGGCTGTATGATGTAAATGATAAGTCTGCAGAAGTCGGAGCAGATAGTTATAAATTAGAGTCTGGTGATGTTGTTGTATTCCGTTTTGTTTCAGACTGGAGCAATATGAGCCAGGAAACATTGAAAGAAACGTTAGATAAGTTCGGGACTTGTAAAACAGAAGAACCTAACGGTGGCAAAACAGAAGAACCAAAATCAGAAGGTCAAGATGATAAAACGCCAGATGGGAAAAACCAAGGCGACCAAGACGGTAAAATGCCAGATGGGAAAAATCAAGGTGACCAAGACGGTGAAAAACCAGATGGAAAAAACCAAGGTGACCAAGACGGTAAAACGCCAGATGAGAAAAACCAAGGTGATCAAGACGGTAAAACGCCAGATGGGAAAAAAACAGAACAACCAAAGCAAGAGAACATTCAAGATCCAAGTGCACAATTAAACGAAGCCATTTCTAAAACATCAGATAAGATGTTACAAGATGGAATTGAAAGTGACTGGGTAGCTGTAGCGCTTTCTCGTTCTGGAAAGAATGTGCCAATTGAGGCAAAATTAAATTATGTTAAGTCAGTAACTGAAAAAGTAGAAAAGCGCATTAATCGTTTTTCAGCGACAGATTTAGCTAGAACAATTATTATGATGAATGCAATGAGTGCAGACCCTAAAAATGTAGGTGGACATAATTTAGTTCAAAAATTGTATGAGTCAGATAAAGTGAATTCTGTTACAGGTTATGCATTTGCTTTACTTGCATTTGATACGAAGAAGTATGAGATTCCAGTTGAATCAAAATGGAACAGAGTTGCTCTAGTGGAAGCACTGTTAAATAATCAGCATACAGACGGTGGATGGACTTATAATAGTTCAGGTAGTAAAGATAGTGCTAGTAGTGTTGATGTAACAGGTATGGTTTTATCAGCATTAGCTCCTTATCAAGAGCGATCAGATGTGAAACCAGCTATACAAAAAGCTGTTGCGTATTTATATAACGAACAGCTGCAAAATGGCGGTTTTTCAGCTGATGGACAAGAAAATTCAAATAGTACTGCGCAAGCAATTATTGGATTATCGCTTGTTAAAGATGTAGATCAAAATCGTTTTCATAAGGCAATGCAAAACCTATTATCATATCAACTTTCAAATGGTGAATTTAAATGGTTACCAAGTGATCAAAATGGTAACGGAATGGCTACAGAACAGGCTCTTTTAGCATTACTTCAATTTAAGGAAATGGGAAAATCTATTTATGATTGGTCTAATGTAGACGATGGTAATGTAATTAAGCCAAAACCGATTGAAGAGCCAGAAAAGGTCGTTGAACCAGAAAATAATGTAGTAGAAAAAGAAGTTATTGAAGAACCGAAAGAACAAAAACAAGTACAACAAGAAACAAAAGATGAAAATCTAAAAGTAGTTGTAGATAACGAACCGGTTAAGAATAAAAAAATCGGAAACGGTAACAGTCTACCAAAAACAGGAGCATCTTCTCATAGTGCAGCAACAGAAGTAGGTATGGGTGTATTATGTATTGCTTCTGCATATGTATTATGGAGACGTAAAGCAGCTTAACAAAAAATTAGGAGCAATTATTTGCTCCTAATTTTCGTATGAAAGGTGAGAGATAGGATGAGTAAGGTGAAATGGTTCATTTCTTTACTGCTTTCGCTCGGGCTACTTGCCGGATGTGAAGAGGCAGCTGTAAAGCCTGAGAAGAAGGTAGAACCGAAGCAAGAAGAGGTAGCGAAACAAGAAGAACAAAAAGATGAAGCGAAGCCGGAAGAAAAAACAGAAGAAAAGCAAGCTGAATCAGAGCAAAAGCAGCAAGAAGAGCAGAAAGAGAAACAAGAACAAAAAGTAGAAGAGAAGCCGAAAGAGGAAAAGCCGCAGGCACAACCAGAGGTAAAGAAAGAAGAGAAACAACAGGAACAACCGAAAGAACAGCCGGCTGTAAATAAGCAACCAGAGCAGCAACCAGCACAAGAAGAGAAACAACAACCGAAAGCACCAGAAGTAAAAGAAGAAGCAAAGGTTGTGAATCAGACGAAAGAAACACCGAAGCAGGAGCAAAAAGTTGATCCGAATAAAGCGGAGAAAACGATACCGACTCCGGCAGTACCAAAACCTGAACCACCAAAACCAGATCCAGTACCGAAACCGCAAGCAAAACAAGTAACAATCTCGGTAAAAGGAAATAACGGATATATAATGGGTGCGAAAAAGATGGATGTACAAGAAGGCGATACAGTGTATAAAGTATTGCAACGTACAGGATTAGATGTTGATGCAAGCGGATCTAGAGATAGTATTTATGTAAAAGGTATTAATGATTTATATGAAAAAGATATTGCGGATACTAGTGGATGGAAATATCGTGTGAACGGTGCTTTTCCAAACCATAGTGCTGGTGTAGCTACGGTAAAACCAGGAGATACAATTGAGTGGGTATACGTATTACAATAAGAAAGGCATTCGGTAAAGGGCTATGAAAATAAGTTTTTCTTCTTTACATCCTTTTGTGAATTTTTTCTATTATATCGGGGTGATGATACTATGTATGATGTGTCTTCATCCTCTTTTTTTAATTGGAGCAATAGTATTAATTATTATGTTAAATGTGATGCAAGGAAATAGCGAAAAGATAAGAAAGATGCTACCGAGCACAATTGTTTTCTTCTTTGTGGTAATTTTATTTAATTCGTTATTAACGCATAGAGGTCGAACTACGTTATTTTGGTTAGGTGATAGCCGTATTAAGCTTGAGGCGATTATGTTTGGAATAGTAATGGGGTTATTACTAGTTGCAGTTATGTTTACGTTTGCGTCATACAATGATATTATTTCCAGTCATAAATTTTTATATTTGTTTTCAAGAATTTCACCGAAAGTTGCATTGTTAACGATGATTACAGTGAGATTTGTTCCTTTGTTTATAAGGCGATTAAAGAAAATCACACTCGTTCAAAAGACGAAAGGTGTGCAGGTAGATTCAGGTTCGATAATTGAACGCGTCAAAAATGGTATGCAATTGCTGCAAGTATTATTAATTTGTTCATTAGAAGATGCACTGCAAACGGCAGATTCTATGCAAGCTCGTGGATTTGGTGTAACGAAGCGTACGACGTATATTCGCTATAGAATGGAAAGGCGTGACTGGTATACGCTCAGTTATTTAATCATTTTATTTATAGCTGCTATTGTATGTAGTAATTACGGCGGAGGGAAATTGATTATTTATCCGAAAGTCGAATCGATTCTATTTCAGCAATACGACGGGATGATGTTTGTCGTATTTTCGATGTTTATTAGTTTACCAATCATAATGGAAGGGAGAGAATGGATATGGTGGCGCATGCAGAAATAAACAATTTATCATTTGTATATGCTGATGAAAATGAAAAAGCGTTACAGCATATTTCTCTTTCTGTTCAAAAAAGTGAGTTTATTGCACTTGCTGGAGGATCGGGATCTGGGAAGACGACGTTATTAAAACATTTTAAAAAGGAGTTACTTCCAATTGGTACGCGTTCTGGAGAGATATTTTATGAGGGTGTTTTAATAGAGGAAGTAGCTGATTTGTTATCTGCCCAAGAAATTGGGATGGTATTTCAAAACCCAGAAAACCAGATCGTTATGGATACAGTGATTCAAGAATTAGCATTTTCTTTAGAAAATATCGGATTACCATCACATATTATTCAAAAAAGAATAGCAGAGCTTATTAGCTTTTTAGGATTTCAAGATTTATTGCATCAATCTGTTCATACGTTATCTGGTGGGCAGAAGCAGCTTGTCAATTTAGCTGCGGTATTAGTTATGCAGCCGAAATTGCTATTATTAGATGAACCGACAGCGCAGTTAGATCCAATCGCTGCAAAAGAGTTTTTAGGATTATTAAAACGGATTAATGAAGAACTTGGAATTACGATTATTTTAAGTGAACATCGTTTAGATGAAGTTATCCCGCTTGCAACACGCGTTGTTTGTATGGATAATGGCCGTATTATGTATGATGGTAGTCCTAAAATTGTTATTACGGATATGTGGGGAGTAGAAACATTCCGTCCATTTATTCCGCAAATTCCAAGGCTATTTTTAGAGTGGAATGTGAGAGATATTCCGTTTACAGTGCGAGAGGCGCAAATGAAAATGAATGATTTTGCAGCGATATCATATGTAAATGACCTAATAGCACAAAGTGAAAAGCAAGAGGTAATTTTAAGCGCAGAGCATATTTCGTTCCAATATGAAAAAAATAGTCCGCTTATTTTACGTGATTTATCAGTTTCAATTGAAAAAGGAAAATGGGTAGCGCTCGTTGGGAAGAACGGTACAGGTAAGTCTACACTGTTAACGATTTTAGCAGGATTACAAAAAGCGAGAAGAGGAAAAGTAAAGTGGAACGGAAAAGTGATACATAAAATCGATTCGAAAGAACGGTTTAAAAGTATTGGGTATGTATCGCAGCATCCGTATTACCATTTTACATTTGATACAGTATGGGACGAGGTTTATGAACGTGCGCGTGAATTATATGGAGAACAAGGAAAAGAAATAGCAGAAGATACGCTAAAACAGTTTTGGTTGTACTCGCTTAAAGAACGCCATCCGCATGATTGTAGCGGAGGGGAGCAACAATTACTTGCGTTATGTACGACGTTATTATCAAAGCCAACGTTATTATTACTTGATGAACCGACAAAGGGATTGGATCCATGGAAGAAAGAAAGAGTAGGAGAACTATTTAGGAAGCTGCAAAAAGAAGGTACAACAATTGTAATGGCAACGCATGATATTGAGTTTGCAGCGAAATATGTGGATCAATGTATGATGTTATTTGATGGAACAGTCATTATGAATGATGCACCGAAAGAATTTTTTAGCGGCAACTTCTTTTATACAACATCTATTAACCGATTCATTCGAAAAGAATTGCCATATGCATTAACGTGGGAGGATGTGTACGAAGCTTGTCCAAACGATATGTTGCATTCATAATATGTATCTTTGCAGTAATTATCGGCACATTACTCTTTACGACACTTGTCATGGACGGTTATTACATGTTAAGTAGTTTGTTTATATTAGCGGTTATTATGTTACCTTTCTATATCCGTTTTGAAAGAAAGGTGTTTGTTTCACGTGAAATTGTTCTCGTTGCTGTATTAGCGGCAATTGCAGCAGTAAGCCGGGTGCCATTTTCTATTTTACCAAGTGTACAACCAACTTCTTTTGTCATTATCGTTTCTGCAATTGTATTTGGAAGTGAAACTGGTTTTATGATTGGTGCTACAGCAGCAATCGTATCCAATATTTTTTTAGGACAAGGTCCATGGACACCGTGGCAAATGTTTTCGTGGGGTATGATTGGTTTTATAGCAGGTCTACTTCGTAATACATTTTTTATGAAAAAGCTATGGGGAAGACTTCTTTACGGAGTAATTGTTGGCTTTTTATTTGGCTGGATTATGAATTTCTGGGGCCTTCTCGGTTTTATACGAGAAGCAACGTGGGAAACTGTCATTTCGTATTATATCGCAAGTTTTTACTTTGATTTGAGCCATGCGATTTCGAATGTTATTTTCTTACTACTATTTAGTACATCTTGGATTACGATTCTTACAAGATTTAAAAAGAAATACGGTATATTAGATGAGCATAACGTGACATAGAAAAGCATACTCATATAAGGTAGGGTCGCGACTTACATATTCGTTTGCCTCTTTCATGCTTCTTACATATTGTAAGGAGCATTTTTTTGTCAAAAAATTGATTTAATATGCATCCGTTATTATATAAAATTATTTGTATAATGGTAGGTGAGAACTTTTTTCAAAAGTGAGGTGTATAGTTAATGAAGTTAGTTATTCCGAAGCAACATGGTGCATGGGCCATGCTTGTTATTCCTTTTTTATTAAGTGTCATACTTGGGAAACCTACTATTTATCATATTCCATTGTTTTTAGCGTGGTTTTTTATCTATTTAGCCACGTATCCATTTCTTACGTACATAAAGCAAAGACGAAAAAAAGAGTTTTTACAAGCTGCCATTGTTTATTTCATTATTGCGTTCCTATTTGGGATGATTTCTTTATTATATGAGTGGCGAATTCTTTTATTCGTAATAGTAATGATTCCATTATTTATAGTGAATATGTATTACGCCCGTCAAAAAAATGAAAGAGCACTATTAAATGATATTTGTGCAATCATTGTGTTTTGTATCGGTGGGTTAATTAGTTATTACTTTTCAATGAAGCAAATCGATCATACAGCTTTATTCATTGCACTTATTTCATTTTTATACTTTTTAGGTAGTACGTTCTATGTGAAAACGATGATTCGTGAAAAAAATAACCCGAAGTATCGTCTTATATCTTGGGGATATCATATCTTATTAACGATAATTGTATTTGCGATTAATCCGTGGTGTTCTCTTATTTTTATACCAAGTGTCATTCGAGCAATTGTGTTGTATGGCAAAAAAATTTCTATTATAAAAGTAGGAATTTTAGAAATTGCTAATTCTGTATATTTTTTAATCATAACGGCAATAATTATGAAGTATGCCATTTGAAAAAACTTCCCATCAATTGATGGGAAGTTTTTAATCTTTTTCTAAAATGTGAACGGTGTACTCGCAACGTTGAATAGCTTGTTCAACAGCATAAAGTGATTGTTCAATACGAGCGCGATTAAAATCTTTTTCAACTGTTTCGAGCGCTTCTTCTAAACAATTTTTAGCTTCTTGTAATGATTGAAAAGAATCTTGTACATATCCGCGAGCATTTTGATGCATTTCATAATCCTCCTTGCATGTTCGTATATGGGTAGTATGAACAGTAAGGAAGAAAATATAATTTGTTATATTTATTATATTTGTTTGACAATTAAAGTGGAATTACGTATAGTAAGAATTAAGTGAATATTTTCTTATCCAGAGAGGTGGAGGGACTGGCCCGATGAAACCCAGCAACCGCGATGCAGGTGCTAATTCCAGCAGAACATATTTGTTCTGGGAGATAAGACGAAGATATATACGTAACTTCTTCTTATCGGAGAGGTTTTTTTATTGCAAAAAAACCGATTACGAAAATTTATATTAAGAAGAAAGGGGTTGCGCATTACTGTGACACTCGAAAAATACGTAAAACTGCGTAGTACAGTTTATGAATATATGATAGAGCAAGATAAGCCGATATCATTGTTAGATATTCAAGAACATATCGTTTCGCATCATGAAGGAAAATTCACGAAAAAGATGTTGCATCAATTTTATTTATCAAGATTATTAGACGAACTAAAACTGGATGGGAAAATTACATTAGCTGATGAATATCTCTATGCTGAAAAAGGGGTATTGTATAAGGCGAGAAAAGGGAGCTAAGCTCTCTTTTTTTTCTTAAAATAACGGAGTATGTAGAGTAAAAGACTGCTAAAGCAGCCTGATACAGGGAATGGTGTTGAGTGTGTAGTGTCAAAAATTGAATGTGCCTGAAAGAGGCAATTCATATCGGCTGCAAATGAAAAGAGACACCTTCGCCGAATAGGTGTCAGTCATTTTGTCATATAGACTTGCTATTTGACAGTTATTAGAATAACATGCAGGGGCTCTAGAAGTCAAAAGGGAATTAAAGGAAGAGGTGTTGTTATGTATGCTTATTTAATAAAAGAACTATATAGGCATATTCCGAAATATATTATTGATAGAGGATATGAATATTATGAAGATGGACATGTAGAAGATGTTGAAGTACATGCTAATAAAGTATTTGCTTTTGTGAATGGTAATGCAGGAAATTATGAAGTCGTTATCGACCTCAAAGATTTTTCAGAAAGTAACTGTGAGTGTCCCTATGAAAATTATTGTAAACGTATGGCGGCAGTTGTTTATGATATTCAAGGCACTGGTGAGAGTGCAGTTAAAGAGAAACTGAAAGATTTAGAAAAGGAAGAGTTACTTACTGTATTAAACCGTTTATTACAAAGTTCGAAAAACGTGCAAATTGTAGAGAAGTTGTTAAAGAAGGGGAAACTTTAACTTATAGAGGGAGTTGTTATGTAGTGAATGTACTAATTGTATACGCTCATCCTAATCCTTCAAGTTTTAACGCGGCGATTTTAAATCATGTGCAAAAAGGACTACAGGAAACAAATCATTCAGTTACCGTACTTGATTTATACAAAGAACAATTTGATCCAGTCCTCGTATTTCATGAAGAGAAGAAAAGACGTGATTTAGTAAATGAAGAAGAAACAGCTCGGTACAGAACGTTAGTAGAAGAAGCAGATACACTTTTATTCATCTATCCAATATGGTGGTGGGGGATGCCAGCAATTTTAAAAGGATTTATCGATCGTATTTTCGTAGCTGGATTTGCTTATAAATATGAAGGGGTTCTGCCGAAAGGATTATTGCAAGGGAAAAAAGCGTGGGTTATTAATACGTTAGACTCGCCTCTATGGTACGTCGCATTGTTATATCGATCAGCAGATTGGATTATGATGAAGAGAGGTGTTTTACGTTTTTGTGGCATTCGCGATATAAAACGGTCAGTGTTTCAATCTGTGAAAACGAGTAAAGTATCAAAGCGTGAAAAATGGTTATTACAAATAGAAGAAAAGGCTCGTACATTATGAATGAAGTCGACCGTATTATAAACTGTGTTCAGTATGATGGCGAACTTTTTCGGAAGTATGTTACGCGTTTACTTCAATTGAAAAAATGCAGCGATACATTTCAACAAATTCAAATTGAGTTAAGAAATGACTACTTGATAAAAGGAATTTGTGAAAGAGAAGTTGATGAGGTAGTACGGGGAAGTAAAGAATATGAAATGCATTTTCTTCCTAAAGTATTACAGTGGAATTTTTTGAGGGAAAATCCATATCTAATTGAAAAAGTGTGTGAAGATTTTTTTGCGTTTGAGGCATTACATCTTAAGGACGTAGAGTGGAATACAGTTATAAATTGCATGGGAAATAAATGATTTATTATGTAAAAAAACTAGTATAAAACTAGCTTTTCGTTTAAATAAATAAGAAGTATAGACTAAATGATAAAACCCGCATATAGTAAGTTCACAACACAAAATCCCATAATGTCACGAGCACCTAAACCAGCTATCGCTAATGCTGGTAATGCCCAGAAAGGTTGAAAGAAACGGTATTTGAATATTGATCTAGTTGATTAATATGCAGCAAGTGCAAAAGGATTTTATTTTCTTTTGTGGAATGTTATTTATATTTACCTTATTAAAATTTAGAAAGGAGAATATTTATGAAACATTCCTTAATGGAGACAAATTCAGAACCAGAAAAGAAAGAATCGTTGCTTACACGATGTGCAAATATATTTTCGAGATGGTCTCAGAAATATGTCCCGGATGCCTTTGTTATTGCAGTGCTGCTCACTTTATTTACTTTCATTATAGCTTTGTTGATGAATCCCTCAAATCCGTACAAAATCGTAAAATCTTGGGGGGATGGGTTTTGGACTTATTTAACGTTTACAATGCAAATGGTATTGCTAATGGTTACAGGGATGACGTTAGCTTCTGTCCCGTTTATTAATAGAGCCTTGCAGTCTGTTGCAAAGTTAGCCGATACACCTCAAAAGGCCTATACGATGACATTTTTGATCAGTGCAATTGCATACTATATCAATTGGGGTCTAGCCGTAGTTGTGGGAGCTATCATTGCAAAGGAAGTAGCAAAAAAGAATGCGAATGCACATTTTCCATTACTTGTAGCAGCTGCTTATGCTCCGACAGCCTTATATAGCGCAGGTCTCTCCAGTTCTATTGGCCTGACAATTGCCACAAAGGATCATTTTCTTGTAGATATGATTGGAATTATTCCTACCTCACAAACAATCTTTAGTTACTCTACTTTAATTATTTTTTTCACTCTATTCATCACGATGCCAATTATTATTGTACTTATGGCTCCCAAAAGTGGGATTATCAGCTATAAAGCAATCGAAACTGATACAAATTCTTTTGTAAAACCTCCTCAAAAAAGTTTAACTCCTGCGGAAAAACTGGAATGGACACCAGTTTTAGGAATAATATTAGGCGCAATCGGCACGTTGTATTGTGTTTATGAATTCATGAACGGTCATAGTTTAGATTTAAATATCATTAATTTGTTTTTCTTGTCACTTGGTTTGCTCCTACATGGTTCTCTTGGTAACTTTGCACAAGGATTCAAAGAATCTGCGCAATCCATTTCTCCAATTATCTTACAGTTTCCATTTTATGCAGGGATTATTGCTGTTTTAGGTAGTTCAGGTTTGGGAAGCTCAATCATTGAATGGATGGCATCCATTGCGTCAAAGGATACATTTGATATATTTACATATTGGTCAGCCGGGTTGGTAAACTTATTGGCGCCATCTGGCGGGGGGCAATGGGCTTTACAAGGACCACTGCAGGTCCCGGCAGGATTGAAGTTAGGTGTAGATCCGGCTACTATCGCTATGGCGGTAGGTTGGGGGGACGCATGGACAAATTTGATTCAGCCGTTCTGGGCATTACCTCTTTTAGGTGTGCTGGGATTGAAAATTAAAGACATTATGGGTTATTGTTTCATTCTTTGCATTTGGGTTGGCATAGTTACAAGTTTATTGATGTTATTTGTATATTAGCTTTAATAGGAATGCCAATACTATCAAGTAATACTATTAAAATGAAAAAACCTATTCTTTCTATAAATATATAGGAAAGGATAGCGTTTTTTTATGTCTATTCTTGTATCTGATGAATTACAATTATTTGCTTAAGAATTTTAAAGATTGTTATCTCCAAATATCTTACGAGAGATTACTAGGGATGTTGGTTTTGTGCAACAAACAGATAGGTACCAAGCAAGTATTTAGTTACTTTATATGCTTGGATGAGTCAAAATACCACTAAAACTTCTTTCACATGTATGGAATGTACGGTTTTTTTATCCACAAGCTGTTCTTTATCAAGCTCAGCATGATGATCACCATTAACATTATGGTTGAAAGTATACAATATGGTATGGCAGAACCGAGAGTGTTGGAAGTACTACGAGAACTGTTGGACATTATTAATAAGCGACAATAAAAATTTTTTCCTGAACGCAAGAGGAGTTTTTTATTGGGAATAGTAAGGATGAGGGGAGGTGCATTACATATGGGAAAAGGTAGAAGTAATAATGCAGGTAAAAAGCAACCAAATTTCGATGATTCATCTAATTTCGCTAAACAAAGCCAACCGACAGAAAAGAAGAAGAAATAAAAAAAAAGGATCTCTCTATATCAAGAGAGATCCTTTTTTACTATATTGACGTTTTAGCACAACAGATCGAGTGTTCAATTGAATAGTCATAACTGTGCAAGGTTTAAACTCCTGCTTCCACTACTGTGGAAGCTTTTCTAAATGATGTGCAATATCAATATACATATTTGAATAAACCGAATGTATTTCATTACTTGGCGTTGCGTTAGAAGAGAAATGAACGATTACCATATTTGCTTTCGGATCGATGTAAAGTGTTTGTCCGTAACTACCTAACACTTCGAAAGCGCCTTGTTCATTGTGGGGAATCCACCATTGATTATGATAAGAAATAGAAGCGCCACTACTAATTTCAAGTTCACCTTCTTGTACATTTTTTACACTTTCTGTAATAGAAGAAGGGAGAATTTGTTTTCCGTTATATTCCCCGTTGTTTAATAGTAATTGCCCAAATCTCGCCATATCTCTAGCAGTTGCATTTAATCCAGCACTAGCTTGTTCTACTTTTGTTTCATCTGTAACGTAATACGCGTTTTCTTCCATACCAATTTGAGACCAAATTCGTTCACTTACATTTTCAGCTAGTGATTTACCAGTAATAGTTCTAATAATCCAAGCGAGCGTTTCTGTTGATCCGTTATTGTAAGAAAAGGAAGAACCAGGCGGTGCAGTTTCTTCGGCTTCTCGTAACATATCATAAATTTTCATCGGACCGTCGTAATTTTTACCGCGGGGTAAAATATTGCTAGCTAAATATAATTGTGCATCTTGATTTTCTAGCCCAGGTTGCTCATATCCATGAGTAGGGTATTCAGCTGAAACTTGCATGTCCATTAATTGCTGAAGTGTGGCATTACCGAACGGTGTGTTTTTTAATTCTTTTATGTAAGTGTCAGCTGTTTTTTCTAAGTCAATACGTTTTTCTTCAGCGAGAGATTGTATAATTGCCCCGGTAAAGACTTTTGCTAATGATGCCATACCATGAGGTTCATTCTGTTTGTACTCATTGAAATATCGTTCATAAACAAGTTGTCCATTATGTACAACGACAAAAGCATCTGTTTTGTTATCGTCTAAAAGTTTTTTTAGAGGAGTTGTATTTCCGAATCTACGCTCCACAGCAAAATCGTCTAAGTTTTGCAATGCGGAAGGGAAGTGAGCAATTTGGTCAGGGTTGTTTTTTACGTTATTAACTAAAGTGAATTCTTTCATATGTGTATACGACCAACGTAAGTAAGGGTCATTTAACCAGTTTTCTTTTGTCACATTATGTTTTGATGGGGTCGTTTTATTTTGTTTGAAGTAAGTAAACCCAAGCCCTGTAATTACAAATATGAATGTTAGTATAAGTAAGAGTAGGGGAGATTTTTTTAGTTTCATATATGGCCCTCCTTTTTATTTCTACTATAAGTATACGCTCGTCTTGAAAGAAATACAAAATAAGGAAAGTAAACGGGGAAGTTTACTTTCCTTATTAACGTTAAGCGGAAATTTTTCCGTCTGTAGGTTGTTTCTTGAATTTTTGTTTTCGTCCGTGTAATCCATAATATAAAAGTAAAGTGAACGCAACGATAATAGCTGCGATAAAATACATATTATGATAACTGGATTTCGCTGCGACAATACCTAAAATGAAAGAACCAAAACCAATACCACTATCAAAGAATGAGAAATACGTAGCTGTCGCAGAACCACGTCTATGGTTTGGAGCGGCAGAAATCGCAATCGTTTGGAAACTCGGAATTAATGTTCCATAACCTAAACCGATTAGCATACCTGCGCCAAGGAACCAAAATGAAGTTTGTGCTTGGCTTAATATGAACATTCCGATTGTGAAAATAATGATTGCAGGGTAAACGAGTACATTTTCACCGAAGCGATCAAAAATCTTTCCTGTAAATGGACGAGAAATGACAACAACAAGTGCGTATAAAATAAAGAAGTAACTTGCAATTTCACTTAAACCGAGTTCTTTCGCATAAATAGGAATAAAGGATAAAATACCACTATAAGAAAAGGCTAAAACAAATCCTGTAAGTGCAATTGGAATAGAAGATGGTTCGATTAAGTCTTTCCATTTCATTTTTTCACGTTTTTGTTTGCTAACAGGTGCTTCGTGAGGAATATCGACAAGTAGCCCTAATAAAAATGCAAGTAATGAAAATACGGAACAAACGATAAATAACACAGTAAACGAAAAATGAGAAATAATTGTTAAACCTAAAAAAGGACCAATTACCATCGGTAGACTCATAAATACGCCGAAATATGCAAGTGCTTCGCCTCGTCGATGAGCTGGCGCAACATCAGTTACGATCGTACCAGTAGCTGTCGTTGCCATCCCGAACCCAATACCGTGTAAGAAGCGAAGGGCAAGTAATAAGAATAAACTTTGCGCACCGAAATACATAACAGTAGCGGCTAAAAATAATGAAAGTGAAATAAATAATATTTTCTTTCTTCCTAAATCATCGAGCCATTTTCCTGTGAATGGTCTACATAAAACAGAAGAAATAAGAAACACAGTTGCAACTAAACCAATTTCCTCAGGTTTTCCTTTTAGGCCGTCTATTACATAGACAGGCAGAGTAGTCATAAGCATGTAAAACGTTAAGAAGAGAAATAGACTACTAAAACAAGTTCCGAGGAAATCCTTCGTCCAAAGTTTCTCACTTTGCATCGTCATCCCTCCAATTTAATCTAAATTTTTAATAATTTGTTGTAACACTTGAAATGCTTGATGTAAATCATCTTCGTTAATACCTTCTAGCGTTTTTTCTTCGAAAGTATCAACTTCTTCTTGCCATATTGGAATCATCTTTATCGCTGTTTCGGATAAAGAAATGAGCTTCTCACGGCGATCTTTACCTTCTGTACGAATAATCCATCCCATCGTTTCCATACGTGTTAACGTACGAGTCATCGTTGGTGATTCAACATTTAAATACTGGCACAATTCTGTTTGCGTACAAGAACCAGTTTGATTAATGCGGAAAATAACAGCCCATTGCGCACTAAATAACCCTGTTGGAGATACACGTTCATTAAATTTCTTCGTAAACTTTCGAGAAGTCTGGCTGACGATGTGAAAAAAATGTTGTTTTTCGTCCATGTATTTTGATCCTTTCAAATTAGTTACCTAGCTAACTATATACTTTTTTATAATAATTGTCTAGTAATAGACATGTTGATTTATGTAAAAAATTCTTATAGGTTTTATGTTGCGAACGTACATTCTACGTGCTATTCTTTAATTAAGTAAAGAATTTTCTTTCTATTAAATAGAATGGGGGAACTTGTGATGATTAAGCCTGCAACAATGGAGTTTGTTTCACTATCGAACGGAGAAACGATTGCATATCAGGAAGTTGGAAGGCGAAATACAGATATTCTTTTACTCATTCACGGGAACATGACATCGTCACAACATTGGGATTTAGTTATTGAAAAGTTGCAAGATCAATACCATATTTACGCTCTTGATTTAAGAGGGTTTGGACAATCAACGTATAATCAGTCCATAGATTCATTACAAGACTTTGTAGAAGATATAAAATTATTTATCGACGAGTTAAAGCTAGAGAAATTCTCATTAATGGGCTGGTCAATGGGCGGTGGCGTTGCGATGCAATTTACAGCGAACCACCCAACTTTTGTAGAAAAGTTAATTTTAGTAGAATCAGTAGGAATGAAAGGATACCCAATCTTTAAAAAAGATACGAATGGGCAGCCGATTGTATCAAGTTTAGTAAAGACGAAAGAAGAAATTGCGCAAGATCCAGTACAAATCGCTCCAGTATTAGACGCGATAAAAAATATGAACAAACTATATTACCGTACAGTATGGAATCTATTAATATATACACATAATCAACCTGAACCGGACCGTTATGAAAAGTATTTAGATGATATGTTAACGCAACGTAATTTCGTAGATGTGAATTATGCGCTCATTACATTTAATATTTCAGATGAACATAACGGGGTTGTAGAGGGAAGTAAGCAAATTCATCGTATTAAAGCGCCAACACTCGTCATACAAGGTGATAGAGATTATGTCGTACCGCAAGTAGTCGGTGAGGAATTAGCGAAACATTTGCCAAATGCAGAGTTGAATGTATTAGAAGATTGCGGACACTCGCCGTTTATTGATTGTTTAGATGTATTTATAAAACATGTAGAGGATTGGTTAGAACAGAAATAATCCCCGAAATGAGAAGTGTTGCATATACTATAACATTTGTATGTATAAGGGGAGATTATCAATGCATAAACCATCCTTAATCGCTTATTCGCCATATAATCATCATATCTATACAAAAATAATGATAGATCCGATGTATATGCAAGTTTCACCAGCTGTAGTTCCTTTACAGATGCAGCAGCCACTAACAGCTCATATGCAACATTACTTATATGGACCTTCATTTTATGAAAATCCATATTTTAAACACTTTCATTACAATGTGAAAGCGCAAGTTTGGGAAGGATAGGAAGCTAAAAGGTTCATTCTTTTAGCTTCTTTTTTATTATGAATATTCGTACACGCATTTGCAAAAACAGTTTATAATGAAAAGTGGAAGCGTGAGAAGGAGAGGGAAAGGGATGTCAATGCGTTTTACTTTTTGGATTATGGTTGGGATTGTAGCAATCTCGGGTTTATCACAAGGAATGCTCTTACCTGCCATTGCAATGATTTTTGAACAAGAAGGGGTTAGTTCAAGTATTAATGGTATTCATGCGACGGCATTGTACATTGGGATATTAGTCATTTCGCCGTTTCTTGAAAAACCGATGCAAAGGTTTGGAATGAAGCCGATTATTGTTATAGGTGGGTTTCTCGTTATTATTTCATTATTCTTTTTTACACAAACATTTTCGTTTTGGGTATGGTTTATCCTTAGATTTCTAGTTGGAGTCGGAGATCATATGCTTCATGTCGGAACACAAACATGGATCACGACAACATCAGACCCAAGTAAAATAGGGAGACAAGTATCGATATATGGTGTATTCTTCGGAATTGGTTTTGCCGTTGGTCCGTATTTAGCAAGCACTGTGCAGTACGGTCTTGCAACACCATTTATTATATCTACTATACTTTGTCTAATAGGTTGGCTTTTACTACTTCCAACAAAAAATGCATTCCCAGCGCAAGATGAAAGAGAAGTGAAGAGTGAATCATCATTTTCTCGTTATAAACAAGTTGTTGGATTAGGATGGATTGCATTGCTAGGTCCACTTGCATATGGCGTACTTGAAGCGATGTTAAACAGTAACTTACCAGTATACGCACTTCGTAAAGGGTGGTCTGTTTCAGATGTATCCTTCTTATTACCAGCATTTGCAGTTGGGGGTATTATTACACAAATTCCGCTCGGTATATTAAGTGACAAATACGGAAGGGACCGTATATTAACGTGGACGTTTAGCATAAGTACGGGCATTTTTCTACTTGCCGCCGTATTTGATCAATATTACTGGATCGTCTTTGCCTGCATGCTTTTAGCGGGTATGGTTATTGGATCGTGCTTCTCTTTAGGGCTTGGATTTATGACTGATTTATTACCGAGACACTTACTACCAGCAGGTAATATATTATCCGGAATCGCTTTTAGTTTAGGAAGTATTATGGGACCTGTATTAGGCGGCGTATTTATAGAAAAAATACAGTATACAAGCTTTTTTATTGCGGTTATGATTATAATGGGAATTCTCGCAATGTTATATATGGTCTACATGAAAAATCAATTCGCATCAAGAAAAATAGAAAGTAGGTTAGGGCATGACAAAACAACCTAATAAAAAGAAATTTGAAGTACTTGAAAATGAAACAATTACAGACTGCTTAGCACGTATGGAACAAGAAGGCTACGCTCCGTCTCGTCGTATGGAAGAGCCAATCTTTCATGAAGTAAAGAAAGACGGCAAAACAGTAGTTGAGCCGTGCGGTAGGAAGATTGTTTTTGAAGGGAAATTGAAGTAATCCAATAACAAATTCTCTTTATAGTATAGAGCCATCCAATAGTTGGGTGGCTTGTTTTTTTATTAATCAATGAAGGAATTGAATAGAATGAATCTCTCGTTCATTTCTCCTAATTGGCTTCTTTATATGGGGCAAAAGATTGCTACTTTTTTCGTATATTGGTAAAATAAGTTCTTGGGTCTTACTTATTGTTATCGGTATAATGTTTGTCGCTTGAATGAAAGAAATTAGTTACAAAAATTTCGCACTATGTAAAGGGGTACAGCAACGATCCCTTTTTTGGAGGCACCTTAAACATAAAGCGAGAGAAGAGGCTATATGAACGATTCTCCTATCTTGTTTAAATATTAAACGAGTTATTGCAATTGGAATAGGTATATCAAACTAGTCGACATCCTGATGGATTATGTTTTTCTAGTAATCTATTACTTCTGATGGAATCGATAGATTGCTAGAAAGCGGAAAACAATTATTAGTATATTCCGAAGCAGGTGTAACAGAGTGTCCTTCCATAATTAAGGGTAAAACCAAAATACGTTTTTTTAAAGAATGATTTGTTAGAACTAGTTATAAGGAATAAAACAGAAAAGAGGATCACATGTTAGATACTTTACAGAGAAGTAAAAAGTTTTTTTTAGTATGTCTTATTTTTTTAGTGCTTTTAACCGCTTGTGGTAATACTGATGTTAAGACATCTAAAGCTTCATTACCACCGGCTGAATCCAATATAGATACATCATTAAAAGCACCAAATTGGGTAGAGAAAAGTCCTATCCAACAGTCTCCTAATTTTACGGAAGATAAAAAAGTACAATCGGTTGTGAATTTAATAGCTACGGGTGATAATTTATATCATGACGCAGTAATTAAAGATGGCAAACAAAAAGACGGTTCATATGATTATAATTATATTTATGAAAATATCAAAAAAGCTGTTAAATCAAGTGATCTTGCTATAGTGAACCAGGAGACTCCGATTGCCGGAAATAATTTAAAAGTACAGGGATATCCGACTTTCAATACACCTGAAGAAGTAGGCCAATCTTTAGTGGACACTGGATTCAATATAGTGACGCAAGCGACAAATCACGCTATGGATATGGGTATTAAAGGTGTTGCGAATACAAGAGAATACTGGAAGAAATATCCAGATGTTATCCCGGTAGGTATTAATGAGAGTAAAAACGAGCGTAATGAAATAAAAACGATTACAAAAAATGGTATTCGTTTTGCGTTACTAAATTATACATATGGTACGAATGGAATTAAAATTCCAGCTGATAAGTCTTGGGCTTTAAATTTAATTGATAAAAAAGCGATACAAAATGATGTGGAAAAGGCAAAGAGTAGCTCTGATATGGTGATTGTTATGGTGCATTGGGGAGTAGAATATACCTCAACACCTTCAAAGCAACAAAAAGAAGTTGCTCAATATTTAACAGATTTAGGTGTAGATGTAGTAATTGGAAATCATCCACATGTAATTCAACCAATTGAGTGGAAACAAAATAAAGATGGACATGAAACGCTAATCTATTATTCTCTTGGAAATCTTATTTCTGCGCAAGAAAAATTAGAAACATTAGTTGGAGGATTATCTTATGTACAATTTGTTAAGTATGAAGATAAAACTTTTGGTATACGACAAGCGGCAATCGTACCGACAGTAACCGACTATGCCGATGGTAAGAAACAATTTAAAATTCAATTTTTAAAAGATTATTCGGATGAAAATTCTAAAAAACATGGAATTAAAAAATTTGTCGGCCCCGTTTCTTTGAAGGATTTCAAGGAGATTCCTAGAGACGTGTTGGGAAATTGGTATAAAGACTAATAAACAAAAAGGGAATGAGATACAATTAAAAAATTTATAATTTTAGCATTGGTATTAGCAATGGGATGGAGTCTTGCTGCTTGTAGTGGAAAGCAAACATCTCAGGCAACTACTAATAATAACGATAAAAATAAAAATGAAATACATGCGAAGAAAAAAGATGTTTTACCTATCTCTGATGTTAATGATTGGAGAATTATCCTTGTAAATAGAGAGCATATGTTATCAAAGGAACTAGGAATTGAATTAACAAGTATCACCCAAAATGCGAAGCCAAATATGAAAATAGATAGTAGAATTGCAACTTCCTATCAGGATATGGTAGCAGCTGCAAAAAAAGAGGGAATCAATCTTTATTTAAGATCAGGTTATCGAGCTATAAAATTACAACAAACTTATTATGATGCTTCAGTTAAAAGCTATAAATCTCAAGGCTTGTCGGATAAAGAGGCTAGTGCTAAGGCATTGGAATATCTTCAGTATCCTGGTGCAAGTGAACATCATACTGGATTAGCGTTAGACATTATTTCAGTTGAATGGCAGAATACTGTAGAAGATTTAAATGCAAAATTTGAAACTACCGATGCATTCAAATGGTTAGATAAGAATGCTGCAGAATATGGATTTATTCTCCGCTATCCAAAAGATAAAGAGAATATTACTGGCATTAAGTATGAGCCATGGCACTATCGTTATGTAGGGAAAGAAGTTGCTGTTTATCTAAAAGAAAAAGGGTTAACTTTAGAAGAATATAACGAAAAAATTAAGTCTGATAAGTAAAAATATGCTTTAATTTTATTAAATATTATGCACTGCTACAAGAAAAGGTGAATCTAAGGATTTGTTAACCTTCCGCCTAGTATTGTAAAAACTGAGTATGATAATTTGAGCACGTACGAACCAGTTATCGTGTAAAAAGATGTATGTATTAAGAAATTAAAGTTAAGGATCTGATATTCATATCAGATCCTTTTTCTATCGTTCTTTTAAGAGCGACTGAGCCAAAATATTGGAATGAATATAGAAATAAAACAGCCAAAGGAATAGTAAAACGAATCAGGGAGTCTACTCGTACGCTTCATTGGGATTATCCAGAAATAGTTGTTGATGAAAATAAGAAAGAACTGGTCTTACTCTCAAGCAAGGATTTAATATGAATGAATTGGATAAAAGGAAATAATAAATACATAGTCATATTGATTAAAGTTTCACTTTATTGAAGAAAAATGCGAAAGCCATTCATAAAATATGGAAATGTTAAAATCCCTTTGATAAAATAGCAATATGTAAAAAAAATATTTGTTAATTCTTAATGTAATGAATATTCATGTTTAAATATAAGGATTTAACTACATAGTTATTGTGCTAAAGGGGGAGAAAGATGTTAGATGAATTGTATAATGCTTTTTTAAATGCGTCTGGTTTTACAGAAAGTGCGAGGAAACGAGATCGGTATGATGATTTACATGATTATTTAAAAGATAAAGAAAGAGAGTTAAAGCAATTCATTCAAGAGGCTGAATCAGCGAAGAGAGAGTATGAGAGTAAAAGTAATGGCTTAGAAGCTAATAAAATTCCGGCAGTTGAATTTGAACAAAAACGTCATGAAAAGGATGAAGACTTACATACAGTATTATCCTATTTTAAAAGTGCATTAAGCGATATTGGATCTGCAAAAAGTACAGCTTATGCAAAGTATTTGGAATATAAAGCGAAAGCAGAATCGGAGAAAGCGTCAGCATACGCCGCAGCGACCAAGGCTTTTGAAGAAAAGAAAAAGGAAATTGAAAAACTTATCCATTAAGTATACAAAGAATGGAGGGAACGAACATGAGTGGTAAAGAGGTTGAAATTATAGGAAGTAACACTGCAAGTGCCATTTCTTACGCACAAAACATTGAAAATGGTATGAAGGATTCTTTAAATCAAGCGAAAGACTTAAAAGCATATGTCACAGGTGCGAAATGGAATGGAAAAACGAGAGATGCATTTTTAAGTTATCTTGATTTGATCATTCAATATAATTCAGAAATGGTAGAGGCATTTGAAGGACATACGAAAGCTTTGAAAGAGTTAGATAAAAGCATTCAAACGTACGGAGATAAATCGGAAGTAAGGGCGATAAAACAATTGTGATGGAGAAACGAGGGATAAAAGAATGGGGAAAGAAATGAGTTTTGCACCTGCTGAATTATATGTTCTCGCAGGTGCAGCTGGGGTTACCGATATATTTGGATTGCCAAACCGTGACGCAATTATTTTACTTGATGAAGAATGTGTCACGAAAGCAACTACGAGTTTAAAAGAAAAAGGCCTACTTACAAGTGAAAATGGAATTACCCCTGCAGCTTTTCAAATAATTGAACTATTAAAGGAATATGAAAATTGTCATGAATACACGAGAATGAATAATGTATTAATTGGCTTTTTAAAAGAGGATAAAGACCGAGTGGCTGTATTAACAGAAATAGAACCAAATAAAAAATACGAGATCGACTACATACCAAAACCGGACGTATATTTTTCCTTATTAACACGCATCCCTTTCTTATTGAGAGAACCGAGGGACATAGAAGATACATTTTTCTCAAAGAGAATGACAGAAACAGAACAACAAACATTTGAGGAAAAAGATTTATCAAATAAAGACGTTATAGCGATGGAAACGTATACGAGGCCTCGTAGTAATAGAGGAGGAAAATGGGAATGTTTCTTATATTTCACTGAAGGAGAAGATTACGTTCAAATAGATGTAGAACGTAATCGATATGACTGGGTGAGCCTCTATGCGGTAAATAAGAAATTGTATGACGTGTTAAAAATGCCGTATAAAAAATTAATTGACCCGAGACAATTTTCGTTAGGAGGTATTGAATAATGCAAGTATCAATGGGAGACGGTGGTTCTGGTGGTGGAGAAGAAGTATTAGTTAATTTTCAAGAACTACTTGATATAGTAATGAAATTAGAAAATATATATAAAATCCATTTAGACGTCATTGGAACGAATATTGAGAGTTTATTAAGTAGTGATTTTTATCAAAAAGGTGAAGCAATGAGAGTAATTGAAAAATACCCTGATATATTACACAAAACACTTGAATTGTCTGAACACTATTATAGGTCGGCGACAGTTGTAAGGGACGCATGTGTAGAAATGTTTGAAAAGGACGAACAATTACGTGAAATATTAAGTAAGTTGTAGAAATCACCATACGGCTGGGGGATGAAAACGAAATGGATGTGAAATATAGACCTGAACCATGGCAAAACATGGGAGATGGTATGAATAGAATTACAAAAGATGCACTCATAAAATTACAGCGCGCAAATGAATTATTGAAAAAAATTGATGGAAGAATACGAGATTTAGACTCAGATGGCAGTATACATTTTAACCCAAAAGATCAATCGCAAAAAATAGGAGAATTACTTGATAGCTATTCGACATTACAAAAATATTGCGGAGAAGCCGGGCGATTGGTCTCTGAACATATAGATAAACCTTTTTTAGTAGAAATGGATAAATTCGCTCAAAAAATGAGAGATACATCTATTCTCAGTTTCAAAACAGATAACCGAATTGGCTCCACAACAACGACAGTATTACCAGGTGCGCATGCAGGCTACGGAAGTGTACCACAAACAATACAGAAGAAGAAAGATAAAATAACAGTAGAAGATATTTTTAAAGATTCACCTGCATTTGATAAAGTACTGAGAGGGGAATACAAAGAACTAAAAAAACAAAATCCAGATGCAAAATTAAATTATGAAGAATACAAGAAAGTAGTCCCATCCACACGAGGATTTGAATACAAATCGATAGAAGATGAACAGAAAAAACTAGAAATGGTGCGAGACATAGGAATAGGCGTAGGAATCATCATCACAACAATCCTTTGTCCACCACTCGGGGCCGCTGCCGCAGTAGTATACGGAGGTGTACAAATAAAAAGCGGTATCGACGGAGAAGACTGGGGAACACATAGGAAATTGAGCCAAGAAGAGCGGGTAGGAAACATCATTTTTGGCGGATTAGATGCAATCCCAGTTGTTGGAGCAGTAGGAAAAGGAGTAAAAGCATTCAAAGGGACGAGTGAATTAGCTGATTTAGCCAAATTATTAAAATTCAAAGAAGGAATGCCTGGTTTTAATCCAAATTTGGGTAAAAATGTGGTACAATCGCTAAAGGAAAATAAGACTTTAAAAAATGCACTAGATGCTATGAAAAATACTCCTATTCCAGTAGCAGTTAGGATGGTGGATACTGGAATAGGAATGAGGCTTCCTTATATAGAATCTTCAACTGTTGGAGAAGTAGCTGGAAAGTTTTCAAAAGCAAGTACGGCAGCTAAGGATGACGCTTATCAACTTGCTAAGGGTAGTGGTGGTTCAGGAGTTAGTAAGGAAGGTAGTGTGGCTAAGGGTACGGGTGAAGCTATAGGGAAAATAACTATTCCTTCTATTAGGAATGGAGAGTTCAATAAATGGTTTGACGAGTTATCTTCAAAGGAGTTTAATAAAATGTGGGAGAACCCTAAGTTAAGAAAAAGGATTGAAGATAGAATTCGAAGACCGGGAGGATATCATGAGTGGCATTTGGTGGCAAGAACTCCAAAGTTTAAAGAGTGGGGAATATCAATGAATGATATAAAAGAAATGAGAACTTTAACAAAAGATGTAAAATTTGTTAATCCACCTGGTGTTCATGGTGGCGAAGGTTCTACAGTAGCTCATAATCAAATTCTAAGAATTATAGATACATCAAAAGATTATGAAACCTTTGTAAAAAGATTAAATAATTGGGCAGAAGATAGATTGGAAAGCGGAAAGATGGGATTACCAATTGAATTAAGGAGGTAGTAAAATTATGAATGACCATGTATCAATATGGATTGGGAATTTTGAGAATGAGGAAGAGTTAATGAATTATACAAATATTGAGTATACAGAAGATGGAGACAGTATTTCTTCAACTTTCGAAAAAGACTTTAACTTAGATTATTATGATCGCGATTTAATTGAAAAGAAATGGATTAGTAAATCGACAAACAGTGTGAAGGATTTATTAGATGGATTTTCTTACTCCGATCAATTTTTAGAACAGTTTGATACTATAAGATATAGTGAAGAATTTAATGCTGCTATTCTAATTTACAATTTGGAATATGATGCTCAAAAAACAAAAGGTAAATTTAAAAATAGTGATTTGAAGTTTATCGGTGTGGCACAATATACAATTACTGTAGATGATAGATGGTAATTTTTTAACTTTATGAAAGTATATGAGTTAAATTAAGCGTATTAAAAACCTTGAGTGGCTGATTGCCTTTCAAGGTTTTTTTACTTTAGTTTAAATTAAATAAGCTAATATTTGAGTGGGACAATTTGTTAATCCAATAGGTAAACATGGTGATATAGGTTCTACTACAACACATAATGAGTTGTTAAAAATTATTGATAGTTCTTTAGATTATAGTACATTTAAAAGAAGATTAAAAAATTGGGCACATTTTAGATTGAAAGGTGGAATAAATTCATTACCTGAAGGCTTAAGATAAGTGATGTTACTATAATTTATATATAGGGGGATTCATTATGGAAAAACCGGGCGTAATGTCTTTATAGATAGGTAATTTTAGAACTAAGCAAAGTCTAAAAGAATATGTTGAAATTAAGTTTGATGAAGTTGGGGACAGAATTCAATCTAAATTCATGAGAGACTTTAATATTGATTTTATTGATTATAACCAAGATTTATTAGAGAGTATCTTGATAGAGGGCTCCACTACATCGTTGACTACCCTTTTAAGTGGTTCCTCTTACGAAGCGGAAATTTTATCACAATTTGTGGAACATTATGGGGAAGAATTGCCAGAAACCTATGATTCTGTTATTAGATTATATGATTTTGAGTACGATGGAGATATAGATGAAGTTAAATTTAAAAGTGGAAATTTAATTTATATGGGGTCAGTTGTATATGAGGAATGGGATGAATAGTTTGTGATTTAGTGAAGGAAACCAATACAATTAGCTATAGTAACTGCCTAAGTATTTATTACAGGACTTATAGGTTATATACTAGAGTGATAAAGCATGTGGTACTAAAATTTGTATACACAGTCAGGTAAGGCATGAGAACGAAAAAGAATAGGCTGTTAAAAAGTAAAGACCTCATGATGGTTGTACCATCATAGAGTGTTATGTGCAATGATAGAATAGAAAATAAAGTACGAGCTTAGGCGAGATGACATTTTACCGGGCGATAAATATAAACACATGGAATGTATATTAAACTAACGAACTCGTACAAACTCGTAAGTTTTAACGTAGTAGTTGTCACGACATATAAAAGGTGTCATACTGTTACTACAAAACTTACAAATTTACGCGACTTAAAAACATATGAACTTAAAGCACTTGATTGTCAATTAAAGACAACAAGTGCTTTTTTGCGTTTTAGCGTAGAAATTTAAAAGAGCACTATAATTTTATAAGTGCATTAAGTGTTAAATTTTTATTGTTGTTTTATAGACTGTAGTGGCTGTGAACAGTGTACGACGATAGTAGAGGAAAAAATAAAGGGTTGTGTTACTTTTTGAAGTCATCGTAAAGTACGTTTTAACGGATGGACGTTATGCACACGTTATCCGCAAAAAACGGGTAAACGTTACAGGGACTTTAATTGCTGTAACGGGAGAGGAATCAATATGGAAGAGAAAGTAGTTGGTTATGTACGAGTTTCAACAGAAGGACAAGTGCGTGAAGGTTATAGCTTAACGTATCAAGTAGAAGAAATCGAACGTTATTGTATGGAAAATAACTTACAATTGCTTCATGTATATGAAGATAGAGGACTAAGTGGCGCAACTGTTGATGAAAATGGATTAACAGTTGAACGTGAAGGCTTACAAGAACTATTGTCAGATATGGCATATCAACAAGTGAGGCGCGTGATTGTATTAAATACATCTCGGTTATGGCGCTCTGATATGGCAAAAGTATTAATACAACGAGAGCTAAAGAAACATAAGGTTGATGTGAAAGCGATTGAACAACCCAATTATAGTATATACACGCATGACCCAAATGATTTTTTAGTAAATGGCATGTTAGAACTACTAGATCAATATCAACGTCTCGAGATTGCATTGAAGCTGAGTAGAGGCAGAAAGAAGAAAGCGGAACAAGGTGGATATGCGGGTGGCGGTGTGATGTTTGGGTACACAGTCAAGAAAGGACAAAAAGTGTTAGAAGTAGATGCAGAAAAAGCAGTGGTTGTACGTAGACTATTTGAGTTACGACACTTTTTTAGGCAGTGGTCGCTGACTCAATTGGCAGAACGACTGAATGCAGAAGGCTATCGTACAGAGAAAGGGAAACGGTTTACGAAAGTACAAGTGAAACGCATGTTAGACCGGGAGAGCTTTTATCGAGGGATATACACATATGGTCAAATACAGACAAATGGGAAACATTCAGCAATTATTTTATAAACTCACTTAAAAAATTAGCTCATTTTACTATACATACTACTAGAGTGATGAAAATGGCTAGGCTTGCGTACCTATGCGCATCGGAAGATGAACGCTCGAACTAAGGTTGCCGACATTTTTATATATGACTAAATCATTGAATAGAGGGATGAGTTATGCATCATAGGCAGAACTATTTGTATGTAGGAGTAGATTTACATAAAGAGCAGCATACGGCTGTTATTATTAATTGTTGGCAAGAGAAACTAGGAGAAATACAATTTGAGAATAAACCATCTGCATTTTCGAAGTTCTTATTAGAAGTAGAGACATATGTGTGTGATGGGATAACTGTTGTATTTGGTTTAGAAGATGTTGGTGGTTATGGAAGAGCGTTAGCGAAATATTTAGTAGACCATGAACGAGTTGTGAAAGAAGTAAATCCAGCTTTATCATTTTTAGAGCGAAAGAGCCAAGTGATGATACAAAAAAATGATAGTTGGGATGCGGAATGTGTAGCACGCATACTGATAAACAAATTTAATCAACTGCCAGATGCAAAGCCAAACGATTTATTTTGGTCGATACAACAACTAGTTTCAAGAAGGAATGCATTAGTAAAAGCACAAAGTGCATTAAAGAACCAACTACATATTCAATTAAACCATCATTATCCAAGCTATAAAAAGTTTTTTTCAGAGTTAGATGGGAAAACAGCTTATGAATTGCCGGTAGTGGAAGAAAAAGAAGTAGTTTAATAAGGTTTTACATGGTTTGCTTTTTTATTGTGAGAGTTTAAGATTACAACATAGGGTACGGGTAAAACTGGGGGACCTGTTGAAGTCAAAGCACCACCAGGAGCGACAGATGAACAGATAGCACAAGTTAAGGCTTATGTTGAGGGATCTAATAAAGCTTTAGAAGCGGGTGCTTTATCACCAACAGGAAGAGTATCAACTAAAGGTAAATTAAGACAAGAAGCTTCACGTGCGGCAAGACTAGAAGGCAAGCGTGCTGCCGATAATGGAGAAGCATACAAGGGACATGTTGGTCATGTTCCCGATACAACTTGGATGGGGAAACCGGATCCTCATAGTTGGTTAGACCTTGACCCAAAAGTTAATATGAGCATAGGTGGACAGGCTAATAAATATCCAATTGGTTATAAACCTACAAAATTTAAGTTTGTAGAGGAGGAGTAGACGGTGAATAATTGGAAAGATAAGATAGCTACAATGATTTTAGTGAAGCAGGAGCTAATGAAACAAGATGTAGAAAAAATATGGCCACACCATTTTCCAGAGGTAGGAGCAAATGGAAAATCTATTTGCACTATTGAACAAGAATTGGGATATAAACTTGATTCAATGTATCGAGAATTTCTTCAATATGCCAATGGTTGGGCAGGTTTTTATCAAACGGTGGATTTATTTGGTACGGAGCAATTAAAGGAATCTTCTATAATGGATTATGCTCAGATGCTATTAAAAGCTATAGATGATGTTGTTTTAGAGGGTAGTGGTGTTTTAAGACATGAGCTACTACCAATTGCAGTTTCGAAATTTGATAGGGATTTATTTGTTTTATGTCTACCTTCTTCTTCTAGACCAGGAGAGATTATTTGGTTTGCGGGCGAAGAAATAGATAGATTTGAGAACTTTGACGAGTACTTTTTAGCAATGATTGACTATAATAGAGAAGAAATATTAGCTTTAAAGGGGTAGTTTATACAATTATGCTTGTTTTAAGTGTATTTTACTGTACATCTATAAAAACATAAATACTGATAAATCTATAGCAAAATATATTTGAAGTGGACAGAAAACAAAATAGATATATTGTTACTACAAAACTTACAAATTTATGCTACTTAAAAACATATGAACTTAAAGCACTTGATTGTCAATTAAAGGCAACGAGTGCTTTTTTGCGTTTTAGCGTAGAAATAATGTGGTACAATCGCTTAAGGAAAATAACACTTTAAAGAATACACTAGATGCTATGAAAAATACTCCTATTCCAGTAGCAGTTAGGACGGTGGATACTGGAATAGGAATGAAGCTTCCTTATATAGAATCTTCAACTGTTGGAGAAGTAGCTGGAAAGTTTTCAAAGGCAAGTACGGCAGCTATGACGCTTATCAACTTGCTAAGGGTACGGGTAAAAATCCAGAAATAGTGAAATTTACAGAGGAACAATTATCTACTAAACCCTTATATTCTAGAAATCCTGAAAAATGGCAGAAAAAAGGTGGGAAAATCGAAATTAGTGAGGAAGGAATATGGACTTATATTGATTGGGAGATTCCTCCAAATCGAGTTTCTTATCCTGGAGGTTTTCCCAACTTTAAATCTGCTGGGTTGGTAAGACAAGAAGTTCCGATAGGTGAATTTAATAGATATGACATTGATTTTGCTAAAGCTGATGAATTAGCTCCAAATGGACCAAAATTAGATGAAAACACATGGCACCATCATCAAGATTTAACAACAATGCAAGAAGTTAGTAAAGAGATACACAGAAGATTTCGACATATGGGTGGAATGTCATTAGCTAAGAAGTTAAAAGATTAAATAGGAGTGAAATAAATGAATTTAAATGCTTTTGGTAAAGCAACTGAAGAATCAATTGAAGAATTAGAAGAGTTTTTAGGATTTTTACTTCCGGAAGATTATAAAAAATTTTTAAGTGAATATAACGGAGGGACTTCGAAAGTTAGGTATAGTAAATTTTTTGTTAAAGAATTAAATCAGGAAATCCCTTTAGATGTTTTGTATGGTATAGGTGTAACAAAAACTTTTGATTTAAGTGAATGCTATGAAGAGTTTGAAGAAGATATGTTACCGACCAGTTTAATCATAGGAGATGATCCGAATTCAGGGTTAATTGTACTTATTACAGATACTGAAAACCATGGTGTATATTATTGGGATCACTCTTTTTATTTTCCACAGTCTAGTGAAGAAGAAAATACGTATAAAATAGCTGATAGCTTTAAGGATTTTATTAATGGATTGAAGAATCCTTAATTACCAGATTTTGTATGTTGTAATTAATAATTTAAGATATTAAGCAAATATACGAAATGGGTTACAGTAACTTTATAAATGCTAAAACTATACTTTATACATGAGAATGCTAAAAAATGTGGTGCTTGGCTAAAGATAACAATCATATATGTAGATGAATAGAAAATAAAGTGTATTTGCAGTGGAAAAAAAGATTAGGCTATTAAAAAGTGCATACTTCAAAACACATGGAATGCATATTAAACTAACGAACTGATAGAAACTCGTAAGTTTTAACGTAGTAGTTGTTACCACATATAAAAGTCGTTATACTGTTACTATAAAACTTACAAATTTATGCTATTTAAAAAAGATGAAACTTAAAGCACTTGATTGTCTATTTGAGGCAACAAGTGCTTTTTTGCGTTTTAGCGTAGAAATCTAAAAGATCACTATAATTTTATTATGTAAACTTTTTCTGTTTTTTTACATAGTTTTTTATACAACTAACGAGAAGAAAAATGTTTACTATTACTTTCATTCCTGTAATAACGAATTCTACAATAGAAGACAGAACGTATATTTGGTATAATCAAAATATACTATATGAAATGATGTACATGAGTTTGAAATTCATGCAACGAGGTAAGCACTACATAACAATAGCTAATATTTAAAGTTCTTGTACCTATAGAATTCAATTCATGTTATATAAATCAATTGTTAGAAAGGAACAGGTGTAATGAATCAAATTTCATTTGAAGATTTATTTGAAGAAGAAAAAGAAAAGGTGGAGGTAGCTGAGATATGTAAGGTACCAGCCCCTTTATCACCATTACAAAAAGATATTTTAGAATTAATTGATTGTGAAGAAATAAGTGCGCTTGAGCTATGTGAACGATTAATAAGATCTGGTAAAATACCCGATGAAAGATTCACTACGAATAAGCCTAAAGCATATGGACAAGTATGTTTACTATTAGAAGGTTTTGTTACAGAAGGAAAACTTATTTTTATCAAAGATGATGAGAAAAGAGATAGGGTATATAAATTGAAAGAAGAAGTTTGAGATGTATAGTGGGAGATGAATGATTGGTTCCCTTTAATTTGCAGCTCCGTTAGTCTAGTAATGTCCACAAAAAAGGTGTCAATCTCTCCTACATTGACACCTTCATACTTTTAACACCTTACATACTTACGTTTAAAACCAAGTCTTCCTCTATCAAGTTCTTTCTGAATACTCTCTGTAGCATTTAACAAACTGCTTTTTTTATTATCACGTTTGACTTCAACTATACCAACTTCTTTTGCAATCTCGACTGCTTTTTCGTGTAGTGGTACATATGAAATTGCCACGGTGTTTAGGAAATTATTCATAGCGGATTTTGTTCGTTCTGGAGAATGATGAATTGTATCTTTCACCATTTCAAGCATATCGGAAATTTTACTTTCGGAAAACTCATTGTCTTTGCGATTTCCTAAAAGCCAACAGTAGCAACTCCAGCCTGCAGACATTTTAAGCTCGTCCCCACTTGCAATCCATTTATCAGCAACGTCTTGTGCAATATTTGACTCCGATAAAGTTACGGCTACAACATAATCAGATAGCATATAAAAATAAGCCCCATCTATCCAACGATCAAAATCAGACTCACTCATAGCTTTCGGATCCGCAATAATGCCTGCAAAGTACATAGCATCGTAATTACCTGTCGCATAAAGTTCTTCAGCTAACTCTTGGTTTAATTTTATTTGTTTGGCGATTGGTTTCATAGCACCTGTAGCTACTCCGAATACTGGCTCATGCGCACCGTTAGATATGTATATTTTTTTCGTTCGTTCCTTACCTAGAGCCTCAAGTTCTTGCATAACTGTTTTAAAATCCATAGCTGTGCACTTCCTTCCTTCATGTAAGAGCCTTTTTAAGTCTTTCATATTTCTTATTTTAATACTAATTGTATTTAAGAGGTATGTCTACTTTCTAAAGGCATCGAAACTTGGTTTGAATTTTAGATGAAATAAAGAGCTAATTAAAAGGGTGGTATAATATAGAAAAAGTGAATGATGAAAATCAAATAGGGGGTATTCAATTGGAAATAAAATTGAATCGATTATATAGAGAGATAGCGGAAACGGTTCATGCCATGATTCCAGAAGAATGGGAGAAATTTTATTTTTATGCACAAATATCAGAAGCTGGAGGGGGAACTTACTTTTTCTATAACAACTTCAGAAATAAACAAAATTATAAGTATAGTGTAGAAATTCCTTTTAAATACGAAGTTAATGAAGAGGAGTTTGAAAGGAAAGAAGATTCTTTATATGAATTGAGTAAGGAATTAAGAGATGTTTTTAAAGATAATCAGCAAGAGCTTTGGTACTCTTTTACAATGTCTCTGGAACATAGTGGGGAATTTAACATGCATTTCGATTATACCAATTGGCTCGAAACAGAATATAGTTTTAGTGATCAAATGATTATTTGGAAACATAAATACTTAGGTGAAGTACCAATTAATGAAAATGATAAAGCGTTAATTAATAAGTATGATAATGAATTTCCGAATAACCCCATTTAACTAAATGGAAAGAAGAAATGTTTTTTATAAAAATTATGTATTTTAAAGTAGTCGGTAAGTTATAAAATTGGTTCTGCAAGATAAAAAATAAAGGAGAACTACAATGGAAGTACATGGAATGGTTTCAATATGGATAGGTAATATGAAAACGCAAGATCAGTTAGATGCATATATCGATGTTACATATGATGAAGAAGGAGATGCTATACCAGCGAGTTTTTTTGTTGATTTTAATATAGATATGATTGATGTAGATGAGGATTTTATTGAAAAGGAAGTGTTAGAAGAAGCAAGTGATGACATTTCTATGTTATTAACGGGATGTTCATATGATGACAAAATACTTTCTCGAATTAACGAAGAAGTTAAATTAAAGAAATCCTACAATTCTATCATATTAATTTATAATTTTCAGTATGACAATTCGGTTAGTAATTTTGAAGGTTTTGATTTTGTGACTGCTACAAGCTATCTATAATGGTAAGAAGGTCACTGTAAGGTAAGGAAGAATGAAAAGTATGTATAGTTTTTCCAATGAATATTTGGTATGATGGTGAATGGGAAAAATATACAAGCAGTTAGTGGTTCATAAAAGGGGGATTGAATTGAAAAGAACGCCTGAATTTGTATTAGGTTTAATTGGTGGCATTTTGGGAATTATTATTTCCATAATATTAATAGTTGTAGCGTTTAATATTATGGAAGGGGTTGATTACGAACTTTTAGCTTATTACTCTATTATTTTAACGGTTCAAATAGGGTTGTTCATTTTATCGTGTTTAGTAAACAAGGTTAATAATAAAGTTTATGGAGTTTGTATGATTGTGATTCCTATAGTTATGTTGTTTATGTCATTATTCTTTTTACTTATTCCGACAATTTTACAAATTATATCTGGTTCATTTGCATTTAGAACATTAAAGTTAGAATCGAATGTAAGCTAAATATAATTATTAACGTCTGAATATTCGGTTTTTTAAACATTTTCGTTTGCAGTTCAAATTAACATAAAGTACAAAGTTGTACGCTTTAGGAGGAGAAATAAATGATTATTTGGTCTGGTTGGGGTTTTTTAGTCGCAATTATTGTAATTATTAATACTCTTTTGGGTAAGGCTATCTTTGGATCTATAACGGGGGACGCTACATATTTTCAAGATCATAGTTGGCCAATGGCGGTAATGTTTATTATATCAGGGGTTATGTCTTGGTATTTAGGTAAATATATTAATAAGCCAGATGGGAAAGTTTATATAGATACCGAAACTGGTGAAAAAGTTATGTTTAACAAAAAGCACTCATTATTTTTTATAAAAATGGAATATTGGGGACCGATTCTAGGAGTTATTGCGATTGTAACTTTAATTACAAGATAAAAAAAGAGGATGGGTATAGCAAGAGTAATCTATTCAAGTAAAAGGAGAAATCAGTCATGAATACAAAGAAACTACTAGGGGTAGCAGTTCCGGTCATGTTGTTATTTGGTTGTGGAGTTTCTGAGAAAACGAACACTTCTAAACAGGAGAAAACAGAAGAGTCTAAAGTAAAAGAATCGAAGTCTAATAGTAAGAAAGAAAAAGTTTCAAAGGAAGACTATCCTAATAAAGTGTATAAATTAGGGATAGAGTTTGATAAGTTGTTTGCGGAGCATAACAATATTACAAGAGAGGTTTTTGATGGTAAGAAAAAGAAATCAGATATAGTAGATAGTGTGAAAGAATTAAATAAAACGTTAGATAAATTCGAGTCGATAGATCCCCCTGCAGAGTATGTAAATCAACAAAAGGATTTTGAAAAAGCAATTAGTTATTTTAGAGAGTCTTTTTCTTTAATCAATGAAGTATTCACCCGAAAAGAAAAAAAGAGAAAAAGGCGATAAGACTGATAAAGAGTTAATGGAGAAATCCGAAAAGTTAGTGAAAGAAGGAGATATTTACTGGCTTAAGGCATTCAAAGACCTTGAAGGGGATATTAAAATCGGTGACGGTACAGTATCTGTGAAAGATTTGAAAGAGTTAGATAAGAAAGCTGGAATTAATACGGATAACGTTATGAAGAATGTGAAGGATGGTACGGAATTAATTGGTAATTGGGGATTCAAAGGAACAGACGGTTTCATTATGTCACTTATTTTAAAAGGTGATAAGACATTTGAAACGTATGGTAAAGGTGAGTATCCAAATAAAAAGAATTATATTGAAGGCACTTGGGAATATGATAAGGAAGCTTTTACAATCTATTTACATCTCAATAAACGTTTAGTAGACGGTGTAGAAGATACAATTCAAAAAAAGAAAATAGCATATAAAGTTCAAGATTATGATGGGGAAAACTTGCAATTATTTAATGAGACGTCATTTCATACAATTAAGTATGTGAAGCAAAGTTAAAGTTATGTAGGACTAGGTTTAAATGGCCTGGTCCTTCATTAAAGTGCGAGTATGTAAATAATATGTTATCTTTCGTTCTGTTTACTTAGTATCATGTTATTCTTTAATAGAGTAATAAATGGAGTTTTACATTAAATATATGAGGTTGGTTACAAATGATAAAGAAATTCACTAGGTTAGTATTAATAGTGGTTATGCCAATCAGTCTTATTACAGGTTGTGGGGCTACTGAAAAAACTGAAGCACAAAAGCCGAAAGCGGTACAAACGGAGAAAAAGGACTATATGGATTATTCATATGGTAGCAAAGGTATATTAGTAAGTAGCAAAGCGAAAGAACGGCAACAATACGAGATTGGATATATGGATGATAATAAGTTAATTGGGATTGACGAAAATATTGAAGACTGCATTATTTTAGATAATAAAGATGAAGCAGGCCTCATTTGGAAACAAATAGAGCGTGGATTTATTATTGAAGTGCAATACGGTAAGGATCGCAATGATATCGTAGGCGTGCAATTCGTAGGAGATCGTGAGCCATACGAAATTAGTGATAAGTTTGATCGAAATACGATAAACGAAATTGTTGAAAACGTTAAAGGGAATTTGTAATAAATGTATTTCGATAGTATAGGATCTCTTATTATGAAATTGTATGTCAGTTATTTGCCTAAGTTTAAATTGATTATTTTGACGGTAGTTGTAATTAGTTGTAAAATAATGTTTGTTGACGGATTTTGTAAAAAGTATGTTAGATGAAATTCATCTGTAGGGATGACATATAAATATTTTCTTAATGGTTATAAAATATAATTATTTAAATATGTAAATAAAAAGAAGTCATATTAGAAGTACATAGTAGATTCATATTTTAACAAATTAATGTGAGAATAAAGGGAGGTTGAGATACATACACGGCGGGAATGTGTATGTATCTATCTATTATAATAATGAATAAGACAATCAAACAACAAG
Source organism: Bacillus sp. FAU20 (assembly GCF_056033865.1). Taxonomy (NCBI): domain Bacteria; kingdom Bacillati; phylum Bacillota; class Bacilli; order Caryophanales; family Bacillaceae; genus Bacillus; species Bacillus sp. FAU20. Next base: position 187,258 of record NZ_JBVYHY010000011.1, read on the forward strand.
TAATCGCACTATCAACAAGTCTAGTGATTTTAGGGAGCGTACCTTTATCAGCATCAGCAAAAGAGTTGAACAAATCTCAAACTGATCAACTTAATATTGCCCAGGGAGAAAATGGAACGAGCGGATTAAATTATTCTAATTTCAAGTTGGAAGTTCCTGATCATGTACAAGTTAACGAAGCAGAAGTATCTGAAAATGAAAAAATTCTTTTAGAAGAATATAAGCATAAACATGATGAAACAGAAGAATTAAACAAAATGCAAGATGCTAAGAAGGGGCAAGTAGCAGAAAAGGAAGCTATTTCAAACATTGAAAAGGCATTTGAATCTGTAGATGGTCGAAATGATGGATCTGATCGTCAAATGAAACCTGTTGCAAAGCCAAGAGGTATTCAATATAGTGCACAGAGTACGAAGAAATATGGAACACTTGCAGGAGTTCCATTTGTGGAGTGGATTGTTCCAGCAGGAAATCCTGATATTCGTCCTGCAAATCCGATGAAAGCACGTTACATTACAATTCATGAGACCGCAAATACAGCCGCTGGTGCTAATGCTGAAAATCATGCGAAATATTTATACAAGCAAGCAACTGAAGGCACTTTCCGAACAGCTTCATGGCATTTTACTGTAGATGATAAACAAATTTATCAACACTTACCAACAAACGAAAATGGTTGGCATGCAGGAGATGGAGATGGTTCAGGAAACAGGGAGTCTATCGGTATCGAGATTGCGGTTAACCAAGACGGTGATTACAATAAAGCGTTAGAAAATGCAAAACGACTTGCAGGTTATTTAATGAACAAAGAAGGAATTGGTGCAGATCATATTTACAAGCATCAACAATGGAGCGGGAAAAAATGTCCTGACATTTTAATTTCACGTGGTAATTGGGCTGGTTTCGTACAAGGAATTCAGTGGTATGCAAATATAAATGCGCAGATTGATACGCCTTTACAAGATAAAAATGACTCATTTAATCCAAATGAAAATAATCCAGCTGAACCTAGCATGGAACTAGTGGTAAATGGTAGTGGCATCAATGTACGTAGTGATGCGGGTATTGAACATCGTGTTGTACGTAAAGCTTCAAACGGAGATCGTTACAAAGTATTAGCCGTTAAAAATGGTTGGTATAAAGTAGGTAATGGAGAATGGATTTTCTATGACCCAAGTTGGATTAAAATTAACTACAATGTACCAAAGGAAGAAGTACAAAAGCCTAAGGAAGAAGTACAAAAACCAAAAGATGATATTACAGGTGGCTGGTTTGAAGGGCATATTCGTAAATTAAACAGTCTAGGTATTATGCAAGGCGAAGGTAATGGTGTATTTGCGCCATATCGAAATGTAACGAGAGCGGAGTTTGCGAAATTAATCTCGAATGCTCTTAAACTACCAGAGGGAAATAAGTCATTTGTAGATATTAATGAGGCACATCCATCACTTCATGACGGTATTAAACGTTGTGCAAGTGCAGGAATTATTAATGGTCGTGGTGAAGGGATTTTTGATCCTAACTCACCAATTACTCGTGAAGAAGTATCTATTATGATTGACAAAGCATTACGATATAAAGGAATTACAGGAGAGTTAGTAGCATTACCATTTACAGATAAGCATTTAATAACATACAAAGAATCGGTTCAACGATTATACAGTCTAAAGGTAGTTAATGGTATTGGAAATAATGAGTTTGATCCCCGAGGTACAGCAACTCGTGGTCAGGCAGCTGCCTTTATTGTGAAGATGTTAGATTCAATGCAAAAATAAAATGAAACTTTAATCAGTGAGGGCCACTCGCATTGCAATCGAGCAGTTTATTCACCGAATTTTGAAATGAGAGTTTTACTGCCCGCAAATAGCAGAATAAATGGTATGTAGAAGCTGACATTGGTAGAAGTAAAAATAAGAAGAATTTGAAAGGAGCTATCCAAAATAATAATTTGGATAGCTCCTATTTAGTAGGAAGAACAAATTGTATTTCATAGATTGTAATGTAGAATGCCCTTCCAAGCCCCTTATAAGCCCCTACCAAGTAATAAATCACTAAGAAAAAACAAGAACAAGAACAAAACAAGCGCGAAAAAATGAAACCGGCGTTGTAGTAGTAAAAAAATTGTAATTCGAATGCCAAAACCATTCCCGCATGCCTATCTTTATAATGAAGGATTAAAATTTTCCTATTTACTAGCAAAGAGTGGAGGGAAACATATGGCGGTATACCGTAATGTGCAGGTGAACTTTTGGCAAGATGAATTCATATTAGATTTAACGCCAGAGGAGCGTTATTTTTACATATATTTGTTAACTGGTACGAAAACGAAGCAATGTGGTATTTACATATTACCGAAGCGTGTGGCAGAGCTTGAAACAGGGTATAGTATGGAGACTGTTGAGAAGTTGCTAAACAGGTTTGTTGAGTATGGAAAGATTCTATATGATACGGAAACGAAAGAGGTATTCATAATAAACTGGTTACACTATAACCCTATTTCAAATACGAATGTGGAGAAGTGCGTATTACGTGAGTTAAAGACTATAAAAAGTAATGAGTTCATACATATATTTTTACGTAAATGCCTTGAAGAAGAATACAAGATTCCATTATTATTGCAGCATTTTGGTATGCCAAAAGAAGAGGATAATAGTAGTTCACAAGTAGTTATTGAAGAGAAAGAAGAAGCGGAAGAGATAGAGGTGGAAACCATAGAAGAGGACGTTCCAAATAGTGAAGTTTATAAGTTTTATGAACAAAATATTAGTAGTTTATCCCCATATATTGTGAAGGAATTGAAGAATTGGATACAAAGACTTTCTGGAGAGAAAGTGTTAGAGGCACTTAAAATTGCGTTTGAAAATAATAAGAAAACGTTAGCTTATGTGAAGGGGATTTTGAGGAATTGGTGTAAGAAAGGACGAGTAGATTTTAGTGAAGGAATGCATAGGAGAGAAGTATTTGGTTTGTATGATCCATAGTTTGGATAAGGATTTTTTCTAGTCTAAAAGGTTCTTTTACTATAGAAGCGAATAGTGTGAGAAAGGGGTGGTTATATGGAAGTCGTTATAAAGAAGAAACGAAAAAAGGGAAAAAGAATTTTTATTTGGGCTAGTAGTATCGTTCCTTTGTTAGTTATTTCCGCTGTGATTTTTTTGAACATATATACGCTGAAATCTATGCCAAAGATAGATGGAACGATAAAGCTAGAGGATTTACAACAGGCTGTTACGGTGAAGCGTGATAGTAAAGGTGTACCGCATATTAAATCGGAAAATGCACATGATTTATATTTTTCACAAGGATATGTGCAAGCGCAAGATCGTTTGTTTCAAATGGATTTAAGTAGAAGACAAGCGTCTGGTATGTTAAGTGAAGTTGTTGGGGAAGCAGCTGTTGATCGAGATAAATTGTTTCGAACACTCGGTTTACGGCGAGCGGCCGAAGCTTCAGTTAGTCAATATGATGGAGAAGCGAAATATGCCCTGCAGTCATTTGCTGATGGGGTGAACGCTTTTATACGTGAGGCGAAAGAGGAAAAGAAATTACCAGTTGAGTTTACTATATTAGGTTATGAACCTGCTGAGTGGTCAATTGTTGATACTTTAACGATCGGGAAGTATATGGCGTTTGACTTAGGAGGACATTGGCACGGACAGGCATTTCGATATTGGGCCCTGAAAAATCTTCCCAAAGAGCAAGCGAATGAGCTATTTCCTGCATATCCGAAAGATGCCCCTAGATTGCTAACTGAACTGAAAAATACAAATGTGGACGTAGCACAAAGTTTTTCAAAAACGATAATTCCGCCGGAGTTTAACGGTAGTAATAACTGGGTTGTGAGCGGTGAGAAGAGTGCGTCAGGTAAGCCAATTTTAGCAGATGATCCTCATTTATCTCTTGCGACGCCTTCTATTTGGTATCAAACGCGACTTGAAATGAAAGGTTTGAATGTGAGTGGCGTTATTTTTGCCGGAGTACCAGGTGTTATATTAGGACACAATGACAAAATAGCGTGGGGCGTTACGAATACGGGGCCTGATGTGCAAGATTTATATATTGAGAAGAGAAATCCTAATAATGAAAATGAATTTCTGTATAACGATAAATGGGAGAAAGCTACCGTTGTAGACGAGTCGATTAAAGTAAAAGGCAGGAAGACAATTCCTTATAACGTTACGATTACGAGACATGGGCCAGTAATTTCAGAGTTTGCGGATAAGGGAAAGGAAAAAAACAAAACCGTATTCTCTTTAAAGTGGACAGCTTTAGAACCGTCAGCTGAGTTAAAAGCTGTATTAAATATGAATAAAGCAAAAGACTGGAATGAGTTTGAAACCGCTCTTCAAGATTTTCATACACCAACCCAAAACTTTTTGTTTGCATCAAACGATGGCACAATTGCTTATAAAGCGAATGGAAATATACCAGTGCGTAAAAAAGGAGATGGTAGCTTACCTGTTCCAGGATGGACAGATGAATATGAATGGGAAGGGTATATCCTGTTTGATCAACTTCCAAAAGTAATCAATCCAAAACAAGGGTTTATTTCAACTGCGAATAATAAAATTGTTGATGATGATTATCCGTATCATATTAGCAATACGTGGGCGCAGCCATATAGGCAAATGCGTATTCAAGAATTTTTGCACGAGAAGGAAAAGTATACGGTGAAAGATTTAGAAGAGTTACAGATGGATCAAAAGAATTTATACGGGAAAGAGTTTACTCCTATATTTTTAAAAGAGTTAAATAAAGCATCTTTAAATGAGGTAGAGGAAGAAGGCGTAAACCAATTAACAAAGTGGAATTTTTACGATAGTAAAGATGAAGCGGCACCATTAATATTCCATTTGTTAATGAAAGAGATTTCAAATACGTTATTTTCAAAAGAAATACCGAAAGATGTAATGGAGTTATTTGAAGGGAAGTCACAAGTTGTTGATGAATTGATTCGAAAAGAAGTAGCGGGAGAAAATAGCGTTTGGTTTACGAAGTACGGAGGTTTCACAACAGTTGTGCATACATCGTACGAGAATGTAATGAAGAAATTGCAGAAGGAATATGGACCCGATGTTGGAGAGTGGAAGTGGGGCGATTACCATCAACTCGCTTTTACACATCCAATTTCGAAATCATCGAGTATGTTAGCATTACTCGCTTTTAATCGTGAGAAACCAGTTCCGATTGGTGGGAGCCAAGTTACCGTGCAAGCAGCGAGTTACGGCGAAAACGGCATTGTAAATCACGGGGCGTCTTGGAGATTCATTATTGATACGAAAGATATGTCAAACGGTTATCATATCGTAGGGCCAGGACAGTCGGGACATTTTAGAAGCGATTGGTATCATGATCAAATAGATGATTGGGTAAATGGCACGTATCATACGACTACATTGAATACGGAGGGGATAGAGGGGAAGGTGCTAAATTTAGAACCGAAGTGATAGGGTGTTTTTGTTTGTGGAGGGAACTAGTAATACTCTTTTTGATAATGAAAGCTTATCATTTAGAACATAACCCAGTTCTTAAATAATTTTAACAGCCAGCCTACTATCATTTAATTTGATAGTAGGCTGTTTCCATCTTCGAAATACGCTGTAGCAACTTCTTCAGGATTACGATTATTTCCACATGCTGCAAGTGCTGTAACTAATAAAGTCATTACAACTATTAACATGATCATTCCAGTTTTGAGGGGAATTAGTTAACAAAGACTAGGTATTATTTGCAACAGAACTGTTCCTCTATTCCCCTTGTTTCATCATTTTTCTAGGCCAGCCAACTTGACAAATGTTTTTTTATCAAACTACAATGAAAATCATTATCAATAATATAGGGAGGATACTTTGGTCAATAAATGAAAAATAATATATTTATAGGTTAATAACCAGATCTTGTTAAGTTGTATGTACTATTTTTAGTTTAGCGTTTCCCAGAATGTACACCAATTAATCTCGCGAATTACAAGAAAACTATTATTGAAATGAGGCGTGTATTGTGAAGTTGGACGTGAATGAGTTAGCAGAGTATCTTGCCAATACTCCTTTCCGAGTAGAAGGAGTATATCGTTATGCTAAAAATCCAGGTGTGCCTTTTGCTGAGTCTACAGATTCTTTCCCAGGATTTGTATTTCCAATTACAGGGAAGACGCAATTTCAATTTAATGGTACGCCGTATACTCTTTCCCCAGGAAAAGTTATACATGGGGGTGCAAAAATGACATTAGCCCATAAAATGCTTGGTGAAATGAACTGGGAATATATTCTTGTTTTATATCAGATAAGCAATTCAGAACGAGAAGACTCTGGCTTTACTCATCAGCATTTTGAATTATTAACAGGACAATCTCCTCGTCTTGTCGAATTACTTATGCGTCTTTGGGATGTATATAATCAGCGTGGAGGCATTTCGATGTTTCAGACCGAAATGCTGTTTCGCGAAGCGTTGAATGAAGCTTTATTAAGTGTTTTCAATAGAGAAAGCAATTATGAGTCGCATACTTTATTCGAACGAATATCTAGTTACGTTCGTAAATACTATTATAAGGATATTACAATTCATACGCTTACAGAACAAAATAATGTTAATCGAAATCGTCTTTCTTACGTGTTTAGAAAGCATGCAGGTATGGGGGCAACAGAATATTTATTGAACTATCGTATAAAGATGGCTCAAAAAATGTTATGTACAAGTGATGTGCCTGTACAACAAATTGCGCAGGCTGTTGGAATCGCAGACCCTTTTTATTTTAGTAGAGTTTTCAAGAAGCGAGTTGGCATTTCGCCTACTAAATATCGCGAGAAGTTCATCAATAATCCATACTAATGTCAACAGGGATCCATTCTTATTTGAAAATCACTGTTCTATACTTATGGAGAGTTAAAGGAAACATTGGATTGAAAGTACTTTCATTGAAATCACTCCTTTGTACTATCTGAATGAAAAGTTCTGGCCGGAGCATTTTCTTTTTAAGCGTAATAACGACTTTTTTACTTATATTACTGTAATATAGTGGAATTTGAAAGTGAGGAGGGATTATTATCCATTACCAACCTATTAAACTAAATGACGAGTTATCTAAAATTAACGATTATTGGTATCCACAAGTGATTGGTGAAATGAATGACGATCAAATTCAGCTTTTTAAAGCTAATGGAGATTTTATATGGCATGAGCACCCTAATACGGATAAGCTATTTATTGTGCTTGAAGGGGAGATGTTCATCGATTTTCGTGATGGACAGGTGAAAATTTCTAAAGGCGAGATGTTTATTGTCCCGAGAGGCGTTGAGCATAAACCTTTCACTGAAAAGGAATCTCATATCATGTTGGTAGAGCCTAAAAGGGAAATGGATTGATAATTGTAAAAAGATAAAAAAGGAGCGGAAATCCGTTCCTTTTTTATTTATCTTACTATTTTTAGGAGCTTAGTATGAGTAAGATGTGAATAAAGGATGAATAGCATTTTTATCAATAAAAATTTATTGGATTTTTTGTGGAATATATATGAAACGTTGTATAAAATAATCAAGAAAGCCAAAAATTATAGGGGGAAAGTTGTGAAGAAAAATAAGAGTTTAATAAGTTTTTTAGGAGTGTTTATTATGTTGTTTTCTTTTTGTTTTCAAGGAAATGTACAGGCAGATGTAAATACTGTTCAATCTGGAAAAATCAAATCAGGAAACGTAACAGTATGGGAAGTTGGAAATGTAGCGAAAGTATTAGCGGATGTGGAGCGCTTAAATTTAAATACAGTAAATGTACCGATTCAAGTAGATATCCCAAATGTGACTTCTACTAACATGGTAATTAATCAAGCGCAAAAGCAACAAGCTATTATTTTAATTCAAGAATTATTAAAGCGTAATATTCAAGTTATAGTGGAACCGTTCCCGTATATTCAGCAGGGGAATGTTGGAGAGACAGAATGGAACCCAAGTAACATTAATGATTTCTTCTGGAATTGGAAGACGGTTATTCTGCAAGATATTTTTAATTCCATTACAAGTAAATACAATGTGTATGGACTAAAGATTGCTTCTAATTTCGTGAATATGGAGTATGCAGAAGGATACTGGAGCGATACAATTGATTTTGTTCGTAATCAGTATAAAGGAAATGTTTTGTATCAAATGAACTGGTGGTTAACAGCAAGCTGGGACCCTTCTTATGAAGCGAAGTTTAAAGAGAAAATCAATCGCCCGTATTTAAAAAAGGTGGATATTGTTAGCATAGACAGTTGGTTTGAAGTTTCAGGAAAAAGAAATCCATCATACGAAGAAGTGAAGCAAAGTTTATTTGCGACGACAGTATATAATCGTGGGCAAAATGTTGTTCAGCAACTAGAACAATTACATAAAGCAACAGGAAAGCCTGTTTATTTTGGTGGATTTAATGTTCCAGCGCGTGAACTTGGACTGCAAAATCCGTGGAATCCAGATGTTTCTAATGTGTTTTCAAAAGACGTACAATTAAACGGATGGCGCGCTTACCGTGACGTATTAGAACCAAAACCATATTTTAAAGGTTTTTCAATTTGGTTTATTGGATCTAATGATAGTACGCATGCGTATCAAATACATAGTAAAGAAGCAGAGGCAGTTATTAGCGGGTGGTACCGAAAATAAATTTTATAAAATAGGTAAGTTTTAAAGTTTACTACATATATTTCTAGTGAAAGGCCTTTCACCATCTTATCACCTAGGGGGCAATCATAATGAAATTTTTGTCTTACCTTACAGTAATTTTGGTGATTCTTGGCGGTTTGAATTGGTTGTTTGTAGCGTTAGATTACAATGTAGTTGAGAAATGGTTTGGTTCTATGCCGGCGCTTGTGGACACTATTTATTGGCTCATTGGTCTTTCTGCAATTTATCAAATTTTTGATCGGTTCTTTACGGACAATTAGCTATTATTCTTTCATTACTAGAGTGTTAAGTACGATTATGTACTTAACACTTTTTTGTATGTTTATAAAAAAAGGTTTGCACTTGCAAGCGATTCCATTGCGTCTTACGCCATAATAGTGGAAAACAAATTGACCGTATATTATATTTTAGGTTATAATTCAGAAAGTTTAAAAATTAATAAAAATGAGAAATAGGGGGGTTATCATGGTGATGGAGAGAGTGTATAATTTTTCAGCAGGACCATCAATACTCCCTTTGCCAGTTTTAGAAAAAGTGCAAAAGGAGCTTGTAAATTATAACGGGACAGGCATGTCTATTATGGAAATGAGTCATCGATCTTCATATTTTCAAAGTATTATAGATGAAGCGAGTAACCTACTTCGTGAATTAATGAACATTCCTAATGAATATGATGTATTGTTTTTACAAGGCGGTGCGTCATTACAATTCTCTATGATACCGTTAAATGTAATGAATACGTATAAAAAAGCAGGGTACGTATTGACTGGCTCATGGTCAAAAAAGGCGATGCAAGAAGCTGAAAAAGTAGGGGAAGTACAAGTGATTGCTTCGTCTGAACAAGCGAAGTTTACTACAATTCCTAAATTGGATGGTTTACTGAGCGATGAAAAACTAGATTATGTACATATTACAACGAATAATACAATTGAGGGGACGAAATATGTAGAAGTTCCACATTTAGATAAAGTACCGCTCGTTGCGGATATGTCCTCAAATATTTTATCAGAACAATATGATGTTACGAAGTTTGGCCTTATATATGCGGGAGCGCAAAAGAATTTAGGGCCAGCGGGCTTAACGATTGCAATTATAAAAAGAGATTTAATTGGAGGAGCAGATCGCTCTTGTCCGACAATGTTAAATTATGAAACTTACAGTAAAAATAACTCCTTATATAATACACCGCCATCCTTTAGTATTTACGTAACAAAACTTGTACTAGAGTGGTTGAAAGAGCAAGGCGGAGTATCTGCGATTGAAGAACAGAATAGAATGAAATCTTCACTTATTTATCATTTTTTAGATGAATCTAAATTGTTTACTTCACCAGTTGACCCTGCGTATCGATCACTTATGAATATTCCGTTTACAACACCGTCAGAAGAGCTGAACAATGAGTTTTTACAAAAAACGAAAGAACGCGGCCTTGTTACGTTAAAAGGACATCGCTCAGTCGGTGGTATGCGTGCAAGTATTTACAATGCGATGCCAGTACACGGTGTACAGCAATTAGTAGATTATATGAAGGAATTTGAGCTTGAGAATAGATAGGGAGATGGGGATATGTTTCGTGTTCAAACGTTAAATCAAATTGCGGAAAAAGGTTTACAAGTTCTTAGCGGAGAGCGTTATGAAGTAGGGGAGAGAATGGATCACCCAGATGGTATTTTACTTCGCAGCTATTCTTTACATCAAGAAGATTTTTCAAAAGACTTAAAGGCGATTGCAAGAGCTGGTGCTGGTGTAAATAATATTCCTGTCGAGCGCTGTACAGAAAAAGGGATTGTAGTATTTAATACACCAGGAGCGAATGCAAATGCAGTGAAGGAACTTATTATCGCCAGCCTTATTATGTCTTCACGTAATATTATTAACGGAGTAAGCTGGACGAAAAATTTAGAGGGTGAAGAAGTACCACAGCTTGTTGAATCAGGGAAAAAACAATTCGTTGGATCAGAGATTGCAGGGAAACGTCTAGGGGTTATCGGACTTGGCGCAATTGGTGCTTTAGTTGCGAACGATGCGTTAGCTTTAGGGATGGACGTCGTCGGATATGATCCTTACATTTCAGTTGAAACAGCTTGGCGCCTTTCTACACATGTGCAAAGAGCATTTAGCCTTGATGAAATTTTTGCAACGTGTGATTATATTACACTGCATATTCCTCTTACCAATCAAACGAAGGGGCTTATTGGTGAACACGCTATAGAGAAGATGAAAAAAGGAATGCGTTTATTCAATTTCTCAAGAGGAGAACTTGTAGATGAAAAAGTTCTTCAAAAAGCGTTAGAAGAAGATGTTATTGCGCATTACGTAACTGACTTCCCGAATGAAAATGTGATTAAAATGAAAAACGTAACAGCGACGCCTCACCTCGGTGCATCTACGTCTGAATCAGAAGAAAATTGTGCAGTAATGGCAGCGCGCCAATTACGTGAATATTTAGAGACAGGAAATATTCGTAATTCAGTAAACTATCCAAACGTAGAATTACCGTATATCGGAAAAAAACGAATTACGATTATGCATCAAAACGTTCCGAACATGGTAGGACAAATTACAGGATGTTTAGCAGAACATCATATTAATATTGCTGATATGATTAATCGTAGTAAACATTCTTGGGCATACACAATGATTGATATCGATAACGGAATTGATGATATAATAAAAGAGAACATTGTGGAAAATATAAGCAAAATTACAGGTGTTGTAGCCGTTCGAATGATTGTGTAAAGGAGAGAGGAATTTGGCAAAAATCCGACCGTTTCGGGCCATTCGTCCAGTAGAAGAAAAAGCAGTGGAAGTCGCTGCTTTACCGTATGACGTATTAAATAGTGAAGAAGCAAGAGAGGTTGTAAAAGGGAATCCGTATTCTTTCTTACACGTTGATAAAGCAGAAATTGATTTAGACCCGGCACTTTCACCGTACGATGATCGCGTATATGAAAAAGCGGGTGAAAATTTAAATCGATTTATACGAGAAGAAGTGTTTATTCAAGACGAAGAGCCAGCACTATATATTTATGAACTGACGATGCAAGGAAGAACGCAGTCAGGTCTTGTCGTTTGTACATCTATTGATGAGTATGAAGATGATACAATTAAAAAACATGAAAGAACGCGTCATGAAAAAGAACTTGATCGCATTCGCCACGTAGATGTGTGTGACGCAAATACAGGTCCTATCTTTTTAACGTATCGTACAAAAGAAGAGATAAAGCGTTTTGTTGCCAGCTGGAAAGAAGAACATGCGCCAATCTATACATTTACAGCAGAAGACGGCGTTAAGCATGTTGCCTGGAAAATAGCTGATGAAGAAGTAATTGCAAGTTTAGTAAACGTATTTGAAGATATTCCTAATCTTTATATTGCAGATGGGCATCACCGCTCCGCATCAGCTGCAAAAGTAGGGCTCATGCGAAGAGAACAATATCCGAATTACACAGGAGAAGAAGAGTTTAATTTCTTCTTATCTGTTTTATTCCCTCACGATGAGTTATCTATTTGGGACTATAACCGAGTTGTAAAAGACTTAAACGGTTTATCAGAAGAACAGTTTTTAAAACAAATCACGCAATACTTTTATGTAGAAGAAGCGGCTGTTTCTCCGTATAAACCAAATGAGCCAAAAACATTTGGTATGTATGTAAATGAGAAGTGGTATAAGCTTACTGTGAAAGAAGAAACATTTGATGCGAATGATCTTGTTAGAGGTTTAGATGTATCTATCCTGCAAGATCATTTATTAAGCCAAGTACTTGAAATACACGATCCGCGATCTGATTCACGCGTTGATTTTGTCGGAGGAATCCGCGGGTTAGAAGAACTAGAACGCCTTGTAAATAGCGGTGAATATAAAGCAGCGTTCTCACTATATCCGACATCAATGGAATCGTTATTAGCAATCGCAGACGCTGGAGAAATTATGCCGCCAAAGTCAACGTGGTTTGAACCGAAACTGCGCAGCGGGTTGTTTGTACATTCTTTAAAGTAAATATAGACTTCTACAGTTTTGAAAAACCGAAATGATTATAGTTTCGGTTTTTCTTATTTTGGCTCAGTTAACGTTTCATGTTGATTTTGATGTTAAGATTGAAATATGTAACGACAGATCGCTACAAAAAACGGAGGAAATACGATGAAAATGCAACTGCAAGAACGTTTTTATGTTGAGTTGAAAAATGCAATTCGTTGTCATTATAACGAACTTATAACTAGGTGCGGTGTTGACACGATATATGGGTACTCCATATTAACAGACGATTGTGTCAATAGCATTGGACCAGTGGCTAATAAAGAAAGACTAATCAAAGTTAATAAGTCGGACCCTTTATACAATTATTATAGATACGGAGCTGTTGAGTGGAGCGAATGGGACGATTTTGGAATGTTTGATGAAGTGAACAAAATTATTAACAAATATCATGATATCGTCGAAGATGACTTTAACATACGAGTAAATACACTGTTGAAAGAAACGTTAAATGTGTTAATGGAACTTAAATCAGAAGGCTTGTTTGGAGACGGAGATGATAATCGATTTATTATCATTTGTGTAACTGATTCATCGAACGAAATCATGATTGAATCAGTTCGATTGCTTAATACATTAAAGACATACGAAGAATATGCCTCAGAATTTGCATAAGAATGAATATAAGTAAAACTGCGCTCTATAAGAGGCGATTTTCATTTAATCGAAAGTCACCAATTAATAGTAACTATTCATTGTGACGTAACCATTGAACAATTTGAGCCCGATGAAAAAAATCGTACAAAAATTATTGCGATGTTTATATGTAGGAATCAAATTGAAAAGGAAGTTATGAAGGGGAGTTTTTCTGGGATTATTCTTTAGTTAGTAGAGAAAGTAATGAATAGGTGGGCCATGTCACTCGGGCTTAGATTTTTAATTCCCCCCATAACGAAAATTTTATGTATCATTGAATACTGTTAATAAGAAGTTATGTAATATATTCTGTTCATTTTTAACTTGAATAAGCTCGTCAACAAAAAGGACATTCCTAGTATTACAAGAAGTGTCCTTTCCACTAAATTATAGGATATTTTGCTAACATTCAAACTCTAAAATTAGTTTACTGGTTTGACCTGTAAATTGATAATTATAGGATCCTTTTAGATTTTCTAAGTTACCGGTAGCTTTAATAATTGTTCCTGGGGAATCTAAATTTTCTTTATCAAATATTTCTTGCTCTATAGCTGTAAATGTCCCTTGTTGCCCCTTATAAATTCCTTCAAAGTGTAAAAATCCAGAAATTTTAGAAGTAGCTAAGTGACCATCATTTATATTTGAGTCTAAATAATATAAGAAGTATTCAATAAAAGCTTTTCCTTTTAATTCACCATCAATATCATATTCGACATGTGCAATATTAATAGGGAAATCTTTTTTAGTATCATCGATTGGTTTTTCATCCCATTTACTTACTGTAAATGTTACTTCCATACATGTAAATCCCCCTTTATCATTTGAAAAGTACTAATTCACAGTCATATCTTATAGGGGTGTTTTTATTTATTTGAGCCCTGTCATATCGTTATCTTATCTCAGAATTACCTGCGCCTCCTCATGAAGGACTTACTGTCGCCAGGATATCTCCTGCTTGTAACCTCTTTGGTTTTATTAACATGTTAACTCCGCTGCTACATAATGTAATGGACTACGATTATACAAACTGTATCATTGAAAAACATGATGTATGAAATTAGTTTCTTCATCATTAATCCGTTTACCTGCTGGGATTCAAGAATTCAGTCTTAGTGTTGAATATAGGAATAATCAATTTACATTTGAAAATTACAGTATGCAACATTGCATGAGGAAAACGGTTGTTATTTTTATGACTTGTAACTATAATGATTACAGGTTGGTCGATACCAATCAAACAAATACAATCATCATGAATGGAGATGTTACATATGGGTATGAAAAAAATAATTTTAGCAGGTGCTTTAGGTATCGCAGCATTATCAGGAACAAATGTACCAGGGTTAGAACTAACAAAAGCGAGTGCCGCTTCTATTGAATCGAACTTCTCGACGTTAGAAGGACGAGTAGTAGAGGTAGATAACGGTGTAATTGTTGTAAAATCTCAGCAATATGAGGAACCTGTTAGTGTGTATATTGATTCACTTTCAAACGTTAAAGTAGGAGATGAAGTAAAAGCTACTGGATCTATGATGCGTAATTTTACAGAATATATGGTTGCAACTGCAGTTGAAAATACAACAAACAAGTTAGGTATGCACATGAAAGAAGATGGCTCACCTAATTATGTAATTGGAGAAGTATCAAAAGTAGGAACGATGGAAGATGAGGGAGACGGTGCTACTAAATATGTTGTAGTTGAGTATCCATCGCTAAATGGGAAGAAAGATATTATTGATGTTTTCTTAACAAAGGGACAAGTATTTAATGTGGGTGAGAAAGTGAAAATTGATATGGAGTATGTGGGCTGGGGTGGTATTTCTATTAACTGGAACACAGTTGATCATATTGAAAAAGTTCATGAAGCAAAGACGAACGCTGAAAATAATGATGATGTATGGATTTGGTCTTAATAAGGCGAGTATAGGTCGTTATTTGCAATTTTCTCCAAACAATACATGTAAAAACTAAATGTATCATGCAGTACCCATCTAATTCTCATTGCGTATGAGAATTAGATGGGTACTTTTTTATTTGAAATTTGTGCAAGTCAATGTTTAGCATTTCTTTTTAAGAGTAAATTACGGTTGAAATCAAAACTTTATTTGCAGTACATAATAAATAATGTTGATTTTTTATCTTATATTAAAATAAAAACAAACCACTGTTCGATTTGAATATTCCACGATATAATGGTGAGAGTTTATGGCAGAATAAATATTTACATAAGAAGTGAGGTACTGTATGAAAAAAAGAACGACAGACATTATTTTTATTATTATTGGTGCATTTCTTTTTGCGTTAGGTGTCAATTTGTTTGTTATCCCGAACGAGTTTGGTGAGGGTGGGGTAACAGGTATCACGATTATTACGTATTATTTATTTGAATGGTCACCGGGCTTAGTTAACTTAATTTTAAATGCAATTTTGTTAATAGCCGGTTATAAATTTTTAAATAAGATAACAACAATTTATACGATTATCGCTGTAGTTACGAACTCGCTATTCCTTCATTTGACAGAAGGATGGACGATTGCTTCGGATGAAATGCTCGTAAATGCCATTTTCGGAGGAATATTTATTGGATGCGGGATTGGTCTTATCATTCGCGTTGGCGGAACAACTGCAGGTACTACCATCTTAGCAAGGATGACGCATAAGTATTTAGGATGGAGCATTAGCTACGGTCTACTGTTCTTCGATTTAATCGTTGCGTTTTCATCTTATTTCATCATTGGTGCAGAAAAACTGATGATAACAATTATTATGCTATATGTAGCAACGAAAGTGATGGAGTTTGTAATTGAAGGTTTAAATCCGAAGAAAGCCATTACAATTATTTCTGATAACCCGAATGAAATTGCCGGGAAGGTAACTACGTTAATGGGCAGAGGGGTTACCGTGTATTCAGGTCATGGCTATTACACGAAAACTCCGAAGGAAATTCTTTATGTTGTTATCAATAAGCAAGAAGTAGTGAAGCTAAAGAGGATTGTTCAAACTACAGATCCGGCTGCATTCATCGCTATACATGATGTTCGTGACGTATTTGGAGAAGGATTCGTTGATATTTCTAAAGCTTAGAACTTATTTTTTATTAAAATAATCTTAATACTAAAACGTAAGAATCTATTTTGAATCATCTTTTTTCAAAATAGATTCTTTTTCTTTTTCTTGCAAAAAATTCAATTGTTTCTTAAGGTAAGGATGTAGAAGGATGAACAAGAGAGGGTTTAATGAAGATGATACATATTTTATTAGCTGATGATGATAAGCATATTAGAGAGTTGTTGCATTACCATTTGCAAAAAGAGGGGTTTAAAGTTTTTGAAGCAGAAGATGGAAAGGTAGCACAAGACGTTTTAGAGAAGGAAAATATTCATCTTGCGATCGTAGACATTATGATGCCGTTCGTTGATGGCTATACGTTATGTGAAGAAATCCGGAAGTATCATGATATACCGGTTATTTTATTAACTGCGAAAGACCAGTTAGTGGATAAAGAAAAAGGATTCATTTCTGGTACAGATGATTATATCGTAAAACCATTTGAACCAGCTGAAGTGATTTTCCGTATGAAAGCTTTATTACGCCGTTATCAAATGCTGAGTGCAGATATTATTACGTTGCACGGAACGACAATTGATCGAAAAGGTGTAGAAGTAAAGTGTAACGGTCAAACAATTTTACTTCCTTTAAAGGAATTTGAGTTATTATCACAATTAGCTAGTTATCCTGGAAGAACATTTTCAAGAGAAGAATTAATTGAATTAGTATGGGGAATGGATTTTGAAGGAGATGAACGAACAGTTGATGTTCATGTGAAAAGGCTCCGAGATCGTTTCTCAAAACGAACGGATGATTTTCAAATTACGACAGTGCGCGGCCTCGGGTATAAGTTGGAGTTGAAATAAGATGAAATCACTATATTCTAGATTTGTATTTATGACGGTCGGCATTATGCTACTTAGTAGTATTATCGGCTTTTTATTAACGAACGTATATTATCAAGTGAAGTTAAAACCGTATAATAGTGAAAAGATTTTAAAGTATGCGGAAGAAGTTAAATCGTTATATGAAAAGCAAAGTGAAGAAAATCAAGAGACGTATTTGCATTCTATTGCAAAGTTAGGGTATGAAATTTATATTGTCGATGATCAAAAGAATGGGAAGCGTATTGGTAATGCGTTTCGTAAGACGTCTATTAGCGATGCTACTGTTCATAAAGTATTGCAAGGAGAAACGTTTAATGGTGTTTCTACGTATCCAACGCGTCTTTTTATTACAGGATTTTTCGATAATGAATTAATAAATAGTGTTGGTGTACCGGTAAAGCACGGTGATAAACAGTACGCGTTATTTATTCGTCCTGACATTCAGAACCAATTTGGCGAGATGCGAATTTTCTTAGCGGTATTACTTGGGTTTATCGTACTATTAAGTATTATCTTTATAGCGATTGCAGCAGGTTATATCGTTCGCCCAATCCGTAAATTTACGAAGGCTACGCAAAAAATTGCGAGTGGGGAATATGAAATTGAATTAGATGTAAAACGAAAAGATGAAATAGGAACGTTATCTACAAGCTTCCAAAAGATGACGAAGAGTATTAAAGAACTAGATGAAATGAGACAAGAATTCGTTTCGAACGTTTCACATGAATTTCAGTCGCCACTTTCTTCCATACAAGGTTTTTCAAAAACGTTGCAAACAGAAAAGATGAGTGAGGAAGAAAGAAATCATTACTTACAAATTATTGAGGGTGAAAGCAAGCGAATGTCTAGTTTATGTAAACAGTTACTTACGCTCGCTTCATTAGATAAAGAGGAAAAGGTTCTACAAATAAGAGAATTCAATCTGCAGAAGCAAATTAAAGACGTCATTTTTATGCTTGAGTGGAAATGGCGCGAGAAAGATATTGCCGTTGAATTTGATGTGCCGGATATCACTATAAAAGGTGATGAAAACTTACTTCATCAAGTATGGAGTAATATCTTTACGAATAGTATAAAGTTTTCAAACGATGGTGGGACCATTGAGTTTTTTGTCGAAGAGTTAGAGTCTAGCGTTATAATCTCTATATCCGATAACGGAATCGGCATGGAAAAAGAAGAAATGGAGCGTATTTTTGATCGTTTTTATAAGGTAGATACAGCAAGGGCAAGAAATGTAGAAGGTAGCGGTTTAGGGTTATCGATCGTGCAGAAGATTGTTGAACTGCATCATGGAAACGTTTCAGTGTATAGTACGAAGGGAGAAGGGACGACCGTTCGGGTTGAGCTTCCTAAATAGATGAAAGAGGCTGTTTTCGGAACGGCCTCTTTTTTTGTCGGTAAGTCGATATAATCGAAAAATCGCCGATATAAATTTCACGTACCCTCTCACTGCAGCTATAAAGCCGCACCTTTCCCACGTTCTACTTTAAACCGAACCCCAAAAGTATCCGCAGTAATTTCATCAGCTTTTGGCAATGCTCGTAATTTCGGATGAAGCAGCCATACGAGAGAAATAAATAAAATTCCGATGCTAGCGAGCGCGAAAATGAGTTGGCTACTAAATACATTTGCAGCATATCCACCAATTAAAGAACCGAACGGCATAGCAATTGTGCCCATACTTCGCATGACTGAATTGATGCGCCCGATATATTGATTTGGAATTACAATTTGACTAATTGTCGCAAATAATATGTTGGTCGCACCAATTGGAATCCAGGCTAGGCCGAATAAGAAAATAGATAGCCATTGAAACGGTACAATCGTAGAGAGAAACCAAAAGATAGCGCCGGTCGCAAAGCTAATAATGGAGACACGGCCAACATTACGTTTGCCAACCCATGAACTGAATAATGCACCGATAAGACTACCTGCTGATATAGCAGCTAAGAAGAACCCATATGATTTCACACCTCCTAAAGAATCAGCGAAAGAAGGGAGTATCGCCATCGTCATACCGATTGAAAAATTAGCGACTACTGAACCGATTAAGAATACGCCC
The DNA here is from genome assembly GCF_056033865.1 of Bacillus sp. FAU20. Classification (NCBI taxonomy): domain Bacteria; kingdom Bacillati; phylum Bacillota; class Bacilli; order Caryophanales; family Bacillaceae; genus Bacillus; species Bacillus sp. FAU20. The sequence continues at coordinate 206,581 of NZ_JBVYHY010000011.1, forward strand.
ATTAATGAACGAAAGACGATCGAAAAACCTTCTTTTAAATCAGTGAAATATTGTTTAGTTGATAGCGATGTATTGGTTTCTGTTTGCTTTGGCATTTTTAGTGAAAAGAACAAAAGGGCAGTAATCGCGAATGTAAAAGAGTCGATTACATATAAAGTAATTGCGCCAAATAGTGCTACTAATATTCCAGAAAGAGTCGTACAAATTAAATCAATGCCTTGATATGCAAATGAAAAGAGTGAGTTTCCTTTTAATAATTGTGTTTTATGCAGTAGAAGTGGTAAAGCTTTCGATTGTGCGGGATAGGCGAATTGTTCGATAAAAGCTACGATGGGCATGATGATGAGTAGTAGGTGGACTGTTAGTAGGTCGAAGTAGTGTGTAATTGGAATGATTAAAATAAGAATGCATTGCAAAACTTGTGTGATGACGAGGGTGTTTTTTATTGACCATCTATCGACGAATGGACCAGTAAGAAATTGTAATGCAGAAGGTAATAACGTAAGGAAACCAGCCAATCCAGAATAAAAAGGATTACCACTTAATTTGTATACGAGCCACATTGCTGCTACATAATACAAGCTATCTCCTATGTTTGTAAAAATTCTCCCTAAAAATAATAAGAGGAAATTCCGGTTTTTTAATATGTCCACTTTATCTACTCCTTTATAATAATTTTATTCGGTAAAATAAAATTGACCGTCTCGGTAAAAAAAATCGTATTACGATTTTTCTTCTTTTTTAATAAATTGCTGCATTGTTCTCTCAGCGATTTGAAGTGCAGTAGTAGAAATATAATAAGGTTTGCTATTCGGATCTTTATCTGCACCTTTTGTGATTTCGTTTAATTCAGCCATTAATTCATAAAACTTTTTCACCCACACTTGAAATTGTTCTGGCGTAGCATCAAATTCCCAGCAGGATGAAACGTAATTCCACTTAGCTGGATCTTCACTTGCATTTTGTAATGTAAAAGCTTCTTCTGGTGCAGCGAGAATTTGGCTTTTCGTTCTTTCTATCATTTGTAAAAAGATTTGGCGACCTGATTCGCTTAATATTTCTAAATGAGGTAATAGATCTGCGGCAGGGGTGAAGCCTTTAGCGACAGATTGATAAAACTTTTGAACAATCCCATTCTTTTCTTCTGTATAAACGATCTCTATAAGCCCATTCTTTTCTAATTCTTTTAAATGATAATGAATTTTCGCCCTTGAAATGCCGAATTTCTCAGATAGTAATTGTCCAGTATAAGGACGTTCGCATAGACGTATCATCATTTCGGCACGTAATGGATCGCTTAATGCTTTTAGTTGGCTATAAGTAGTTAGTGTTAATACGGGCTTCAACATGATCAACTCCTTGAATTAAATTACTCGGTCAATATTATTTGACTGAATTGTATCAAGGATTTTATTTATTTTCAATACTTTCTGAAAATTAAATCTTACTCTCTGTAATCTTCTGTTCATATTCCGTTCATATTTCTTTTTTATGATTAGTGCATAGAAAGAAAGAGGAAGGAGCGAGCGAAATGTTTTTAGCTCTGCGTGAATTGAAACAATCAAAATTAAGATACGGATTAATCGGACTGATTATGGTGTTATTATCATTTTTAGTTCTTGTTATTTCAGGATTAGCAAATGGACTATCATATGATAATGCTTCATCGATTCAAAATATGGAGGCGAATAAGTTCGTTTTAGCAGATGATGCGGAAAATAAATTACTTCGTTCACAAATTAAGAAAGACGATGTAGATAACGTAGTAAATCAAGTAGGCGAGAAAGAAGCCGTTCCGTTTCGTGTGAAAGTTTCAACATATGAAAAGAAAGATAGTTCGAAAAAGGTTGATATCGCTATTTTCTCAAGTGAACGGGATTCATTTTTAGAACCGAACATTGTAAAAGGGGAGAAATTAGGTACAGCAAATAACGAAATGGTTGCTGATGAATCAATTAAAGAAAAAGGAATCGATATTGGGGATACAATTATCGATCCTGTTTCAAAGAAAGAATTTACAATCGTCGGATTTACGAAAGATCAAATGTTTAGCCATACACCAGTCGTTTATGTAAATGAAGACGTATGGGGTGCTATTTCACAACCAAACCAAAAAGATTATAGTGCAATTGCACTTAACACAGATAAAGAGATTAAAAATGCACACGTAATTGACAAAAAAGAAGTGCTACAAAGTATTCCAGGATTTAAAGAAGAACAAGGAACATTAACGATGATCATTGCGTTCTTACTTGTTATCGCTGCATTACTAATCGGTGTATTCTTCTACGTTATTACACTGCAAAAAACACAGCAATTAGGTGTATTAAAAGCAATCGGTACAAAGAACTCGTATTTAGCAAATAGCTTAGTCGTGCAGGCGTTATTCTTATCAGTCGTTGCGATGGTAATCAGTATCGTTCTTGTACAAGGGTTAGAACAAATTTTACCAGCAGGTATGCCGTTCTTATTAACAACACCGATGATTGCGCAATATGCAGCAATCTTTATCGTAATTAGTATTTTAGGAACACTTATTTCGTTATACCAAGTATTAAAAGTTGATGCATTAGAAGCAATTGGAGGCGGGATGTAATGACTTCATTATTAAAATTAGACAAAGTAAGTAAAGTGTACGGAGAAGGGAATACGGAAGTAACAGCCCTTCATCCGATATCGCTTGATGTGAAAGCCGGAGAATTTATCGGAATCGTCGGTCCTTCTGGATCAGGGAAAAGTACGTTATTATCAATCGCGGGTGCATTATTATCACCATCAAAAGGGGATATTTACATTCGTGAGCAAAATATTACACAGTTATCAGAAAAGGAAATGACAGACATTCGTTTGAAAAAAATCGGCTTCATTTTCCAGTTTGCAAACCTTGTTCCATATTTAAATGTGAAAGAACAGTTACTTTACATTGCAAAGCTAAAAAAAGAAAGTAAACAAGAATCCGAAAAGCGTGCAGATCATTTATTAGCGGCATTTGGATTAGGAGAAAGAAAGAATCATTATCCAAATCAACTATCTGGCGGGGAAAAACAAAGGGTAGCAATCGCTCGTGCGTTCATGAACAACCCAGATTTAATATTAGCGGATGAGCCAACGGCAAGCTTAGACTCAAAACGCGCACGTGAAGTTGTTGAAATGATGAAACGCGAAGTGAAAGAGAGCCAAAAAGCAGCAATTATGATTACACATGATGAAAGAATGCTTGATGTATGTGATCGTATATTGAAGCTTCGAGATGGACAGTTAATATAAAAAAAGGAAAACCGTACATGTATGTGCGGTTTTCTTTTTTTAATGGACTTATTTAGAGAATAACGTTTTAATTTTATTACGAGTAAGTAATAAAACACCGCCTAATACAGATAGCATTCCTAGAGCCATATTGTTTGATTGCTCGCTACCAGCGTTAGGAAGTTCTTTAGCGTTATTGTTTTTAGTACCATTATCTGCTTGCGTTTGTTTAGACTGTGATACTTCATTAATCTTGTTATCAACATTTTGCTTCGTTGTATGTAACTCAGCTAATTTGTCGTCAATTTTTTTCTCAGTATGCTTAAAGTCGTTGATTTTAATATCTAAGTCTTGTTTTTTCTTTGATAAATCATCTGAAACAGTTTGTTTCGATTGTTTAATTTTGTTAATTTTATTAATTAAATCTTGTCTAGCTTCTTGTAAAACAGCTAGTTTATTTTTTACATCTTGTTTAGCTAATTCTAAGTTAGCGGAAAGACTGTCTAAATTGCCTTTAATTTTCTTAAGTTCCTCTAACGTGTTACCAGTATTCGGCTTGTTTTCTTTTAGTTCAGCGAGTTTGTCCTCAGCAGTTTGTTTCGCTTTCTTTAACTCAGCTAATTTTTCATCTACTTGTTTTTTAACTTCCTTAAGTTCATTAACCTTTTGATCAATGTTCTCTTTATGTCGCTTCATTTCATTCACTTTTTCATCGACAGTTTGTTTATGTTCTTTAATCTCATCCACTTTGTTATAGATATTTTGCTTATGTTCTTTTACTTCAGCAACTTTATCTTCTACTTGTTTTTTATGCTCTTTAATTTCAGCGATTTTATCTTCGGCGATTTGTTTGTCTTGCTGCAGTTTTGCATCTAGTTCTTGTTTATGCTGTTTAACTTCGTTAATTTTTTCATCAGCAACTTGTTTACGTTCATGTAGTTCATTCACCTTCGTATCAACATTTTCCTTAACCTTGTTAAGTTCATTTAATGTTTGATCCACGTTTTCTTTGTGTTGCTGCAATTTTGCATCTAACTCTTGTTTATGTTGCTTAATTTCAGCTAATCGATCTCCCGTACTTTGCTGAGGAGTAGCATCATTTACTTCCGCATGAGCAGAGTTCGCGCCAGCAATCATTGCTAAAGCTAGTGTAGACGCAGCAATTGTTTTTTTTGTTTTCATATTTTTGTACCTCTTTTCTTTCATATGCATGAACTGTTTTGTGTAAAAATGAGCATATAGAAGTAGATTCTTCCATCATTATATACCATCTGCGCCGTCTAGAGGAAGTATTTGCATAATAATCTATGATTATGTAATTTTTATAATCTCTTATTTTGGAGTAGGGGATAAATCTTTAGCTAGATGAACAATTTCTTCAATAGTAAAGCTTATATCTTTATTATTGCGAATAACAAACAAATAATCAGCCTCATTTTCTATAGGATCTACCACATCATCGTGAAGTGATTCAGTTTGTTGTCGATCAAATACTTCTTTGAAACTAGAATATCCACCTCTAAAAATATTGGTACTTCGCGTGCTTCGAGCCACTCTTTCGTAAAGTACATCATCTGGAATGTCAAAATGAACGAGTATGCGTACATATTCATTCTGTGGAAATAATTCGTTTAGTAAATATAACCTTCCATTTTTACTGCGATTGGAGTTACTAATAATAAGGTGTAAATTTGAATGTTCTTTCGCATAATCAACAATGAATTTTGAAAGACCGTGCTTAAATGTATTAGGGCCTTTAGCCGGCTGTAATTTTTCGTAATGCGTGTTAATAAATTCAGCTTGATTATCTTGATCCATAACGAAAGAGTGGGGTAACTCTTTTTCTAATGCTCTTGCAAATGTAGTTTTTCCACTGTGTGTTTTTCCAACTGTAATGATGACTAATCTTTTCATGACGCCCTCCATTTGTATTGTTATGAACTGGAATATTCGGTGTAGATCGAAATCTTCCTGCTAGAGATTACACAAATTATTGGAGCGTTAGTAGGCTGAAAACTTGACAAAAAAACTTATTTATGCTATAATTTACCAATATAAAAATAAGGTGTATAATAGGGTTCTCCTGGCCAGGGGAACCCTATTTTTGTTGTGAAAATGAAGGAGAGTGTATGTGCGTGAAACAAGGTGAAGCAAGTGTAACGTCGTTAGTATCAGCATTCGGAAGGGCGTATCATAGTGAATTTGATAGTCCTAAAATCTTTAATGATTATGTAGCTAAAGATTTCATTTCACAAAAAGAACGTAACAATATTGAAACGAACATGGTTCAAGGGATTCACTTTTTCAATACAGACATTGCAGAGCAGTTTCAAGACAATCCAAAAGAAATATTAAAATGGATTACACAAGTTCAGTTATCACCAACACCTTTAGCACGTGCCGCATATTGTGAAAGAGTATTACTACATGAAATTACATTAGGAGCGAAACAATACGTCATACTCGGTGCAGGCTTAGATACGTTCAGTTTTAGAAACCGAGAGTTAGAGAATAAAATAGAAATATTTGAAGTGGATCATCCTTCTACGCAGGCGTTTAAGAAGGAAAGAATAAAAGAAGTAGAACTTGAAGTTCCAAATAACCTTCATTTTGTTTCGATGGATTTCACGAAAGGATTTTTCTATGAGCAGTTACGGAATGAAGGATTTGAAAATAAAAAGACGTTCTTTAGTCTATTAGGTGTAACGTACTATTTAACGAAAGAGGAACTTTCTAGTTTAATAGAATGTTTATTTGAGGTGGTTCCGGCAGGAAGTTCTATCGTTTTCGATTATCCCGATGAAAACTTGTTTACGGAAAAGGGACTGTCCAATCGAGTTGAAAATATGGTAAAAATGGCTGCGGTAGGCGGAGAACCGATGAAATCATGTTTTTCTTATGCCGAAATGGAAGCACTGTTAGAGAAGGCGGGCTTACTCATTTATGAACATTTATCGCCAGAAGACATAAATAAATTATATTTTGAAGGACGAAACGATTATTTGAAAGCTTTTGAGACAGTGCATTATGTGCATGCGGTGAAAAGGTAGGAAATTAGTAGGCATGGGGAGGAATCTCTGTGTCTTTTTTGTATTACATTCACTGCCCTTGAATAAAGAACATTAAAACCCCTAAGTATGTAGAACTTTGATTTTTATTACAATTTTGTAAGGTTAAGTAATAAAAATCGATAGAACTAGATAAATGAATGGGATATTCTGAGTGACGGAAAGAATATTCTGAAAAAGGGGCAAAGCAAATGAAGAATAGACAAAAGGCATCGATAATATGCAAAAGTATTTTATGTTTCATCATTTGTATATTCATTACGAATGAAGCATTGTTTACAAATGTGGTGAGGACAGAATCGAGTAAGTTGACTGATAGGGGTATAGAGGATTTCAAAAAAAAGCTGGATGAACAGGTACCAAAATGGCAGGAGAATTATGAGGTACCAGGGGTTGCAATAGGGATTGTACATGAGGGGCGTATTGCTTATACACTAAACTACGGTTATGTAGATAAAAAGACAAAAAAAGCGTTGAGTGATGATACTGTATTTCAAGCTGGTTCCATATCTAAAAGCCTTACAGCGTGGGGAGTCTTGCATCTTGTAGATGAAGGGCGTTTATCACTAGATGATCCAGTTGAAAAATATCTGACCAAATGGAAATTATCTAATTCAGAGTTTCATAATAATGAAGTCACAATAAGAAGATTATTAAGTCATACAGCAGGGCTGTCTGCACATAAAGGATACCTTGGGGTTGCACCAGGAAAACATCTTGATTCTATCGAGGAGTCTTTGTCTGGAAAAGGATGGCTTAATGAACCAGTGGAGGTTACTAATAAACCAGGTTCAGAAACAATATACTCTGGTGGAGGATATACAATTTTACAACTTGTAATGGAAGAGGTTACTGGAATACCGTTTAATCGTTATATGGAAGAACAAATTATGAAACCTTTGGGAATGAACTCTAGTTCATTTTTACAAAATCCTGAAAACCCTAACCTTTCGAAAGGCTATGGATATTTTGGAGAGGAGCTCCCTAGTTACCAATTTACCGAACAGGCTGCTGCAGGCCTCAAGACAAATGTTACGGATATGATGACATTGATACTTGCAAGCATGGATGCAAATAATAAAGGGAGTGGTGTCATCAAAAGTGAACGTGTTGAAGAAATGCAAAAGCCAGTATTAGGGGAGAATGGTTTAGGTATATTTGAAAAAAAACTATCTAATCAATGGAAATTACTTTATCATTCTGGTGACAATCGAGGCTGGCATTCTTTTTATGGTTTCATTCCTAATACAAAGGATGGATTGGTAATTCTTACGAATAGTGAAGGTGGTATAGACTTACGACAGGATATTTACCACGCATGGATTGAATATGAAACGGGAAAATTACCTGAAAGTTACTTTGCTCTAGCTGAGCAGAGAAAAAATAACTTCATTACATCAATTGTTATTGGAGCCGCACTTGGTGTATACTTGCTACTATTTGTAATTAGATTGTACAAAGGTGGAAGAACTTTCATTTTTAAGCAAGAGAAGAAATCCTACATCGGATTAGTAGTTAGGACATTTTTACTTATTATTACTGCTATTCTCGTTTTTTGTGCTGCCTATTTGTGGAGGGTTTTCAGCTTGAATTCCGGTAATACAATAAATTTTATTCTAATAATGGTATGGATTATAACATTATTAATTAGTGGATTTTTCCCGAAAATTAGAAGTAATAAAAAACAACGTATGAAAATAAAAGATTTAACATCAAAATTTACATGTATGTAATGTAAAAGACTAGAAAGCTATATTGGCGCGAATTGCTAATTGTGGAGTGTGAAAAAAGACAAAATCTCTTAAAAAACACTTAATTTTTTATTCCATTAATCTTTACAATCTCCCCCTATAATATGAATTGGACAAGCACCTAAGAGAAGCAGAACATGTCAGTTGGTACATTCTATTATTAGGGGGAGAATTTGTATGAAAAAGACAGTTGCTTCGTTAGCAGTTATGGCGGCATTATTACCGACATTTTCAGCACATGCGGAAGGGAAAGAGCAAGTTCGAAAATCAGCTACAACTTTTAATGTTATTAGTGACATTCAAGGTGATTTAGGAGATTTTGATCACGTATTAAAAGATATGAATAAAGTAACGCCACTTTCTAGAGCGCTTATTATGAATGGGGATATAACGCCGACTGGACAACAGTCACAATATGATGATGTAAAGCGTGTGTTAAATAAAAATAAGCATCCAGAAAATGTATGGTCTACTGTTGGGAATCATGAGTTTTATGCTGGTAAATGGACAGCAGATGGGAAACTCTCTCAAAGTACATGGCCAAATGGTGTAACTGAGGAAACTTTATTTAACCGCTATCTGAAATTTAGTGGACAAGAAAAGGTATATCATAAAAAAGAATTAGACGGTTATCCGCTTCTATTTTTAGGAACTGAAAAATATATGAAATACCACGATTCAAAAATGTGGGATGAAGTATATATGAGTGATGAGCAATTAGGTTGGTTAAAACAAAATTTAGAAGAGTACAGTCAAAAAGATAAAAATAAGCCAATCTTCATTTTCTCTCATCACGTTTTACCTGATACAGTATCGGGATCAAGACAATCACCATATTTACAAGATTATTTAAACGTGGATAAATTGTACGATATATTAAAAGACTATCCGCAAGTTGTTTTCTTCACGAGCCATACGCATTGGGATTTAAACTTACCTGACTGGGCTGGTAAAAAGAAAATTAAAGGTGGAGATGAAAAAGGTTTCACTGTTGTAAATACGGGCGGTATTGAAACAGGCTGGATGTCAGCAGGGCCAAATGGAGGAGAGAAAACTGCTCCAGATGGCTATTCATTTAAACAAGGGTTACAAGTGAAAGCATATGGTAACGATGTAATTGTGACAGCTTACGATTACAAACGTGATAAGGATATAAAGAAGTTATTAATTAGTGATTCAAAAATTGCGCAGATGGCACCAAATGTAACGGCAGATGATCGTAAAAATATAATTGTCGGTGCAACTGAATATATGGAGTATTCTATAGAAGGAACGAATGAGTGGCATACGTATAGTAAAGCAAATCCTCCGAAATTTGATGGAGATAAAGTCGTATACGTACGCCATAAAGGTGAAATGAATTTAGAGCCGGGATTAACACAGTTACTTCGTTTTTCGGTAAATAAGTGATTGGAGGGAGTCTGCATTTGAATGTGTAGGCTCTTTTTTTGTTGATGAGAAAGGGGTTGCCTGTCTGTCGTTTTTTGTCGATAGATCGATATATTAAGAAAATCGTTGATATATTGCAAGTTACGATAGATATATTTGAAAAATCGTTGATATATTGTAAGGAATGAACGATATATTTAAAAAATCGTTGATATAAATTTCATGTACCGTAATTAAGTTAAAATCATTAATACGGTTTTACTTATCAAAACGAAATTCTAATACATTTTTAACCCAGAAAGATGACTTCACCATTTTTACGTGTAATAATAGTAACGTTACATATATTGTGAAAGAAGTACAAAAGGAGCGTTACAATGAATTTAGCTAAATTCCCGAGAAAAAAATATACAGAATCATATACACCAATTGAAAAGTTAAACAACTTTTCTGAAGCACTTGGTGGCCCGACTATTTATTTTAAACGAGATGATTTACTTGGTTTAACAGCTGGTGGCAATAAGACGAGAAAGTTAGAATTTTTAGTTGCAGATGCACAGGAAAAGGGTGCAGATACGTTAATTACAGCTGGTGGTATTCAGTCAAATCATTGCCGCCTGACACTTGCTGCTGCAGTAAAAGAAAAAATGAAATGTATTCTTGTATTAGAGGAAGGGCTTGAGCCAGAAGAGAAGAGAGACTTTAACGGAAACTATTTCTTATATCACTTATTAGGTGCTGAAAACGTCATTGTTGTACCGAACGGAGCAGACCTGATGGAAGAGATGAATAAAGTAGCGAAAGAAGTAAGTGAAAAAGGTAGTACACCATATGTAATTCCAGTTGGTGGATCAAACCCTACGGGCGCAATGGGATACGTTGCTTGTGCGCAAGAAATTATGGCGCAATCATTTGAGCAAGGAATTGATTTCAGTTCAGTTGTTTGTGTAAGTGGTAGCGGCGGTATGCATGCTGGTTTAATTACTGGTTTTTCTGGAACACAAAGCCATATTCCTGTAATCGGGATTAATGTAAGTAGAGGAAAAGCTGAGCAAGAAGAGAAAGTAGCAAAACTTGTAGATGAAACTTCAGCACATGTTGGTATTCCAAACTTTATCTCGCGCGACGCTGTTACGTGCTTTGATGAATATGTAGGACCAGGCTATGCGTTACCAACGCCGGAAATGGTAGAGGCAGTTCAGTTACTTGCGAAAACAGAAGGTATTTTACTTGATCCAGTGTATACAGGTAAGGCAGTAGCGGGATTAATCGACTTAATTAGAAAAGGTAAATTTAATAAGGAAGACAATATTTTATTCGTACATTCAGGTGGTTCACCAGCTTTATATGCGAATACTTCTTTATTTGCGTAAGTGTAAAAAGCATTGGGTATCCAATGCTTTTTTTGTTATATACTGGAATTACCGAGAGGTAGGAGGATGATATGAATTCAAATTTAAAATGGATTATATATACGGCACTCGGCATTTCTATTCTATTAATCTTATTTGTGGCTTATGGGGTGTATTCTTATTTTACATTTTAAAAGCGTAATGGAAGTGAACCATAATGTAATGTATGTTATAGTTTGATATGTTAATTACTTACAATACTTTCTACAAGGAGAATACATAATGAGAGCAAAGAAACTAGTAACGTTAGCAGTTCCATTTATGCTGTTAGTCGGATGCGAGGTAGGAGATAAAGATTCTACTCATAAGACTGAGCAAACTAGTAAAGCAATAACGAAAACAGTAATTTCTGAACAACAGTATCCGTACTACATATGTGAGCAAGTGGTAGAGTTCCAATTTAAGAAGGATGAACTATTACTAAACTTAGGAGAATCCTTAAAGGACAAAGAAAAAGCAAAAGCTGTTTTAAAAACATCAAACGAGATAGATAAAATTTTAGACAATATGGAACACATAAAAGTACCTGATACATACAAAGACATTCACAAATCCATACAAGAAGGGGTAACAGAGGCAAGAAAAGCAACGAAGTTAATTAAGGATGCTGGTAAAGAAGATAAACAGAAGATTCAAGAAGCTACAATGAAAGGTACTGAATTTTTATCAGGTGTAGACGGAGAGCATTGGAAAAAAGCAATTTATGAGTTATCACAGGAAAACAAAGATGCTTATAGTAAGGCACTTGATAAGAAAGTAAAGGAGCACTCAAAGTAAAACGGTAACTTGTAACAATACATATCTACCTAAAATTTCCGCGAATGCTATGCTAGGAAGTTAGGTGGGAGATTACTGTCCTTAAATGTGGTTGATTAAAGCTACAGCCACATTCTCCTGTTCTAATTAACTAAAAGAAGAACTTCCCCATCCCGATTAGACTACTGATCATTCCTATTCCACTCATGGTGCCTTTTCCTGCTGTAAGTAAGTTTCCAAGCATTCCTAGCTGACCGTTACCTCCGTTATTTCCCCATCCCATTGGGGCCCACGGACCACCCCATCCTGGAGGGTTTCCAAAAACACCCGAGTTATTGGTATTGAAATGAAAAGGCTTGGCTGGCGGCGATAGTAAAGCTGCAAGATGACCTTGTGCGAACATCCCTGTATGATTGAATGGTTGTGCCCAGGGGAAGGGAGGTTTTTGAAAATTAAAACCTGCATGACTTGGTAATGGAGTCCAATTAGCAGGATGACCTTGGGGCATTATCCCTGCATAATTAATTGGCTGCCCCCAAGAGAAGAGAGGGGGGTGGGGATTGAACCCCGTATAATTGGCTGATGAATCCCAACTAACTGGATAGACTCGGTAACTCCAATTCTCAGGAATCTTCAAATCATTCATTACCTCAGATGTAGTTATTTCGGACTGTGAATATAATGAAATTTGGTTATTATATTGTTGCCCATTTCCCTGTGAATTCAAATACCAATATTGGTCCATACGCTTATTCTCCTCACTTTAAAAATGTAATGTTAGACTTAGCCTATGTAATATTCCTTTTTATGGATGGTTACATAACTAGATCTACAAGCCTGTATTTAAAGGAATGGGTGCGTGGTCTTTTTGGTTTTTCTCGCTGCCTGTAAAATTCCCATTGATTTAAAGCTTCACTTTATTTTAGAAGGGGATTTTCAGTTGCTTATTTTGTGTATTTCAGCCTAATTTAAATTCCGTTAACAAACATTTTTATAAAGGTTTAATCAACAAAAAGATTTTAAAATGGTATGTTGAGCAAGTGGAATTGCTAAAAAGAGAATATCCATTCGAAGAGTTTGGCAAAATACTGCAAGGGTAATATTTTCTTGTGCAAATATGTAAACGATTTAAACGAATCAATGAAATTTATAATGAAGGGGCAATTAAATATATGAGTGAAACATTACATAAAAGAAAACCGCCATATGTAATGCTTGTAATCCTTTTTATTGGGGCATTTGTTTCATTTCTAAATAACTCCCTTTTAAATGTAGCCTTGCCATCAATAATGAAAGATTTAAACATTCAAGATTATTCAACGATCCAGTGGCTTTCTACAGGGTATATGCTTGTAAGTGGTATATTAATTCCGGCCTCAGCATTTTTAATAACGCGTTTCTCCAATAGGAGCCTATTTATTACATCTATGGTGATTTTTATTCTTGGTACTGCCTTAGCGGCTGTAGCACCTAACTTTGGTTTATTACTTACTGGTCGGATGGTTCAAGCGGCAGGCTCTTCAGTTATGGGACCTTTGTTAATGAATATTATGCTAGTAAGCTTTCCAAGAGAAAAAAGGGGAACAGCAATGGGGATTTTTGGACTAGTTATGATTACAGCTCCAGCAATTGGGCCGACACTATCAGGTTATATTGTAGAGTATTATGACTGGCGTTTGCTTTTTGAAATGATTTTACCGTTAGCAATCATTAGCTTACTGTTAGGGATTTGGAAATCTGAGAATGTCATGAAACAAAACAAAAATGCAAAACTTGATTATCTCTCATTACTATTATCTTCTGTCGGTTTTGGCGGTTTGTTATATGGATTCAGTTCTGCAAGCTCCGATGGCTGGACGAATAAAGTTGTCTTAACAACCTTAATCATAGGCGCTATTGCCCTAATTGCTTTCATTATTCGTCAATTAAAAATGGATGAGCCGTTATTGGATTTACGTGTTTACAAGTACCCAATGTTTGCACTTGCGTCTGTAATTGCAATTGTCAACGCGGTGGCCATGTTTTCGGGTATGATTTTAACACCAGCTTATGTACAAAACGTCCGTGGTATTTCGCCGCTGAGCTCTGGGCTGATGATGCTTCCAGGTGCGGTAATAATGGGGATTATGTCACCAATTACAGGTAAACTATTTGATAAATATGGTCCTCGGATTCTTGGCATAGTGGGGCTTTCCATTACAGCTGTTTCAACGTATATGTTGGCAAGTCTGCAAATTGACTCTAGTCACACACATATTATTCTTATCTACACACTGCGGATGTTTGGGATGGCGATGGTTATGATGCCACTTATGACAAATGGTCTTAATCAATTGCCAACTCGCTTAAATCCGCACGGTACAGCTGTTAATAATACAGCTCAACAAGTGTCCGGTTCGATTGGTACTGCTATTCTTGTTACGATTATGAATTCTGTAACAAAAACGAAAGCTGAAAGTTTAATGTCTCATATAGATCCAACAACCTTCACAGAAACTACGAAGGCAATAGTAACTCAGAAAGCTTTATTATCTGGAATTCAATATTCATTTTATGTAGCGCTTGGCATGAATGTTGTTGCACTACTACTAGTTTTTTTCGTTAAACGTGTAGATACAAGTGCGGAAGCTGTCGAGAAGTTAAATCGGTAGAGAAGAATAAAACCTTAGATAATGATTCCTACAAGTTTTTTACTGCTAAGGCGCCAGTATTTAAAATGGGAAAAGAACTGAAAGAAGCAGTGACATAATTATGTAGTGAAAGAGGACCTGATGTTCATATCAGGTCCTCTTTCACTAGTAACACGGTATATTTGCTTATCGTATTGCTTTAACTAAACTACTGATTTTTCGAATACTACAATCTTAAGAGTGTCAACTTCTTTGTTTTGGGGTGTTTTAGAAGAAAATGAATCAAAATAATCGTTTTTATAAACAAATACAAGAGATGAGATCCATTTGCAATTTTTCATAAACATTACAAGTTTAGATTATCTTTTAACCTCAACATTAAAAGGCTCCAACTATATTTATTCGCTTCATTTTAATTTAGTATTTTTCTACAAGTTATAAATCTAATTGCCAAGCTTATACGTAATATCATAATCATGAATAGTTAGGGAAAAGATAAAATAAGGTAATCAATTACATATCTTTATCCCAGGCGATTAGTTGCTATTTCCTCTTTATTAAATGGGATATGCTATCCCGCATTAACGGGCAGTAAGACCCCCACCTCAAAATTTAGCGGAAGCAAAGAAGTTAGGTGGGGGACCAACTGCCCGTAAAAGCCCGATTGGTTCAACTAATAATCAGTGGGGGATGAACAAAACCCCCACTGATTAAAGTTTCACTTTATTTCATGCTTTTTTGAAAGGGTGTTTTAAATGGAAAAAAAAGTATCTGCCATTCCCCAGCCGAAAACATATGGACCGCTGGGTAATCTCCCATTAATCAATAAAGATAAACCGACTCTATCGTTTATTAAGCTGGCGGAAGAGTATGGTCCCATTTTTCGAATTCAAACTTTAAGTGATGCCATAATTGTCGTTTCTGGACATGAACTGGTAGCAGAAGTTTGTGACGAAACGCGGTTCGATAAAAGCATAGAGGGTGCTTTAGCGAAAGTTCGTGCTTTTGCTGGAGACGGATTATTTACTAGCGAGACTCACGAGCCTAACTGGAAAAAAGCTCATAATATTTTGATGCCTACATTTAGCCAACGGGCAATGAAAGATTACCATGCCATGATGGTCGATATTGCTGTACAACTCGTTCAAAAATGGGCAAGACTGAATCCGAACGAAAACGTAGATGTTCCAGAGGATATGACTCGCCTTACGTTAGATACAATTGGTCTATGTGGTTTTAATTACCGATTTAATAGCTTTTATCGTGAGACACCTCATCCTTTTATTACTAGCATGACCCGTGCTCTAGATGAGGCGATGCACCAATTGCAGCGGCTGGATATAGAAGACAAACTTATGTGGAGAACGAAACGTCAATTTCAGCATGATATCCAATCTATGTTTTCTTTAGTAGATAATATTATTGCTGAACGTAAAAGTAGTGGAGATCAGGAAGAAAATGATTTACTTTCCCGTATGTTAAATGTGCCAGATCCGGAAACTGGTGAAAAATTAGATGATGAAAACATTCGTTTCCAAATTATCACTTTTTTAATAGCTGGGCATGAGACAACAAGTGGATTGTTATCTTTTTCAATTTACTTTTTATTAAAGAATCCGGATAAATTGAAAAAAGCCTATGAAGAAGTAGACCGTGTTTTGACAGATGCTACTCCAACATACCAACAAGTTATGAAACTGAAGTATATACGGATGATTTTAAATGAATCACTGCGTCTATGGCCTACCGCTCCAGCATTCAGTCTCTATGCAAAAGAAGATACAGTGATTGGCGGGAAATACCCAATTAAGAAAGGAGAAGATCGTATTTCTGTTCTTATTCCACAGCTACATAGGGATAAAGATGCATGGGGAGACAATGTGGAAGAATTCCAACCTGAACGATTTGAAGAGCTGGATAAGGTTCCTCATCATGCTTATAAGCCATTTGGAAATGGCCAGAGAGCATGTATCGGTATGCAATTTGCACTTCATGAAGCCACTCTTGTAATGGGAATGCTTCTTCAACATTTTGAATTAATCGATTATCAAAACTATCAGCTGGAAGTAAAACAAACATTAACGCTAAAGCCCGGCGATTTTAAGATTAGGATTCTACCCCGAAAACAAACTATTAGCCATCCTACTGTTCTTGCACCTACAGAGGACAAGCTGAAAAACGATGAAATTAAGCAGCACGTTCAGAAGACACCTTCTATTATTGGGGCCGATAATCTTTCACTTCTTGTTCTGTACGGCTCGGATACAGGTGTAGCAGAAGGTATTGCAAGAGAATTAGCGGATACAGCTAGTTTAGAAGGAGTTCAAACGGAAGTGGTAGCTCTTAACGATCGAATTGGAAGTTTGCCAAAAGAAGGAGCGGTACTTATTGTGACTTCTTCTTATAATGGAAAACCGCCAAGTAATGCAGGGCAGTTTGTGCAATGGTTGGAGGAACTAAAACCGGATGAGCTAAAAGGGGTTCAATACGCAGTTTTTGGTTGTGGAGATCATAATTGGGCTAGTACCTATCAACGGATTCCAAGATATATTGATGAGCAGATGGCTCAAAAAGGAGCAACAAGATTTTCTAAACGCGGAGAAGCAGATGCAAGTGGTGATTTCGAGGAACAGCTCGAGCAATGGAAACAAAGTATGTGGTCTGATGCAATGAAGGCATTTGGATTGGAGCTCAACAAAAATATGGAAAAAGAGCGCAGTACTTTGAGTTTGCAATTTGTCAGTCGTCTTGGAGGATCTCCTCTTGCACGAACATATGAAGCAGTTTATGCATCTATACTAGAAAATCGTGAACTCCAATCATCCAGTAGTGATAGAAGTACACGACATATCGAGGTATCCTTGCCAGAAGGCGCTACATATAAAGAAGGAGACCACCTTGGAGTGCTGCCAGTTAATAGCGAGAAAAATATCAACCGAATTTTAAAACGTTTTGGATTAAATGGGAAGGATCAAGTTATACTGAGTGCAAGTGGACGAAGTATAAATCACATACCTTTAGACAGTCCTGTTAGTTTATTGGACCTTCTTAGTTATAGTGTCGAAGTTCAAGAAGCAGCCACTCGTGCACAAATACGAGAAATGGTAACATTCACAGCATGTCCTCCTCATAAAAAAGAATTGGAAGCATTGTTAGAAGAAGGAGTTTACCATGAACAAATATTAAAGAAACGGATTTCAATGTTGGACCTTCTTGAAAAGTATGAGGCTTGTGAAATCCGATTTGAACGCTTTTTAGAACTTCTTCCTGCGCTCAAACCGCGTTACTATTCTATTTCAAGCTCTCCACTCGTTGCACACAATCGTCTGAGCATTACGGTCGGTGTTGTTAATGCGCCTGCATGGAGTGGGGAAGGGACATATGAAGGAGTCGCTTCTAATTACTTAGCTCAGCGTCATAATAAAGATGAGATTATCTGTTTCATTCGAACGCCACAATCAAACTTTGAATTACCTAAAGATCCAGAAACACCAATTATTATGGTTGGGCCAGGTACTGGAATTGCACCATTCCGTGGATTCTTGCAAGCGCGTCGTGTTCAAAAGCAAAAAGGTATGAACTTAGGACAAGCGCATCTATATTTTGGTTGTCGTCATCCTGAAAAAGATTATCTTTATCGTACAGAACTAGAAAATGATGAAAGAGATGGATTAATCTCTTTACACACAGCTTTTTCTCGTCTAGAGGGACATCCAAAAACATATGTACAGCATTTAATAAAACAAGATAGAATCAATTTAATTTCGTTATTAGATAATGGAGCTCACCTTTATATATGTGGTGATGGAAGTAAAATGGCTCCGGATGTAGAAGATACCCTTTGTCAAGCATATCAAGAAATTCATGAAGTCAGTGAACAAGAAGCAAGAAATTGGTTGGATCGTGTGCAAGATGAAGGGCGATATGGAAAAGATGTTTGGGCTGGTATATGAATGTTTCTTAATTAGATACATATTAACTAATGAAATTCTTTCGAATAAATTTCAATTTATTAGTATAGTGTATTTAGATGAATAGTGATTAACCGGACTATTTAGTATCTACTAAATAAAAAACAGGACCTGATATGCATCTATCAGGTCCTGTTTCACATAGACATTATACATGGATATTTTCCACACATTATCAATGTTTGTAATGTAGTTAGCCTTGTGGATCAGCCATAAAATCAGATATTATTTTTTCGATATCGAAAGGAGTAATCCCTTTATCCAAAGAAAAAATGCTTTCTGCTTCTTCGATGTCTTGAACGAGTTCACCTCTAGCTTCTATATGTAATCGGAACAAGTCATATAAATTCGGTTTAACTAAATTAGTTAAAGCCTTTCCAATAAGTATCATACCTTTTTGATTAGCCTCGATGGTATTATCATAAGTTAGATCTCTTATAAGAGACAAATCTGTCCAAATCAATTTTCGTTCCTTTAAGTCTAAAATAACTGGAATAGAGATTTGGGTGTCGGCAGTAATATCCACTTTATCTTGAACAGTAGAAGGTTCAAATATTTCACCTGAACCAGGATATTGACGAACCATCCAACCAGTAAAGCATTCTGGTAAATCTTTATATGGTTGGTCTGTGTAAGAAAGCAAAGTCATGACTACATAGCGTCCACCATATTTCAGCACAGACGGAATATCGAAATCAATGAATTCAGATGCTCCCTTTGGTGCAGAAGTAATATCTCCGCTATGGTAAGCTTTGAAATTTTTTGAACGTAAGTTCGTGAAGGATACATGTTCTTTGTATTGCCAATCTTCGTCGTACATTGCAGCAGATAAATCAATGTCAACACGCCCTGTATGTCGTCCATTCACATAGCCTTCTTTCCACCATAGGAAAAAACGAATCGTATCTCCTTCGGGCAAATCTACTTTACTTCCTCGAGATAATGTGCGAAGCGCTTTGCTGGCTGAACGTTGAGAGAAGGGAACTAAGTGATTTTTTAACTGTTCATCCAAAAATACTTTTCCGAGACTTGGAAGTTCTGCGAAGCGATTTTTTAAAGTATCTTCACACATTTTTACAATCATTAAACAAATATCCTCTGAGATAAATGGAAGTGTATTTTCAATACCTATAGCTTTTGCTACATTTCCCTTTGGAAAAAAGGTACGAAATTCATTTTTATCATTTCGATGCTTAAAATGAGCCGTGAGTTGAAGTAATACAGGAGTAGAAACGTTTCCTATTATACTTAGAAAATCTTCGAGAATATTGAAAACATCTGTTGACTTATCACTACATAAACGGATTAAATGATCCAAGCGTCTGGCAAATTCCCCCGGGCGAGTTTTTAAAAGATTTTTCGCTGTCATGATATCACGATTCAACAAAGCTGCTTCTATTTTTCCATTAAATGTTTCAACTTTAATGTTGTTGCGAAGAATCTCAAATGCTCGGTGGGTTTTTGGGAAACGAGTATGATATTCTGCTGGATGAAGAATTTCACCTAAACGAATCCAACGTTTTTTGTATCGAAGCATATCTTCGGTAATGTTTCCGCATTGCTCTAACAATCCTAAAAGGAAGCGTCTTTCTGCTCGGTTAAACTTCTTGAATCGGACGGAGGATGCTAAACTCACATCGCCTTCAGATAAAGCAACTGCAAGGCGAAGAACATCAGTTGCTGTTTTAAAATACTTTGCAGCAGCATCGGCTGATATTTTTCTGTTTATTAATAAAACCCCAATTATAAAAGACATATTTTCCTTATGAGGAATTACATTAGGCAGAAAACAGGAAACATCTTCAGTGTGTGTAATAGCCCATTCTATATCTGTCTTATCAGTTGAGGAAATAGAGCTATTTGCACTAATCAATTGAGAAATCATTTTATTGAAATCTTCTTCACTTCCTAAGTCAATAACTTTCAAATCAACGCTATCTAAAAGAGGAAGTCGTTCTTCTATTTTTGATACAGGTAGGCGCAACGTCACATAATGAATAACGGCATTGATGTATAAATCAGCGTCACTTAAATCCATCATTTGTTGCGGAAAGTTTGGATACATAGGAGCAAACTGAATATGTGCACCAACCATTTCTTTTAAATGTTTTACCAACTCTTTGTAAAACGATGTGAATGCATCAATCGAAAGTGTTTGCAACTCTTCTATTAAAGGCTCGGAAAAAGTAAATCCTAAACTTTCCAAGTTTTTTAAAACAGTGGCTAAATAAATGTTCGGTAGTTTATTTTCTTCTCTTTTTATAATTACTTTCAAACTTCTTCTTATATAAATAGAATTTTTCATGAGAACGCCATCTATTCACGCCTTATAAAAGAGGGGAATAGTCTGACTGTCCTCCTTTCAGTGGTAGATTTTTATTTTTATATGTATAAACACAATAATTGTAGAAAAATGCACAGAGGGTACATAGCTATTTTTTAGTGAAAAATTAGGGGTATAACATTTAGTTGTTAAGTGGTAATTGGTTAATTAAGAAAAGAAAACCTCTACATCAATGGTTGATAAACTAAAGTTTATGCAATCCCAAAGAAGAAAGAGGTTTTATAGTCTAATTATTTTTCATAGGGAATTGACAACTCTAAAACAATTTGAAATTTCTACAAAGAAGGAAGAATTGTCATAGCCTATGTGTTTAGCAGGAAAGTAACATCCCTATTTCGCCAAAGAAGTTAGAAGGAAGGAACGTCATAGCCTGCTTTATTAGTATATTCTCTTGCGAAGAGCAATTCAAGTATACTGTCTGATTTTTTATATTTTTCTTAAAGGGGAATTTTCATGATTATCCCGCATTAACGGGTAGCCCGATTAGTGAGGGTGATTAAAGTTTCACTTTATAAATAGGGAGACCATCACATGCCTTTTTTATAATACTATTACGGGAGGATTTTTATTTTTGATATATTATACCATTTATTTAATGGTATAATATGGTGTTAGTTCTATGGAATGGAGTTGAATGAGTATTATAAATACAAAAGGTGAAATTAAAAAAACAAAAAGAAAAGTATTACTAACTATAATTACTATGTTAGTAATTATAATTGGGTTTGGATATTGGAAATTTTTTAGTTTGCAAGGTGTTCCAAAAGGGGAATTCATTCGAACAGTGAAATCTCCAGATGGAAAATATCTCATCAAGACTTATTTTCATAATGCAGGATCATTAAGTGCGGATGCTGTTAGGGGTGAATTAGTTAACCTTGATACAGATTCAGAGAAAAATATATATTGGAATTATCCAGATACCGATCCATATATTGAATGGGTAAATAAGAATATTGTTAGAATTGGAGATCAAACTTTAGATATTTCACAGAAAGAAACCTATGATTGGCGTGATGATGATAAGCACGTTAAAGAAATGCCTAAACAGTTTAGTAGATAAAACAAGAAAATTTAAATTTATTTAATCTTATTCGTTTAACTATAGATAGGATTATATGAGTGAAAAAGTCCATTTAGATCTTCTAAATGGACTTTTTTAGGTTTCTAGATACGACTACTGATAAAAATGGAACAAACTTGTTACTTAAGTTGTCTATTAAGTATACGTATAAAACAGGTGTTCATGATAATTCGCTCATTTTATCCCGCTATTTGCCAGGAAGTAAGATCCCCACCACAAAATTCAGCGAAAGTAAAGAAGTTAGGTGGGGGCCCTGCTGCCCGTAAAAGCCCGATTGGTGAGGGCTGATTAAAGTTTCACTTTATGGAAAGTGAGATGCAAGAAGAGTGATATCCGATAGACTTTTTCATTGTGTCGGTATGTATAACACCTAGAAAAACTATATATTCTTGAAAGAGGTTGAAAATGTATGATAGTCTTAAACAAGTTTTTTAACATTTTACATTACAAAAAGATGGTACCTGTAGTATTTCTTTCATGTGCAACGCTTATAGGCTGTTCCGATGGTAATACTCAATCTGAATCATCTAAACAAACAAAACAAACAAATCAAACCAAACAAGAAACTACCGGTAATGATTCTTTTGTTAAACTTGAAAAAGAATTTGATGCTAAACTCGGTATTTATGCATTGGACACTGATACGAATCAAACCGTTACTTATCAATCAGATGAACGGTTTGCATACGCATCTACCCACAAAGCTTTAGCTGTGGGAGTACTTTTACAAAAGAAATCAATAGAAGATCTAAATCAAAGAGTTTTGTATACCCGTGAAGATCTTGTTAATTATAATCCAATTACAGAAAAGTATGTTGATAGTGGTATGACCCTGAAAGAGCTTGCAGATGCTTCTCTTCGATATAGTGATAATACTGCACAAAATCTTATTCTTAAACAATTAGGTGGACCTAGTGAATTCAAAAAATCACTAAGAGAAGTAGGAGACACCGTTACAAATCCTGAACGTTTTGAACCAGAATTAAACGAAGTACATCCAGGAGACGTACATGATACTAGTACCCCAAAGGCATTAGCTACTAGTCTTCAGGCTTTTACGCTAGGAGATGTACTTTCAACTGAGAAACGGGATTTATTAATAGATTGGATGAAAAGGAATACTACGGGAGACAACTTAATTCGTGCTGGAGTTCCAGGAGGATGGGAAGTAGCTGATAAGACGGGATCGGGATCTTATGGAACCAGAAATGATATCGCAATTATTTGGCCACCAAATAAAAAGCCAATTGTTCTTGCGATACTTTCTAATCATGATAAAGAGGATGCTAAATACGATGATAAGCTTATTGCAGAAGCAACCAAGATAGTGTTAGATGCTTTAAAAGTGACAAATAAATAATAATAGTAACTAGTTATTATTATTTTCCCGGTTTTTCGTCACAATATTGTGAGTCATGATTTTGCTAGCGGATTAATGTTTATGGTGTTCTTCGTTGGAATTGCATTTTTAGCAATAATGGCAAGTTGCTTAATGTTTAAAGTTCTGTCGGGAGCATCAAAAGATGTGGCTCGTTATCAAATGCTTCGTAAAATTGTTGTCCGCCGAGAATTATTAACAAAATCAATCTATAAAGAGTTATTCTTCATATTTTTATTCCCAGCAATTATAGGGATTACTCATATATCAGTTGGTATGAACATGTTTAGCCCTCTTTTAATCGATCCGTACTCTCGCATTTGGTTACCACTTGTTATTTTTGTAGTAATTTACTCGATTTAGTACTTAACTACAGTTCAATTATATAAAGGAATAGTACTCCCGAAAAAAGATTAATGTAATGATGCTATTTGCCGGACAGTAAGCCCCCCCACCTCAAAATTCAGCGGAAGCAAAGAAGTTAGGTGGGGGCGGGCTGCCCGTAAAAAACCGATTGGTGAGGGCTGATTAAAGTTTCACTTTATCCTTTACTGTATCTTGTAATTACATTTTACCTTGCTATAGAGAAACAAAAAACATTTTTCTTATTCAATAATTCCAATTTCTAGAGCCTTTTGAACAGCTTCTTCTTTGTTACGGACTCCTAGCTTTGTATAAGCTGTAGAAGCATAATTTCTGACCGTACCATTTGACAAATATAACCTTGATGCTATGGTAGTGTATCGAAGTCCCTTTGCTACTAGCTGTAATATTTCTATCTCTCTAGCTGTTAGCTCATAAGCGGTTGCTTGTGGTGTCTCTTTTTGCTTATCAAACTTCTCAAATATTTTTTGAGACATTCCCTGATCAATCAGTGTCCCACCTTTGTGAATAAGTCGGATCGTATTAGCTAGCTCCAACGTTTCAATAGATTTGAGTAAAAAACCATCCGCACCGTTGCGAAGCGATTCCAACGCCTGTTTGGTATCTTGAAACGTTGTAAAAATCAATATGCGGATATGTGGCCATTGTTGCTTAATCTTTTTGGTTGCTTCGACTCCATCCATTTGCTGCATATCTAAATCCATAAGGATAACATGGGGTTGAAGGCGCCCGCACAAATCTATGGCTTGATTGCCATTCTCGGCCAAACCCACTACATTTAAATCTTCATATCTATCGAGTAGTGTCCTCAAACTTTCTCGAACAAACGGCTGGTCGTCTACAATTAACAAACGAATAAGTCCATCTTTTATTTCAGTTTGTCGCGGTACGGTACATGTAACAAGCATTCCTTCATCCGGCTTTGTATATACAGACAATTGACCTTGCAAATTCATTGCTCGTTCTTTCATCGCATTCATACCGAAGCCTTCCTGCCATTCTACATTTCCTTTTCCATTATCTTGAACTTCTAATCTCGTATATTGTTGTTCAAACTGTAATGAAACTATAATTTCAGTTCCTTGACCATGACGTACTGCATTTGTAAGGGACTCTTGTAAGCAACGAATGAACGCTATCTTCGCTTGCCGAGACAATTCATATTCCTCTCCGTATGCCCGAAAACTTACATTAACTTGAGCGTGCTCCTGAAATTCGACTCCAAGATTTTGGAGAGATTGAATTAAGGAAGGCGATTGACACGGAGACTCCATTTGATGTAGGTAACCTCTCACGTCCTCGATGCTTTTACGTCCCATTTCAAGCAGAGAATCTAGCCTCTGTATACCCATTTCAGTAGCAAGTTCGGTGCGCAACGTTTCCATTCCCATAATAATAGAAGTATAAGCGTGACCAACTGTATCATGAAGCTCACTCGACAGTCTGTTTCGTTCTTCCGCCAGTGTAATGCGTTCAATCTGAGACATATATTGCTCAAGTACCGCGTTTTGTTTACGAATTGATTCATTTTGCTTATGATTGACGATTAATAAATGAAAAGCGAAGCCCATTACATATGCGAATCCATAATAGGTGACCATAACCCAATAGCTATTACTTGGCGCAACCGCATAGAAAATTCCAGTCGTTATAAAAACTGTTATTGGAGCTGTCCAATAATAGGACAAATGCTTACTATTTGCAGCAATTAGAAACACCGATATAAGAAATGTGTTGTAAGCTTCCGGAAATAATGAGGTTAAATATATACATAGTCCACCATATAGCAGTATTTCTGTGAACAAATAATATTTATAATTGAATAGTAAGGCTACCCATGGAATTGAGAAGGCAATAATTTCCCAAAGAATAATAATCCAAAGTGGTAATGTTAAACCATTTTGAAAATTTAATGTAGCTAGGATGATAGATACACTAGTAAGTAGACGAATCCCTAACATAATCCAATCATACCAAAACCAATACTTAACCATATCTAACAAGTCATTTACCCCCTAAATAGCCTGCCTTTTTACTTCCTATATTATAATTTAATCTTTCATGTCTTATTATACTTTTTAATTTAAAACTGTGATACTACTCACAGACTGTAAACCTCTATTGATTTAGTTGCCGAATCATACTACGTGTATAGCCCCCGATTTTCTTTGTCAAACCATCTACTATTCTAATACTTATGGCGGTAAATACTATACCCATAAACATTACAAAGAGTGATTTGGCAAAAGTATCTATCTGTATGAATATAATATTCATATCGATGTATCGATACAGTAGTGGTGCCAACAGGAACATAAGTGGCATTACATAAAAAATGATTGCACTAATGAGACTGAAAATGCCAATCACAAATTTCTGCATTAACCAATAGACAGCACACCAAGTGCGACGATCTGCAAGCACTAATTTCACCTGAGCCCAGTTCGATGTATCCATTGCTATACTTCTATCGTAAGAGTCTGTTGAAACATCTGTATAAATTTTCGTCTGTATGCGTTCGAATTGGATAAAGGGTGTGGTAGTCTGTAGTACGCGCATAATTAATGGAATCCCAACAACAGTAAATGAAAGGGTTAAACTAAATAGCAGAGCTATTAGATAAAAACAAAAATAAAACAATCCTGTAATGAAAGTTAGCAATAAAAAATAACCATTCTGGATGAATTTTGATTTCATAAAGTTCATCGCTCCTATCTATGTAATAACCGAATCATACTGCTTTTTTTGTCATTCTCACTAGTGTAAAAGTGTCATATGACAGTTTTAAATGAGATTGAAAAGGGGGGAGAACAGCTTACTTCTAGTTAAAAAAGATCCTTTTATCCCGCTATTTGCCGGGCAGTAAGACCCCCACCTCAAAATTCAGTGGAAGCAAATAAGTTAGGTGGGGGATGAATAAAATCCCGACTGATTAAAGTTTCACTTTATTAATCCTCCACAAAAAAACCGTTTTTGCATCTGCAAGAACGGTTTTTTTGTACTTTTATTTAATATGAGATGGACTTGTTTTTCGAATATGAAAAATAATATCAAATTGCTCAAGCAATGAAGTATTAAAGTATACCGAACTGTTCGGGAGGATTTGTCCTCCTATACTTAGTAATGGTCTTTTTGCTTTAACCCATTTCTCTGCTTGTCCTTTAAGGTGACGGTTATCCAATAAAAACATTTTATAGGGCACTTTTCCGAGAGTATAATTGAAACTTTTTACATCTTGTGGAATAGCGTCTGTTGTAATCTTACCTCCGGTGGAAGGATTATATTCGCTATATAAGGTGAAATTCCCCTCCGTAGTTGTACTACCAATTGTGACATAATTATTGTCTAAACGTTCCTTTAAAAACTGCCCCGCAACATCAGGATATAATTGTTCATCGATAATTCCTTTAGCTATATGAATATTGTGTCCCCATACCATCGTTTTACCACCAAATGTCTCTTGTGCCCACATTGCATGATCGGCCAAGTATTGCTCATGTAGCTTTATTATACTTGGATAGTCGTTAGGAAGTAGCATTGTAGTAAATTTCTCTATTGCACTTGCCGTTGCTTTTACCCACATGTACTCAGGTGAAACTATTTCTGTGTTGGCTTGCTCATTCTCATCATTTAGTAATCGGGCTACTCTCTCAGCGTTTGCTTTGAACTTCTCTTTCAATTCAGGAGTAAGTTTCATATATTCTTGTATACTTCCAGTAAAAGACGATAATTCTTTATAATTTTCTTCTACTTCTGCAAGCAAATTTGGTCGATGTACCCTTACATAATCAATTACTTTATTAAAGCTACCTTGGTCCAACGTTTTTAAGTCGATTCCAATAAATTGGATTTTCTTTTTATTGGATGGATCAGCATTATAATCTTTCATCCACTCAATCATGGCTATAATTTCATCAGTAGGATATAACAAATTTAAAAATTCCCTAGGGTTTCCTTTTCCTGTTTGGATATATTCATTTAGCTTTAAGCCGTTTCCCCAATCTTCTTCCATTGTGAAATTTGTAAAGCCCATCTCAGTAACCAAATATTTCACAAGGCGAAACTTCATAGTGAAAATTTCAGAGCTTCCATGAGTATTCTCTCCTAATCCTACATATTGTGCGCTCCCAATCATTTTCTTAAGTGGTTTTAAATCTTCAAATGGTTTTGACGGTTCTATCGTTTTTAATGGGTTAGCCTGTGATTGTATTGATTTAACTATATTTTTTTGGATTGATTGACCTGAGTTTTCGACTGCTACAGTTTGAGCATTTCCTACTTCCCCACATCCTGTGACTAATAAAGCTGTACTAACCATTGCAATCATTTTTTTCTTATTCATTTTTGCTCACCTCAATTGAATTATTTGTAAAAGCAAGATTGATTCATGTACTTACACGAATTAATTGCCTTAATTCAATTCTTATTTATTCCAGATCATATTTTCTAGTTACATATTGTCATAAGGTTAATTGACACAAGTCATAGGCTAATCATTACACTTTTGTACTATCGGCTATGACACCTTATAAATAATAATTACATTGTTGAGCCGCAAGTAAGATTAGATTATGAATTTGGGAGGAATTGTAAAGATGAATGAATCTGTATGCCAAAATATTTTTATTCTAAGTTGTAGCTGTTGAAATGACAGGAAGTAAATTTAATAAACAAATGAATAAAAGGGGAAGGGCGGATTACAATGTTGTTACACGGAGAAGCATTCCATAATAAAGATAAAATCCAACGTGCTAAAATAGGACTTCGACTCTTTCTAAGTATCTTAACCATTACTTCCATTATCCTAAATGTAGTAGTAATGGTTACTAACAGTATGCCGCTTATTGTGGTATATATGTTTACCCCAGCATTTTCTTCTATTTTGACTCGCATAATACTGAAAGAAGGGTTTAAAGATGTATCTTTTAGTCTCGGTAACTTAAAGGTATGGAAGGGGATTGGTTTTGCTCTGTTAATACCTATGATTATTTGTGGAATTACTTATTCTATAGCCTGGTTGAGCGGAATTGCGAGGTTTCGGCATCCCGAAGGTGGTATGTTAGAACCAATCTACAATATACTTGGACTTCAGTATGTAACGGCACCATTCAGTTTCATTTATCTAGTAGTATTGAGCGGCATTTTAGGAAGTTTGCTTAACTTAATCCCAGTTTTTGGAGAAGAAATGGGGTGGCGAGGTTACATGCTTATAAGGCTAATCGATGCAGAGTTTTCACGCCCCATCCTTATTAGTGGATTGATTTGGGCAACGTGGCATGTTCCAATTGTTATCGCTGGTCTGTATGTAGAGGGATCATCTGTCTTTCTCTCAGTACTTGGCATCTATTTATGTATTGTGCCATTCAGTTATATTACAGCTTATTTACGACTTATCACAGGTAGCGTTTGGCCTTCGGTTATCATCCATACCACTTGGAATGCCATTATTCAAGGACCTTTCGCACGTGCAAGTACAGGATATCAAACTGAGATTTGGATTGGAGAATCTGGCTTGATAACCGCTATTATTATCTTGATTACTGCAATAATTACGTCTCGAATCGTAAATTTTACTAAATAGCATATGGATGTGTTTTAAATTTAATTAGTGAAATATGACAAGGTGAAATAAGATGCTCCTAAAAATATTAGAAAAAATCTAGTTGAACAGACTCTTACTTAATCTTAGGCTGCTGGATATGTGGGGGACATCAAGCTAAGAAAATAAACTTGGTTGCCATAAAAAACATAATGTTTTCATTTAAAGGCTATGAGATGAAATTTCATCATCTTCATCAAGTTTGACCTTCAGGAAATAAAAAGTTAAACGATTATACAAATACTCTAACTGAAAAAACGATAGTCCTTCTACATTTTAGATAGAAGGACTATCGTTTTTTTTTGACAAAATTAGGAGGTGATGTTCATAAAACGGATAATATAATTCGTATTTTACGTAAAGAGAAAAAGTTTTCCAAAGAAGATGTAGTTAATTCCCTTGGTATAACGGTTGATTGAAATTTCATTTTATAACTTGTAAAGGGCTGTGCAATGCATCGTACTATTAAAAAATCTAAATTTAATCATTAAATTGCGATAAAATGTGGTCGGAAATAATGAAATTTTAGGAAAAATAAGGTACACTAGTCTATGATTTTAATTGAAAATCGTTTGACGTTAATACATACGGGGGAAAGATTGATGAACAACAATACAACAAATGAATCAGTTGAAGAAATTGATCAAAAACGAGTAAGATCAAACAAACGTTATACAAATTGGAAGTTTATCGCAGCGGGTATTGGTGTAATTGCACTTCTTATTGGGGGAATGAGTTATTACCAGGCAACTCACTTCAATTCGAATGTTACAATTAATGACACAAAAGTTGGTGGTCTGAGCGCTGATCAAGCAATACAAAAATTAAAGACATCTGGACTAGCAAACAAAGTCTATGTTGATCAACAACAAATTTTAGATGAAAAAGATACAAAAACGGAACTTACGGAAAAAGATTTGCCTCAAATTAAGAAACTATTAAAAAGCCAGTGGACATTTTTCCCTTCTTCAAAGGGGAAAAATTATTCATTGCTACCAGAGAAGGCAGATCAGTATCGTAGTGAAACGATGAAAAAACTTGTGGAAGAAAAGCTCATCTCTATGAATGAGAAATTAAAAGCGCCTCAAGATGCTATGGCGAAGCTAGAACAAGGGAAAATTGTTATTTCGAAAAGTGTGGAAGGAAAACAGTATGATGTTACTAGTCTACTGAAAGATTATGATAAGCAAAAATATAAAAGCGAAATTCATCTGAAGTCTGCATACATAAAACCTATTAAAGAAGACGATCCGATTGTCAAAAAAGAGGAGAAAGCACTACAGAATCTTCTTGGGCAGTCTGTTGAGTATAAAGTGCAGGATGAAGTTTATCCTTTAAAAGCGAAAGATTTAATTCAAAATGCCTCTATGTCAAAGGATATGAAAGTTACAATTGATGCGAGTGACATTAAGAAGAAAATTACTGAAATTAATAATGCCAAATCAACATTAAATAAAGATTTCTCATTTAAAACTCATTCCGGTTCAGTCATATCAGTAAAAGGACAAGGATACGGCTGGGCACTAGATGTTGAAAAAGAAACTAAACAAGTTCAACAAGCCTTTGAGAAAGGCGAAAAATCGCTTTCTGCTTCTAATATTCACGGAAATGGTTGGGAGAAGGAAGGTATCGGTTATAAAACAACATCGAATAATGGCATCGGAGACACGTATGCAGAAGTTTCAATTGCAGAGCAACAAATTTGGATTTACAAAGATGGAAAATTAGTTGTTACAACAAATGTAGTAACTGGTAAACATAGTACTGGTGAAGATACATCACCAGGTGTGTGGTACGTTCTATATAAACGAACACCATACACGCTAAGAGGTAGCGCAGTAGGAAAAGCTGATTATGCGGTTAAAGTAGATTACTGGGTTCCATTCACAAATAGTGGTCAAGGATTCCACGATGCTGGCTGGCGAAAAGACTGGGGAAATAACGCTTATTTAACAGGAGGATCAGGTGGATGTGTGAACCTTCTTCCTAATGTTGCAAAAACTGTATATGATAGTTTGAACACTTATGATCCAGTTATCGTGTACTAAAAAATAGCTACGTATCAAGAAATAAACAAAGCAGGAAATCTTACCTGATGGTATATGAAAAAACACCTCTTGCATTCGCATACTAAGTGTGCAAATGCAATGGAGGTGTTTTTGTTTGAATACAAGAGTGTATTTCTTATAAGAAACAAAGTAGGAAGAGGTTAAGAATAAGTATTCAAATAGTCAATAAAATTGACAATGAATATCATTTTTACTTAATATAGAATCGTCGCATTTAATTAGACATGAATTTTTTGTTAATATAATAGATTTCTATTAAGTTGTCACATGTAAGAACTATCATTAAATCTTTTAAGAATTTAAATGTAGGAAAGGGTAATATAAAATGAACTGGAAAAAAGGCGGATTATGGGTTATTATTTTTTTCGTTGTAAAAGGCACAATTTCTACACTTTTAATCGTTACAGGTGCTAAATATTTTGATCTATCATTTATGCAACTTATCTTATTAATTCTGACCTTATTAGTGATTTCTCTAATAAGCCGAAAATTGCTGTATAGACATAAACAAAACAAAAAGCAAAAAGAGCTAAATATATAATGGAGCCCCAGAGACCGTTGGATTTCTGGGGTTTTATTTCGATAGTTTTTTCGCATGTATATCAATTTAACAGAATAGGTTGTCCAAAATGATAAAATCGATGATGTTTAAAATGCGTCAGTTATTTTTACATAAGGATTGTAGAGAGCCTTTAAATATCAATCTTTATTTTGAAGCGACAGACGCGCATGAATTATGCTCTTTTTTCAATTGGTAGTTTAAATGTAAAAGTACTGCCTTCTCCTAATTCACTTTCAACTGTAATTTCTCCTCCGTGTAGTTCGACAATCCATTTTACCATAGACAATCCTAAACCTGTGTTTCCGATGTTTGAAGATGTTCGTGCTGCGTCAACTCGATAGAAGCGGTCCCATATTTTAGTAATATGTTGCTCGCTGATGCCTATACCATTATCAGAGACTTTACCTATTATGTTGGTTTCATCACGGAATAGTTGCATATTCACAGTTCCACTCGCTTTGCTATATGCAATTGCATTCGTTAGTAAATTCATTAATAAACGCATCATCAATGTTTGATCTGCTTTTATAAACAGGTTTTCCTCTATATTAGTTGTTATATCAATCGAAGCCTCTTGCACCATTAATGAGAGCTCTTCTACGACGATTTCCGTTAATTCACTCATATTGATACATTCAAATTGGAAAGTATTATGTTTTCCTTGGTCAGCTCTTGCTAATAATAAGAGTTGGGAGAGTAGAGCGGACATTTTACGTGATTGCTTCAAAATGACTTCTAACGATTCTTCCATTTCTTTCGGATTATTCCTCTGTGATAAAGCGTATTCGCATTGCGAAATAATAACAGATGTTGGTGTTCTTAATTCATGAGATGCGTCAGATGTAAATTGTTTTTCACTTTCAAATGATGTCTCCAATCGCTCGAACATTTTGTCAAAGGTTTGGGCTAAATGATACATTTCATCTTTTGGTGAACCTTGTAAATGAATTCTTTTCGAAAGGTCTTTACCATCACCAATTTTACTAGCTGAATCACTCATTTGTTGCACAGGTCGAAACGCTCTTTGCGTAATAAAATATCCTCCCGCTGCCGCAATGAGAATAAGTAATGGGAATGAGATGAGTGTTATGACAATAAGTGTATTCATCGTTGAAGATAATTGGCTCATGGTCATTATTCCACGAATCCAGACTTGCTCATCGTCGCCTCCATTATGGAGAAAATCATATACAATCCATTCTTTATTACCGTCTTTAATGGTTTGTATTTCATCGGATTTAAGCGATACCTTTTTATTAAAGTTTGTAGGACTATTTCCTGCTAGCAGCTCACCTTGTTTATTATAAATACTTATATTTACGCCATCTTCTAAGGCTTCAAAATCATCGTCCATCTTTAAGTGTCCATGCTTATATTCGATATCTTCCATGCTTTCTTTTACTGTGCTCTTCAATTTATCTTTCATATTAAAAAGCAAAACTTTATCTGAAGAAGTTAAAATAAAAGCTAACACGAGTGCCATAATAATTACAATTAACCCCGTATACCACAGGGTTACTCTCATTTTTATTGATAGTCTTTTCATGATTCTACTCGCAATACGTAACCAGTTCCTCGCACTGTATGAATTAACTTCGTTTCAAACTGGCTATCAATTTTTTTACGAAGATAGCGGACGTAAACATCAATAATATTCGAGCCACCTTCATAATCGTAATTCCACACATGTTGCTCAATTTTATCTCGTGTCAGCACAACTTCTTTATTACGAATCATATATTCTAAAATAGCAAATTCTTTACTGGAAAGAGTGATAACTTGGTCTCCTCTTGTTACTTTATGCATATTGCAATCTACCACTAGGTCAGCGATTTCAAACACATTAGATGTATTTCCTGTTTTTCTTCGCATTAACACTCGAATTCTTGCTAACAGTTCATCAAAAGCAAACGGCTTTACTAAATAATCATCCGCACCTAAGTCGAGTCCTGTTACGCGATCATCAATTGTATCTTTAGCTGTAAGAAGCAAGACAGGAGTTGCATTATTGTCCGCGCGTAATCTTTGTAATACGCGTAAACCATCTATTCCGGGAATCATAATGTCAAGGACAATCAAATCGTAGGTAGCCATGTTTATATAATCCAAGGCATCTTCTCCATTCCCACATGCATCGACACTATAATGTTCTGCATTTAATCGTTTCACCAATATATTTTGTAAGTCTTGTTCATCTTCGACAATAAGAACTCGCATTAACATTCTCCTTTTCTTCTTATTAATATGTATCACTATAATTCAAAAACATTAAAGAAAGATTAGAAACGATTTAATTATATCATTTTATCCAGCATTAACGGACAGTAAGACTCCTCCTTCAAAATTCGGCGAATGCGAGGGAGTTAGGGGAAGTCGGGCTACCCGTAAAAGTCTTCACTTTATTTTTTGTACATTAATCTTCCTTTAATGTTTGTTCAGTAATATAAAGGCAAGGATAAGGTGCACATGTAAAGGGAGGAAAACAGAATGCGAAAATGGATGCTGATTGGAGCGATATCTTGTGTATTGTTAACAGCTTGTTCTACTCAAGCTGATAACAATACAGAAGTGCAACAACTGAAAGTGGAAAATGATAAATTACAAAAAGAAGTTGCTCAACTACAACAAGAACCAAACAAAATAGGGCCCGCTACGAATGATACGAAGCAAACACAAGATTTCAAAAACGAAGTCACATCTATTGTAGAAAAGGCCAATAACACGAAACCAGTTGGAGCAAAAGAAGAAAAATTAAATACGTACTTAGCAGTAAAAAAAGAAATTGACCAATTGGATGACAAGATAGATCTATCTGATAATCGGCTAGAAGCAGATTATCACGCTGGAACGATAACGATTGAACAATATAAAGCGCAAGAAAAAGAATACGATATACTGGAAGATCAATTAGAACAAGCAGAAAAGGCACTTGAAGCAAGATTTGGAATAGAGGATTAATCAATAAGGAGTGGATGAAAATGTTAAAACATAAAAAGAAAATAATTATAAGTGTAATTGCTATTTTAGTAAGTGGTATTGCTATTATTGGTGGATATTATGGTATGGGTTACAATTATGCAAAAAAGAATGAAAACTACACAGAGAAACAAGTTCGTGAAATTTCTTTAGCTCATACAAATGGAGAAATTATTAATGTGAAAAAAGAATTTGAATTAGAAGATGACAACTTAGCACAATCAAAATTTGAATATGAAGTGGAAATTAAGACACCTAATAATCTGTTAAGTATTTTAAAGGTTAGTGCTAGAACGGGTACAATAGAAATCGATAATGAAGATTGAAAAAATATCGACAAATAAAATATTACGTACTTGATTTTTGTTATCGATAGCGAAGAAAAAGACGGTTCCCTAATTTTACAAGGGAATCGTCTTTTTTTTTGTTCTATGGATCTATGCATTTTTTATACTTTCCTATCCTGGTGCGGTTTTAGGGTTCTTGTCTGTTATTGGATTAACTGAAAAACTGTATAAAACCTTGTATACCCTTAGTGTGGTTTTTTCCGAAATACTGGCGGTACCCCGTCGCTATCAATCTAAGCTCATACAACGTCAATTATATTAGGGGGTGTTTCAGTTCTCGTTTTATCTTTTTACAATGATGAATATGAAATAATGACTTCCACTTATAAGAATGTGAAGAAGTGTTGATGCCAGTTGGAACTGTGGTAAAGGTTGAGGGAGGCATCCAAGGAAATATGAGAGATGTGCATGATGATTTGGCGCAGGGTTATGAATCCAACTTCTATGAAATTGTGGGATTATATAAGCATTTATTATCCTGGAGATTTTAAAATAAAATCTACCTAATTATAGAAGTGATTTGAACGTAAGGAAATTGTAAGAAATGCATAAGAAAAAAGAAATTTTTATTGTGTAGGATACAAATATAGAGAAGCGTAAAAGAGGGAGGGTAAATAGGATACATTTATACGAAAAACAAACTAGTAATAAGAGCATTCTATTGGTGGCAATTACTGAAAGAACAGAATACTCACTACAGTTCCTACAGGAAAGGGAAGAATCAATGGATATGGTCTAGGAATCTATGAAATTATATTTCCTAACGGTGTCCCGATATGGGAACATACAGATGTTATTCTAGGATTTGATACTTTTGCTGGAGGGGCATATGTTGACGGCAATTTGAACAGTATGGGTAGAGCCGAGAATACTGGGCTTTTTAAAAGTATTTTACTTGTTGAATATAGACAGTAGGGATAAAGCCAGAATAGTAGTTTATGTGATGTTTGTAATTGAACAAATAAAAGATGAAATCGATCATTTATCTAAGGAGGAATTTTTCTTATGGAAAATAAATTATCTGGAGTGTTAGCCGCTACCTTAGCTCTAACGATGAGTCTACCAACAGGAGCGATAGCGTCTTCTAGCAGTAAGACTCCGGTTGTATCTAGCCAAGAAGTTGCTAGCAAAGATTTGGAGAAGATTGCTGCAGAGAACGCTGCACTGCTCACGAAGTCCTATGAGACGACTAGTGTACAGTATGCGCTGATTGATAATGGTAAACTTATTTTGTCGGGTCAGACAGGTAAGAACGACATAGAAGGGAAAGAGCCACTAACTAAAGATACTCTATACGGAATTGGTTCAACCAGTAAAGTATATACAGCTGCGGCTGTTATGAAACTGGTAGACGAAGGAAAAGTTGATTTGGATGCTCCTGTTGCCCGCTATATTCCTGATTTCAAAATGAAAGATAAACGATATAAGCGTATTACACCGCGTATGCTGTTGAATCACTCCTCGGGTTTGCAAGGTTCGACGTTCAATAATGCATTTTTATTTAAAGATAATGATGCTTATGCCCATGATATCTTGTTGCAACAATTGTCCACCCAAAACTTGAAGGCAGACCCTGGTGCGTTCTCAGTATACTGTAATGACGGTTTTACACTGGCTGAGATCTTGGTAGAAAGAGTCAGCGGTATGAGTTTTACTGAATTTCTACATCAAAAGTTTACAGAGCCATTAAAACTGAATCATACGATAACATCGCAAGACAAATGGGAAGACGAAAAGCGGGCTGGACTGTATTCTCCGACATACCAGGGACAGCTACCAAGTGAAATGGTGAATCTAATTGGTACGGGAGGAATCTCTTCTACTGCAGAAGATGTGGTGCGATTCTCACAAATATTTATGGGACAGGGAAAAGAAATTCTCTCTAATAAAGCAGTCAAGGCGATGGAACAAGAAGAATATAAAAAAGGAATGTGGCCGGAAGATAGCGGAAATGTGTTCAACTATGGACTTGGCTGGGATAGTGTGAAACTA
The DNA here is from genome assembly GCF_056033865.1 of Bacillus sp. FAU20. Lineage (NCBI taxonomy): Bacteria > Bacillati > Bacillota > Bacilli > Caryophanales > Bacillaceae > Bacillus > Bacillus sp. FAU20. The sequence goes on from NZ_JBVYHY010000011.1 coordinate 243,539, forward strand.
TACCCATTCAGTGAATATGGGATAAAAGCGTTGACTAAGGGTGGGGATACGATACTGCAACATGCTACATTGGTCGTGCTTCCAGAACAGAAGATGGCAGCAGCTGTATTGTCCTCCGGCGGCAGCAGCATGACAAATCAACTGTTGGCAAATAAATTACTGCTAGCTAGGCTTAAAGAGAAAGGGACAATTAAGGATATAAAGCCAGATAAATCCTTCGGCAAGCCCGACAAGGCCAAAGTGCCTCAAGACGTGGTAAAAAAAGCAGGATTTTATGGAAATAGCTATAGCCATTTCAAAATAGAAATTACGAAGAAGGGAGAACTGTTTTTACCAACTAAACCGGAAGAAAAATATGTATATACGGCGGATGGAAGCTTTATAAATGAGAAGGGTACTTCCAAGCTTAACTTCGTCACAGAGAAGAATGGAAAAGTTTATTTGAGAGAGAGCACATATGAATTATCACCGGGATTGGGGCAAAATGTGCTGACTCACTATTTAGCCCAGAAATTAGAAAACAATGTGTTACCGAAGAAAACAGCTGCTGCATGGGCGAAGCGCGAGGGTGGCAAGTTCTATCTCGTTAACGAAAAATTTAATTCTATGAACTATCTAGGACAACTAATGCCTCTTAACACACAAATTACGATCAAGGATGGATATTGGGACGGCAAAAAAATTACAGGTCCGAATACGGCGACGCATCAAATTCAAATTCCTGTGATGAATGGGCGGGATACAAAGGAAGCCCATTTCTATACAGAGGATGGTACTGAATATATGGAGATGTCCAGCTTTTTATACGTCAGTGAATCTAACGTAAAACCCCTTGATACAGGTCAATTATCGAAAGTTACATTGCAAAAAAATGGGCATGCGAAATGGTTTACGGTCCCGCAAGAGGCAGCAGGGAAAACGATGAATGTGGAGTTGTCATCAGGAAGTTCATTCGCGGTGTATGATGAGAATGGAGTATGCGTCAATTTTACCGTCGTTAGTGATAATAACAAAGTGAAACTACCAGAAAACGGAACGGTTGTATTTGCTGGCGCACCGAACTCCGAATTTACAGTCGCATTGAACTAGCTACAACTCGGGATAGACTTCAATAAAACAGTGCGACATGGAAAAGATATTTTATTTGTATCTTAAGTATTACCTTAAATGATATTACACTTAAATTCTTACCTTAATAGCAATGGGATAGGACCACATGCCTATCAGCCTAAGAAAATAAATCAACCCCATGTCCATCAAGCTAGTAAAAAAAATACCCCAAAAATAGTAAAATTGACATCCCCAGAGTAAAAATGTAAAAAATTATTGTTTAGGGGCAGCGTAAAACATTAGTTTGATAGCGATATGGCGCTACTCATAAAAAAGAAATAGGAGAGAATATCCTATTTCTTTTTATTAATATAATAAAATGTAATGAATAGATCCAAAGTAATGATAATAATTAGAAGTAACAAGTGTATAAGTGCATCAGTTTTTCCGTTTAGTAAAGACTTTACAAAGAAATCCCATTCTGTTTCATAGGGAGGTTCTACCCAATTTCGTTGCAGACCTAATACCATTCCATTTATAAAATAGACAATACTTAATAGAATCCTTCCAACAAATAAGGCAGCTGTTTTTATATTCCAATCCTTTATCTTGATGACATAAAGGATTGGAAATAGTATCAGTATCCAAAAAACAAGAATAAAGACTGTATTTCCCATTCTCTCCTCCTAACAAAATGATTGTATTTTTAATCTTGGTAAATTCTTAGGTTGGAGGTATGTTTCATTGTTACTGGTTAAAAACAAGGACCGTAATTCCGGCTCCTTTTCTATTCCGCAAAATAAAGGTTTGCTTTATCTCTCGGTTTCAAAAAACTCAATCCATTCTCCATCAGGACCAGCGAAGAATAAGTAACGTGTTCCATCTGGTAATGTTTCAATTTCTTCTCCTAATAAAAAGGTTACGCCGTGTTGCTGTATTCTTTCGATTTCATCTTCTAATGAATCCACTTTAAAGCAAATGTGATGTACTTTTCCTTCTGCCGGAAGAGAAGAGTTGTAGCCTTCAATGAGTTCTAGTATCGTTTCCTTCGATTCTTCTACACCTAAAAAAGCGAGTTTTAAGTCTGGATTCGGGTGCCCCATACGTTTAATGAGCTGTAAGCCAACTACTTCTTCATAAAATGAAATAGATGTTTCTAAGTTTGCAACCATAAGTCCGACGTGTTCTATTCTTCTAACAGGCATGTAGATTCCTTCTTTCTGAAAATTATATACAATATAATATTGAAAATTAAGAAAATAAGCAAGATAAAAACCTTACAAATTTTAGCGTGTTATATGGTATAGTGAGAAAGTATGTTTGGGGAGAAGGAAGGAGATTATACGATGAATACACCTACTCAAACTCCTTCATTATCGGAAACGATGAAAGAGTGGCATTATGCATTAGCATATGAAATTAAACATTGGAAAACGATAGGTGGTAGTAAAATTTCTATCATGAATGGTCGTTTTTTATATACAGATTATGAAAGTACAGTATATGTATTTCAGCTTATTTCGGAAGTAAGCTTACCTGAAGGTTCACCGATTCGAATTGAGTTCGATGGTGAGGAAGCGACAGGGGAAGTATTATCTGTACACGGATTAGAAATAGAATTGAAATTAAATGATTATATACAAGGTGAAATACGAGAAGCTGTTTTATACAGTGAACCGTGGCAGCTTTTAGAGCAGCTGCAAGAGCGATTGAAAGAAGCACGTAAAGATAAGCTGAAACGTAATCGTATAAAGCGTCTTGTTGATGGGACGAGCAGTCCGAAACATATTGAGAAGATGAAAAATCCAAAAAATGAATTGGCGTATCGTTCATTTTACAATCCGACGACGTACGTGTGGGGACCACCTGGAACAGGGAAGTCTTACAATTTATCACGTATTATTTCGGCGCATTATCAAAAAGGAAAGTCGGTACTTGTGTTAGCACATAGTAATGCGGCAGTAGACGTATTAATGAGTGAAGTAACGAAACAAATTGAAAAGAAAAAGAAATGGACGCCTGGCGAAATTGTTCGTTACGGTTATAGTCAGCATGAACATATACGAAATCATGAAACGTTACTTGCGTCGAAGTTAGTTGAAACGACGAACGGATCTTGGGGAGAAGAAAGACTCTATTTAGAAGAAACACGACAAGATCTTCGCGAAAAGATTTTATCGCATAAAGCGACTTCTGCTGATAAGAAGCGTATACAAGAGATTGAAAGTGACCTTCGAAAGCAAAAAGCAAAAATTAAAGAAGTAGAAAAAGAATACATTGAAAATGCGAAAGTAATCGGCGCGACTTTATCGAAATGTGCCATTGATTCACTGATTTATGAGCGTACATTTGATTTAGTTGTCGTAGATGAAGTGAGTATGGCATATGTTCCGCAAATCGCATTAGCTGCTTCACTTGGAAAACGTATCGTCGTTTGTGGCGACTTTTTACAATTACCTCCAATTGCGATGGCGAACCATGAACTTGTTCGCAAATGGCTCGGGGAAGATATGTTTTACCATGCTGGGATTGTTGAGTCTGTTAATAAATCAGAAGCACATCCGAACCTATTTATGTTGCAGGAACAAAGACGTATGCATGCGGATATATCGAAGTTTACGAATTCGTTTATTTATAAAAATAGAGTATACGATCATCCGTCTGTTTCAGAGCGTAAAGAACTTGCGCAATTGCAGCCGTTCGCAAATGAGGCGAGTGTTTTATTCGATACGAGCTTAATGGGAGCCTTTTCTTTAAAAGACGCTGCATCTGGTTCACGTTTTAACATTATGTCTGGTTTAGTAGCAATGCAAATGATGTTAATCGGATTGTTAGATGGTGTTCAATCGATTGGTGTTGTGACACCTTACAGGGCGCAGTCACGCTTTTTATCGACGTGTATTAGAGAAATGTTGCAGAGAACGAAATATCAAAACATACCAGTATTAGCGGCAACAGTTCATAAGTTCCAAGGTTCTGAAAGAGATATGATGATCTTTGATACGGTTGACAGTTATCCGCAAGAACGACCTGGCGTATTATTCTTTGATCACAAAAACCATCGCCTCGTCAATGTAGCAGTGACAAGGGCGAGAGGGAAGTTCATTCAATTATCAGATTGCCATTATATGCGTAAAAACCTTTCGAGAAAACAAGCATTATCACAATTAACAGCTCATATAGAACGTCACGGAGATGTGTATGATCGCACGACATCAAGACAATTGTGGGAACGGAAAATTTCAAAACGTTTACGCTGGTTTATGGAAATGAATCTTGAGGAAACGAAAGGGTTATTAAAAGATATTTTAGCCGCAAAACGAAAAATTATTATTTCACTTCCAAGTACAAAACAAGTGGATAAGCGAGTATGGCAAGCGTTAATGCGTACAAATGCGCAAATAACAGTTTATAGTGATGGACCAGTTCCACTGAAAAATGTAAAGTTACAAAGACAAAATAAAGCATTCCCATTCTTAGTAATTGATGATGAAATCTTCTGGGCAGGTGCACCGCTTACATCTCAAATGATGTTTGAAGGTAGTACGGAATTTCCGTACGTATGTGCAAGACTGCAAGCACCAGAAACAATTGGTGTATTAAAAGGATTTTTAGATATTCGGTAAATTCGGATAGGAATTCCTTGACTTTTAATCGGAATGAACTTAGAATGAATGTAATTTAATATAATTTTATGAAAATTCTTATCACGAGAGGTTGAGGGACTGGCCCTATGACACCTCGGCAGCGGATTCGTTATGAATACTGTGCCAATTCCAGCAAGGTAACTTGAAAGATAAGAAAGAAGCTCATTTTGACTGTATATACAGAAGCCTCTTTCTATCTTTTAGAAAGAGGCTTTTTTATGTGAAAATAAAAGGAGGAAGAACAATGGGAGCGACAGGAGTAGCGTCACAAAGAAAAACAATTAAAGAGAGTATCGAAAGAAATAAGGAAAAGTACATAGACACAAGTCATGATATTCATGCGAATCCGGAGATTGGTAACCAAGAGTTTTATGCATCAAGAACGTTAAGTTTATTACTGGGTAGTGCAGGATTTCAACTGCAGCACAATATAGCTGGACATGAAACGGGATTTATCGCGCGAAAAAGCTCTGGAAAACAAGGAGCGGCAATCGCATTTTTAGCTGAGTATGACGCTTTACCAGGACTCGGTCATGCGTGTGGTCACAATTTAATCGGCACCATTAGCGTTGCAGCAGCGATCGCATTATCAGAAACGCTTGAAGAAATTGGCGGGGAAGTTGTCGTGTTTGGAACACCAGCTGAAGAAGGAGGGCCAAACGGTAGTGCGAAAGCGAGTTATGTAAAAGCTGGTTTATTTAAAGACATTGATGCGGCACTTATGATTCATCCGAGCGGAAAAACAGCGACAACAAGCCCTTCACTAGCAGTCGATCCACTTGATTTTCATTTTTACGGAAAAACAGCTCACGCCGCAGCTTCACCAGAAGAAGGAATTAACGCATTAGATGCGGTTATTCAGCTCTATAACGGTATTAACGCACTTCGCCAACAACTTCCGTCAGATGTGAAAATTCATGGCGTTATTACAGAAGGCGGAAAAGCACCTAACATTATTCCTGACTACGCCTCAGCAAGGTTCTTCATCCGTGCAGCAACGCGAAAAAGATGCGCGGAAGTAACAGAAAAAGTAAGAAACATTGCTGAGGGAGCAGCGTTAGCAACAGGTGCAAAAGTAAAAATCCATCAATTCCAAAATGAAATCGATGAATTACTCGTAACAAAAACATATAACGATATCGTAGCGGAAGAACTAGAACTATTAGGTGAAGATGTAAACCGTAAAGAAAGAGTAGGGATCGGTTCAACCGACGCAGGAAACGTAAGTCAAGTCGTACCGACAATTCATCCGTACATTAAAATCGGACCAGATGATTTAATTGCACATACGAATGAATTTAGAGAAGCAGCACGTTCAGAACTTGGAGATAAAGCATTAATTACATCGGCAAAAGCATTAGCAAATACGGCGTATCGATTAATTACGGAAGAAGGGTTGTTAGAGAAGGTGAAGGAGGAGTTTAGAGAGGCACAGAGGAATCAGGGGTAAGGCGCTTTTTCGAATATAAATCTAATTCATATGCAGAAATAATAGAAAAGAACATTGAAAAATCAATGTTCTTTTCTATTTATGAATCATTTATTTCTTTAGTGATATCTTGAATCTGGTCTAGTCTAGTTTAATAGTAACGGTGATCTGTGAGTTCAAATTGCATTAAAGGATAATAACTAGAGAATGTGTTGTAATTAAAATTTATATTTCTATATTAATTTGTAAAATAAATTCACTTTATGTTATTATATTTCCCTTGGACTGACAGTTTATAGAATGTATAGTGAATATTTGAAAAGTTAAAATAGGGGATGTATTACGTTGAAATGGTTATCTTGGGACAAAAATTTAAAAACTAGATTGATTGGCGAAACTATGTTCAATACATTGTTTTGGATGTATTTTCCGTTTATGGCAATATACTATAGCGATGCTTTTGGTAAAGCAATTGGCGGAATTTTAATGGCAATTATACCTCTTGTAGGCATAATAGGTAATTTGTTAGGTGGATATTTAGCTGATCGATTAGGGCGTCGACCTGTCATGCTATTAGGCACAATCATACAAGTAGCAATGTTTGCAGTTTTTGCTTTATCTCATTCACATTGGATTAATTATTTAGCCTATATCGGTATTGGAATTAGCGGGGCAATATACAGTCCAGCAAGTTCTGCAATGATAGCTGATATAGTGCCAGAAAAGGATAGAAGGGTGGTCTTTGCCACTTTTGTTACAGCAAATAATATTGGTGCTGTATTTGGACCAGTGTTAGGTTCATTTTTCTTCTTTCATTATCGAAGTGAATTGTTATGGACTTGTACAATTGTTACATTTATTTATTTTATAGCAATCTATTTCATAATTAGAGAAACGCTGCCCGAAGCTTCTAAAAATGATGGAGATAACAATCCAATATCAAAAATCTTTAAAGAACAATGGAATAATTATATGAAAATTTTTAGTGATAAAATTTTCTCTCTTTACATATTTGCGGGAGTTTTGATTATGATAGCTTTCATGCAGCTAGATCTTTATCTTGCATTATATGTAAAGGAATTTGTACCAACTCAATCTCTTTTCTCATGGAGTACTGGTTCATTCTCTTTGAGTAATACTGAAATTTTCGGATGGATGATGGGGTTAAATGGCATTTTGTTTGTTTTATGTTCTTTACCTGTTGCAAAATATTTTGAGAATTGGAGCGACCGAAACGTTTTAATTGTCTCTAATATATTATTTGGAATGGGTATGTTTTTAATAGGGTTAACAACGAATATATGGCTACTATTTGGCTTTATGGCAATATTAACTATTGGGGAATTGATTCGTTCGCCAGTTGTACATAGTTTTGTCAGTAGATATGCACCTGAAAATTCTAGAGGACAGTATATGGCAGCATCTAATTTACAATTTACCATTGGGCGTTTTATTGCACCAATAATGATTGTATTTTCTACATGGCTATCTCCAATTGTTGTGTTCGGAATTATATTACTTTGTACCCTTGTTAGTGCAGTTTTCTATGTGAAAGTATTTCGTATGATTTCAAATACAAACATACATAATTCTACAAAATAGCCCTGTTATGCAGGGCATTTTGTAATTTGATAACTTAAAAGTTCTGTTAAGGGAAAGAAGAGAAGAATATATTAATCAAAAAAATTGATTAATTAGTTGCATAAAGAGCTAAACTACATATATACTATAAACATCAAAAAAAATTGATGAAGGGAGAGGGGACTAAAATGGCACAAGATTTTCAGCTCTATGAGAAAAAATTTAAAGCATTAGCGGATCAAAAGCGTTTAGAGATTATGTATGAACTTTGCCAGCGAGGCCAGACTTGTGTATGTGATTTAGCAGAGATTTTTGAAATGACGCAATCTAAGTTGTCCTATCATTTAAAGATTTTATTAGATGCAGGTTTAATTGTAAAAGAAACAAAAGGTACGTGGAGTTATTATGATTTAAATGATGCGGAAGTAAATAATTTATTATCAGAAGAATTGTGCTGCATTTTTAGAAAAACAGGCAAAGGTAGTTGCTGTTAAAATTTTGTAGTATTAATCAAAAAAAATTGATTAATAACATATAAAGAGGAGGAATAAGTTATGAGATATGTTCATGTTGGTATAAATGTTACGGATTTAGAGAAGTCTATTGAATTTTACGAAAAAGTATTTGGTGAGTCACCAGTTAAGGTGAAAATGGATTATGCAAAATTTTTATTAGAGACGCCAGGACTTAACTTCACGCTGAACGTAAGAGATGAAGTGAAGGGAAACCAAGTAAATCATTTCGGTTTCCAAGTGGATACAGCTGAAGAGATTATGTTACATAAAGAAAGGTTAGAAAAAGAAGGTTTCTTTGCACGTGATGAGATGGATACAACTTGTTGCTATGCGGTTCAAGATAAGTTTTGGGTAACGGATCCTGATGGGAACGAGTGGGAATTCTTTTATACAAAAGCACAGAGTGATGTTCACAAAATAGAAGAGTCATCTTGTTGCACGACTTCTAACGTAGTAGAACAAAATTCTTGTTGTTAATAGGAGATGGAAAATAAAATGAAACGTTTATCTTTTCTAGATCGATATTTAACACTATGGATTTTTCTAGCTATGGCTGTTGGGATTGGTTTAGGGTATGTATTTCCTAGTGTAGTAGACGGACTAAATACATTACAAGTTGGAACGACGTCTATCCCGCTTGCTGTTGGTTTAATTGTCATGATGTATCCACCATTAGCAAAGGTTCGTTACGAGGAAATGGGCCGAGTATTTAAAGATGTAAAAGTATTGGTTTTATCTTTAGTACAAAACTGGATTATCGGACCTGTACTTATGTTTGTTTTAGCAATTATTTTTCTTCCTGATAAGCCAGAATATATGGTTGGTCTCATTATGATTGGGTTAGCACGTTGTATTGCGATGGTCATTGTTTGGAACGATCTTGCAGATGGGGATAAAGAGTATGCAGCAGGTTTAGTGGCTTTTAACTCAGTATTCCAAATGCTATTCTTCTCCGTTTATGCATACGTGTTTGTAACAGTCATTCCAGAATGGTTAGGAATTGAAGGGGCTATTGTCGATATTACAATGGTAGAAGTAGCGAAATCCGTGTTTATCTATTTGGGAATTCCTTTTATAGCAGGTATGTTGACGCGATTTGTACTCGTTAAGTTAAAAGGTAGACAGTGGTATGAAAAGGTATTTATACCGAAGATTAGTCCACTTACATTACTTGCATTACTATTTACAATCATCGTTATGTTCTCTTTAAAAGGGGAAATGATTGTTAGCGTACCATTAGATGTAGTAAGAATAGCGATTCCGTTATTAATCTATTTTATTGTAATGTTTTTTGTTTCTTTCTTTATGGGAAGAAAAATTGGTGCAAACTATCCGGTGACGACAACGTTAGCATTTACAGCAGGTAGTAATAACTTTGAGTTAGCGATTGCTGTAGCAGTTGGTGTGTTTGGTATTCATTCGGGCGCAGCATTTGCAGCTGTTATCGGGCCGTTAGTGGAAGTACCTGTAATGATTGCACTTGTAAACGTCGCTTTTTGGTTTAAGCGTAAATATTTTAATGATCAACCAGTATAATTTAAAAACAAAGGTGGAAAACAACATGGAAAACAAAAAGACAATCTATTTCTTATGCACAGGAAATTCATGCCGAAGCCAAATGGCAGAAGCGTGGGGCAAACAATATTTAGGTGATAAGTGGAATGTATATTCTGCAGGAATTGAAGCACATGGAGTAAATCCAAACGCAATTAAAGCAATGAATGAAGTAAATATTGATATAACAAATCAAACTTCGGATATGATTGATATAAATATTTTAAATAATGCTAATTTAGTCGTTACCCTTTGTAGTCATGCAGATTCTGTTTGTCCTTCGACACCTCCCCACGTAAATCGTGTTCACTGGGGATTTGATGACCCAGCAGGAAAAGAATGGTCTGAATTTCAACGTGTTCGCGATGAAATTGGAGAACGTATAAAGAGATTTTCTGATACAGGGGAGTAAATAAAGGAAAGAGCCAATCTTCTATTTTATAGGGATTGGCTCTTTTTTTATTGTACATAGTTATGACTGCATTGGTTCGCATAAATTACCGAAAAGCAGAGGATATTCTGTTGGGTTTATAAAGTTAGAAATATATTTAATCATGTAGGTGTTCATAAATAATAAAGTCATATAAAAGATAATAAAGTTGTTTAGAATTAGAGGTGGTATGATGAATAATCACACTACCTTTCCTTTGTTAAGTATAATTAAATGAAAGGATTTTTGGATATATAAATAAAGGGTAGTATATTAGCGCAAGGGGGAGAATGATGGATAAGTTGTTACAAGAAATTATAAATTGGTTAAAGATGAGAGATGAACAAATTGTTATCGGTATTTCAGGACATGGTGCAGCTGGAAAAACAACGTTTACTAATAGACTCGTAAAGCTACTAAATCAAAATGAAGTAAATTATATTAATACAGATCCTTACATTGTTAGTTCAGATATCCGCAAGCATGCAGTGATTCACTATACATATCAAAATGAAAATCATCGTTATAAAATGACAGCTTGTCATCCAGCGGCGCACCATTTGGCAGCTTTAGAAAGAGATATTCATATGGTTAGAGCGGGGCTAGATTTTTATACGATAGATACGCATTATATGAAAAGTAAGTTGATTTCTTCGGAAAATAAAGTAACGATTGTGGAAGGAATGAGCGCCGCATTTATTAATCCTGATTTATTTGATTTGAAAATTTATTTTTATACAGATGGCGAAACGGAACTAATGAGAAGATCAAGCCGGGATATAGCTGAAAGGGGAGCCGATATAAATTATTTAAGGCAGTCTCATGAAGAACGCCGGATTCAATATGAAGTATTTATGCATTCGTATAGTCAGCGTTTTGATATCATTATCAAAACCTCTGATGAAACAATATGTTTAGAAAAAATACATTTGAGTTTTATAAAGTTTAAATGAAAATCCTCAATTTGTTAATTGCATTATGACGCTTCATTTTTCTTATTTAGTACTTGTATTAAACAAATGTATTATTTAATCAATAATACATTCACTATGAAATAACTAGATTTTTAAAAAGATTTAGTAGCCTTCTTTCATCTACATATATAGAAGGCTATTGTAATTTTGGCGGCAAAATTACATAACTTTATTATTACTCCACAGTAGGATAGAATTCTTTATTTGAATACATTAGGTGTATCTTAAAAATCCTCACTTTAAAAGGTTTTTATTCGGAAGTACAAGAATGAATTTTTGCATGAAAGGGGAATAGGGTGAAACGCATAATAAGAAATGTAGTAATAAATTATTTTAAAGAAATTCATCCACTAATAGTGGAAGCAGAATTACATAAGAACAGTTGGCATACAGATTTACATTATAAAATCATCGTAAATGGAGACCGGTATTCCGCACGGTTTATGAATAGCGATCAAACAACTAATCCAGATTTTGGGACATTATCAAATGAACAATTGAAAGAGCAAGTACGATTTACGTATTATTTACGAGAGCATGGAATCCCATTTATGCAGATTAAGGAGAATCGGGCGGGAGGGTCATTTACATTTGTTACTTGGAATGATGAACAGTACCGGTTTGTATTGTCTACTTGGATTGAAGGGGAGCATATTACTCATTGTACAGAAACAATGGCAGAGATTTTTGGAAAGGAAGCAAAAAATATACATGATATTTCTAGTACATTTCAAAACTCGACTTTTCAAAAGAAATCGCATTTAGATGGATATGGTGAGTTTATAAAGCTATTAGAAAATAAAGGTGGTACATGTAAGGAATTGCGGGGGTATATAGAGCTCGCTAAGTGTCATATAGAATGTGCATATACGAATAATTTGGAGTTTATTGTACAAACCGATTTAAATCCTTTGAATGTTTTATGGGGATCAAGTCAAAAGGTAAAAGGAATTGTGGATTTTGAATCTATTAGTTATGTTGACCGCGTTGAAGGGTTAGCCTTTTTAATAAAGTGGTATTCCCGGACAGAAGGAATGGAGTCACATGTAGTATGTCCGAAAGTTGCTAGAGCATTTTTAGAAGGGTATGGAGCTAATAACATTTTAACTTTAAATGAGTATGAAAGACTTTCTTCGTTGCTATGGTTATCAGGTAGTTTAAATTGGAACTTTGTTAAAAAGACGATGAACCTAATGGGTGACGAGAGTGCATTAGTAGAACATTTGAGAGTTTATAAAGGAAGAGGAGAAAGACTGTCGTCATTGTTAATTGGTAGATAACATTTATTATTCTAATTTTGGATGCGAAAAAGAAAGCATATGGGGTGTTCAAAAAATGAAAATACAAATTGTATTGTTTGATGGTTTTGGAGAACTTGTCTCCTTTGCACCTTTTGAAGTATTGAAAAGAGCGATAGAAGAAGGGGCTCCATTTACGGTTGAACTCGTATCAAGTGTACAGAAACAAGAAGTTACTACTTCATTTGGAATTACGGTGAAACTACATGATTTTTTACGAATGGATAATCGCCCAGATTTATTAATTGTACCTGGTGGAGGCTGGAATCATAAAGCTGGGCACGGAGCACGAAAGGAAGCTGAGTTTGGTACTTTGACTAAAATGATTAGAGAGATGCACAACGAAGGAACGATTGTTGTGGGAGTTTGTACTGGAGGTATGTTACTAGCTGCATCCGGTATATTAAATGATAAAAAGGCGACAATGCATCATTTGGCGCAGAGTGAAATGAGTGAATATGGAGCAGAGTTTCTTCCTTACAGAATTGTAGATCAAGGCGATATTATTACTGTAAGAGGAGTTACTTCAGGAATTGATTTAGCTCTTTGGGTTATCGAAAAGTTCGCAAGTCCTAAAATTGCAGCCGCTGTTGAATATAGAATGGAATATGAGCGGCGAGGTGTTGTTTGGAAGTAATTTAATTATATTTTTTGCTGCAGAGCGTATCAAATATTGTAAAAGAGAAAGAGTCAACTCATACGAGTAGGTTCTTTCATTTATATACTATATTGCTTATTTTTCACAGTAATATCTTTTTCAAAAAATCATAAAATAGATAATATATTTTGTTCCACATTGATAATTATTTTCATCATATATTTATAAATTAGTAAAATTTAGTTTACAAATTTGCGTACAACTTATATAATTTGACTCATATAAAAAAGTTTCCTTAAGGAAACTTAAACACGGATTTACATTCGCTTTATATTTTTTTGCTTAAAAGTTGCCTTTACGCAAAATAATTATATATACGAAAAAAAGAAAGGGGAATGCATAAAAAATGGATGAGGCTATAATTGTTAAAGATTTGTTTGTATCGTATCAAGGGAATCAAGTAGTTCAAAATGTCTCCTTCGATATTGAGAAAGGGAAGCTCGTTGGAATTATTGGTCCAAATGGAGCGGGGAAATCTACTTTAATGAAAGCTGTATTAGATTTAATTCCAAATGATAAGGGATATGTCCAAATCCTTGGAGAGGATATTCGAAGCATTAGAAAGAGTGTTGCATATGTACCGCAAAGAAGTGATATAGATTGGGACTTTCCGATTACAGTTTTAGATGTCGTGCTAATTGGAACGTATCCATCTTTAGGTATGATGAAAAGACCGAAGAAAGAGCATCGGGATTGGGCGTTTGATTGCTTAAAAAAAGTCGGAATGGAAGAGTTTAAAAATCGCCAAATCGGTGAGCTGTCAGGTGGACAACAACAACGTGTCTTTTTGGCGAGAGCTTTAGCGCAAAAGGCGGAAATATTCTTCTTAGATGAGCCGTTTGTCGGAATTGATGTAACAAGTGAAGAGACAATCATTAAAATTCTTAGGGAACTACGTAAAGAAGGAAAAACGATTGTCGTTGTCCATCATGATTTAAGTAAAGCAGAATCGTATTTTGATAAATTACTATTAATGAATAAAAGCTTAATTCATTACGGAGAAGTACGCCAAGTATTAGAACCAACTGTTATGTCAAAAGCGTATGTGAATCAAGGAATATTGTTTAATAATGCAGCGGAGGTACATTCATCATGAAGATTGTAGAATTTATAGGTGCATTAACGCAGTATAGTTTTCTGCAGAAGGCGTTATTAACTTCCGTTATGGTAGGCGTTATTTGCGGCGTAATTGGCTGTTTTATTATTTTACGAGGTATGGCATTAATGGGTGATGCCATTTCACATGCTGTTCTTCCAGGAGTAGCGCTTTCTTATATGATTGGAATGAACTATTTTATAGGAGCGGTTTTAACAGGTGTTATTACTGCAGTAGGAATCGGATTTGTAAGTCAAAATAGTCGTATTAAACATGATATGGCGATAGGAATTATGTTTACATCTGTTTTCGCTGTAGGGATTATTTTAATTACCTTTATGAAGAGTAGTTCTGATTTGTATCATATTTTATTCGGGAATGTCTTATCCGTTCGTTCTTCTGATATGTGGATGACACTGATTATTGGAGTGGTCATTATTGGTCTTGTAATGTTGTTTTACAAAGAATTACTCGTATCCACGTTTGATCCAACGATGGCGCAAAGCTATGGATTACCGAATAAATGGATTCATTATGGCTTAATGATTCTCCTTACAATGGTTACAGTAGCTTCACTTCAAACTGTTGGAATTATTCTAGTTGTTGCCATGCTTATTACACCAGCGGCTACAGCGTATTTATTAACAAATCGTTTATGGGTCATGATTTATTTAGCGGCAGGAATTGGTGCACTTTCATCTGTAGTAGGGCTGTATTTTAGTTTCTCGTATAATCTTGCTTCAGGTGCAACAATCGTTCTCGTTGCAACATTCTTGTTCGCGCTGGCATTCTTTTTCTCACCGTCACAAGGTTTGTTTTGGAGAGCTATTAAAATTAGAAAAAATAGAGCAGAGTTGTCATAATTGATTGGAGGATAATGATGAAATTAAAAAATATTTTATTATCGGTAATTTGTATTTTCGTATTTGCGTTAACAGCGTGTTCTAGTAACACAAATGGGAAAGAAGAGGGTAGTGGAAAATTAAAAGTTGTAACAACATACTCCATTATATACGATATGGTGAAGCAAATTGGTGGAGATAAAGTTGAGATTCATAGTCTTGTTCCAATTGGAGCTAATCCACATGAATATGATCCACTACCGAAAGATGTTATGAAAATGACAGATGCAGATATGGTGTTTTACAATGGGCTAAACTTAGAAGAGGGCGGAGCATGGTTTAAAAAACTATTAAAAACGGCAAATAAATCAGAGAAAGATGCACCGGTTTATAAAGTAAGTGAAGGTGTAGAAGCTATTTATTTAGAAACAAAAGGATTAGAAAAAGAACCAGACCCACATGCTTGGATGAATATTAAAAATGGTATTGTATACGCTGAAAATGTGAAGAAAGCATTAATTAAAGAAGATCCTAAAAATAAAGAGTTCTATACTAAAAATGCGGATAAGTATGTAGCAGAACTTCAAAAATTACATGATGAGACAGTAAACAGAATTCATCAAATCCCTGAAGAAAAACGTTTCTTAATTTCTAGTGAAGGTGCTTTTAAATATTTTGGAAAAGCATATGGCATTAAGACGGGATACATTTGGGAAATCAACTCAGAAAATCAAGGTACACCAGATCAAATTCGAGATGTTGTAAGTTTAATTCAAACAAACAAAGTGCCAGCTTTATTTGTTGAAACAAGTGTAGATCGACGTAGTATGGAAACTGTTTCAAAAGAAACAAACGTACCAATTGCAGGGACAATTTTTACAGACTCACTAGGTAAATTAGGTGAGGATGGAGATACTTACTTAAAAATGATGAAATGGAATATAGATACCATTATTAATGGGCTAAAAAAGTAGGATCTATCTGTTTTTCAATGTAGCGTAACTATTGAATTTTTATAAAATAAGAGATGAAAGAGCTAGCTCATATGAGTTGGCTCTTTTATTTATCCCAATATTTGCGGGCGGATAAGATCCCCTCCTTAAAAATTCAGCGAATGGGAGGGAGGGCTGCCCGTAAAATCCCAATGAATATGTACTAATAATCAGTGGGGGTGACAAAACTTCTAATAATTAAAGTTTCATTTTATAATTTTTACTTTATTAAAAGTAGATTTGTTAGAAAGGATAATCATTTATTGATATAATGAATGGATGCGAAGCAGGAAATAGATAGAAAGATACTGCTAGTAATTTATACTAAAAATGTAGGGAGATTGAACAGAGTTATGGGGAATGAAAAAGAAATTAGTTCCGCTAAATTAATATGGAAGATGACGCGCCCACATACATTAACGGCGACGTTTTCACCTGTAATTTTAGGGACAGTGGCATCACTTTATGTTGCCGAAATTGATTGGCTTTTATTTATTGCGATGATGCTTGCATGTTTAGCGCTGCAAATAGCAACGAACTTATTTAATGAGTACTATGATTTTAAACGTGGACTAGACACTGCTGAATCCGTTGGCATCGGTGGCGGAATTGTCCGTCATGGATTGAAACCAAAAAATGTGTTAACAGTTGCGCTTTTATTATATGTAGTAGCAGCTTTTATTGGCATTTATATTTGTATGAATAGCAGCTGGTGGTTAGTTGTCATTGGTTTAATTGGGATGGCAGTTGGCTATTTATATACAGGCGGTCCATTACCAATTGCGTACACCCCGTTTGGAGAATTAGTTTCTGGATTGTTAATGGGGACATGTTTTGTACTCATTGCTTTCTTTATTCAAACGAATACTGTAACGATTGAAAGTGTATTGATTTCCATTCCAATTGGAATTTTAGTAGGTGCAATCAATATGTCGAATAACATCCGAGATATCGAAGAAGATATTAAAGGTGGAAGAAAGACATTAGTAATCCTCCTTGGGAGAGAGAAAGCTGTAGTAACACTAGCGGTAGCCTTTTTCATTGCGTATTTATGGATTGCCGTAATTGTATTAATGGGTTATATAAGCCCTTGGGCATTAGTTATGTTCCTAGGTTTGAGAAAGCCAATTTCTGCGATTCAAAGTTTCCAAAAAGGAGCAAAGGATCCTGGGTATATGCGCATGGCAATGAAATCAACAGCGATGACAAATACGATTTTTGGCTTCTTATTATCAGCAGGATTATTAATTAGTTATTTGTTTTAAATGAAAAATATTGTTAAATAGCTTAACCCCAATTTCTCAATTTTAATATAGAGAGATTGGGGTTTTTATTTTGACTTTGTTTAATGTTAAAAACAGTTTTATTTGAAATGAAAATACCAATAAATTGCAACTTCATCATTTTCAATATCCAAACCTTTATAAACAAGAAAATCAAACCCACCAATTACAAATCCACATTTTTCATAAAATTTACATGCTGTGACATTATTATTTTGCGTTTCAAGCATGATACCTGGCATATTGCCTTTTTTTGCCCACTGCTTTGCTTGATCAACTAATCTTTTACCAACTCCGAGTGAACGATATTTTTTATCCACTGTTATATCTTCTATGTAAGCATAGTGGTTCCAATTCTTTTTCAATACTATTAATCCGATGATTTGGTTATGTAACAGTGCTATGTAAATTACTTGATTAGGTTTATTTATATATTCATTGTAAGCCAGTTCTTCATTATCATCTTGATTTTGTAAATAACTTTTTTCATAACTCGGAACGTCTTCTACTGTATATTCTATACGTCTATTTACTTTGGAAAGAGAAAGAATTAACCGAGCATTCACTATAAAACTGTCATCGATCTTCGGGAAATTGTCTAAATCATTTTTTTCTAACTCTCTAATTAAAAGATTCATCGGAGCACCTCCACATAATAATATTTCTTCTAGTTCTTTATTTGATTCAAATTAATTCCAATTACAAAATTATAATAGAATTTCAATAGTATGGCTAACTCAGTATTTTATCTTTATAACAGCATGCTATTATCTTGATATAAAAATTTTGTTTAGAAAGAGTAGTATTTTTTATTTTGGATGTATATCCAGTTTTCAAATTTAACTGTATTAGAGAAAACAATATTTTTCTAAAGAGTGGATGCAATAAGTTATTCTTTAACTAATTTCGACATTATCTGCATTTTATCTTCACCTTCCTCTATTAATCTACTTATTGTAAATATCAACTGGAGTTAATGCTTAGCTGTATAAATAATGAATATGAAAATTAGTAGGGAAAGGATCGAAACATAATGAAAGAATCACAAAATAAGAAAAAAACAAATGTAGGAACTAAGGCAATACTATCTCTAGGAGTTGTTTTAGCAACGACCTTTTTCACGTTCTTTTTAATAGGAAAATGGAACTCTATTCCAGCGAAAGGAGTAGCTAATGAAAGTATTAAGCTAGCTAATACGCAACAACAAAAAAAGAAAGAGGACACATCACTGGCAAAACAGAAAAGACCTGATGGAAAACCGGTAGGAAAGGTTGTGTATTTAACATTCGATGACGGTCCTAGTGAATTAACTGGGAAATTTTTAGATGTACTAAAAGAACAAAATGTTGCCTCGACATTTTTTATGCAAGGTAGCAATTTACAAAATACAGGTTTTCAGGAAAATGTAAAAAGAGCGGTAAAAGAAGGACATTATATTGGTGCTCATAGTATGACACATAATAGTGATAAGCTATACAAAAAGGGACAATTTGTACCGGAGATGAAAGAAACGTTAGCTCTGATCCATAATATTACGGGTACAACTCCTAAACTAGTTCGTCCGCCATATGGATCTGCACCGGGATTAAAGGGTGAGGAAATTCGTAATCAAATTGTAGAAGCAGCAATAAAAGTTTGGGATTGGACAATAGATTCAAATGATTGGAAACTAAAAGGTAACCCACAGCAAATTATAGAAAATGTAAAGCGTACAACAACAGAAGATGTGGAAGTAGTTCTAATGCATGAAAAACCACAGACATTACAAGCGCTTCCGGAAACTATTAAATTTTATAAGGAAAAAGGGTATGAATTCGGGGTATACAATGAAGCGGATCATTTTCAACTAAATTTCCAGAAAGATCAACGTCTATAGTATCAAATAAATAAATTAAGAGCATGTTCTGATTCATCTTTCTTCAGGACATGCTTTTTTTGCTTGTTTCTATAACCTCATTATTACCAATTTAACAAAGCATCAGTTACAAGTTACTTTATGGATACCTCATTTTAAAATAACTAACTTATAGAAAAAATTGAATAATTTTCATGTGTAAGGAGATTTTAAGAAGGATATAGAGGAGATATTTTCCTTTTGTTTTCTAGATAAATGATTACTTACCCAAAACATTATAGTGGAACGGTTTCTAAAGCGTTTCTGTCAAGAAATCCTAACACTAAAGTTCAAGTATAAAAACATAAACCATTCGATAAATGGGGTAGTATGATGAAAAAACTTAGTAGAAAGCGTTTGAGAAAAGATATTCAGGAACTTGAGAGTGCAAGTATGCTACTCCAAAATGATCAAGAGTGCGAACTCAAGCAGAGTGTATCTGCGAATGAAGAAGTTTTGAGACAAGTTTTTGAAAATTGTTCCGATATTGTTTTTCGTCCAATAATCATAGATAGTCAAAATAAAATTCTTTTTATTTATATAGATGGATTAATTGACACTAAAGTTGTGGAACAAGTTGTTTTGAAACCAATGATGTTCGAAGGTCTGCCTAGTGGAGTAAAGAGTGTGGATTCGGTAGGAGAAATTATACAAAATCAGCTAATTGCGGTTTCTCAAGTAAAGACAATTTCAAAAGTTCGTGAGGTTATAGAAGCGGTATTGAAAGCGAATATCGTTATTTTAACAGAAAGAGAGAGTCAAGCTCTAGTCGCTGATTTAAAAGGTTTTGAAAAACGAGGTATTGAAGAGCCGGCTGCCGAGATCTCTGTTCGTGGCCCTCGGGACGGGTTTACGGAAACGATAAGGGTCAATACGAGCCTGATTCGCCGAAGAATTCGAAGCCAAAAACTAAAAATGGAACCTTATTCGATTGGGGAATTGTCACAGACAGATGTGGTAATTGCCTATATTGAGGGCATTGCACCTGATTTGGTTTTGGATGAAGTTCGCCAAAGGGTAAAGCGAATTCAAATTGATGGAGTGTTGGAGTCAGCTTTCATTGAAGAGTTTATTGAGGACCAACCCTTTTCGCCCTTTCCACAAATTCAAAATACTGAGCGGCCAGATGCGGTTTGTGCAAGTTTATTAGAGGGGAAAGTCGCTATTTTAGTCGATAACACACCTTTCGTTTTGATTGTTCCTATGACATTTTGGACAGGTCTGCAAGCAGCGGAGGATTATTATGAACGCTCCATCTACACAACTTTTGTTCGATGGATACGTTTAATATTAATTAATATTTCATTATTTCTTCCCTCTCTCTATGTTGCTATTACAACCTTTCATCCTAAATTAATTCCGACAAATTTGCTTATTAGTATTGCAGCTGCGAGAGAAGGCATTCCTTTCCCGGCTGTCATAGAAGCGCTAATGATGGAGTTTTTATTTGAAGGTTTGAGGGAAGCGGGGGTTCGGTTACCAAAACCTGTTGGATCCGCAGTTAGTATTGTTGGAGCACTTGTTATCGGGCAAGCTGCTGTGCAAGCAGGTATTATTTCGGCACCTTTGGTCATTGTTGTGGCGACGACCGGTATTGCGTCATTTGCGTTCCCACGCTACAACTTAGGAACGGCTTACCGGATGTTACGCTTTCCTATGCTGTTATTGGCAGGAATGCTCGGGCTATACGGTGTTGCAATAAGTACCCTTGCGATTTTGATTCATTTAACTAACATTCGTTCTTTTGGCATTCCGTATTTAAGTCCAGTTGCACCTCAGACTCCTCGTGATTTAAAGGATGTTTTTCTCCGAACACCTCGTTGGAATATGACCCACCGCCCAATAATGGTATCTGGTGAAGAGAAAGTCCGTTTTCCAGGTGGACAAAAGCCAGATGAGAAACGGGGAGGGGAAACAGAATGAGCCTGCACAAGGCACTCTGTATGATACTGGTCATTTCTTTATGCTTCTTGACGGGATGTTGGGATCGGACAGAATTAAATGATTTGGCAATAGAATTAGGATGGGGACTTGATCAAGCGAAGAACAATAAGATTGAAATTAGTGCTCAGTTTATTATTCCATCAAAAATGGGAATGGGACAGAGCGGAAGAAGTAATGCAGGAAAAGCGTTTTTTACAGAATCGGGAACGGGAAAGGATACACATGAAGCTATACAAATGATGCAAACAAAAATGTCGAGAGAAATTTTTCGAGGGCACCAGCGTGTAATATTGATTGGAGAAAAAATGGCTAAAAGTGGTCTTGCTCCAGTTTTAGATGCATATAGCCGCGATCCTGATATTCGATTACGAGTAGGTGTGTTCGTCATAAAAGGGAATACTGCAAAAGATTTTCTGAAAGCATCCATCCCTTTAGAGTCTATTCCGGCACTTGGGGCACTTAAAGAGCATATGCAAATAGAGGCAGCGGGAGATATGTCTTTGTTAAATTTTCTTATTGCTGGTACGAGTGATGGAATCACCCCGATTTTGCCCGTTATTAAACTAAATGTGTCTCCTAAAAAAGGTAAAACCGTGGTCAAAGGGTTTCAAATTGTAGGCGGTGCTATATTTAACAACGATTTCAAATTGGTAGGATACTTGAACATGCAGGAATGGTTAACTACTCTTTGGATAGTGAATCGTTTAAGTAAACAGACAGTTACAGCAACGGCCTCTAAAGGAAATGGTAGTGCAAGTTTATATATGACAAAGATCAATAGAAAAATCATACCTACTATACAAGGGGACACAATTAAGTGTGACATTGTTTTTTCTGGTGAAGGAACAATTCAGGAGAACAATACGAATTTAGATCTTTCGAAGCCAAAAAATCTTACTCTTTTAGAACATGTATTGGAAAAACAGTCCGATAAGGAAGCTCTCCAAACTATTAAAAAGGTTCAAAAACAATACGGAACCGATATCTTTGGATTTGGAGAAGCCATTCATCAAAAATATCCATCCGAATGGAAAGGGTTAAAAAAGAATTGGAGTAAACAATTTCGAAAAGTGGAGGTTTCTGTTCATACAAAGCTTACTATTCGGCGAGTAGGACTGACTGGACCACCGTTGCAGTTGAAGAAAAATGAAATGAAAAAATAAGGAGGAATATAGAGTGTGAGAAATTCGATGAAAATCTCTGGCAGGCAAATCTTTTGGATGATGTTCACATTTGAAGTGGGACAATCACTCCTTCTAGTTATTCCAGCGACGATTCGTACTGTCAAACAAGATGCGTGGATCTCGATTTTGATTGCAGGAGTGATAGGGGTTGCTCTTACTTTTTTGGCAACTACACTTGGTTCGCTTTATCCGAAACAAACTCTCATTGAATTTAGTCAAACTATTCTTGGTAAATGGCTAGGAAAGCTACTGATGATTCCTTACTTCTTTGGGTGGTACATGATAATTTGGATAACCGTCCGTGAATTTGGTGAATTCATTATTATCGCTTTGTTTCATAATACACCTTTGTGGGTCATTGTCTTTACTGCGATGTTATTGCTCATTTTTATCATTTACCAAGGAGGGGTGGAAGGTATTGGACGTTTAAGTGAAATCATAGGGCCAATTGTACTTTTAATGATAACGTTTGTAATCATTTTGAATGTTGGCAATATGAATTGGGATTATATGCGGCCTATTTATCACGATTCTGGCTGGCTTCCCATCCTTAAAGGTTCCTATACCCCTGTAGCCGCATTTTTTGGAGAGGCTGTTATGATGATGATGTTCGTTTTTTTTATGGATAAACCAGAGCAAGCGTCATCAAGGGCGATGTTGGGGGTAGGATTAGCCGTTTTCATGGTAACAATCGGAACATTAGCGGTCATTTTAACATTCGGTCCGAATTTATCTTCAAGTTTTTTGTATCCGGTTTACGATTTGAGCCGATACATATCTGTCATGGAGTTCATTCAAAATGTGGATATTTTGATAGTTATTATTTGGTTTTTTAGTATTTTTGTGAAATTGGCGTTATACATGTTTATCGCTTGTTATGGAACAGCACAAATATTTCATTTGAAGGATTGGCGAAAAGTAGCGTTAGTTCTTGCTCCTATTTCGTTTATCATAGCTGTGTCAGTTAAAAATATCCAGACATTTACCCATTATTACTACATATTTTTCGTAATTCCAATTGCATTTCCTATTTATGAGCTAGGGATTCCTTTACTGTTATTGGTGGTTGGCAAAATTCGAAGGAAATATGCATAAACCCAATCGGTAATATGTTTGGAGGGCAGGTATACTTTTAGGTTTTTGAATAATATAAAAAGAGAAAAATCCTACTCATAAGTGTAGGGTTTTTTGTTTGTATATTACGTTACAAGAGTTTCCTTATTTTCTTCGGAATGTCTTTTTTAGAAATCTATGCAACAGAGCCTTTATAGTAAGAGTATCTTGTTGGGGATAATCAAAAAACGCATATCGCAATATAAAAATTCACTTTAATACTAAAGGATACATGACAACGATTCGTATAAATTCTTCTCAATAATTGAAAATAAAATCAATCCAGATTATTATATTGTTATTGTAATTATAAATGTAATTACATTTTATTGAAGGAGGATACATAGATGAAAAACTCAAAAGGCTCGATTGAATCAGAGATAAGCAAAGCAATTACTCACTGGGAAAAGGACTACCTAGGACGCGGATCTATATCCGTTAAGACAGATATATTGCGGGATATGATTATCGTAAATTTACAAGGTATTTTAACGCCGGCTGAATATACTGTTTGCGAAACAAAAGACGGTATGCTAACGATAAAGAAAAATCGTTCGGAGCTAGTTGAATCTGGAATTGAAGAGTTAAAAGAGATTATACTAGAATTAACTGGAGAGAAAGTGAAAAGCTTTCATACGGATATAAGCTCCCGTACAGGCGAACGAGTAATGATTTTTAAATTGTTTCATAATCTTGAGGAGAAATTTTAAAAATTAAAACCACCTTAGGGTTTGTGGAAGATAAACTAAAAATGCATTGAGATAATTAAGACACCTACAAGTTGTGCACTTTATTTGATTTTATTAGTATGGTGATAATTAGAAAATGAGAAAACTTAAAATTATTTATGTATAATGAATTTTGATTCGGAAAATGGATAAAGAAATTGACAAACTGCTTAATATGGTTTATCTTATAATTGTTTTAAAAAATTGATAGATGCTCATTTTAACAGTTTGCTATAATTAAGGCTTTAGCATTTTTTTAATATGTAATATTGACTAAATGAAAAAGTTTCTTAATTGAAAGATAGCGCATAACATAAATTGATATATTGATTGCATAATCTAGGAGATCAGAGATATACTGTTATTTTTAATAGGAGTAATACATACATTACTATCCTCTATAAAATGGGAGCTCTTCAAAAAACTTTATTGAAGTTAGTTGAAGTGAAACCGACAATCTCCATAATTCAATGATGATATAAAATCATTGAATTATGGAAGTTGTCGGTTTTTTTTATGGGAAAAAACGATTCACTAAAAAGAGTGAATGAAAATTGAAATTTAAAAAATTATCTTAATTAAAAGGAATTTTTATAGGTTATTTTCGCTTAGAAGGGAGTATTTAACATGTTAATTTCGCTGAGTTCATCAACACTGTTAACATTATTTTTTATGGCGCTTAGTGCTTCTTGGCTAAGTGGATTATTGTTTTTAAATGCAAGGATGCCTTTACGTTTTGTTCATATCCATATTGGTATCGCTGCTTTGCCTTCATTGATTTCTTTACTCGCACTTGTTAATAACAATGGAGATAGAGTTGTAGGGCCTTGGCATCTAGATACTTTAGCTTGGTTAATGGCTTTCTTTGTTCTTACAATTGGTTTAATCATTCAGCGTTTTTCTGTACGTTACTTAATGGGAGACCGCTCATATCGAAAATACTTTGTACTTTTTACATTTACTACAGGTGTATCTTCGGTTGCATGGTTAAGTGATGATCTTCGCTTAATGCTCATTTTTTGGGGAGCAACGCTTATAGGATTGGTTCTACTCATAGGGCTAAATAAAGGGTGGAAAGTAGTTAGCGAAGCAACAAAAATCTCTGGCTATTTATTTACAATAAGTTGGATTGCGTTGCTATCAGCTATCATTTGGCTTTTTCAAGTAACAGGACAGTGGCAATTAACATCAGTTTTAACGAATGAAAATGTAGCGCTACATGGAACATTGGAGGGAACAGGAATTAACTTATTAATTATATTAACGGTAATGATTCCAGCAGCACAATGGCCTTTTCAAAGATGGTTAATTGAGTCTGCTGTTGCTCCAACTCCTGTTTCTGCTATTATGCATGCGGGTTTAGTAAATGCTGGTGGTATCATGTTAACTAGATTTTCGCCTCTTTTTCATGATGATATTGCACAAATCATTTTACTTATTTTCTCTAGTATTTCTGTCTTAATCGGAACAGGAATTAGTTTAGTCCAAGTTGATTATAAACGTCAGCTAGTAGGTTCAACTATTGCGCAAATGGGATTTATGCTTATTCAATGTGCATTAGGCGCCTATTTAGCGGCTGTTATTCATTTAATTTTACATGGTTTGTTTAAAGCTACACTGTTTTTACAAGCTGGTTCTTCAGTGCAACGTTTTGGGGTAGTGAATCAGTCTAATGAAAAAATGCCCAATTTATGGATTATATTCGGGCGTGTTTTAGGATTATTTATAGCAATTACTTTCTGGTTTATGACTTCTGGAGAGGGATATCAACTAGTTAGTGCGTTAATCTTAGGCTGGTCACTTTACTTTTCATGGAAACAGCTTGTTGTTTTTGGAGAGGGAAGAATGGGACGAATTGCTGGCTTAATTGTTTTGATTGGATTTTCTCTCATTTACTTTACTGTTCATAATTCTCTTTATAAATGGTTGCATACTGACATTTATCAAAGTGTTCAACCTTCAGTTCCAGCCGTTATCTTTGTTATATGTATTTTACTATTTAGTAGTGCTATTAGTACTTTCGTTACTCGTAATCAATCTTCTACTTTATTCGCTGTACTTTATCTTTGGTTAGTTCGAGTAGGTGAGGCGAGAAGAAAGTCAGTAGAAAGTCACCCAAGCTATCTGAAACATTATGTATCAAAGGGAGGTAATTCGTGATGAGCATAACGTCAATATTAAAGAAAAATACAAACATTGATATGCAAGAAAATAATATAAATGATTTAGTTGCATCTGCTAGCCGAGTGATTGCACCACTTTGGCCTATCTCTACGTTTGCAGCTCACCACCCTTGGATGGGACTTGAAAAGCAATCATTTGAACAAGTCGCAAATTGGTTAAAAGAAGCTCGTAATGTGGATATTTATCCTAGTGCCTCCATGATTCATTCGGCAAAAGCGAAAGGTGAGATTGAGGAATCATTTTTACAAAGTAGTTTGTCTCGTTGGCTGGATTCACAATCTTTTCATATTCCGCGAGAGAAAGCAGAGCGATTTTGCCAAGCAGCTTTAAAGTTAGAGAAATTACCTTCTAGTCTATTATCATCGCCAGAATTAAATAAACTGGCAGACGAAATGAGTTATATAAATACAGGGAGTATGAAAGCCTCTGTTATGCAGCCAATAAGTTCGCTTATAGAGAATCACAATAGTGAAAACCTATCTGATATTCTTAATTATCATATCATTAAATGGTGTAAATTATATCTTGATGACTCCGGATCAAGTTGGACGATGCCAAATCGAGAGAAAGGTTTTTATCGTGCATGGCAACACCTTATTAAATTTGATCCAGCGCTCAGTAAAAATGAGCGTAAAGTTTTAAAAGATTGGCCACAAGATGCCCAAGTAGCTTTAGCGAGAGCATTATTTGAACTAGGAATTTCTGAATCTAACATACAAGCTTACCTTGAAGGGCACTTACTTTCTTTGCCTGGGTGGGCAGGAATGATACGATGGCGCTCACAACAATCAATTCAGGAACAGGAACTCCTAATAGAATATTTAGCAGTTCGAATTTCTATGGAGCTGGCTATTGCAAAACCTTATTTACCTTTAAAACATCAAAAGGTTGAGAAAAAAGTTGCACTCGTCCCGCTTATAGCTTCTTGGATCTATTGGGGAGATATTTCAACACGGGAATGGTTACAAATGCCTGCTGCTGAACAAAGCGAATTGTTAGCATTTGCATATCGTTTTGATGAAAATATTCGCAGAAAACTTTGGCTCGAAGCTTGGGAACAGACGCATGCAGAGCAATTAAGGGAGAAGATTTCTTCTAAACAGCGTGTAACTAATGATAAAAAGCATGTATTAGCTCAATTAGCATTTTGTATTGATGTACGTTCAGAACCGTTTCGTCGCCACTTAGAAAAACTAGGTCCGTTTGAAACGTTTGGAATAGCTGGTTTCTTTGGATTACCAATTGCGACTAGTGAACTAGGTAGTAATGACAGCCATCCTTCTTTGCCAGTTATATTAAAACCGAAGCATCAAATAAAAGAGCTCACAGATGAAAACGAATTTAAATCTTATGAGCAACGTAAGAGGGTAGGCAGTTCGGTGCGTTATACATTTAAAACGATGAAACAGAACGTACTGACAAGTATGGCGCTACCTGAGTTAAGTGGTCCTTTACTTGGTCTACAGATGGTGACAAGAAGCTTTGTCCCAAGAGGAGTTGGTGGTTTCATTCGTAACCTTCGTAAAACTATGTTACAAAAACCTGATACAACATTCTCGCTTAATCATGTTCATGACACAAAGGGCGAGATACCTATCGGTTTTACGAAAGAAGAAAAAGTGAACTATGTGCGTCAAGCTTTAAAAATGGTGGGACTGACAGAAAAATTTGCTCCTTTAGTTGTAATGTGCGGACATAGTAGTCAAAGTACGAACAATCCTTATGCTGCAGCACTTGAGTGTGGTGCTTGTGGAGGAGCAGCAGGAGGATTCAATGCAAGAGTTTTCGCTACTTTATGTAATCTTCCAGAAGTAAGAGAGGCGTTGTCTGCTGAAGGCATTAAAATTCCTGAGGATACCATTTTTGCAGCAGCTGAACATAAAACAACAGTGGACGAATTGGAATGGATTTACGTCCCAGAACTTTCGAAAACTGCGCAAGAAGCATTTGATTGTATTGAGTCAATTATGCCAAATGTGAGCCAACATGCAAATAGAGAGCGTTTAATGCAATTACCTAATTTTAAAACGGAAATAAACAATCCTAGTAAAGAGGCACATCGATTTGCAGAAGATTGGAGTGAAATACGTCCAGAATGGGGATTAGCTCGTAATGCATCTTTTATTATCGGACAGCGTGAATTAACTCAAGATTGTGACTTAGAAGGCAGGGCTTTCCTTCATAATTATGATTGGAAACAGGATGAAAGTGGCGATATATTAGCTAACATTATTGCAGGACCAGGAACAGTTGCGCAGTGGATAAATCTACAATATTACGCATCAACTGTAGCTCCTCATTATTATGGTAGTGGAAATAAAACAACCCAAACCGTAACGGCGGGTCTCGGTGTTATGCAAGGGAATGCTAGTGACCTGTTGCCAGGCTTACCTTGGCAATCTGTTATGCAGTCAGATAGTGAGACGTATCATTCACCACTTCGTTTACTAATTGTCATTCAAGCACCTATTGAATATATAGAACGTTTGTTAAATAATGATTTCACATTTCGAGAAAAAGTTCAAAATGGATGGGTTAGACTTGCAAGTGTTGATCCAGAGGGACGCTGGAAAAACTGGTAACAATTATTATTGTTACTAGCTTAAAAGTTTCATAAATACAATAATGAAGAAGGAGTGCTCCATATGAATTCAAAGAATAAAAAAGTTTTATTATTAACAGACATTGAACACGGAATAGAGCCTAGTATCCAACAAGTAACTAACATTCACCAAGAAAACATGTTGACTATACACAGCTATGATTCTGTAATTGTACATCCTTATGGAGATATAATGAGATCTATTATTATTGCTATTTATCAAGAAAATGTTAAAGAAATTTTTGTTGTCGGAATAGAGGATAAAGAAACGTCTTCAGTTAATCTACAAACTCAACGTGATTTCATAAAAGATAATATAGAATTAGACTATCTCTTTAAAAATTGCATGCCTGAATTTTTAAGTGGTAGCCTTAATCAATGGCTGAGTGGACAAAAAAATGTTAGTGAAAATATTGAAAAGAGTATAGATATGATTCGTCATCATCCATTAGTACCTTCTGATATTGAAGTTCATGGTTTCATAATTGATAGAACGGGTGAAAAAGAAACGGTTGTTAAAGTTTCTGCTAATAAAGTAGTGAAACAAATGCATTCTTATGTGTAAGTTATCGATAGATAAGCAACTTTTATTTGGACTTGTGTCCTTTACAAAGAGCAAAAGAAATCTTCTATAAATGGAGATCTTTTGCTTTTTTTGTTTGGATTTTTAATGTGTTTTATACGAGACACTTAATACATAACAAAATAAAAATATATAAATTTTTGCATGAAAATTTAAATGCGGATTAGCAGGTGATAATAAAGTTAATCGTAAAATAGAAGTGTATATTGTGATTTATCCCGCTTTAACGGGCAGCCCTATTGGTGAGGGCTGATTAAAGTTTCACTTTATTTTAAGGTTATTATGAAAAAGAATGGAGATTCTTTTGTTATGAGAATAAAACAGTTAAAAACTAAAATGATATAAGAATAATTTTGATAAGAAGTATATAGTTAGAATGATTTGGAGATACAGATGGGGATATAACTATTTTATTTAGGATGGTGCACTTAAAATGGATTTACAGAAAGGGAAATTCTATTGGAACACAACTTTTTCTAATACACCTTCGTATCCTCGTTTGGACGAAGATATAAAATGTGACGTACTAATAATAGGAGCAGGAAGTTCAGGTGCTCAATCAGCATACTATTTGAGTGAATCAGATTTAAATATTGTTATCGTTGATAAAAGAAAGGTAGGACATGGAAGTAACCTTACAAATACAGCACTTATTCAATATTTAGGAGATAAGATGTTTTTTGAACTTGTAAATACATTTGGAGAAGAGTATGCAGTTAAGCATATGAAATTATGTGAACAAGCTATTAATGATATTGAATATGCTGATCAAAACTTGCCTTATTGCTCTGATTTTAAACGACGTGACAGTTTATATTATGCAAGTTATGAAGAGGATATAAAGAAATTAGAAAAAGAACTGTATTATTTACATAAGCATGATTTTAAAGCGACTTGGCTATCAGAGGAACAAATTGGACAGAGATATCCATTTAAAAAACGTGCAGCTATTTATACGTATAATGATGGTGAAATAAATCCTTATAAATTTACACATAGTTTATTAAAACAAGCTTCTAATAAAGGAGTTCAGATTTATGAAGATACAGAGATTGTTGGCAAAAAGTTAGAGAAAGAATGTGCTGTTTTTTATACAAAAGGGGGCAATTCTATTACTGCCAACAAAGTAATTGTGGCTGCAGGATATGAAGGTTTGGAATTTAAAAAGGAGAAGAACGCTACACTGATTAGCTCATATGCAATTGTGACTAATCCTGTGGAAGATTTATCTTCTTGGTATAAGCGTACTCTTATTTGGGAAACTGCGAGACCATATATTTATATGAGAACTACTGCAGATAACAGGATTATTATAGGTGGATTAGATGAAGATACAAACATTGCTCAAGAAAGAGATTCAAAATTAATTCATAAAAAAGAGAAATTAGTAAATGAATTTAATAAGCTCTTTCCAAATATAACAGTTGAACCTGAATTTTATTTAAGTGCTTTTTATGGTGGTACTCATGATGGTTTACCTATAATTGGAATGTATGAAGAGTTTCCAAATTGTCACTTTATCTATGCATATGGAGATAATGGATTAGTATATAGTATGGTACTTTCTAAAATTGTTCGAGATGTAATTATTAGCGGTTCAAGTCCGGATTTGAATTTATATTTACAAGCTAGACCAAAACTAAATGAGTAAGCTGCACGTATGCAAAATCATAGTATTTAGGGTACCATATAAAAAGCGCTATTTTAAATGCATTAGTTTAATGTGACTATTTGTTAAATCCATTCATCTTACTAAGTTCTGTTATTTGTATAATCCATTCTTTTTTTAGGTAGGGTAGAGTTGCTTGGATATTATGATATTCCCATTCTTCCTCAATGGTAGGATAAAGGTTAAATAAGTATTTTTCTTCATCATTTGTTACACTTGCTTTAGGATTGCCACTAAGTTTAAAATAAATGTCGCACCATCCGCTATAGTTTGTTAACATAAATAAAAAATTAGGACATGTGAATTCGATGAGGTATATTTCTTTCTCTAATTGAATATCTGATAGTAATTCCCTTGCAGTTTCAAAAGTAGGCTTCTTTTGGTAACCATTGCATGAATGCCATGCCCAAATGGGTAAATCTATAATAAAGTTAATACTATTCTGTTTCATATGTCTTACAATGTATTTATATGCTGTGATATCGTCTTTACTAACAAACATAGGATTGGCTATAAGCTTATCTTCATTCAAAAGTGTATTTATAGCATTTTGGTTTTGAAAAGTCCATAGGATTGTTGAATCAATAAATGTATTTAAGTTTGATTGTGTATCAAATTGTTTTCTCATCTTTCGCTCCATTTTCTTTTTTATTTTGCAGAATTAAGAATAAATATGACTAATCGTACAATAAGAAATACCTATGCTAGATACAATTGTAAATGCTTATTTAAAGTAACAGCAAGGAATAACCTTTTTATATAGAGTGTACAATACATGCAAAACAGGATTAAAGAAGATTTTAAATATAATATGAAATAGTACAAAATAAGAATTTGATATATCTTTTATATATAAACTATTAATTGAAGTTTGTAATTACACATTATAGTTAGTGTACTAACTATATAATTAGTGTGCTAACTATATTGGAGGTTATATGAATAATTTAGGCTATTTATTACACAAGGTAAGTATAATGACGAAAACAGAATTATCAAATCAATTAAAAGAATATAAAATAACAGCTCAGCAATGGTCTGTGTTAAAGGATATATCTCTTTATCCAAATGGAACCACCCCGGCTATGATTGCTGAAAGGCTCTTAGCAGACCGTCCAACAGTAACCGGAATTATACAAAGATTATTGCAAAAAGAATGGATTCTTATAAAACATAATCCTAAAGATAAACGGTCACATTTAATATTTTTAACAGATGAAACTAAGGCATTAATACAGGAGATAGAAAATGTAAGCGATGAAGTTATAAAAAATGCTACAGCTAGTATTCCTAAAGAGGAAGTAGAAAATACAGTTCGAGTTTTGCAAAGTATGATTCAAAATTTACAAAAAAATAAAGGGTGATTAAAATGATTTTAGTAACAGGTGCTACAGGGAATGTAGGAAAAGAGGTTGTAAAATGCCTAATAAAAAGAAATGCTACTTTCAAAGTCACAACGCGCAGTAGAGAAACTGAAGGAGTGTATTTTGATTTTGAAAACCCCTCATCTGTAAAGGTGGCTTTAACAGGTGTTACTAAAGTCTTTCTAATAAGACCACCACATCTAGCTGATGCAAAAAAGTATTTCCAGCCTGTTGTAGATGCTGCAAAAGAAATAGGTATAAAACACATTGTATTTTTATCTTTATTAGGTGTAGAAAAAAATCCGATAGTACCTCATGCTAAAATTGAAGCTATGATAAAGTCTTCTGGGATCCCTTACACATTCCTAAGACCGAGTTTTTTTATGCAAAATTTATTATCACAACATGGTGATGAATTAAGAAATGAAAAAATAATTGAAGTACCTGCTGGTAAAGGGGAAACAAGTTTTATAGATGTACGGGATATTGGAGAAGTTGCAGCTAAAATATTAACCGAAGAGGGACATTAATTTAAAGCCTATTCTTTAACGGGAAATGAGGCATTAACATATTATGAAGTTGCTGCTATTATTTCAAAAATAATAAATAAAGATATTACTTATACAAATCCAAGTATATTTAAATTTAGAAAAAGAATGATTCAAAAGGGACTTAACAGTGACTTTATTTGGGTTATGATTGGAATATATACAACTGCAAAATTAGGGTTAGCTAAAAAAGTCACATCAGATTTATCGAATTTACTAGATAGAAGTCCAATAACCATGGAAACGTTTGTTTATGATTACAAAGAATTATTAATATAATAATGCAAAAGCAAAAAAGAAGATTATTCACATAAAGAATCTATTATGTTTTAAGAGTAAGAAAGGATAGCCATGCAAAATAAAATTATCGTTATGTTTCAAAAAGATTTTCGCTTATATGATAACCCAGCTCTATTTGAAGCTGTTCAGTCTGGTGAAGGTTCTTCCTATATATATACAAGATGAAACTTTTTCAATAGGAAGTGCGGCAAAGTGGTGGTTGCACCATGCTATAATAGATATAAAGAAGCAACTTGAGGCATTGGGTTCTACTTTAATAATCCGCAAAGGAAATACACAGGAAGAAATACTTTCTCTCATAAAACAATTAGATATAACGGCTGTATATTGGAATAGTTGTTATGATCCAGACAGGTTAAAATCTAATCAAAAAATGAAAATGATATTAGAAGATAAAGGTATTATTTGTAAGGAATTTAATTCGCATTTATTATTAGAACCGTGGATTATAAAAAAGAAGGATAACACTGAATATAAGGTGTTTACACCTTTTTACAATGCATTTCAAAAGCAGGTAATACCTAAACCTACTAGCAAAGTGCAGAGTATAAAGTGGGGAAGCTCTTTACCAGCAAGCTTATCTGTTTCAGAATTACACTTGTTGCCGACTATACCGTGGACATCTCATATGGAAGCAATATGGGATCCGACAGAAGAAGGGGCATATAAAGTATTTAAGAAATTTTTCTCTAGCAAATTAGCCTTTTATAGTGAAGAAAGAGATTTTCCAAATCAAAATGCTCATTCGATGTTGGCGCCATATCTTTCATTTGGCCAAATATCAGTGAAGTTAATGTATCACTACTTAATAAATAAAAGTACCGAAAGACAATGTAGTCTTTTTGAAAAACAAGTGATTAGTTTTATACGCCAATTAATTTGGAGAGAGTTTTCTTATTATTTGCTATATCACTATCCGTTTACAGTATATAAACCTCTTAATAAAAACTTTGAACATTTTCCATGGAATAAGGAAGAGGAGTTATTAAGAGTATGGCAGAAAGGTGAAACTGGTTATCCGTTTATTGATGCGGGAATGCGGGAGCTTTGGCAAACAGGTTTTATGCATAATCGGGCAAGAATGGCTGTAGCCTCTTTTCTTGTAAAGCATTTGTTAATTTCGTGGCAGGAAGGAGCAAAATGGTTTATGGATACACTACTAGATGCGGATATTGCAAATAATACAATGGGATGGCAATGGGTTGCTGGAAGTGGAGCAGATGCATCACCGTACTTTCGTATTTTTAATCCTATCACACAAGGAGAAAAGTTTGATAAAAATGGAGAGTATATAAGAAAATGGGTACCAGAATTAAGAGATATGCCGAGTAAGTATATACATAAACCTTGGGAAGCACCTGAGCATATTTTGCAAAAAGCCAATATAAAACTTGGTCATACATATCCTTTGCCAGTTGTTGATCATAAGGCAGCACGGGAGAGAGCACTTTGTGCATATAAAAGTATGAAAGAACTTGTATAAAATAAATGAATCAATATAAATTTCATATGTAAAGGTTACAATGCAAAGTATAGGAATGTCTATTTACACATTAAAGTTTTATTCATTGAAAGAGCACACGAATCAAATAGAGTTTCTAAAACCTTCTATTAAAAAAGGAGAATGTTTATGAAAAAATCTAGTATTATAGTATTTTTACTAACATATGGTTTGTTTTATGTTTCTAGTATTTTATTTCCTATTGATCGTGCTTGGTATGATGCGTTAGAAAAGCCGTCTTGGACACCTCCTGGTATGACAATCGGCATAGTTTGGGCTGTATTATATGGACTCATTGCATTATCAGTTGCAATTATTTACAACAAATATGGATTTAAGCCAAAAACATTTTGGTTTATATTCCTTTTAAATTATATGTGCAATCAAGCGTTCAGCTATTTTCAATTCAGTCAAAAGAATTTGTTTTTAGCAACAGTAGATTGTTTACTTGTCGCTATTACTACGTTACTTCTCATAGCGGTTTCTTCCAAATTATCTAAAGTATCGACATGGTTGCTAATTCCGTATTTTTTATGGTCTGCATTTGCTACATATTTATCTTGGACAATTTATAGTATAAATTAAAGACGGAACTAAAAACTTGAGCATAATAAAAATGCTCGAGTTTTTATGTGTGTTAATGATAATCTAAAATATGGAATATATACATCTTAGGGAGGTCATCCTTGTGAAGAAATGGATAAAAATTACGCTGTACTCTTTACTAGCTATTTTAATTATAGGAAGTATTACTTTTTTGACTTGGTCTCAGTTTACTTATAAACCGACGAAAGAGGCTTTGTCGTTAGTAGATGATAAAAAAGATGAAGATCATATCGTTTTTGGAGCGAAAGATGCGAAAGTAGGGGTTATTTTTTATCAAGGAGCTAAAGTAGAAGCTGAGGCTTATAGTTACTTAGGAGAAGCTCTTGCAAAAAATGGGCACTTTGTAGTAATGCCTAAGTTACCATTAAATTTAGCGATACTTGGAATAAATGAGGTAGACAGTGTAATTGAAAAGTATCCGGAAGTTCAAAAATGGTATGTTGCAGGGCATTCAATGGGAGGAGCTATGATTTCTAAGTATGCCTTCCAACATGAAGACAAGGTAGACGGGATCATTTTCTTAGGTTCGTATCCTGCAGATGACTTTTCTACAAAATCGATTCCAATGTTATCAATTTATGGGGAAGTAGATGCTTTAGCAACTGTAGAAAAAATAGAGAACAATAAAAAGTTAATGTCGAAAAATAAAACTATGCACATGATAAAAGGGGGCAATCATGCTCATTTTGGCATGTATGGTGAGCAAAAAGGTGATAATGCTAGTTTAATTACGTCAAAAGCACAACGAGATGAAACAGTGAAAGTAATTGAAGAATGGTTATTGAAACAATGATAACAAATTTAATAAATCTACCGAAAGAATTTTCCCGACGGTAGATGGGAGAGTATAATAAAGAGCCAAAACGTACGAATTGGCTCTTTTATTTATTTGCTATCTCCAATTGTCCCCTTATTTTCTCCGGAATATCCTCTTTAGAAATAATATCGTAAGAATACACATACTTTCCTTTCACATGAATTTTTAAGTAAGTTTTTCTTATAAAATCATTAGGGGTGCTAGTTCCTACTGTATATTTTTTCTCATTCCCTGATTCATCAACACCTTTTATGGTGTACATAGCTCGTCCTTTATGATGATAATCTGGAACACCATATCCTTTCGCAACGGCGTATACATTTTTTTCTTCAGCAATCGGATTAAATCTGTCTAAATCCCCGCGTAATATGAAAGGTAGTAAGTATATAGGGAGGCCTATTCCTAATATGCAAATTACAAATTTTCTCATTATCGTTTCTCCTCTTGTTCATTTACATCATTCAGTATAGAAAAAAATTCTTATAAATATAGAGGGAAATTCCTTAAAGTTTTTTTAATAAAGTTTCACCTTGTGAAAAAAACTAAATAGAGCATTAAGCTTACGGAATGAATAACCAAATAACTTGTTTTCTTTATTTTTTGATATTTCTTAAGAACCTATCAAGAAATAAGTGAGTTTTAGTATTTAGAATAAATGTATCTTACAGTAATAAGAGAATTATCTAAATAAATGATAGTGAGAACAATTAAAGAAAACATCTAGTGGGGTGCTTTTTTCTTTTGAAACAGAGAATCTCATGGGTCGGTTACATGTAATTTAGTGCTGTGCTTCTAAGTCCTTGGAAAATTCAATGATAAAAAAGAGGGGGAAGGCATTTTTTATTGAAGTTTGTTAATGATAGATTTTTAATTAGTTAGGGGGGATCGTAAAATAGATTATTAATCTCTTTGATAATTTTTATTTTCCTTATAGTTGGCATACTGTATTAGAAATTTTAAATTTTGAAAGGAGAATCAATAAGTATGGGTAAGAAAAGAAGAATAAGTAATAAGTTATTACTTGTCGGTGCAATTTTTACAATAGCAATTCCCTCAGTTTCATATGCGGAGGAAGTAATTTCACCTGAAAATTTTAAGAGTTCTTCAAATTTGTATGAGGGACGGAATACGACAGTATTGAAAACAAGCTTATATCCTGATACATATAATTATCCGTTTAACCAACAATTTATTTCGAAATTAAAGGAAGCAAACACAACTATAAAAAAAGTAGACAAAAGAGATGATGAAAATCCTATTATATCTACTACTCTTTCATTTATTCGCCATATGAATAGTGAAGATTATAAATCTGCATTTGATTTAACCTCAAGGTCATTACAGAAAATAATATCCAAAGAATGGCTGAAGAGCTATTGGGAGGGACTCCCAGTGCAATTACAAGCAGGTTCTTTTATAGAAATTGGAGAGGTTACACAAAAAGAGACAAATCCTGTTCATACAAATGTGGAGATTCAATTAGTTTTTGAAAAAATGACTGTACCTTTACTAATTAAACTAGATCCATCTGGAAAAATAGACGATTTTCAACTCAGCATGTCGTTTAGTCCTGTTGCAGAGCGTCCATCATATAGTAAGCCTGAATCATTTGTTGATAAAGAAGTAGTAGTTGGAAGTGGTGCATTTCCATTACCAGGAACATTGTCGGTTCCAAAAGGAAATGGTCCTTTTCCAGCGGTTATTCTTGTTCAAGGATCAGGAGCAACTGATCAGGATGAAACAGCGTTTGCTTTAAAACCATTTCGCGATTTAGCTGAAGGTCTTGCATCGAAGGGAATTGCTGTCCTTCGCTATAATAAACGAACGTATGAACATGGGTTGAAAACACAATTCAGTCCCTTTTATACAGTTGATAAAGAGACAACAGATGATGCTCTTCTTGTAACTCAATTTCTTAAAAATGAGCCTCTAATAAATAAGAATCAAATATATATTCTTGGTCATAGTCAAGGTGGAATGATGCTTCCGAAAATGATTGAAAAAGACCAAAATAAAAATATTGCTGGAGCAATTGTAATGGGAGGGCCAGCTCGTACAATCCAAGACGTTGTTTTAGATCAATTTGAGTATCTTTTTTCTATTGGAGCAATGAACCTGGATCAATATAAATTCTACAAATCGCAATTTGAATTATTAAATGATCCCAATTTCTCTGGGCAGAATCCCCCAAAAGATTTTTACTTAGGATCAGCAGTATTTTGGGATTCTATTCGGAAAATTAAAGCAGCAGAAATGTCAAAAGAACAAAAGACACCACTTCTTATTATTCAAGGAGAAAGAGACTATCAAGTTCAATCAAAAATCGAAATTCCTCTTTGGAAAGAACAATTAAAAGAACGAGATAACGTTGATTATCAGCTATATCCAAAGTTAAATCATTTCTTTACAGAAGGTGATGGAGAAATAAGTAAACCAGATGAATATTATAGTCCTGCTAATATTCCTGAGTATGTTATAAATGATATTGCTGCTTGGGTGCAAGGAAAATCGCAATTAAATTAGTAACTATATGTTTTAATAAAGACTTTCTTTCTGTCATCAAACTAGAAACATTATTAGATTATATGTTTTTTAGCACTCTTTTTAAAAGAGTGTTTTTTTATTTTCCTTTGATTTAATTAACGAAAAAAAATATGTTGTACTCCTTTTGTAACGTTTTTTAAATAGAAATTTTCTATAAAACAATGGGCTTACCTTCCAAACAAAGCGTTATTTGTAACACTGTTATCAAAGCAAAGTGTTCGTGACATTTCTATGATATTCAAAAGCATTAATAACCTATTGTATGAAGTTTTTTGAAAATTTAGGTTTAACATCTTTAAAATAGGTGTATTACATATTACATAACAACTAAATAAAAAAATCTAAAGGAGGAAAGATACCATGTATAAGAATGAAAGAAAACCGGTGGTTTATGAATATCAAAATGAACAGGAAGTAGTTATGAAAGTAAAAGAGCTAGAATTGCAAGGGATTCACCAAGATGACATTTACGTCTTAACACATGAAAAACATATAACAAAAAAGATTGCAGATGATACAAACACAAATACGATTGGAGTAAAAGAACAAGGATTGGGCACAAGTATTATCAATTTTTTCTCCAAAAAAGGAGACGAACTTCGAAATCAAATGGAAGAAATGGGGTTGTCGAAGGAGGAAGCTAATTTATATGAAGAAAAATTAGATCAAGGGAAGATTTTACTCCTAGTAACAGCTGAAACACCAACGGCGAGTGATAGGCAGCTGCAAAACTATCATTCTCTCTAATAGCTTGCAACATCTGATAAATAGATAAGTTAATTGTTTTAGGTTGTAGCATGGAAGAAAATAAAAGTAGAGAAGGGTGAGAAAAATGAAACATACAATATTTAAGTATGCTGTGATTGGGATTACGACCGGAGTCATAGTCTCCCTATTAAAAAAAGAAAATCGGAAAGCTATACAAACAAAAGGAAAAAGCATAAAAGAAAAACTACAAGAAGGAAACATAAAGGAAACATTAGAGAAGGTAACTGAGACAAGTAAACAATTCTCTGCAACTGCAGCTAATGTTGCAAAACAATCATTACCACAATTGCTTACAGCCACACCAGTTGTCATTTCTACCATTAAAGACTTAACAGAGAACGAAAATAACAAAAAGAAAACAGATGAAAAGGATTACGAAATAAATGAAAATAGTAAGAACTTAGATGGGGAAAAAACGAAAAATGAAAAGAAATATGTGAAAGAAGGGAAAGAAGAGAGTGCCTAGATGTAACTCTAAAAATAGAAAGTGAGGAAAAAAGTATGAAATCTCTGTATGCAATTGATGTAGGAATTGGCTTTACCAAAAGGGCATATCGACAGGATGTAGATTCTGAGATGACGATCAAGAGTGAAGCTTCCACACTAGCCCCTGTACCTAATCATGCTGAAAGTGAAGATTTAACAAAGGTAAGTTTTATAGACTTAGATTTTGCATACTATATGGGAAATGAAGCACATCAATCTGACGCTTCGTTTCTTCCTCCATTTGACGAAGAAATAGAAAATTATTATGAAAGCGAACGATTTAAACAACAAATATTTGGTTGCATTGCAAAGGATTATAAAGAAAATGTCGTGTTACCTCTAGTTGTTACCGGGCTTCCCATCACTTGTTTTGGTAGTCAGCAGGAGCAATTACAACGTGCACTAAAAAAAGAAACTTCCGTGCAAATTGATGGGAAATTTATTAATATTACGGTGGAAAATGCTTTGATTCTTCAGCAACCGGTCGCTTTACATGCCTATTTCTTAAAAGAGGGAATCATTCAGGAACGAGATCGCATCTTAATTATTGATGGCGGATTTCGTACATTAGAAATGACAGATATGAAACAGAATCTCATTTTAAATCATTATGAGACGGAACTAGGATGTAGCAAGCCTTTGAAAAATATTAAGAATATCGTGCAGAATCATACGGATGAAAGTAATCAATTGCATATTAACGACATGCCAAACATATTAGAAAAAGGATATGAATGTCGAGAAGAAAATCATGAGACAAGTCAGGTTCATACTTTGATTCAAAAAGAGTTGGATGCACATTTCCAAGACGTCATGCGTGTATTACAAGAACAATTTAAGTTAGAACAGTATGATACTATTATTTGGACAGGAGGAATAGTAGATCTCCACAAAAAACGAATTGAAAAAATGCAAGGTGAAATTTCTTCTTTCCGTATGGTAGACGCTTCGAAAGAGGCTGCACTTCATGGATACTACATTATTGGGAGTCAAGTATTTGAAGACATCACAAATCAATCTGCATATGAATCCAAATTATAATAACGACTGAAATGGAGTTCGTTGAATAGACGTGCCAAATTATGTAGCTTCTTTTCCACATATAATAAATTATTTATAAGAAAAGATAAAAAGTGCTTGTATAGAGGAAATGTTTAAAATTGAGAATAAAAATAACTAATATATAGGGGGTCTTTCTTTTAAAAGAATAAGACCTCCTATGCCATTTATTATCTAAACACTTTTCCTCCAAGATATGAATACCTACATACAAATTTCATATTACGGATATGATTCGATCAAACATAAAACTATTTAGAAAGGAAGAATAATATGGAATGCATAAAAATGACGAAATGGAGTTGGTATCATGTGAAAACTAGTGAGCTTGAAAAACTTTCTTCTATAATCCCTCGTGATATAACATCTTATTTCTCTCAATTTGTAAAGAAAATAAGTTCTCCTTGTGAAAATGGATTATATGTTTATACGTTATCACCAAGTCAAACTTGTGTATATGGTTCGTTTTTATATGATCAAGATAAAAAGGAGGCCAAAATTCAAAAATTTCTTCATTATTTCGTAGCTCATGGAATACTGATAACAGTTCAGGAAAAAGAGGAAGAGGACTTCCAAAAATTAATACATAATTTCCCTATGGGTACAAAAAATTGTAACACTTCCGCTGAAGGATTATGTGCTATCTTATCAATGTTTATATCTCATTATTTGCGAAAGGTTGACTATTTTGAAAACAATTTCAGAAATGTATTATGGGATTTTTATCATCATAATAACATAGCAGTTTTAGAAAGGATTTATCATATTCGTCATGAATTATTTATGAACACACATGTGTTTCGCTTAATACAAGAAGTGTTACAAGGATTGGAGGAAGCTTGGTTAGAAAAACTAACAAGCACCCTTTGTTATAAACAAACACACGTAAAATTAGAGCGTGGATTACAACTTGTTAAAGAGTACCAAGAAGAATTAGACACGATGATTCATTTACAAGAAGTTGTTTCTTCTCATCGTGGGAATGAAATTATGAAAGCTCTTACTGTATTAACTGCTGTGAGTACGCCTTTGACAGCCTTAGGAGCATTATGGGGTATGAATTTTAAATACATGCCTGAACTAGAATGGAAATATAGCTATTTAATCGCTCTCTTATTTATTATTTTCACAACAGGGGGTATGTATTTGTATATGCGGGTAAAAGGATGGACAGGTGATTTATTACGAGTAAAGAAAAAAAAATCTTTTTTTAAATCAAATTAATCTTGTTTTATAAAACATATGATAGATATATGGTTAGTAATATTTATTAATTGGGGTAGTGCCATATCCTCACCAAGTTAAAATTTTGATGTCCCCGCAATGATAAAAATGGTGAATATTTATATGAAAGATTAGAGCTCTCCTTCTTGTAAGAGAGCTCTAATCTTTGTTTAAAAACTATATTATATACATAGGCAGACTCATCATCTGAAATTTGTTCCGATTCAATTTAGAATATGACAAAAGAGAACTTGCGTTAGACAACAAGCTCTCTTTAAAAGAAATAACGTAATTGAGATACTTATATAGTAACAATTGTTTTCTTCTAATTCCATATGTCTTATGTTGAGAAATAAATTATAAGTGGCTTGATAACGCTAAAATGAATGATTGACATAATATTTTGACGATAATATAATAAATCTCGAATTCAAGATAACTTGTAAAGGATTGGGAATTATGAGCGTGATTAACGATGAGAGCCTATATTTAAAGTTATTTGTTATATTATGAAGGGAATTACAGTCAATCACTAAATGTATTGCAAAGGATATAAAAAATTATGGACTTAATCCAACTGAATTTGCAGTGCGTGAGCTACTATACAGTAAAAGCGATCAGCTTATACAAAAACTTGGAGACAAAATATTACTTGCAAGTAGTAGTATCACGTACGCGTCAAATATTTCAGAAGGTATTGAATTAATGGACACTATTTTTCCTCAGCATAAAGGGGGATTCGGCAAATATTTGATAGTTTGGACTATATGGAGAAAAAATGATAATTAAACAGTTGAAAAAGTTAGGATGTTACACAAAGAAATTGTAAGTTTTTAGAGGTTATTTCTGCTTAGTAATATCCTAATTAAATATAAATTAAATAAATAGGAGGAAAAATTAATAAATAGTAGTAAATTTATTGTAATGCAAAGTAAATAAATTATGTAATTGCAATTGATATAGTAAGAAAGATAGTTGTTATGTTAACGATATATATATCGTCCTTTTCATTATAAATCTTTCATAAAGCGGAGAGTGGGTATCAAGAATGGAATTACGTCATTTAGAGTATTTTATTCAAGTTTGTAATAATAATAGTTTTACTAAAGCTGCGGAAGTTCTAGGTATTTCACAGCCGACTTTAAGCCAACAAATCCGTGTGTTAGAAGGTGAACTTGATACACCTTTGTTTCATCGAGTTGGAAGAGGTATCAAAATG
This sequence comes from Bacillus sp. FAU20, assembly GCF_056033865.1. NCBI lineage: Bacteria > Bacillati > Bacillota > Bacilli > Caryophanales > Bacillaceae > Bacillus > Bacillus sp. FAU20. The sequence continues at coordinate 287,225 of NZ_JBVYHY010000011.1, forward strand.
ACAGAAGCGGGTAAGCTGCTATTTGATAAAGGAAAATTTATCATGCAACAATTTGATGAAGTTTATAATGAAATTTTTGAATTAAAGGGTGTAAAAAGAGGGGTAATTACTATAGGTGGTTTATTAGAGGATCTCACTTATTTAACACCTTATATTATGAAGTTTCAACAACATTATCCCAACATCGTAGTGAAAATTATAGAATCCGAAGTTGCTGTAAATCAAATCGTTGATAAAAATATTGATATAGGCATCACACGTAGTGCTCAAATTCCAGAGACATTAACAAGCACCCTTTTGTATAGAGAAGAGCTTGTCCTTGTCATTCCAAAAAATCATCCTTTGAATGAAACAACATTTGTTTCTTTTCGAGAATTAGTAGGGCTCAGTAGAATAATGGTTTCATGTAGTTGTCGTGAATCTATTAAAATATATTGTGAGAGTTTAGGGTTATCTTTATCTGAAGCAAATATAGAAACAAAATCTTCTATTTCTCTATTGAGCCTTGTATACAATGGACATGGGGTTGCCATAATACCTCTTTCACTGGTTAACTTTGTTAATAATGATACTTTGAGCATAGTTCGTATTATTGACCCGACACCAAGTCAAGATATTAATCTTATCCACTTTGATGATAAATTTTTAAGTTTTGCAGCACGTATCTTTATGCAGAAGTTAAATAATCCTGAAAAAGCATTAGTATAATAGAAATAATAATGATTATAGTGTGAGGATTAAACATGATACATAATTCTTGGGAGAAGACCTAAATTACAGTCAAAGGGCATTGGCTTTATATGTGTGGTGTGATCGATTCAAATGGGAATATCATTGACTTTTACTTAAGGGAAAAAGGGCAGACTTTGCAATGAGAGAAGGCTGTTAAAAATAAGTCAAGTTAATTAATTAGCTCTTCGATTTTATCACATAGTAATAGATTCCATTAGGGAGATATTGCTATTTCTTTTTACATATCCTTATTGCATAAAGAATACCACCGGCATTATACCGGTGGTTTTGACTTAGAAAGCAAAGCAAGTACAACCAATACCCCATTTAGTTCCATCTTTTCCTATTACGGTATGAGTGTGTTGATGGAGAGGGTTACTGCAACTATGTAACTTGTGATCATGGGCATCGTGAGAAAGTATAGTGTGGGCTAGGTTAGCACCACCATAACCATAAACTCCCGTCGGTGACCAATCAGGTGATGCTGGTGGCAATTCAGGTGATAAATTTTTAAATTCATCATTTCCATAAACAACCTGCCCACCCATAATGGTGAGTAATGATTCAAGGTTCTTGATTTCTTCTTCTGGCAAAGTAAAGTAGTCAGCAGACAATACAGCAAGATCAGCAAACTGACCTACTGCAAGGGTTCCTTTTTTACCTTCATCACCAGAGAACCACGCACTTCCTTTTGAATATAATTCCAGGGCTACTTTTCTATCAAGTTTATTTTTTTCATCGTATATCGAAAGTCCACCAATGGTTTTTTCGGCAACCATCCAGTAAAGAGCGACCCAAGGGTTATAGCTGGAAACCCTAGTTGCATCACTACCGGCGCCAACAGGTATACCTAGGTCTAACATACGATAAATCGGAGGAGTACGCTTTGCAGCTTCCTTTCCGTATAAATCAACAAAGTATTCACCTTGAAAAGCCATGCGGTCTTGGATGGCAATACCACCATTTAAAGCTATTTCCTTGAAATACATTTATGCATTTTGTTTACTAAGATCTCGCTGCGCGCCCATATAGCTTCCAATTATATTTTGATAGCCTGGAAGATTGCTAGCAAGCAAATTGCCAAAACCTTCGACATCGTTGCGCCAATCACGTTGTAATTCGCAAGCTACGCTAAACCAGTTCATAAGTTGCACACCACTATGTGCCATACGAGTATTTGCAGCATCTGCTACTTGTTTACTGAAAGTTCCTGAAGCATCAGTAACAGCAAATACTTCATATCCAGCTTTTATAGCGGAAAGTGCAGGGAAAGCAACACAAACGTCAGTAACTACGCCCGCGATGATAAGTTGCTTTTTTCCAGTTTCTTCGATTGCTTTTACAAAATCATCATTATCCCATGCGTTAATTTGTCCAGGTCGAGCTATTTTTGGTACATGAGGAAAGAGATCAACCAATTCTTGCATTAAAGGTCCGTTAGGCCCGTTTTCAAAACTTGTTGTTAAAATAACTGGTAAATCAAAAAACTTAGCAGTATGAGCAAGAGCTAGAACATTGTTCTTGAATTCATCAACACCATAGTCACGTACTAGTCCGGACATAAGACCAGTTTGATGATCTACTAAAAGCACGACAGCATCATCTTTGTTAATACGAGAATAGAAATCAGTCATTATGTATTCCTCCTAAAAATTAAGTAATCGAAGAAAGTTTAAATAGTCGAATACTATCATAAGTTTCTTCGTTTATAACTAAGCTGACCAATAATATTGGTTATAGCAGCATTCACAGAACATGAAGTGCTATACAAATTTATAGTATTTGAAAACTGATTAATTAATCAATTCTAAATCATCTATAATTTGTATAGGTCGTAACTATAGTTGTTTTCACTATAAAATAGATTGGTTTTACCTATACATCCTATAGATAGAACAATATTGATAGTCACCTATTTTTGTTATTACAATTGAATATGAGTAATGTTCAGTAATTATTTTATGATGAAAAAGGTATTAGAGGGGGGGATTGTTCCAAAAGGAGAAAATGAATGCATTGGAACAATAGAGTTTCATACTTAGAGTTCACAACATAAAGGTGCATGAATAGGTTATGAGATTCATCCGAGTTATTGAAGAAAAGGATACATATTAGAATATTTTTTGGAGGTAGAAGCATGGCTAAAATTACTGTAGGAACCGAAAATCAAGCACCAATTGAGATATATTATGAGGATCATGGCACAGGAAAACCAGTTGTACTAATTCATGGTTGGCCGTTAAGTGGTCGATCTTGGGAATACCAAGTTCCAGCTCTTGTTGAGGCTGGATACAGAGTTATAACGTATGATCGTCGAGGATTTGGAAAATCATCTCAGCCGTGGGATGGGTATGAATATGATACCTTTACTTCTGATTTACATCAACTATTAGAACATTTAGAGCTTCAAAATGTCACACTTGTTGGTTTTTCTATGGGTGGAGGAGAGGTAGCTAGGTATATTGGGAAATATGGAACCAATAGAGTAGAGAAGGCTGTATTTGCAGGAGCTGTACCACCATTCCTTTACAAGTCAGCAGATCATCCTGAGGGTGTATTAGATGATGTAGCAATTCAAGGATTTGAAAATGGAGTAAAAAGTGATCGCCTAGCATTCCTTGATGAGTTTACGAAAGGATTTTTTGCTGCTGGAGATCGAACTGACTTAGTTAGTGAACCATTTCGACTTTACAATAGGGATATCGCTGCAGGTGCATCACCTAAAGGAACACTAGATTGTATCGCTGCTTTCAGCAAAACAGACTTCAGAGGCGATTTAGCTAAGGTTAATATACCTACCCTTATTATTCATGGTGATTCAGATGCGACTGTACCATTTGAATATAGTGGGAAATTAACACATGAAGCAATTCCTAATTCTAAAGTAACGTTAATAAAGGGTGGTCCACATGGGCTAAATGCAACGCATGCCAAAGAATTTAATGAAGCACTCCTATTATTTTTAAAGGACTAATTATAACTATATAATTGTTAATTGATAACTTATAAACAAGTTAAAATAAAGCTTTATAAAAGATGCTCTTGGATAAATCCAGGAGCATCTTTTTAAATGGTGATATTGAGATGTTAGATTGATAAATCTCCAGTAGTTTTGGATTGAATATTCTTCTTAACAGCTAAAATGTATTGATTAGAGTTTTTTAGATTTCTTAGAAGTATTGTTATATTACTATCAAGATAATATTTTGAATAATCCTCAAAAAAAGAAATGTTTTGTCAGAAAATAATAAAATTTTATTAATTTTTATAATTAGTTGAATTTTTATAGAAATAATTCTCTTAATATATTAAAATAACATCGTATTATGTCAGATTTTAATTATTAGGGGAGAGAAATTTTATGTTGAAAAAAATCATTCCAGTTGCTTTAGCAATAAGTACAGTTACTTTTACTAGTGTATTTGCTTTGCCTTCAGTACAAGCGAGTACAGAACCAAACCGCTACATAGATGTGCAAATGCTCGGTATTAACGATTTTCATGGGCAACTAGACACGGTAAAAAAAATTAACAATAAAGATGCAGGGGGAATTGAGTACTTAGGGGCTTATTTACGTAATCGTGAAAAACAAAATCCGAATACATTAAAGGTACATGCTGGCGATGTTGTTGGAGCAAGTACTCCTGTTTCAGCATTATTACAAGACGAACCTACGATTGAATTTCTAAATGATTTGAAATTCGATGTTGGAACGATAGGAAATCATGAATTTGATGAAGGTGTTGCGGAAATGAACCGCCTTATTTATGGTGGATACCATGAGAAAACAGGGAATTTTAAAGGAGCAAAATTCCCATATGTTGCCGCAAATTTCTATAATAAATCCACTGGTCGTTTATATTTACCACCATTCACTATAAAAAAGGTACAAGGAGTTCCTGTTGGATTCATCGGAGTCGTAACAACGGATGTTCCTAACCTTGTTATGCCTACTATGCTAAAGAATGTAGAAATTACAGATGAAGTTGAAGCTATTAACAAATCCGTAAAGCAATTAAAAAAACTAGGCGTTAAATCTATCGTTGTTCTTGCGCATAACGGAGGTATAACAGATGGGAACGGTGTAACAAATGGTGATATCGTCCGATTAGCAAATGAGACTGATCCAGAAGTCGATGTTATTTTTGGTGGGCATAGCCACACTTATGTAAATGGAACTGTTAATAATAAACTTGTCGTACAAGCAAATTCTTATGGTATGGCTTTTGCTGATGTTGATGTAAAGATTGATCGTAAGACACAAGATATTGTTGAGAAAAAAGCAGAAATTGTTACAACTTACCATGAAGGCATGGAGCCTGATAAAAAAATAAAGAAGAAGATGGAGAAATATCAAGCAAAAATCGCACCTCTTGTTAATGAAGTTGTAGGTAAGTCTATTGCTCCACTAGATCGTAAACTCAATACGGCTGGTGAATCTACTCTCGGAAATTTAGTTGCTGATGCCCAGCGTGCAACAATGCAATCTCAAATTGCACTTATGAATCCTGGTGGTATTCGTAATGACTTAGATGCTGGTGATATTACATGGGGAGAGATATATGGTATTCAACCATTCGGAAATCAATTAATAAAAATAAATTTAACAGGTCAAGACATTCGTGATATTTTAAATCAACAATGGCAAAAAGATATAACAAGAATGCTTCAAATTTCAGGTATCCAATACACTTGGGATGCGAACAAGCCTAATGGAGAAAAAGTAACAAGTATTCGCTTAACAAATGGAGAAGAAATCATTCCTTCTAAAACTTACAGCGTCGTTGCTAACGCATTTCTAGCTTCAGGTGGAGATGGATTTGTATCCTTTAAAAACGGTAAAGATGCTGAAACAGGACCAACTGATTTTGAAGCATTAGTAGATTATATAAAAAAATCAAAAGAACCAATTCAGTCTATTATCGATGGAAGAATTCAACAAATAAATTAGTTTTTATTAATCTCAAAAACAACTAGATTACCTGTGCGCTATACTCTTTAGTGTGCAGGTAATCTATTTTTTTGATTTGAAATAGTCTAACTGTGGCCAATGGGTATACCGTCTAGATGCAGAGTACCGAAAAAAATGAAGTGAACAAAAAATAACCCCTAAATTAACTCTATGATAAAGAGACTACAAACAATCAAAATTTGGAACTTCATATTAACCACGTTAATAATACATACTGAAATTGAATACTTTAGATAACATCATTTATAACGAATATCTATACATTATAATGTTATGCAATGAGGAATTTACACTACAATGGATTGAAGCTTATGTAGTTTTATATTCGTATAAGTGAATTAAGAATTTCTTAAGAACCTATTAAGAAATAAGTGAGTTTTAGGAATTAGAATAAATGTATCTTAACAGTAATAAGAAAATGAATGTTTTAAATGGAAGTTGGCAGAGTATGTCAAAAAGCTATAAGTAAATATTTCAGGAGGTTTTTTATGAAAAAGAAAATAATTATTGCAATTGTTGCTTCTGCTATAACAATGACTCATTTTGTAGGAAATACTTATGCAGATTCGAAAACAGAGGTTTCTGTTACAGCTCCCTACAATATAAATCAAATAGTGAAATGGTTAGAAGCACATGCAAAGCCTTTAAAAACAACTAATCCAACTGCATCTCTTAATGATTTGAAACCACTTAAGAATATGATAGGTTCAGCTTCAATTGTAGGTTTAGGTGAAGCTACGCATGGGGCTCATGAGATTTTTACAATGAAACACCGCATTGTTAAGTATTTAGTATCTGAAAAGGGCTTTACCAACTTAGTTTTAGAAGAGGGATGGGACAGAGCTTTGGAACTTGATCGATATGTTCTTACTGGAAAGGGAAACCCAAGCCAACATTTATCACCTACATTTAAGACGAAAGAAATGCTAGATTTACTTGATTGGATTCGGCAATATAATGCTAATCCAAAACATAAATCGAAAGTACGTATCATTGGGATGGACATTCAATCAGTAAACGAGAATGTCTATAATAGCATAATAGAATATATTAAAGCGAACAATTCAAAACTGTTGCCTAGAGTAGAAGAGAAGATAAAAGATCTTATTCCTGTAACAAAGGATATGAATACTTTTGAAAGCCTTACGAAAGAAGAAAAAGAAAAGTATGTTTTAGATGCTAAACAAATTAGTGCTTTATTAGAGGGAAATAAAAGCTATTTAAATGGAAAATCTAAAGAGTTTGCATGGATAAAGCAAAATGCTCGTATTATTGAACAGTTTACTACAATGTTAGCGACACCTCCTGATAAACCAGCGGATTTTTATTTGAAACATGATATTGCAATGTATGAAAATGCGAAGTGGACTGAAGAACATTTAGGGAAAACCATTGTATGGGGACATAATGGACACGTTTCGAAAACAAATATGCTTCCTTTTATATATCCTAAAGTAGCTGGGCAGCATTTGACAGAATATTACGGAAAAAGATACGTATCTATTGGAACGTCAGTTTATGAAGGACAATACAATGTCAAGAATAGCAATGGTGAATTTGGCCCATATGGAACATTAAAATCGGATGATCCAAACAGTTATAACTACATTTTTGGACAGGTCAAAAAAGATCAATTTTTTATTGATTTACGTAAGGCGAACGGCGTGACAAAAACTTGGTTAAACGAACAACATCCAATTTTCGCTGGAATAACTACCGAAGGGCCTGATATACCAAAAACTGTTGATATATCATTAGGTAAAACGTTTGATATACTTGTTCAAATTCAAAAAGTGAGTCCATCTCAACTACATCAATAAATTTAGAATAATGTACCTTAATGACAACTTGAGAAGTGTTTCATATAACACTATGAAATTTGTTTTATATAGCAAGAAGAATAATCGTATTAGAAAAAATCAGCAGTTTAACCTGTTAAGAGTAAAACGAATCTTCAATATGTAAAGCGCAAAAAACACTGAAGCGAAAAGCATCGGTGTTTTTTGCGCTTTTGGGCACAGATGCTACTTCGATCCTATTGTAGAAGTGATTTTGTATGTAAGGAATTTGTAAGGAATAGGTAAGGAAAAAGAGATTTTCATTGTGTAGGATAAAAATATAAGGAGGCGTGAAGGGGGGAACAAGTACGGCCTACATATAAAACAAATAATCAGTAACAAGAGTGTTTTGTGAAAATAATGAGTACAATGATTGCAAATGCATTGTTGCCTTTTCATCATTGAGAGAATGGATAGCTGTGTGGTTCGTATATGACACTGCTATTAACTATCTATATAATTTAAATAGAAGAGAGGAATTCTTTATGAAAACACGCAGTAAAATTACATGTGCAAGTCTAGCACTTTTAATAGGTGGAAGTTCCCTGTTATACATAACACCAACATCAATTGTAAAAGCAGAATCTACGCAAAATGTATCTAGTTCGTTACAAACAAGTACGAAAAGCGATCGTACTTCCGTTAAGAAAGCAATACGGGATGAACTGCAACTTGGATACCCGGGAATACTCGCTCAAATTTCTAAGGGTGGTAAAACTTGGAGTTATACCACTGGGGTAGCGGATCTGAAAACTAAGAGACCAATGAAAGCAGATTTTCGCTTTCGCATTGGCAGTGTGACGAAAACGTTCATTGCAACGACTCTACTTCAATTATCTGGAGAGAATCGTTTGAATCTAGACGACTCCATTGAAAAATGGTTGCCTGGTGTCATTCAAGGAAACGGATATGATGGTAACCAGATTACTATCCGGCAAATATTGAATCATACAAGTGGTATTGCTGACTATATAAATTCAAAAGACTTTGATATAACGGATATAAAAAAATCGTACACGGCTGAAGAATTCGTAAAGATGGGGATTTCACTTCCCCCAGACTTTGCACCAGGAAAGGGTTGGTCTTATTCAAACACAGGATACGTATTACTGGGAATCCTTATTGAAAAAGTAACTGGCAACAGTTATGCCGAAGAGGTTGAAAATCGGATTATTGAACCGCTTGATTTGTCAAATACATTTCTACCTGGCAATTCAAGCGTGATTCCAGGTACCAAGCATGCACGTGGCTATTTGCAACTAGACGGAGCGAGTGAGCTAAAAGACGTTACTTATATTAACCCAGGTAGCTCGGATGGAGATATGATTTCTACTGCTGACGACTTAAACAAATTCTTCTCTTACTTACTAGGTGGCAAATTACTGAAGGAACAGCAACTAAAACAAATGCTTACTACAGTTCCTACAAATAGAGAGGGAACTGGATATGGTCTTGGAATCCTTGAAATTAAGCTTTCGAACGGTGTCTCGGTATGGGGACACAGAGGTGCCGTTCCAGGGTTTTCCACTTTTGTTGGTGGAACACTTGGAGGTAAACATACACTCGCTATCAATTCGAACAGTTTAAACATTAATAACCCGGAATTTTTTAAAAACATTTTACTTGCTGAATTTAGCAAGTAGACAAAAAGGAAAACTGGATAAATTTATCATTTGCAATTTCAATAGGAATGGATTAACACTTGAAATGAGTATAGGGGGGCATTAAGTATCTAGAAATAATCAAACCAATAATGAGAGATTGCTAAGTAAAAGGATTTGTTTATATATTCTATTCTCTCCAGCCGATTAAAAAAGTAACAGATATAATGAGTGATTATTATGTATACATTATTGCATTTGTGTTGGTATCGTCACTGATTATAAATTTGTATAAGGTGCGAAGTCTAATTTATGACTTCGCACTTTTGCTGTTTAACAGCCATTATTACTAAGCTATTAATAATAGAAAAAAGGAGAATGTAACTAGTTATGCAGATGAATCTTGGCACAGGCGTTATGTAGGAGGTTTTGCTGAGAATAAATTTAGAAGAATATATGAATTAGAGACATGAAGGCTGAAGTGAATTTTAGTAGTTTTTATGTTCATGAGTTACTTGAAATTCTAGCTGTTTTGTATGCATAGTTTTTCCCACCGTGATTGATAGTGCATAGATATTATTCTTATTATTATATATATATTACCGAGTATGCATTAAGTGAGATTTTTTTAGAACTAAATACAGTGCCATCCCCTAATGGTGAAAATGGTATTTGAATATTGTAGGGCTCTTAAGTATTTTTTAGATTTTTAAAGCCCGGTCATTTTAACCAAAATTTTCATAGAAATACCTTTGAAAAGAACGTAAGTTTGTATATAATAAGAACGAATGTTCTTTTGTTGGGAGTGATAACCTTGTATGATTATTCTCTTTTACCGAATCGTATTATTCTTTGTGTAGACCTTCGTAGCTTTTATGCAAGCGTATCATGTATTAAAAAAGGACTTGATCCAAGATATACAAAATTGGCTGTCGTAGGGGATGTGAACCAGAGCGGATCAATTGTATTAGCAGCAACACCGCCATTAAAAGCGTTAGGAATAAAGAAGATGGCTCGTTTGTACGAAATACCGAAGCGACCAGATATTATTATTGTGAATCCAATTATGCATACGTATATGAAATGTTCAACTTTCATAACGGGTTTGGCTTTGCAGTATGTCGCGCCGGAAGATTTTCATCAATATAGTATCGATGAATTTTTTATGGATATGACTGCAAGTATTCATTTGTTTGCCAGTAATCCGCGCGAATTCGCATTAAAGTTCAAGCGAGAAATATATGAACGTACAAGGATTGAAAGTACGATTGGTATAGGGCCTAATTTATTATTAAGTAAAGTAGCGATGGATGTAGAAGCGAAGAAGAATAGGGATGGAATAGCGCAGTGGACGTATGACGATATACCCGAGAAGTTATGGAGTATTAGACCGCTCAGTAAATTTTGGGGTATATCGTATAAAACAGAGATGAAATTGAATCGAAAAGGTATACATACCATTGGAGAATTAGCTCAGTATCCTTTGAAATATTTAAAGCAATCATTCGGTGTAATAGGAGAAGAATTACATCTACATAGTAACGGAATTGATTTTAGTAGAATAGCAGAAAAATACGTTCCAGCAACAACATCTATAGCGAAAAGCCAAATATTATTGCGTAATTATTCGATAGAAGAGTTCATAGTTATTTTATTAGAGCATATAGAAGAGGTTTGTTATAGGTTGAGACGAGAAAAGAAATGCGCGCAAACAATTCATTTTTCAGTTGGATATAGTAAGGAATACGGTGAGGGAATAAAAAAGGTACATACGTTAAATAGAGCAACAAACTTAACGATGGATATTTATAATGTTTGTACATATTTTTTATATGAACGCCATACAGGAGAGCCGATTCGATCAGTAAGTGTTTCATTAACAAACCTTATTAATGAAGGGGAAGAGCAAATTTCGCTTTTCGATAACATTATACAAAGAGAAAAAGAAATACGATTAACGAAAGTTATGGACGAAATTCGAACACGATTTGGTAAGAATAGTATTTTACGAGGTGTTTCTTACACAAGCGTCGCAACAGCAAGATATAGAAATACATTATTAGGAGGGCACAAATCGTGAAGAATGTTAATATGCCAAAAGGAAGAGGTATGGTAAAGTGGCAACCGTTTGCCAGTATGCCGGAGCAGTTCGCAGTTATTAAAGAAATGGTAAAGGAGCAAACGAAAGCCTCGCGTCCAACTGTAACGCAAGATGCAAAAGAAATGATTGAAAATAAGCTATTAATTTCATTTTTAGGTGAGGAAGAGGTTTTACTTACATATTATAAAGATGGTTATTTATATAAAAATTACATAACAGTAGTGGATATTAATCCATTAATGGAGACGATCACTTGTACGGATGCTTTTTGTAATAAGCGCACTTTTAAGTTTTTTGATGTAATTGAGATTGATTAAAGTATATTTCTATGCAGCAGGCGTATTTTTTTAGCCTACTGCATAGAAAGGTCAGTTACAGTATTAGGCTTATACTAAAAATAAGATACCCTTTATTACCATTGACGATAGTTGCATTTTAGATGAAAGAATGTGGGGAAACACCCCCCGTTAACAATAGAATTAGCATTAACATTAACAGCAGTTATAGGGTTTCTTAAAATTATGCATATCAGTTGTTAGAGGGTGCGATATTTATTTAGAAAAAGCCGTTTTAGATACTAATAGATATAATTAAGAAAAGACTTAATGACTAAAGAAAATAAGCATTTTACACTTCAATTATAATAGGGAGGATCATTGGTTTTCTTTTTGTATGTGAGTATATAAAGTGACCAAGTGATTCTCGTATTTCTCTTTTTAGAACATTCCATTGATTAATATGTGCTTTTTGTAATCTGTTGACAGTTTCTACAACTAATTGATTAATTTTATTTAAGAAATCTTCTGAGTCCCGAACATATACAAACCCACGAGAAATTGTATCAGGGCCAGAAATTATTTTCTCTTCTGTTTTACTCAAGGTTATAACTATTACAAGCATACCATCTTCAGAAAGTTGTTTGCGATCGCGCAATAAGGCGTTTCCAACATCTCCAATACCTAAGCCATCTACATATATATTACCCGCAGTTATACGTCTTGTTTGCATAGCAGTTTGATTTTTAATATCAACAACATCTCCATTGCCGATAACATAAATATTATCTTTCTTGACACCAACAGATTCTGCCAATTGACGGTGATGATGTAACATTCTAAATTCACCGTGTATGGGAATGAAATATTTAGGTTTCATTAAAGTAAGCATCAATTTTAATTCCTCTTGATATGCATGTCCAGAAACGTGCATTCCTGTTGAACTTCCAGATCCATAAATAACATTTGCTCCTAATAGATATAAGTTATCTATAATACGTGAAACATTACGCTCATTTCCTGGTATGGGGGATGCAGACAAAATGACTGTGTCACCTGGTAAAATATCAACTTGTCGATAGTTGCCACTAGATAATCGGGACAGAGCAGCCATAGGTTCACCTTGACTACCAGTGCAAAGTATAGCGACTTTTTCGGGTTCCATTTGATTAATCTCATTTGCTTCGATTAACATGCCTTCAGGTATATTCAAATAGCCTTGTTCTAAGGCGACAGAAACTACGTTCACCATACTTCTTCCGAGGAGGGCAAGCTTTCTATTTGTTTTTAAAGCGGCATCTACTATTTGCTGTACACGATTCACATTAGAAGCAAAGGTAGATATAATAACTTTGCTGTGAGCCTTTACAAAGGCTTCTTCAATTTTTTCGCCTACTAATCGTTCTGATGGAGTAAATCCAGAACGTTCGGCATTCGTACTTTCTGAGAGGAGAGCTAAAACTCCGTTACTTCCGATATTAGCCATTTTGTGAATGTCTGGATATTGATTGTTTATGGGAGTCAAATCAAATTTAAAATCACCTGTATGGACTACTGTACCTTCTGGTGTATGAAAAGCAATCCCGAGGCAATCGGGAATACTATGATTTGTTTTGAAAAAAGATAGGTTTATCTGTCCGAATTCAATTAAAGACTCAGAGTCAATAACAATTAACTGTGTCGAATCTTGAAGTTTATGTTCTTTTAATTTAATGCCGATTAAGCCTAAGGTTAATTTTGTTGCGTAAATTGGTACATTCAATTGTTTTAAAAAATACGGAATACCTCCAATGTGATCTTCGTGTCCATGTGTAACAATTAAACCTCGAATTTTATCTTTATTTTCTTGTAAATATGTAACATCAGGTATTATTAAATCTATGCCTAATAAACTCTCGTCAGGAAACTTAGAACCACAATCAATGATTACAATGTCATCTGAATATTGTATGACATACATGTTTTTACCAATTTCATTAACGCCACCTAAAGCAAAAATAGATAGTTTATCATTTATTATACTCAAATGAATATCCTCCTCTTAAAACAAATTTACTTGAATCTATGTAAAGGTTTGTAACCAACTATTCATTAATAGTTGGTTACAGTTATCTCAAAGACCCATATCTTTTAATCCAGGACTATGCTCATTTGGCATTTCAGGAAGTTCTGGTACAGGAAAACCTTTTGGCGGGTCAGTTACTGCTAATGTTCCTTTGTTTCTACTTGGTGATTCACCTTGGAATATTTCTCCTATTCTTGTTGGATCTAAGCTAAAATTAAATTGTGCGTTATGGAATCCCATGTCTACATACTTTCTGCACTCTGGGTATTTATTAATATCATAGTTCGGCACAGGGAAGAGTTTCCCCCATTCAACACCCAATGTCTCTAAAGCTTTTGCGAAAGCATTTTGATGAGCATTATCACGTACAATTAAAAATGCAAGTGTTTCTCTAAAAGTTTGATTGGAACTCATTTCATAAATTCGAGTTTTTTGAAGTACACCTGTAGATTCAAGTACTACGTTATCTAATAAATCGCTAATTAAATTCCCATGACTATATACCCAAGATCCATTCCATGGGTTGCCAGCTGCATCAACAGGCAATGAACTTTGAGCACCTACAATAAAGTGGTGAGGATTTGCATGTTTAACCGCTTCATCAAGTGGTGCGTTGTCAACACCAGCATTTCCTGGCGTAGGTTCACCAGATCCAGTTAATAGTTGATTAATTGTATGTTGTACAAGTTCTACATGGCTTATTTCCTCTAAAAAAACACCTCGAAGTAAATCGCGATATTGCTTCTCTTTACCTCTAAAATTTGAGCTTTGGAAGAAGTATTGCATCATTGTACGCATTTCGCCATAATGCCCACCTAATATTTCTTGTAAAACTTTTGCGGCAGCTGGATCTGGCTTGTCCGGCTTGATAATATTAATCAGTTCTTCTTTATAATAAAACATGAAGTACACCTCTTTTAAGTTAGTTAACATTGTTATCGTGTCCGCTAATTGGTTACTTAATACTCAAATTCATTTTTTTACCAATAAATCATGATCTCAAAATGCAAATTCTTTTGGAAATAACTATTTTCGATATGAGATGAAAATGGGGGAATAGCTACTTACAATTTAATAAAAAAGATAAGATTACGGAGTGTAATCTTATCTTTTTATTAAGAATAATAAATTGTATCTTCAAGGTTTTAAAATGACTTTTATACAATCATCTTCACGATTATTAAAAATTTGATAACCATAGCTCGCTTCTTCAAGGGGGATTTTGTGTGTAATAATCTCTTTTGGATCGAATTCTTTGTTTATTATTTTTTCAAATAGTTCCGGCATAAAATGAATAACAGGTGCTTGTCCCATTTTAAGGTTAATATTTCTAACCCAAAATGCTCCGAGTGGAAATGCATTATAATTGCCACCATAAACGCCAGTCATTTGAACCGTTCCATATTTTCTTACGGCTTTCGTAGCGATTTGAATAGGGCCGAGAGTTCCGCCTTGTAATTTTAATTTTTGTTCTAGAAATTCTAGTGGCGATTTTTTTCCATCCATGCCCACGCAATCAATGACTACATCGGCACCGCCATGTGTGATTTCCTTTAAATGTTCTCCCATATCGGGGAATTTTGTAAACTCAAATACCTCAACATTGTTAATCTTTTTTGCATAATTTATACGATAATCTAAGTAATCGACTGCGATTACACGCTTAGCACCTTGCATCCAAGCAAATTTTTGTGTCATTAATCCAACAGGCCCGCAACCAAGGACGATAACAGTATCACCTGGCTTAACACCAGCGTTTATTACACTCCAATAGGCTGTTGGCAAAACATCGGATAAAAACAGTAAAGATTCATCTTCAAGTTCGCATGATTCTGGTATAACAAATGGAGTGAAATTTCCAAAAGGAACTTTTAAATATTCTGCTTGTCCACCTGGATGGTTACCAAATTTCTCTGTATAACCAAAGTATCCACCAGAATCATAATGAGGATTGGAGTTATCACATTGGCTTTCCATTTCATGTTGGCAATAAAAACAATGTCCACAAGAAACGTTGAAGGGGATGACAACACGATCTCCTTTTTTCACTTTAGTAACATCTGGACCAACTTCTTCAACAATGCCCATTGGCTCATGACCAATAATGTAACCTGGAGGTAAAGGCATGTTGCCCTGATATAAATGTAAATCAGAACCGCAAATAGCAGTTGAAGTAATTTTTACAATAATATCATCTTTTTTCTCTAACTTTGCATCATCAACCTGTTTAACTTGTACTTGGTTTGGTCCTTGATAGGTTACAGCTTTCATCTCATATCTCCTTAGGAATCATTTTTCATAATTTATCTCGCTATTTGCCGGCTGCCCGTAAAAGCCCGATTGATGAGGGCTGATAATCACCCGGGGATGAACAAAACCCCACTGATTAAAATTTCACTTTATATGTATCTCCTGATAAAATATAAATTTTTAGTAAAGAGAAACCTGTACATAGTGTTGTTATGAAAGTATGTTATAGCAACTCTTCTTTCTTATATCTTTTGCCCTATTTTAAGAAGAAACTCAATAATTATTCATAATCTAATTTCCATAAAAAGGATAATTATTATTTCATAATTTGTCGCATATTAAAAACATCGGAGGTGAAATAATATGGCAAACAATAATAGTGGAAATCGTAATGAATTATTAGTTCGAGGCGCTGAACAGGCTCTTGATCAAATGAAATATGAAATTGCACAAGAGTTTGGTGTACAACTTGGTGCAGATACAACAGCTCGTTCAAACGGATCTGTTGGTGGTGAAATTACAAAACGTTTAGTTGCAATGGCTGAACAACAACTTGGTGGTAGAGCTAACCGCTAAGAGAATTCGTATAAAATATAGCGAATATGTAAATCAATTTCTTTTGTATATGTATAAAAATAAAAACCCTTATAGTAAATGGATTCTCACTCAAAGATTATTGATAATCTTCTTTCATAATCTTTGGGTATTTAATTTGTAAACTACTTTCCTAAACAATAAACACGCAGTGTTGGAAAGGTGTTTTCCATGCATAGTAGAAAAGCTTTTGCAGGAAAAAGCATACTTAAAAATTTGATTTCAATATTGAAATCAATATTGATTATGATATTTTCGAAAGGGAGGAATTTAAAAATGGGTATTTTAAGTGGAAACCCTCAAAATGAACCGTTACATTACGGAGAAGTATTTGATATTTGGAGTTATCTTCTAGCCGCACAAGGTGGAATCGCAAGCCATCAAGTATTTATGAATCATACAGGTGACGAAGATTTGAAGAAGTTTTTAGAAAGCTTAATTGAAAATGATATGAATTCAGAAATAGAAGAGTTAAAAACTCTTTTAAAAGTTAATGGCGTAGCTTTACCGCCAGCTCCGCCAGAACGACCAGTTGCATCTATTGAAGACATTCCTCCTGGAGCACGTATTAATGATGCAGAAATTGCAGCAGCGGTTTCTACAGGATTAGCAGCTGGACTTGTGACATGTAGTCAAGTGATGGGAAAATGTCTTCGAGAAGATGTAGGGATGCTATTCGGACAATTTCATATGAAAAAAGCACAAGCAGGTGTAACTTTGCTACGTTTAAGTAAGAAAAAAGGGTGGGTAGTTCCACCTCCATTACATGTGAAAAACTCTGATCAAGCTTAATAAACAAAAATAAAAAAGTGGCATTGGCCACTTTTTTATTTTTTAGATGTATCCTCAACTTTGGATTTATTTATTGTAGAAGAATCCATATATTCATCTGACATTTCCATAGCATATTTATCATGATGATTGTGATTTCTTAATTCATCGTCGTTACGCAGTACTAACCTCTTCATATAAATGTGGAAGAAAACCTCTATTCCGCCAATAATTAAAGCGGCTAAGAATGAAGAAAGTCCAATATTACGAGTAGCATCTAAATTAGTAAACAAGTATGTTAAAAGCCAAATTCCGAAGAAGCTTAAGCCGAAATCTGCCATTGTAGCAATCGTATTTCCGTATTTAGGTAAAATGAAGAGATCGCCGATTAAATAGGCAGCTCCTGTTAAGAAAAGAGAAATGAGTAATACTCTAGGAATGGAAATGCCTTGAAAGATACTGAGTACGATAAGTAATACTGCAGTTATCGCTGTGTATTTAATTAATAAAGCAACAATATGTTTCATCATTTTCCTCCATTGTTTAAACGTATATGGAATAAAATATTTCATTAGAAACGGGTTATGCTTTTATATAGCGTAACCCGTTTCATTTTCTGATGGAGGCCTATTTATAATATCCCATGGCACGTATATTGTATTTCGTTCTCCTATACACTATTATGTTGGGCTTAAAGGGCATCAATTATACCTTTGAATTCACGGTCGTAATTACCAATTAATTAGCTATATATTTTAGCATGTAATTTAACATATTAAAGAAAGAAGGAGGTGAATGAACATGTCAAACAATAACAGTGGAAGCAGCAATCAATTATTAGTACGTGGCGCTGAACAAGCTCTTGATCAAATGAAATATGAAATTGCTCAAGAATTTGGCGTACAACTTGGTGCAGATGCAACAGCTCGTGCAAACGGATCTGTTGGTGGTGAAATTACGAAACGTCTTGTATCATTAGCTGAGCAACAACTTGGTGGTGGCGTTACTCGTTAATTTTATATATGAAATGGATATAAAGGAGAGGCATGCCGTCTCTCCTTTCTCATACATTTTTATTTGTTTAACTTTTAGACTCTCGAGGTTTTAAATACATAATGAATTTTTTGTGAAATAAAAGGATAAAAGATAAGAGGTTATATTTGATGCGAAAGGGGCAGAAAAAATGAAATATGAAGCGTTATTTACAGTTGAGATTTCTGTAGGAAGTGAGAGAGTAGCAAACCATAAAATAAAGGCACATGATGTCGTTGATGTTGTTGAAAAGCTTGCTGAAAAGTACTTAAGTAATCATGAGGGACATTCTCAAAATGAATAAAGGAGAATCGTAATATGACCTGTCATGATGTTAAGAACAAAACGAAAGAAAAAAAAGATTTAAAATGGTGGCAACTCTCACTTATTGGAATTGGTTGTACGATAGGAACGGGCTTTTTTTTAGGATCCAGTATAGGGATTAAAATAGGTGGATCTTCAATTATTCTTATTTTGATTTTAACTGGATTCACTACATATATTGTATTTGAAGCATTGGCAAAAATGGCTGTGGAAGATCCGCAAAAAGGATCGTTTCGCATTTATTCAAGAAAAGCTTTTGGAAATTGGGCGGGTTTTAGTCACGGATGGACATATTGGTGTTCGGAGTTGCTTATTATGGGCAGCCAGTTAAGTGCGTTAGGAATCTTTTCACGTTACTGGTTCCCTAAAATACCACTATGGATATTTGCTGCTGTATATGGAGTAGCGGCTATATTAATTATTTTTATAGGGGTAAAGATATTCGAACGTTTAGAAAAATGGATGGCTATTATAAAAATCGTTGCTATTGTGGGGTTTATTGTAATTGCCATTTTAGTTATTTTAGGATTTATAAAGGGTGGTTTATATAAGGCACAAATCCCGCGTAATTTTAAAGACTGGTTCCCAAATGGATTAAAAGGCACTTGGTCCTCTCTAATTTATGCATTTTATGCATTTGGAGGAATCGAAATTATGGGGTTAATGACAATAAGACTGAAAGACCCTAAAGATGCACAAAAGTCAGGAAGAGTAATGTTAATGATTTTAACGATTATTTACGTAGTCTCTTTAGGGTTGGCAATTATGATGGTTCCGTTAAATCAGTTTAATACGAAAGAAAGTCCTTTTGTAATAGCGTTACAAGACTATAATTTACCGTATGTGCCATTTATTTTAAATGTAGTATTAATTTTAGCGGGCTTTTCAACGTTAGTTGGTTCATTATTTGCAGTGACAAGTGTATTAATGAACTTAGCTGAAGAGGGTGATGCACCTGCGATGTTTGCGAAAAAAAACAAGAAGAATATCTCTTTTCCAGCTTTAATTCTTATCATAATGGGGCTTGGTGCTTCTATCCTTAGCGCTTTATTACTACCAAAAAATATATATGAATATGTAACAACTGCAGCTGGATTAATGTTGTTGTATACATGGAGTTTAATTCTTCTTTCCTTTTGGAGACTAATGAATCCAAAAGGGTGGATGCAGATAAAAAGTATTATTGGTCTTATTATGATTGCACTAGCTGTTAGTGGAACACTATTACAAAAAACAACGCGTTTTGGTTTCTTAGTGAGCTTGTTGTTTTTAGGAATAGTTATTATTGTTACTATAATTGTTCATTTTGTCTCACGAAAAAGGAATCCAGCTATATGAAGTATCTTTCTTTTCACACCATGAATAGTATGTCAGAACTAAATAATAGAAGTTATTGAAAAATGATTTGGTAAGTTTGAAAACCAAAATATAATCCATAAATAATAAGTGATATTCCAGATACTACTGTTATAAGAGACAATATACGTGTATTCAAAATTTTACGAAATATACTAGATGTACTTGCCATCGTAATATCCCAAATAAAAATGCCTAAAATAATCCCGAAACTATATAACAAAAGCTGCTCTTTATTATAGGAAGAAGCGGCTTTTGCTAATATAGAGCCGAAAATTCCAAGCCAAAATAGAATTGTTAATGGATTAGATAAGGACATAAAAAAACCAGAAAAAAAGCTTTTAATAACTGAATCATCATTTCTCGTATTACTAATGCTAATTTGATTTGCATTTTTTAAACTTTCGATACCTGTATAGATTAAAACAAAAGCGCCGAAAGACCATAAGAAAAGTTTTATAATATCTTTTTCGAGGAAATGAATGACACCTAAATAAATAAGTGCCATGTAGATGACATCTGCAAGTAAGGCTCCTATGCCAAGAATCCAAGCGTGAAAAAACCCACTCCTAATACCTTTTTCTAACTGTGCAGCATTAATAGGCCCCATTGGAGCAGATAATGATAAACCTAAGAAAACATAGCTTAAAAATATGCCCACGTATGATATGCTCCTCCCACTAAATTTGATCTATATTAAATCTATTCAGTGGTTAAAGTTTGTACAACTAAATAATAAAAAGTGGAGTGGGTTACTTATTTTTATGCAAGTATTTTATTATTCGAGAAAAGGGACACTTGGATGGAATTGTTTCATCATCACGTAAAAAATATTGTTGCCATTCATAATTATCTTTTTCACCATAATCTTTAAGAGAAGGGTGAATAGGAGCTTTGTCATAAGCGGCTAGACGTTGACGTATTAAGTTTTTTAGTTTTCTACTGCGTTTCTCAGAATTCATAATTCCCTGTAAAACCCACCTAGGAGTTAAAGCAAGCATCATACATGAAAAATGTCTACTTTGTCTATTGACATGGGCAGGTGTAGCGCAGTAAACAAAATATGATTCATTATGAAAGCAAAATTCCCAAGTGTTTTCCATAGGATCATTTGGAATGTGCATAGGCCATTCCATTTCGTCCAAACGGCTAGTTGTATTAAGTAGAGACCAATAAATATGTTCAAAATCTTCAACTGTAGTTTCTCGCAGTAAATCTATTGGTGTATGAATAAAAACAATAAGTGAAGCGTATTGCCCTGTGTCTCTAGAACATTCCGTATATTCTTTAAGTAATGTGGCAAAATCAGCGCTAGTATTCGTATCTCTAGGATCACCTATGAATCCGTACCGGAGGTGATTGGCTGTAAAGCCGTGTTGAGCTGGGATACAAGGGAACGGCTTATTTTTATCTGTCATTTTTAATTTAAAAGAATGGAAAGCTTCTTGTTGCCAATGTGGAAGGTTAGTAATATTTTTTTGTAAAGAGTCTTTATCATAAAGCATAGTCATCTTTTTATCCCTCCTAAGTCATAATATATAACCTATTAATTATTTAAAAATAGGTGACTAACACGGCTAGAATAATTATTTTTTAATCTATAAAAATAAAATGATTTAATGAAGAATCCCCTTCAATGTAGTTACTTTAATAGTTGATCTTTAATAACGTATAAATTTAAGTAGCTATAAAATTTGAAAAATATATAAGGAATATGTAGGTACAATGTTCACATTTATATTTTCTAACTAATATGGTTTATAACGAAACAAGAAGGGATGTATTATGATGGGGATTTTTAAGGAAGAAAAAATTAAATTTATAGATTGTAAAGGCGAGGAAGTCATTTTGAAAATCAAAATTAAGGATATAAAAAAGTAGGGAAGAGGAATTAAGGATACTTTATTGTGATTAACATAGAAGGATGAAAAGTAACCATGAATTAGATTGAAATGAATTCAGTAGTATAGGCCCTTTTTGAATTTTTTTGCATATTGTAGCATGAGTGAATATTAAGGGGGAACGTCTATGTCTTATCCTAATCAACTAGCTTGGCATGAAACATTGGAGTTACATGAATTAGTAGCATTTCAAGCAAACGGTTTAATCAAATTAAAAAAATCAGTTAGGAATGTACCTGATCAAGCACTTCAATCGTTATATATTAAAGCTATAAATGCCATCCAAAACAATTTACAAGAGTTAGTACAGTTTTATCCATATGCTCCTGGATTTCAATCGCAACATCGTGATGACACTGGATTTTACGCTGGAGATTTGCTTGGGTTAGCAAAGACATCTGTTCGAAATTATGCAATAGCGATTACTGAAACTGCAACGCCTCGTCTTAGAGAAGTTTTAATCCGTCAAATAAATGGTGCTATACAATTACATGCACAGGTTTTTAACTTTATGTATGAGCGTGGTTACTATCCAGCTTATGATTTAAAGCAACTATTAAAAAATGATGTTCAAAATGTGCAAAAGGCAATACAAATGCAATATTAAAATGAAGATTTGGAAATTATCATGAGAGAAAAACTATAGTTTATTTATAGAGGATCAAATAATTAAGACTATATGATAATTTCCATTGTTAATAAATTAATTAAATGCTAAAAATATAGATTCATTCTAAAATATTAAAGAAATTATACTAGCGCTATTTTAGAATGGTGAATTCCTTAAAGCTTTTTTAGTGAGTTTTAATAAAATATTAAATACGCTTGAGAATAAGTATTTATATGATACATCTAATTGAATGTTATTTTCCTTCGGCACTAAGTATGTTTAGCACGTTTTTCTTTTGGGAAAAATAAGAATATACATTAGTGGAAAGGATAGGATTTAATGTTTACCAAAACCGATAATACAAGCTATTTAACCTCTTCTGTTTATTTGACCCGTAATCTATGGTCAGGTATCTTGTTTGGGCTAGGGTTAGTAGCTTTTATAGATGAAACTATTTTTCATCAACTGCTACATTGGCACCATTTCTATGATAAATCTACAACAGATATTGGACTCATTTCAGATGGTCTTTTTCATGCTTTTAGTTGGTTTGCAACGATTGGTTCCTTGTTTATGGTTGCTGATCTCCGCCGTAGAAATGCATTTTGGTTGAAAAGATGGTGGAGCGGATTAATGCTTGGTAGTGGTGGATTTCAATTATATGACGGTATAATTCAACACAAACTAATGAAAATACATCAGATTCGATATGTAGATAATGTTCTTATCTACGACGTAATATGGAATATAATTGCGACTGTAATGCTCTTAATTGGCATTCTGCTAGTTTTTCAGACAAGAACTGATGAAAGATTATTGAGAGGTAAAAGCTTAAATGAACAATAACCATCTTCATCATGAAATATGGAATGCACTGGATATTTTACTATTCGTATTCATTTTAATTATGTTAATAATTTATATAGTAGCCACGATTTTATCAAATAGCCATTACAAACGATGGCCGTTATATCGAAGTGTCTTCTGGATTTTAGGACTTATTTGTGTGGCAATAGCAGTTGTTGGGCCCTTAGCTCATCGTGCTCATAATGATTTCACAGTGCATATGCTTGTGCATTTACTCCTTGGGATGCTTGCTCCAATTTTTATAGCATTAGCCGCTCCAATGACTCTTTTTTTACGAACGCTCAATGTGAAAGCAGCACGACGTCTTTCAAGGATACTAAAGAGTAGGCCTCTACAACTTCTTACTCATCCAATTATCGCAACCTTACTTAATTTAGGAGGACTATGGATTCTCTATACGACTAGCTTATACTCGATGATGCACGAAAGTATACTTCTTCATTTGTTCATACATTTCCACGTTTTTATTGCAGGATATCTGTTTACCACATCAATGATTTATGTTGATTTAATATCCCATAGGTATAGCTATACGTACCGATCAATTATTTTAATAATTGCATCAGCTGGTCATGGGATATTATCAAAATACATATATGCTCATCCGCCTGCTTGTGTAGTTACTAAACAAGCAGAAATTGGGGGCGTGCTGATGTATTATGGCGGAGATTTCGTTGATATTGTTCTTATTTTTATACTTTGTTTGCAATGGTCTAGGGGTAGCAGAAAGAGAACAAAAGTTAATAATGTAGTAAGGGCATGGGATGTATCGGATTTTTTGAAACTAAAAACTTTGAAATGAAATGTAGTTAAACTGTATTATGGATTAAGTATGGTATGAACAAAATTTAAAAAAGTATGTTAAAAGTAAAAAGAGCAGTTATTTATTATGACTGCTCTTTTTTATGGTAAGAAGTACAACCTGGGTAAGAAGCAGGCTACACTACAGGTAGTGTTTGCGGAATATCGAGTTTTATTCAACAAGGATAGTTCCATTCTTAAAATAGAGAGGTCGCCTAAGGTTATTGTTTTCACATATTTTAACATTCTTTGACATTTTGATTTTGTGAGACATTTTAGTTTTTTGTTTAATTTATGTTTTTATCTACATATTTTCCATAATCAGGTGTAGCAATTTTATCAAATTCTTGAACCAGTGTATTGAGGCTTGTTGATAGCAATTCACCTGACATTGGTATCCCATGTCCAGTAATAGCGACTAGAGGCTTTAATTCTTCTAATTTAATGACTGATTCTTTAGCTGCTTTCCAGTCTGTTGTTAAATAACGAGGGGGTCCGCTTATTTCCTGTTCTTGAGTTATTACTTTATACAGATACTCCTGTTTCACTGTAACAAAAGCGTCCCCAGCAATTAAAGTTCGGTCCTTCTCTCTGAATAATGAAATATGCCCAGGAGTATGCCCTGATGTATGAATCCATCTAAACTCTGGCATATAGGGAACAGTTCCATCGGTAGGTAGTGCTTTTACGCTATTTCCTAAATCAATCGGTTCATTAGGGAACAGGGGAGACATTTTCGCTACCATACCACCTTCAACTGTTGGATCTGGTTCAGGATAGCTTTGTTGTCCAGTCAAAAACGGTATCTCCATTTGATGGGCATAGACTGGAACATCCCAATATTTAATGAGTTCAATTATTCCTCCAACATGATCAAAATGGCCGTGAGTTAAAATAATTGCTTTTGGGCGACTATTGGTACCAAATCGATTCTCAGCGATAGAGATAATTTCATTTGCACATTTAGGCATTCCAGCGTCAACTAAAACAAAATCATCGGTATGCGGATTCCCAACAAAACATATGTTGACGATTTGAATCGTGTAGCAAAACAAATCAGGCAATACTTCGATGCCATGACCACTTTCAATTGAAGTTGCTGGAATAAACTTATAATCACTTCCATAATTCATCTCATTGTCCACTTTTTATCCCCCTTACTATATGTTAATACGACATTATAGTTCCCTAATTTCTCAAATCCATTTTGGAGGATTTGAGAAAAGAATGAGTGGGGGATTAAAAAAACAATAATTTACTCCTAGAATTAAGGTGGAGACATATCAATTTATATAAAGTGCAAACAAAAAATATTGATTGTAAAGTCGTAGTTTCTACTATTATTTTGAGTTTAAGTGTATATCTTTTAAGAGGATATACCAAGTTCTTTTATTTTGATAATTACTTGAAACTTGAATAGGGAAAACATGATCAAGCCCCCATTCTAATTCGTTTATTTCATTTTCAAGTCCTGTTGGATAGAGTAAAAGAATCTTAAAATTATTTTTAACAATATTCGATAAAACGGTTTGTAATTCTAGTGCTTCAGTCAAGTTTCCGCCCCATCTAACAAATAAAATGGATTGTGAATGATGAATTTTTTCGTAAAAGTTATCAATTCTTCGATCTAATTTTTGTTTAAAATCATGGTATGTGATGAACCAATCTTCATTTGGAATAACAGGGAAATCATGATAAGATGTTACGTTATATTTTGTGTCTTTTATAATATGAGAAAAAACAGGTTGTATCACACCATCATTAAACACAATATTTTGTTCCTGCATTGCGTGCATGTTTTTTAAATCCATAAAGTCTATAAAATTATTTTTCAATAATGTGTTGATAGAAGAAAGATTCGGTGATTCAAACCAATCTAGAGGACCTGAATATTTCCGCAGCCTATATTTTTTCAGATGGATAGCGGTATAACAATTTTCCCCTAAACTAATAACATCATCATAAATTCCTTGAAGTTTTTTCATTTCCAATACAATCATCCTTTTTTTGGGAAAATAGGAGAACTAATTCATTATAAATAATATATGTATGTATAAAACCTCCTGTGAAAAGGCTCACAGGAGGTTAAACTAAAGCGTATTTCGAGTTATATACTATTTGTCGAGGTAAGAATTGTGTGTGATAATTAATGGCGTGTTATAAAAAAGGAGAAAAACAGAAGTACATTGAAGTTAGTTGTGAATAAATTATAATTTAAAATTGAGCGGAAATAAGGAGCCCCAGTTACTTCATTATGCAACTGGGGCATTTTTTAATCTCTTCCTAACTTAATTATATCATGTAAATCAAGTTCGAAATAGACTGTTTCTTCTCATTTACTACTGTTACAATCAAGAACACATGAATAGTAAGGAGAGGTGCCAAATGAGTTCTTTCGTTCTCGGTTTTCAGGAAATAGAAAAAACACAGCTTTTTCTCGTTGGTGGAAAAGGATTGAATTTAGGGGAGTTATCCAATATTCAAGGGATACAAGTGCCAGAAGGTTTTTGTGTTACAACGGTAGGGTATGAACAGGCCATCGGAAAAAATGAAGCATTTCAAACTTTGTTGAATCAATTAAAAATGCTAAAAATTGAGGAACGAGATCAAATTGGTGAAATTAGTAAGAAGATTAGAGCAGTCATTATGGCGGTGGAAATTCCAGTTGATGTAGTGGAATCAGTAGCTCATTATCTCTCGCACTTTGGCGATGAACATGGGTATGCAGTGCGTTCGAGTGCTACTGCTGAAGATTTACCGTATGCCTCGTTTGCTGGTCAACAAGATACGTATTTAAATATTATTGGAAAAGAAAACATTTTGCAGCATATTAAAAAATGCTGGGCTTCTTTATTTACAGATCGAGCGGTTATATACCGAATGCAAAACGGTTTTGATCATAATCAAGTTTCTATATGTGTTGTCATTCAAAAAATGGTTTTCCCTGTGGCTTCAGGGATTTTATTTACTGCGGATCCGATTACTTCGAATAGGAAGGTGTTGTCAATCGATGCCAGCTTTGGACTTGGCGAAGCGCTAGTATCTGGATTGGTTTCTGCAGATAATTATAAGGTAAAAGAAGACGAAATCGTCGAAAAGGTCATCGCAACGAAAAAATTAGCCATCTATGGACGAAAAGAAGGCGGAACAGAGAGAAAGAAAATTACTCCTAATAAGCAAAAAGTTCAAACACTTACTGAACAACAGATTTTACAACTAGCACGCATCGGAAGACAAATCGAAGCTTATTTTGGTTGTCCGCAAGATATTGAATGGTGCTTAGTTGATGATACATTTTATATAGTCCAAAGCAGGCCAATTACGACTTTATATCCAATTCCAGAAGTAAATGATGGGGGAAATCACGTTTATATATCAGTTGGTCACCAACAAATGATGACCGATGCGATGAAACCATTAGGTTTATCCTTTTTCTTGTTAACGACTAATGCTCCTATGTGCAAAGCGGGAGGAAGGCTGTTTGTTGATGCTACGCAACAATTAGCTTTACCTGCTAGCAGAGATTATTTAGTAAACACTTTAGGGAAATCGGATCCACTCGTAAGAGATGCATTAACGACTATAATCGAACGAGATTATTTTATTAAATTATTACCGGATGAAGAAAAAGAAAAGAGTGCTAGTAAAAGTAAGCCACCAGTAAGTTCGCAACCAGAAATCGAAATTGATCCAGCAATCGTTACAGATTTAATAAAAAATAGTGAAGCATCAATCGAAGAGTTAAAGCGAAACATGCAAACGAAATCAAGGGTGGATGTACTTGATTTTATTTTGGAAGACATTCAGCAATTAAAGAAAGTATTATTTAACCCGCAAAGTATAGCGGTCATTATGGCAGGTATGAATGCTTCGGCTTGGATCAATGAAAAAATGGAGCAATGGCTAGGCGAAAAGAATGTAGCAGACGCGCTTTCTCAATCGGTACAAAATAATATTACGTCAGAAATGGGGCTAGCATTAATGGATGTTGCTGATGTGATTCGGCCGTATCCAGAAGTTATTGCGTATTTACAACATGTAGAAGAGGATAACTTTTTAGATGAACTTGTTCAGTATAACGGCGGAGAAAAAACTCGAGATACAATCATTGCTTTCCTAAATAAATATGGAATGAGATGTAGCGGAGAAATCGACATTACGAAAACGCGCTGGAGTGAGAAGCCAACAACCATTATCCCAATGATATTAAATAATATAAGAGACTTTGAATATGGTGCGAGTAAGCGGAAGTTTGAAGAAGGACTGCAAGAAGCTTTGAAAAAAGAAGAAGAATTATTAGACCGATTGCAGCACGTGCCGGATAGTAAACAAAAAGTAGAAGAAACGAAGCGAATGATTCGTAATATCCGTAATTTTATTGGCTATCGTGAATATCCAAAATACGGTATGATTAATCGTTATTTCATATATAAGCAGGCGTTATTGAAAGAAGCTGAGCAACTTGTGCAGAGCGGTGTCATTCATGAAGTTGATGATATTTACTATTTAACTTTTGAAGAGCTTCACGAAGTTGTTCGCACGAAGAAACTAGATTACGAAATTATTCATAAACAAAAAAATGATTATAAATTATATGAAAAACTAACGCCTCCGCGTGTAATGACGTCTGATGGAGAAATCATTACAGGTAAATATAAACGTGAAAACCTTCCAGCTGACGCAATTGTAGGCCTGCCTGTTTCTTCAGGAGTGATTGAGGGAAGAGCTCGCGTTATTTTAAACATGGAAGAAGCGAATTTAGAAGAAGGAGATATATTAGTTACTGCGTTTACTGACCCTGGCTGGACACCATTATTTGTATCTATAAAAGGATTAGTCACTGAAGTCGGCGGGCTGATGACCCATGGAGCGGTTATCGCACGTGAATATGGATTACCAGCAGTTGTCGGGGTAGAGAATGCTACGAAATTAATAAAAGATGGGCAACGAATACGGGTACATGGAACAGAAGGGTATATTGAAGTGTTGTAATGAAATAAAAGATCATCCGCTATAAATAGTGGATGATCTTTTATTTTGCAACAACTCATTTCTTTAAACCAGCCGCATAAAAAGGACCATGAACTGCGATTGTTGATAAAAAGCGAGCAATCTCCTCAGGTGTTTCTTTTTGTCCACTATTTAACCATTGTTGGATGACACCTATATGCGCAGATGCCATATAAGAAGTTAAGTATTATTGCGACACTTGTAATTGGGTTTGGTCTTACATGGATTGCGGATGGGATGGTAGGGTTAAATATCTCGAACTTCACGGATAAAGCTCTATTCTTATCCATTACTTCTTTTAGTTTCTTCTTAATGATATCTGCGGTACTTTCATTAGTTGGGCTAAAAGGGATCGGTTTATTCGCTTTATTACTATTCTTCGGGGCGCCGTTATTATCGTTAGCACCTGAGATGTTGTCTCCGTTTTATCAAGACTGGGTTTACTCATGGTTACCAATGAAATTTATGATTGAAGGCCTAAGAGAAATCTTCTTCTTCGGAAAAGGGTTAAGTTGGAATACTCCTGTTACTGTACTCGTTTGGATTGGTATAGTAAGTATGGTTACTATATTAGCAACTGCACTCAAACGTAGTGTAGTAAAAGGGCATGAAACAGAATTGAATGCTTAAAAACAAGCTGTTTCACTAATTAGTGAAACGGCTTGTTTTTGATTTTTTCTCAATGTAAATGCCTGATTGTTGAAAAGTGTATTGTTTAGAATTAAGTCGGAATCTCTAAAAATCGCGTACGTTCCAAACAATCTCACCACGTTCATCATCCCACGTACTGTGATGACGCTTAAATCCTATCTTTTCTAGTACCCGGAGGGAAGCGATATTCCAAGCACCTACAGTCGACCAAAGTCTTTGGCGCCCAGTAGCAATCGCTGCGTCCAGTACAATAGATGCCGCCTCAGTCGCATAACCTTTACCATGAACGCTACGGAACAACTCGTATGCAACCTCCGGCTCTTCAATTGTGGAACGTCCAATAATTAAGCCACAGTATCCGATGAAATCACCTTCATTGCGCCTTCGAATAGTGAGAAGAGAAATGCCATTTTCGTCTGCCTTCTTGCGCATCTCAATGAGCCGGTTACGAACGGAATCAACGGCTGGAATGTCCACGCCACGTTCGCCAATTAATTTGCTCAGCCAAACGGAATCGGATTCCTCCCACATACTAAGCTCAAGTCTTTCGGTTTTCAGCTGGAAGGCCATAGTTTTAAATAAAGATGGCATAGTGGTACCTCCTAGTTATATGACTGGATTCATAATAGCTTCGCATCTCAACACCACATCTGGTTGGAAACCTGATTCATTCGCGAATTTATAGCAACAGCGTACAAAAAAATAGTGATATTTTATCCGCTATTTGTCGTGTAGTAAAATCCCCACTGAATATAGTTTCACTTTATGAATAAGCAATTCCTTTGCAAAATAGACCCTTTTCTCAAACTTTTCTTTCAATCTAAAGCCGTCCCGTTATATACATAGGCTCCTACTATTTCTAAATGCATAAAATGTTAAGCGAAAGTATGAAGGGATACGATGTATAATTCGAATTATTATGATTGGTATAGACAAAATGATAAGTTGATTAGTGATATTGAAAAAGCTATAAATGGAGAGTATAGCGCTATAAGCTGCTATGCAAAATTAGCGAATATGGCTCCAAATCAAGTAGAACAAAAATAAATTTTTGAAATTCGTAATGATGAAATAAAGCATTTCCACAACTTTTTACAAATTTATACGAACTTAACTGGCAGGCAGCCGAAAGCACAAATTACTGAAAACTGTTCGAATACGTATTTACAAGGATTAGAGTTTGCTATACAAGATGAACAAAATCATGCAGTATGGTTTTTATATTACTTCCTGAAGTCGAAGTGAGCATTAAGAATGAACGGCTAATGTGGTGCATATATTAGAAAACATTTTAAAACGTAGTGCAACAATTGAATGAAATATTTAAATGTAAGCAGAAGGAAACCGTTTCGCTAGTAGTGGAGCGGTTTTTTATGATGTACATATGTATCGACAAAATATAGTAATTACATTTGATATATAATGTATGAAATGAAAATGAATAAGTTAGGAGCAGACATATGAAAAGAGGGATTACAGTAGATATTCTAGATGGATATGATAATTTACTTTGGAAAGTATTAAAGCCAATTGATATTACTGTATTTGATTGGCAAGTCATGGGAAGGGAGGAAGCTTATATAATAATAGGGAATGAATTAGGTCCAGAATTATTTTCAGAAGATAACGAGATCATGGAAGGATCAGAATTAAAAAAGCTAATAAAAGATAACATATATTATCTTTTATTTTTAGATCTAAAAGCATGTCCAAAAGGAGAGGTACTAGGAGAAATTGCAACATTTGAAGAATTTAAGGAGAGTAAGTGTGAAGTAGTCGTATTAGTAGCGGATGGTGAGTATATACAAATTTATGCGAAAAACCAAGAAGAGATTGAAATGATGTATGAAAACGCAGTGAATCAAGGATTTTATGTAGAATATATTACAGATGAAAATGATGGAAGGACTCGTTTGTCAGTATGGTAGCAATTTGAAAGGGGAAAGGCAATATGGAGAGCAGTATAAGTAAAGAATATGCAATTCGAATTGCTACTGAAAATGAAAGTGATAGTATTATCCTTTTATTAAAAGAGGTAGCACAATGGCTACAATATAAAGAAGTGGATCAGTGGCAGTATCTTTTAGGAGAGGAAGCTACGGCTGAAATAATAGAATGTATAAGAGAGAAATATACATATGTTGTTCTGAAAGAAGATGAAATAGTTGGTACGGTTACAGTTTCTCCTAAACAAAATGAATGGGATGAACATATTTTTGGTAAAGAGGAAGTTTCTAATTCATTATATATTCATAGATTTGCGGTGAAACGGAAGTATAAGGGGAACGGAATTGGCGAATGGATTTTACAGTGGATAGAAGAGAATGTACAACATGACAAAGAGTATTTGAAGTTAGATTGCGTGGGGCATAATCGTACGTTGAATGATTTTTATAAGAAAAATAGTTTTGAATATGTTGGGAGTACGGATGGGCTTAGTAAGTTTCAAAAGAAAAGGAGAATGTGAATGCATCCAATTAATGTAAGTTTAGTTAAAAAGTTAATACAGGAACAGTTTCCTGAATGGGCCCATTTAGAAGTGAAACTTGTAAAGTTTAGTGGGCATGATAATAGGACGTTTCACTTAGGGGATGAGATGAGTGTAAGATTGCCAAGTGATGTGGCATATGCACCGCAAGTAGAGAAAGAAAATAAGTGGTTACCACTATTAAGTAAGGGGCTTTCTTTACCGATTTCTACCCCACTTGCGAAAGGAAATCCGTCTGAAGCGTATCCATTGCCTTGGTCTATTAATAAGTGGATAGAGGGAGAAACAGTTACGAAACAAAACGTTCGGGATTTAAATGAATTTGCGGCGGACTTAGGATCTTTTTTAGTAGAATTGCAATCTATTAATGCGAGTAACGGACCTTTAGCTGGAACACATAATTTTTACCGAGGCGGACTTATATCTGTATATGATGAAGAGGCGAGAGTTGCTATTGAAAATAATAAGGATGTTTTTGACGAGGCATTATTAAAGCACCTTTGGAATGTAGCACTTAGTTCAACATGGGACCGTAAGCCAGTTTGGATTCATGGAGATGTAGCACCGGGGAATTTACTCGTTAAAGAGGGAAAACTTTGTGCTGTAATTGATTTTGGTATTTTAGGTGTAGGAGATCCTGCTTGTGATGCAGCGATGGCGTGGACGTTTTTTGATGAAAATAGTAGAAATGTATTTAAAGAAGTATTACGCATGGATGAAGAAAAGTGGAATAGAGCGAGAGGATGGGCTCTTTGGAAGGCGTTAATTACATATGATGCGAATAGGGATAGTAATGAAAAAGTAGCAGAAGAATCGTATCGTATCATTCAAGTGATTGTGGATGATTATGAGAGGTAATAGAAAAGCCTATTTTAAAATAGGCTTTTTCATATGATTAAATAGTAGAAATGGAAAGAAGGAATATAACATAATTATACAGAATATTTAGATAATAGGAGGTGTCGAATTTTGAGTGAAATTGAATTAAAGAGTAATGTAATTAAGACAGGGCGAGAGAAGGGGATTATTCTTCGGTTTATACTTGCTAGTCTCGTTGGGGTGTTTATGTTTTTCGTTCCTGTTACGATAAACGGTGCATCGTCTATTATGATTGATCATATCGTATCGTGGATTAGGGCTTCGGTTCCAGGCGTAGTACCTTATTATGCATTGTTCGTTATGGCGATTGGTGCGATTTATCCATTTTATACGAAGAAATGGAATGCATCTATCGTAGACATTTGTTTTTCTATTTTAAAAGTAGTTGGCGTTGTTTTTGGCATATTATATTGTTTAAAAGTAGGACCAGCTTGGTTCTTTGCGCCAGATGTTGGACCGTTTTTATATGAGAAGCTAGTCATATCAGTAAGTTTGCTCGTTCCAATTGGCTCGGCGTTTTTAGCGTTATTAGTCGGATATGGATTGCTTGAATTTATCGGTACATTCTGTCGTCCGATTATGAGGCCATTATGGAATACGCCGGGGAGATCGGCAATCGATGCAGTTGCGTCCTTCGTTGGAAGTTATTCGCTTGCTCTCCTTATTACGAATCGCGTGTATAAAGAAGGAAAGTATACGACAAAAGAAGCGGCGATTATCGCTACAGGATTTTCTACAGTATCCGCTACATTTATGATCATCATCGCAAAAACATTAGATATTATGCATTTATGGAATGTTTATTTTTGGACTACACTTGTTGTAACATTCATCGTGACTGCTATCACCGTAAGAATCCCGCCCCTCAGTAGAAAACCAGATACATATGTAACAGAAGAAGGGTTCCCAGAGCCTGTTTATAAAGAGAAAATGTTAGAACGTGCTTGGGAAGATGCGTTAGAAGTATCAAAATCTGCACCGAGCATTATGAAAAACATTGCAGTGAATTTAAAAGATGGATTTATTATGACGATGGGAATTTTACCATCTATTATGTCAGTAGGATTAATTGGTATCGTCTTAGCGAAGTTCACGCCAATATTTGATTGGATTAGTTATATTTTCTATCCATTTACATGGCTATTACAATTACCGGAAGCAGAATTAGCTGCTAAAGCCGCATCAGTTGGTATTGCAGAAATGTTTTTACCGTCATTATTAGTAGTAAGTGCACCACTTGTGACAAAGTTTGTTATTGCAGTTGTTTCCGTATCATCTATACTGTTTTTCTCTGCTTCCATTCCTTGTATATTATCAACAGATATTCCGTTAAAAGTATCTGAACTTATTATTTTATATGTGCAGAGAACGATTTTAACGTTGCTTATCATTACGCCGATTGCTTATTTGTTGCTTTGAAGTTTTAATAAGATAAAGTTATAAAAAAGAAGCCGTCTGTAAAAAGAGGGCTTCTTTTGTTTAAAAGCGGGATATTTTTATTTATTTTTCGTATATGACGTAACGCTTCTTAAGAAGATTCCTAGTCCCGCAAAAAAGAACCCTAAGCATAATAAGCTGCCTGGCGTTCCCCAAGTAATTTGATCTAACATTTTTTATCCCCTCCCGTTTATCATTATATAGGATTTATTGGAAATTATGAAAAGCTTCTTTTTTAAGGGTTACTGATGAGTCTTCCTACCGTATAATACGAGAAGAATATATTTGAAAAGAATTTTTTTATTATATTTTTTTATTCTTATAATACGTTTTTAATTCTTATGATATAGTAACAACAAAGGGGGCTTACAAATGGAATTTATTCACGAAAGAGCAAAGTTGCGGTTAATGGATAATACTGATGTCGAAACTTTGTTTTCGATTGTAGAAGGAAATCGGGATATTTGGGCGTATTTAATCTCTAAAACGGATAGTGTGCAAGATATGCAACAATACGTTCAAAAAGCGATAAAGGGTTACGGAAGAGGTACTCAAATACCTTTCGTAGTCGTAGATCAACAGACGAATAAGATTGTAGGAAGTACACGTTTATATAATATTTCAGTAGAAGATAAGACAGTTGAGTTAGGGCAAACGTGGTATCATCCGAGTGTGCAACGTACGAGTATAAATACAGAGTGTAAGTATATGCTTCTCCAGTATGCTTTTGAAAAACTGCATATGCTTAGGGTACAAATTAAGACGGATGCAAGAAATGAAAAAGCACAACGAGCAATTGAAAGGTTAGGAGCAGTAAAAGAGGGTGTGCTTCGAAATGAAAGAAAATTACCGAATGGTTATGTGAGAGATGCGGTGGTGTACAGTATTATCTCGAGTGAATGGCCAGGCGTAAAAGAACAATTGTTAGAAAAATTAGAGTTATATAAAGAAAAGTTATAATTCGTGTTTTGAAAGGTATATTGTTCGTGATATATGAAAAATATACCTTTTTTCTTACAAAATGCTACTTTATTTTAATTCCTTTTGTTTCATCGTTCCCTTCTGAGAAAAAATTCGTTACAATGTAGTTGTATGGTAATAAACTTATGAATTTAAAAAATGTAATGAAAACCGCAAATGAAAATGAATTGATAATCCTCAATTTTAAATGAAAACCCTTTTATATATAAATAACAAGTAAAGTTCCTTCTTTTAAATAAACTCAAACAAAACGATTTGATATAAATGTTTTTTATAGAAGTATGGATGATGTACGGAGGCAATTACAAATGAAAGAGAATAAGAAGAGTAAGAAAAGACGAATCTTTCAAGTATTTTTACTAATGATTTGTTCTGCTATTTTATATGTAAGTTATGCAGCTTACGATATTTGGAGTTATCGTTTTAAAGCAAATGATGACGTGAAAACGGATGCTGGTATCGTACTAGGAGCAGCTTCGTGGAACGGAAAACCATCTCCTGTATTTAAAGAAAGAATTAATCATGCGATTTCTTTATATAAGAACGGAAATATTAAAAAGATTATTTTTACAGGTGGTACAAAGTTCGAGGCAGAACTTGAGGAAGCACGTACTGCAAGAGTATATGCAATGAAACAAGGTGTAAAAGAGGAAGATATTTTAATTGAAACTAAATCCCTTTTCACTGAAGAAAATTTAAAAAATGCGAAGCAAGTTGGAATAGAGAACGGAATACGCACATACACGATTGTAAGTGATCCACTTCATATGAAACGCGCAATGAGAATTGCAAAACATATTAATATTGAAGCGTATGCTTCACCAACGCCGACATCAGCATATAAAACGTTAGACACAGAAATTCCATTCTTCTTTAAAGAATTATTCTCGTATATTGGATATGTAACCTCTTTGCCATTAAAGGCATTGAAGGGAGATTAACATAAGAAAAGAACCTATCCTTAAATAGGAACTTTTCTTATTAGTCAAAAACATTGTATTTTTATCGGAATAGTGAAACAATAGAGAGGTAGCTTCATATAATCATAATGAAAAAGTGAGCGGTTGATGAATCGAACATAAAGGAGATTATAGTATGGCACTCTCATTTGTTGAAACAGAAGAACAATCTTTCATTATTGCACAAATAAATAAATTGATTCCGAAGTTCATGGAAAGGGAGCATCAGCTAAGTGAATTAGGATCATTTCCGTATGAAAATATAAATGATTTGAAAGATATCGGATATACGAAATTAACATTACCGAAGGAATTTGGTGGTAGTGCGATTTCTTTATATGACTTTGTTTTATTTCAAGAGAAAATCGCGGAAGGCTGCGGAGCTACTGCATTATCGATTGGCTGGCATCTTGGCATTGTGAAAGAGCTAGCGGAAAATCGCTCTTGGAATGATGAGATGTTCAAATGGTTTTGCGAAGAAGTACGTAATGGTGCGCTCTTTAACAGGGCAGCAACAGAACCGAAAACAGGGAGTCCGACGCGTGGCGGCAAACCAGAAACAATAGCGGTTCAACAAGGCGAGAAGTGGGTTATAAATGGAAGAAAAACTTTTACAACGATGGCGCCAGTACTTGATTATTTTATTATTTCAGCAAGTATGGAAGGCCAAGAAGAAGTTGGTGAGTTTGTTATTCCAAGAAATACACTCGGTGTATCTATTGAAGAAACGTGGGATAGCGTTGCAATGCGAGGGACTGCTAGCCACGACCTTGTCTTACAAAATGTAGAGATAGAAAGTCGCTTTTTTACAGATATAAAAGGCGGGAAAGTAAAACAAAAGGGTGTTGGCTGGTTGCTACATATACCAGCATGTTATTTAGGAATTGCACAATCAGCAAGAAATTATGCAGTTCAATTTGCGGAATCATACAAGCCAAACAGTTTAAACCATTCTATTAGTTTATTGCCAAATGTTAGAAAATTAATTGGAGAATTAGAACTTGAGCTTATGCAGGCTCGTGTCTTTTTATATCAAATTGCGAAAAAGTACGATGAGGCAGAAGATAAACTATCACTGCAAGCAGAATTAGCAGCCGTGAAATACGCCGTAACAAATGCGGCGATATCTATAGTGGATAAATCGATGCGCATCGTAGGAGCAAAAAGTTTATCAGAAAAAAATCCGCTCCATCGTTACTATTTAAATGTCAGAGCAGGATTACACAATCCACCGATGGATGATGCAACATTGTCTATGTTGGCGGATGCGGCGTTTCGGTCGTAGTTTTTAAATTTTACATTTTATTGTTTGTGGATATTATAGTTGTTTTGAAAGCACGGGTTTGATTAGTAATCAAACCCGTGCTTTTTATGTGTATGAAGTACTTAGTTGAGATGTAGGTTTTTAATATAAATGATTATCATGGTTTGTGATTGTTTCTTGTTGAAAAATTCTTATTGTAATGCCAGTTTGGAGGCTGTATAAACATTTTTCGTATTTAATCCCAAATTAATGGTCTTTCTAAGTTTACCATTCGTAAATATTGTAAAAATTGACCTGCATGGACCGCATCATGATAGGCAATTCGTAATAGCATATCGCCTAAATATCGTTGATAGCCAACATCGCTTCTATCAATAAGTCTTGAATCTAGCTCGGCTATGCTTATTGATTGAACATATTCTATGAAGTCAGTAAAGTATGATTGTGCCAATTCAATTTCTTTTTTTACACAAGTAATCGGCTCGTCATCATACGTGATACGTATGTCGTTTATTGAACCGTTGTTTTTTATAATCATATGGTAGTAAAAAGTTGAACTCCATACATGACGAATCATCTCACCAAAAGACATAGCCTCAGGATCAGGCTTCCAATTAAGAAAATTATTAGGAAGAGAATTCCATAATTTTTCTGAGCGCCTTCTCGTTTCTTTCAAATTTAATATACTAAGATCAATTGCATTCATAATAAATTCTCCT
This sequence comes from Bacillus sp. FAU20, assembly GCF_056033865.1. Lineage (NCBI taxonomy): Bacteria > Bacillati > Bacillota > Bacilli > Caryophanales > Bacillaceae > Bacillus > Bacillus sp. FAU20. The sequence continues at coordinate 325,703 of NZ_JBVYHY010000011.1, forward strand.
TTACTATTAAACTTAAAATAATTGTATCAATTTAATAGTTAGGGTATCATCGAAATATGAATGTATATCCGAATATCTCATATATAGCTAAACTAATTGCTGAACCTACAAGAGCAATCATATTAGATTGTCTAATGAATAATCAGGCACTACCCGCTAGTGAATTGGCTTATATGGCAAAAGTGTCACATCCAACAATTAGTTCTCATCTTTCTAAATTAGTAGAAGGGAATTTACTTACAGTTGAACAACATGGTAGACATCGTTACTATCGACTTGCTAATCAAGAAGTTGCAGAAGTGCTTGAAAAGTTAGGGACAATCGCACCAACAGTTCAAGTTCGCTCTTTAAAACAATCAGGTCAACTAAAACAAATTCGTTATGCTCGAACTTGTTATGATCATCTTGCAGGCAAACTCGGTGTAGAGATAACTGGAAAATTACTAGATAGGCAATTTATAATTTTAGAGGATGGAGAATACATTGTAACGGAACAAGGTAAGAAATGGTTTCTGAATTTTGGAATAAATGTTGATGAGGCAGATACAAAAAGGAGGGTATTTGCAAAACCATGCCTTGATTGGAGTGAACGGCGTTACCATATTTCCGGTTGGTTAGGGTCTGCAATTGCAAAACTGCTTTTTGAACAGGGATGGATTACCAAAACGGATAAGAACCGAGCTGTCCATCTTACAAAGAAAGGTGTAAAGTTATTGGAAGATCAATTAGGCATTGATATGAAAACTGAGGAAAGAAAAGCTTGAAATTAGAAAAGTCCGTCAAAATGACGGGTTTTTTTCATTATGGTAGGAGTGTACATGAATAATAGGATGTTACCAATAATTGTTGCCAATAAAAAAATCTTTCTTTTCATTCTTCTTTTTTAAGTTTTAAAGGAGAAAGCTAGGCTTCTTATTTTTACTAATGTTATAATAAGAAAAAAGCACGAAAAGAGGTCATCTCATGCTAGAGGTTATTGCAACATGTTTAGAAGATGTAAAACGAATTGAAAGCGCTGGCGGGAAGCGGATTGAATTAATTTCATCTTATACAGAAGGTGGTTTAACACCGAGTTATGCTTTTATAAAAAAAGCGGTAGAAGCGGTAAGTATACCAATTCATGTTATGATTCGTCCGCATGCGAAGTCTTTTACATATACGGAAGAAGAAATTGAAATGATGAAAGAAGATATTATAGTTGCACAGAAGTTAGGAGCAGCTGGTGTAGTATTAGGCGTATTAAGCGAACGAAATGAAGTGGATGAAGAGAAATTAGCGGATTTACTATCTGTTGTAGATGGAATAAATGTAACGTACCACCGTGCGATAGATGATATAGAAAATCCAGTAGAAGCGATGAACACTTTAAAGAAGTTTCATAAAGTGACTCACGTTTTAACTTCAGGTGGACAAGGAAATATAGTAGAGAATATTCCGGTGCTTACAGAAATGCAAAAGGTAAGTGATGGTCAAATTCAGCTTGTAGCTGGAGCTGGCGTGACGAAAGAAAATATAAAGCGATTGCTAGATGAAACTGGAATTTCGCAAGCTCATGTCGGTACAGCGGTAAGAGAAGGAAAATCATGTTTTTCTGAAATAGACCCTAATTTAGTACAAGAATTAGTTAAAATCATAAAATAAGTGCTTAAGAAAGAGGAGAAACGATGAAGGAAAATACGAAGAAAGAATTATTCTCTTGGGCTAAAACGATAGGTTTTACCCTTGTATTAATTGCTATTATTCGCGGTGTTTTATTTACACCTTCTTTAGTGCAAGGTGAATCAATGATGCCCACTTTAAAAAATAACGAACGAGTGCTCGTGAATAAGATTGGTTATAGTATAAGTGGATTAGATCGCTTTGATATTATCGTCTTCCACGGAAAAGAAGGATACGATTTAGTAAAACGAGTAATTGGTTTGCCAGGCGATACAGTTGAGTATAAAAATGATGTTTTATATGTAAACGGCAAAGCGATGGAAGAACCATATTTAAAACAGTTTAAAGAAAAAGCAGTAGGCCGTGTATTAACTCCAGACTTTACGTTAGAACAAATCACAGGAAAAACGAAAGTGCCAGAAGGCCAAGTATTTGTTTTAGGGGATAATCGTGAAGTTTCTAAGGATGGTCGCATGTTTGGCTTTATTTCAGAAGATGAAATTGTCGGAAAAGGACAAGCTGTTTTCTGGCCGTTGAAACAAGTAAGAGCGTTATAAAGTGTAGTGAAGTATGGGAGAGATATTCTTCCATACTTTTTTATTTGCTTAAAATCTATTGATTGAATTGAAAGAATATTTTATAATTTTAAATTATATGTTTGTTTCGAAAAACGGAATTTAAGTTCCGTAATTCGGAACGAAAGGGAGATAGAATGAGTATAAATAAAACGGCAGTTAAGACAATGGATATTTTAGAGTTGTTTTATGAGCATGAAGAGCTAAGTTTAACTGAGATGGTTCAGCTTACCAATATGCCGAAAACATCTGTTTATCGTTTAATTGGCTCGTTAGAAGAGATGGCGTTTTTACAAAAAAACGAAAAGGGGAAATATCGTTTAGGGGTCGTATTTTTACGGTTCGGTCAACTTGTTTCACAACGATTATCAGTAAGAAATATAGCAATTCCTTATATGAAAGAACTTAGAGATAGTTTAGGACAGGCAGTTAATTTAATAATTCAAGATGGTAATGACGCAATTTACGTTGAAAAGATGGAAGGTGTTCAGCCGGTACGCGTGTATACGGCGGTTGGAAGAAGAGCACCGCTTTATACTGGTGCATGTCCAAGAATTTTACTATCGTATTTCTCTGAGGAAGAGAAACGGAGATACATAGAGGAAGTGGATTTAAAACAGTTTGCAGATGGAACAATCGTGGATAAGAAACAATTGTTAGAAGTGTTGCAAATGGCAAAAAAGGAAGGCTATACAATTAGTTATTCTGAGTTAGAAAATCATACAGCCGCAATAGCAGCGCCCATTTTCGCAAGTGATGGAACGGTTGTAGCAGGCATTAGTATTTCAGGATTAGCAATTGAGTACAGCGAAAGTAACATTTCATATTTTATCGCTAAGGTGAAAGAAACAGCACATCGCATTTCGAAAGAACTCGGCTTTTTGGCATAGAAAGAGGGAGTAGGATGAAATTTTCTGCGTTAGGGGATCAAGCAATTATTGTTACATTTGGTGAAGAAATTAAGATGGATATATATGAGAAAGTACAGCGGTTATTTCAAGCACTGCAGCAACATCCGTTTGCAGGAATGATTGAGTGCGTTCCATCGTTTACTTCATTAGCTGTTTACTACAATGTATATAAAGTATGGAAGAGAAGTGAAAGACCATATGATTATGTTCGCCAGTATATAAAGGAGCTTTATGATTCTAATAAAGAAGAAGTAAAACAGGATGTGAAACATATTTCTATACCAGTTTGTTACGGGGGAGAATATGGACCTGATTTAGAAGATGTCGCACATTATAAAGGTTTACAAGTAGAAGATGTGATTCGAATACATAGTGAAACTACATATTTTGTATATATGCTAGGTTTTACACCAGGGTTCCCGTATCTAGGAGGACTATCAAAAGAATTAGAAACACCTAGAAAAGAAACACCACGGTTACAAATTTCTCCTGGTTCAGTGGGTATTGGCGGGAATCAAACAGGTATATATCCACTTGAAACACCAGGAGGATGGAATATTATCGGCAGAACTCCTATTTCATTATTTAATCCAGAAGAAGAAATACCAACATATATTCAAAGTGGTATGTATTTACGATTTATCCCAATAACGAAGGAAGAGTACGTATCACTTGAGGGGGCTAAAGAATGGATGTAGAAGTTTTGCATGCGGGAATGTTTACAACAGTCCAAGATTTAGGGCGATCACATTATCAACAATACGGTGTACCCGTTGGCGGGGCAATGGATCAAAGTGCGCTTCGGATGATCAATATGTTAGTTGGTAATGAAGAGAATGAAGCCGGACTCGAAATTACGATTATGGGACCTAAATTGTTAATAAAGAAACCGACTTTACTTGCGATTGGCGGAGCAGACATGGAACCGTTATTGAATGGAGAACGTATCCCGTTATGGCGTCCCATTTTAGCGGAAGAAGGTAGTATGCTTTGTTTTGGAAAGGTGAAAAGTGGTTGCAGAGCGTATGTGACTTTTGCGGGTGGCATCCATATTGATCGCACTATGGGAAGTAAAAGTACGTACATACGTGCTACGATTGGCGGTATAGAAGGAAGAATGTTGAAAAAGGGTGACTACTTCCAAATTGGTGCACAACCAGAAATGGCGAATTGTTTCATTCAAGACTTACAAAAAGATGAGCGAATAAAAACGAAATGGGCAATTAGCAACAGCGTACTACCAAAGTATAAGAAACATCCTAAGCTTCGTGTCATAGCTGACTTTGAATATAATCAATTTACAGAAGAAAGTAGAAAGGCATTTTTTACGAAAGAGTATAAGGTATCTAATCATGCTGACCGTATGGGCTATAGAGTTGAGGGAGAAGTATTAAATAGGATTGAAGAAAAAGAGATTTTATCGAGTCCTGTTACATTTGGAACCATTCAAGTTCCAAATGGTGGACAGCCGATTATATTAATGGCAGATAGACAAACGACAGGTGGCTATCCGAGAATTGGAAATATCATTTCAGTAGATTTACCTCTTCTTGCCCAGCTAAAGCCGGGGGACTATGTTTCTTTTGAGAAAATTACGCTTGAAGAAGCGGAACAATTGTACATAGAACAAGAAGTAAATATGAATCTATTAAAGAAATTCATCGCTTTACGAAGCTGAGAGCAGGAGGGAAATATCATGACTACAATTGATTTGAATTGTGATTTAGGAGAAAGTTTTGGCGCTTATAAAATGGGGAATGATGATGAAATTCTTCCGTTCGTTTCCTCTATAAACGTTGCTTGCGGTTTTCATGCGGGTGATCCGTCTGTTATGCGTCAAACTGTTGAAAAAGCTTTGGAGCATAACGTAGCAATAGGGGCGCATCCTGGATTTCCTGATTTAATTGGATTTGGTAGAAGAAACATGAATGTTTCAGCAAGTGAAGTATACGACTATGTATTGTATCAAATCGGTGCATTAGACGCTTTTTTGAAAGCAGCTGGCGGGAAGATGCATCATGTAAAACCACACGGTGCTCTATATAATATGGCGGCGACTAATCCGGAAATTGCAGATGCAATTGCGAAGGTAATTTATCATAGTAATCCAAATCTATTACTTTACGGATTAGCAAATAGTGAGGCATTTATACAGGCTGCAAAAAAATACAAAGTAACTCTCGTACAAGAGGCTTTTGCGGATCGTACATATAAGCAAGATGGTACATTAACGAGCCGTACAGAAGAAAATGCGCTTATAAAAGATGAAGACGAAGCGATAAAGCAAGTACTTCAAATGGTGAAAGAAGGCCATGTAAATTCGGTCAATGGAAAGAAAGTAGTAGTCCAGGCGCAAACGATTTGTTTACATGGTGATGGGGAAAAAGCAGTGCAATTTGCAGAAAGAATATACAGAACATTCAAACTTAACGGCATTTCTATTTGTGCACTGAAGTAAAAAATGAGGGGAAGTGTTGGAATTGGTGAAATTAATCGGGATATTACTTGTTGCAGTGGGCTTTTTATTTAGATTAAATACACTTTTAGTAGTTATGGTTGCAGGTATTGTTACTGGTATGGTTTCAGGATTAAGTTTTTATGATGTGATCAGTATGTTCGGTAAATTTTTCATAGAAAATAGATATATGTCTATGCCAATTATATTAACATTACCGGTAATCGGAATTTTAGAGCGTTACGGTTTAAAAGAAAGAGCAGAAGCACTTATAACGAAATCAAAAGGAGCAACAACTGGAAGAGTATTAATGTCATATTTTACGATAAGAGAATCCTCAGCAGCACTTGGACTGAATATTGGTGGTCATGCACAAACAGTAAGACCGCTCGTTGCACCGATGGCAGAAGGAGCCGCACAAGGTAAATACGGTAAACTCCCTGAAAAATTAAGAGAAAAGATTAAAGCAAACGCAGCTGCTGCGGAAAATACAGCTTGGTTTTTCGGAGAAGATATTTTCATCGCAACTGGTGCTATTTTATTAATGAAAGGATTCTTCGATTCAGTAGGTATGCATGTCGGTGTATGGGATATGGCACTTTGGGGCATTCCTACAGCAATATCTGCACTTATTGTAAGCTGGATTAGATTTAGAAGGTTTGATAAATATATAGAGAAAACAATGAAGGCAGAAGGAAAAGAAGAGAAGGAGGTAATCTAATATGAACATCATCACAATGGATACAATCTATTATGTATTAGGGATAATCGTTGCCTTTATCGCTGTTCGTATCGCATTCGATCGTGAACATCCAAACAGATTCGGTTCTAGTTTATTTTGGGCATTGTTTGCAGTTACATTTTTATTCGGAAATATAATTCCTTCGTTTTACGTTGGTTGTATAGTGCTTACTATGGTCGTTTTAGCTTCACTAAATAAAGTAACAAAGTCTCAGGAAAAAGAAGTACCAGTACAAGAACGTGTGAAACATGCTGAGAAATTAAAAAATAAAATTTTTATGCCTGCACTTTTAATTCCTATTTTTACAATTATCGGTACGTTAACGTTAGGGAAAATTAAATGGGGAAATGTCTCTCTTGTTGATCCAGATAAAGTAACATTAGTTGCATTAGCGCTTGGTGCATTACTCGCATTCGTCGCGGCAATGCGTATTACAAAATCAAAAATAACAACGCCTGTACAAGAAGGAAGCAGACTATTACAAGCTGTCGGCTGGGCTGTCATTTTACCACAAATGTTAGCAGCACTTGGTGGTATATTCGCGAAGTCTGGCGTTGGACAAGTTGTTTCAGACTTAGTCGGACAAGTGTTACCGACAGAGTATCCGTTCGTTGCTGTTATGGCGTACTGTTTAGGCATGATGCTATTTACAGTCGTAATGGGAAATGCATTCGCAGCGTTTGCTGTTATTACCGGCGGAATTGGCTTACCTTTAATAGTTCAAATGCACGGCGGAAACCCAGCGATTATGGCAGCGCTTGGTATGTTTGCTGGATATTGCGGAACACTGCTTACTCCAATGGCAGCAAATTTTAATATCGTACCAGCAATGCTTTTAGAACTAAAGGATAAAAATGCAGTTATTAAAGCACAAGTACCAATTGCTCTTTCAATTTTTATCATAAATATGTTTATTATGTACGGCCTTGTATATCGTTTCTAATTAGGAGGATAAAACTATGAAAACAGTATTATTAACAGGGTTTGATCCATTTGGCGGAGAAAATATCAATCCAGCTTGGGAAGTAGCAAAAGGTTTGCATGAAAAAACAATTGGAGAATACAAGGTAATAAGCAAACAAGTACCAACTGTATTTCATAAATCAATAAGCGTATTAAAAGAGTATATAGAAGAACTAGCGCCGGAAATTATTATATGCATTGGACAAGCTGGGGGCAGACCAGATATTACGATAGAACGTGTTGCAATTAATATTGATGATGCAAGAATTGCTGACAATGAAGGAAATCAGCCGGTAGATGTACCGGTTGTAGAAGAAGGACCAGCTGCCTATTGGTCTGCACTTCCGATGAAAGCAATTGTAAAAAAACTTTACGAAGAGGGCATACCGTCATCTGTTTCACAGACGGCAGGCACATTCGTTTGTAATCACTTATTCTATGGACTTATGCATGAACTAGAGAAACATGATAAGAAAATAAAAGGCGGATTCATTCATATTCCGTTTTTACCAGAACAATCGAGTAATTATCCAGGGCAACCGAGTATGTCACTTTCTACTATTAGTAAGGGAATAGAATTGGCAATTGAAGTAACGATGACAGTTGAAGTAGATATTGTAGAGATTGGGGGCGCAACGCATTAAGTAAAATGAATTGTACAACACCTCCTGTAAACAACTGGTATAATAAGAATAGGAAAATACATAGAGGTGATTTTTGTGCAACAATTTGAAGAAGTACGTTCAATTTTAGAAAAAGCGAAGAAAATTACAGTATTAACAGGCGCTGGTGCAAGTACGGAAAGTGGTATCCCAGATTTCCGTTCAGCAAATGGATTGTATGCTGATGCGAATGTGGAGATGTATTTATCAAGAGGATACTATAACCAAAGTCCGAAAGAATTTTGGAAGCATTATAAAGAAATCTTTCAAATTAATACGTTCCATCAATATAAACCAAATCGTGGACATCGTTTTTTAGCTGAGCTAGAAGAACAAGGGAAAGATATTACGATTTTAACGCAAAATATTGACGGTTTACATCAATTAGGTGGCAGTAAGCATGTTATTGATTTACATGGAACACTTCAAACAGCACATTGTCCAAAATGTAAATCAGGCTATGATTTACAGTATATGATTGATCATGAAGTACCGCGTTGTGAGAAGTGTAATTTCATTTTAAATCCAGACGTAGTTTTATACGGAGATACATTACCGCAATATCAAAATGCGATAACACGTTTATATGAAACAGATGTATTTATCGTTATGGGAACCTCATTAAAAGTACAACCCGTCGCTTCATTCCCGCAAATCGCAAAGAGGGAAATAGGGGCAACAACAATTTTAGTAAATGAAGAGTTAACAGGGCAAGAATATAACTTTGATTTTGTTTTTCAAAATAAGATTGGTGAGTTTGTTAAAGGGGTATCTTCAGTGAAATAAGTTATCTAAAAAAGTGAGGTATCTACCTCACTTTTTTATTTGAGTAATCGCTGTTTAAAGCGATATGAAAACATTTTGATAACGTAGTAACAACATCTTTATAATTTATAAAAAAGAGTTTGGTAGGTAAAATGGCAGAGTAAGAAGTAATATTTTCTTTAGCGAATACACAATCGTCATAAAGTAAGCTAATGTGTACCTGTTGTAAAGGTTTTATTTGGTTTTGTTTTAAGTATAAAACTAAATCATTATAAAGTTGCGTACTATACTCACTTACAGACCATTCTAATGAATGCTGACCTACTATGCTAGTCCACCATACTTTAAAACTACACAGTAATTCTTTAAAAGATTCCTCATTACATAATTGAGTGTCAAAAAGCTTCTCGTAAAATATATGATTCTCCTCGTGAAAAATTTGTAAATCATATCTGTCGTTAGCAGTTTGCTTACGAAGAGTCAGCCATAATTCTTTGAAGTTTGTTTTAAAGTCAGTGGAGAAATGTAATGTTTTTGTTATGTAAGGAAAACGAAAATTTTCTTTTTTTCCTTTTTGATTGAGATAAATATTTTGAATGTAAATCATAAAGTTTAAACAATGTGGCGTATTAGTATATATGATAAACGAATCTGTCATTTTCGTTCTCTCCTTAAGTAATGTCTTTTATGAATCTATTTCTTTAGTATACAAAGAAATGTGAATTAATGGTATAAAAATCAATTTGTCCCATTTTTCTTTTAGAATAATATTCATGTTATTGTGCATTAAGGGAATGGTAATAAATAGGATAGTGAAATAAAAAACTGAAAATTAAATCTTTTATTTCTTTTGTAATTAATATAAAATTCTATATATATCATATAAATAAATTTGATACATAATGATTTTGCATAGAAATGTTAATAGAATGAAGCGAGGGAGCGAAATGAGACAGAAAAAGGAGCAGAAAAAACAATCGAAAAAGAAAAAGACTCATATTCCATTTCGGTTAAATGTACTATTTTTTATTGTCTTTCTTTTATTTTCAGCTATTATAATTCAATTAGGTAAAGTACAAATCATTGATGGAGAAACGTATAGAAATGAAGTAAACAAAAAGGAAGATGTAACGGTAGAGCACTCCCGTTCCTAGAGGGAAAATGTTTGATCGGCAAGGTCACGTTATTGTAAATAATAAACCATTGCGAACCGTTACATATACGAAAATGAGAGGAGTAGACTCGAAAGAAGTTTTACAGGTAGCAAAAGATTTAGCTAAGCTAATTGAAATGTCGCAAGAGGACATGGATAAGTTAACAGAGACAGATAAGAAAGATTTTTGGATGCAGTTAAATGAAAAGCGGGCAGCAGCGAAAGTAACGAAAGAAGATGAGAGTAAATTTAGAAAGCAAGAAATAGAAGGAAAAGAGTTAGATAAAAAAGTAGAAGAACTGCGCCGGGAAAGAATTACACAAGAAGAATTAAATGAGCTTTCAAAGGAAGATATAGAAGTATTAGTAATTAAAAGCAAAATGAATGCGGGATATAAAATGACGCCGCAAATCGTTAAAAAAGATGTAAGTCAAAATGAATATGCTGTCGTTAGTGAAAGGTTGGCAAGTTTACCGGGGGTAGATACAACAGTAGATTGGGAACGTGAATACCCAAATGATAAAATACTGCGCTCTATACTCGGTAGCGTTTCTAATGAAAATGAAGGGTTGCCAAGAGAACAATTAGATTATTATTTAGTTCGTGATTATAATCGAAACGACCGTATTGGTAAAAGTTACATCGAAAAACAATACGAAGATGCACTACATGGAACGAAAGAACAGTCTAAAAATATTATGGATAAAGCAGGGAAGATTGTTCGAACTGAAAAAGTGACTGAAGGAAAAAGTGGAAATAACTTGATGTTAACAGTCGATATGGATTTACAGAAAAGAGTAGAGGGAAGCCTTGAAAAGAATTTACGAGCTTTTCATGCTGCAGAGCCGATGATGGATCGTGCGTTCGTAGTAATGATGAATCCGAAAAACGGTCAAATTTTATCAATGGCAGGAAAGAAAATTGTAAATAAAGATGGCGGTATGCAAATAGAAGATTATGCACTAGGAACGATGACAAGTTCTTATGAGTTAGGGTCAACTGTAAAAGGTGCTACTTTATTAACTGGATATCAAACAGAAGCGATTAAGCCGTATACACATTTCTTTGATGCACCAATGTATTTTAAAGGAAGTTCTAAGCCGAAGAAATCGTGGAAAGAATTTGGGGATATTGATGATTTAAGAGCTTTGCAAGTGTCATCGAACGTTTATATGTTTAATACGGCTTTAAAAATGGCAGGCATTAATTATGTCCCAAACAATCCATTAGACATTAAACAAGAAACATTTAATAAAATGCGCTACTATTTTAGACAATTTGGCCTAGGTGTGTCGACTGGTATTGACCTGCCAAATGAATCAATTGGTCAAGTAGGTAGAACTGATAACATACCCGGATTTTTACTTGATTACGCGATTGGACAGTATGATACATATACGCCGCTTCAGCTTGCGCAATATATTTCAACCATTGCAAATGGCGGTTACCGAATGAAACCACAAATTGTACAAGAAGTTAGAGAGCAACCGAATAGACCAGAGGATGTAGGAAAAGTCGTTCGGTCGATTGAACCAGTTGTATTAAATCGAGTGGATATGGACACTTCGTACATTAATCATGTAAAAGAAGGATTTAGAAGGGTTTTTCAAGAAGCTGACGGAACAGGTACTGGAACGTTTAAAGGTTTACCATATAAACCAGCGGGAAAAACAGGAACAGCTGAGACAGTATATGGTGGAGAAAGTGATATTGGAAGAGATGAGAACAACAACAGAAAAAAATGTTATAATTTAACTCTTGCCGGTTATGCGCCATATGATGCTGATCCGGAAATAGCCTTTTCAGTTGTTGTGCCATGGGTGAATGATGATAAATCAGGAATTAATTCTGCCATTGGTAAAGAGATTTTGGATGCGTATTTTGAATTAAAAACAAATAGATCAAATGCAAATTCAATTCCAGTAGAACAACCGAACAAGGCACAGTAAAAATAGTATCACTGCATGGAAACTTATTGTGCAGTGATATATTTTTTGAGTTAAAAAGCGCTTTATAAGGTGGGAATGGATATGAAAAAGGAGATTAAGAGAGGCTGGGGAAAGTACATACTATTTATATTGGTGATAGTCATAGGCTACCATTCTTTTACTTTATGTAAGGTGGAAGGGGAATCGATGCAGCCGACTTTATATGAAGCAGACTACGTATTTGTAAATAAAGCAGCAGTACGTCTTTCTAATTTACAACACGGAGAAATTGTCATTATAAAAGAAGAGGATGAATCGAAATATTATGTGAAACGTGTAATAGGGCTTCCGGGTGATGTAATTAACATAACGAATGGAAAGGTATATGTGAACGATAAAAAGCAAGAAGAACCATATACGAACAAAGATTTATTTAACAACACACAAGTGTTTTATAACTTTCAAAAGACAAAAATTCCACCAAATAAGTTATTTGTAATGGGAGATAACCGCGAAGTAAGTAGAGATAGTCGCAATGGCTTAGGATATATTGAAGAAGATAACATAATTGGCAAGGTGGAATTCGTATATTATCCTTTTTCAAAAATGAAAATGATAGAATCAGTGGGGGATGAATCCCTCACTGATTAAAGTTTCACTTTATTTTCTTTAAAAACCCTTTTGGATTAAATGATATGAAAAATTTATGTTTAGAGTCGTCGATTATGAAGTTATTATTTTTTGTTAAAAACTCATCTACAGCTTCCATCGGGCCAGGACCCCAATCAGGAAGAAGTGGATTTCCATTAATGGAGGTATCTTCTACAATTATATAACTGCCAGTAGTGACGATAGATTTATATAGTAAGAGTTCTTTGGATACATGTTCTTTACTATGATCAGAATCTAAAATAACTAAAATCACATCATCAGGTTTGCGCATACTTACTATTGTTTGAACGGCCTGCACAGAAACAGAAGAGGCTGTTAAATACGTAATCCGATTATGTGATGGCCGATTTGGCTGCGGAGTTATATCGATAGTAAGTACGTGACCTTTTCCAATTAAATCTAACATAGAAGCTAAATACAGTGCACTACCACCATGAAAAGTCCCGCATTCAATAATTAAATCGGGCTTTAATTCATAAATGATTTCTTGATACAAAAAGAGATCAGAGGGAAGTTTACAGATTGGAACCCCGAGCCAGTGTGTATCGTTTAACCACACAAGGCTGTTGTAATATTGGTTTAAAAATTCATTGCTTATAGTATCGATTTTAAATTCTCCTTTCTAAAAAGGATTCTCTCGTTTGACGTAAAGTGTTTACGCATGAAAGTTGTACTATATATTATGTAGTAAGGAATTGTAAGGCGAGTGTTTTTACTTGAAAATAAGCCAAATAACTCATGTGGAAAATGAAAGGAAATGATTGTATGTACAAGTACACAATTTGCTTTATTAGAAAAAGCGATAAAATACTGCTATTAAATAGAAATAAAAAGCCGAATATGGGGATGTGGAATGGTGTCGGAGGAAAAATAGAAGATAATGAAACGCCATACGAAGGAATAATTAGAGAAACATTTGAGGAAACGGGCATAGAACTTTCAAGTGTAACGTATAAAGGGACTGTTGTTTTTAAAGGTAAAGATGAGCCCCAGGCTAATGAAGGAATGTATGTGTTCGTTGCTGATTTGCCAGATGAAATGCAGATGAATACACCATTTCGTACGGCTGAAGGATTATTAGAATGGAAAGAAATTGATTGGATATTAGATGGTGATAATAGAGGTGTAGTTAGCAACTTACCAAAATACTTACCGACAGTATTAACAGAAGAAAATAAGTTAAAACATATATTCACGTACGATAACCGGAATATTATTAATTACACAACTGCATATTTGACAGAAGATGATACGAACAAGCGATATGAAAAACAACTTGTTTCTCAATAGAAGAGGAAAGTGAAAAATCACGTTTTTGCTCTCATTATATATGCGAGGTGATTATATGTTTCAGAAATACAACTCATTGGTCATAATTGTAATATGTATGATATAACTTTTCTTATGATGAAAGAGTAGAGAACATACGTAAACGGAGCAAAAAGGAGGTGGCTATGCCACCTCCTTTTTGCTAGCTGCGAATCGCCTTAGTCATAAATCGATGTTGCTTCACATCAAAATATCCTTTTTGCAAGATGCTCTCATGTATGCGATATAAATCCTCATAATATCTTTCGACAGTAAAATCAGGAATTTGCCACGGAATCGCTTTTAAATAATAGACGATAGCGCCAATATCATAAAAGCGTTGGAAAGGGAATTCTTCCCTTGCTTCTAAAATAGTAAATCCATTTTGCTTTAACTCACTGCATGCTGTTTCGAGAGACCAACTTGCAAAGTCGCTATTTAGTGTTGAGCCAAACTGCTCATTAAGTTCCGCGCAATCAAGACCGCCAACTTGTTGTGTAAGAAAAACGCCACTTGGAGAAAGGATTCTGTTTACCTCAGAAGCAGCATACGATTCATGTTGATTTATAATTAAATCAAACTGCCCATCTTGAAATGGTAATGCAGTATCATCAGTTACTTCTAAAACAGTAACTCCTAAAGGCTCTAATTTGTTTTGAGCAATTGACACGTTTGGAGTGTAGCCCTCAGTAGCGAATATAGTTGACGGGAACGGTTGTAACATAGATAAAAACTCTCCGCCGCCAGTACCCATATCGAGCATTGATTCTGCACATTGCATAAGCTGAAAAGCAGTGCTGCCGTACGACCACGATAAAGGCTCGCTCTTCATTCGACCCGTTTCTGAAATGAAAGAAAAATCCCAGCCGCTAAAGTTTGTATTTGCACTTTTTAATAAAGTTAAAAATAATGGATTACGTTTCATAATTATTTCCTCCTATTTCGTAAATGAATGATATGATGAGAAAAGAAAAAGGGAGGACCTCTTATGAAAGAGAGGCAGTTTTACGTTTCGTGTTCGAATAGATTCATATAGATTCGCTCCTTGTGAGAATGGTAATTTATATATTCGGGATAACCGAGTGGAAATCATTTGAAATTATGGGAGAAGGTAGTTGTTTAATGAAAGATTGGATGGAGTGTACAGAAAAAGGGTGCACTCAAACTTTAGAAAAGGTATTTAGTAAACTTAAATTTCCGCCCAGCCCTTTTATGAGATATGTGATATTTCTCACTACTATTAAGTAACAATAAAGTCGTACTGTTTATAAAAGAAGTGACGTTTTTGTATCCCTTTGGATTTACTTAACTATGGGATAAGAAAAGAAGTAGACATATAAACTGAATATAAAAACGCTTTAATTCTTTGAAAACATTCCATAACTTAGTATTTTTATATATGGATAATTTGTTTGTACGAAAAGAGGAATAAGATGTTTATACAAAAGTATAAGGGTTTGATGCTAGGGATAGTTGGTGCTGTATTAGGAGTAATATCCTTTGTTTATTTTAAAGATTTAGATTATATATAAGACGGGCCTTAAGTTATTATCTGTAACATTAATCATTATAGGTCGGGTTATTGCCTGTGATTCGACCCGTTCCAATAAAAAAGAGAATAATAATGTATAAGATTATTATTATATAAATTTAGCTTGTTGAGCATGGGGAATACTAATCTTACAAAATTGTAAGATTAGAAGTCACATAGTTAGATAGAAGTCATTAACTTATGAAAAAAACTCATCTATAATCCAGATATAAATCATTTACTAAAGGAGTATTCTAATGAAAAAAATTATCAGTTATACGGTTGTTATTGCTATTTTTATAGGAATAGGATTAGGAGTAAAACGTTATGTGCAAGGTCCAGGACAACCAGTCGATGGGATTCTAGTTAGTGGTACTGCAACTGACGTAGAAAAAGTTAAACAAGAGTTTAAAGATGACACTAAACAATCAATAGACTATAAGATAAAGTACGTCACAACAACAAAAAGGATTCCATTATCAGAAGAAGATAAGAAACAAAATGATACAAATGAAGAATTTGAAATCAACACTACAGAATATGCAGTTATTAATAGTTCTACCGCGGTAAAATTATTTAATAAGGGACTTCTAAGAGCTAGAAAAGATCCAAATTCAGCATCTATTATTTCTGAGAGGGTGAAAGATAAAAATAAAGTATCTAGTGATCAGAATCTATTATTTTCTTATGCGGGTGATAATTCTACGGTTGATAATTTTGAAAATAACCAGTTGAATTTGAACGATAAGATAGTACCTGCTCAGTATGTTAAACAGCAAATTTGGATTGGGTATGTTCCAATGAACCTTGTTATTCTAAACGACCAAGAATATAATACACTTTCTGAATCAGAGTCAATAATGAAATTGATTCAATTTCAAAAACGTAATTTTGATTATAAAAACAAACAAGAAGTAGACAAAGTTTTACAACAGGTTGATAAGCTCTCTTCGAATAATCAGAATAAAATAAACTTTGTAGAGGTACAAGACTAAATTAAAATGAAAATAAGGTGATATGAGTGGAAATCGTAAGAATAGAGGATGTCGTCAAAAGTTATGGTGAAGGCAATAGTAGGGTAGATGCTTTGAAGGGAATAAACCTTACAATACATCAGGGGGAATTTGTTTCAATCGTAGGAGCTTCTGGCTCAGGTAAAAGTACATTGTTGCATATTTTGGGAGGGTTGGACCGTCCGAGTTCAGGACAAGTATTTATTGGAGAGAACAATATTTATAATTATTCAGATAATGAACTTTCGATATTTAGAAGAAGAAAAGTTGGTTTTATATTTCAGTTCTTTAATTTAATTCCTGTATTGAATGTGCAAGAGAATATAGCTTTGCCCACTTTACTAGATAATGAACCTGTAGATAATCCTTATATGGACGAAATTATTGAAATTCTGGGACTTCATGAAAGACGAAATCATTTACCATCTGAATTATCAGGAGGTCAGCAACAACGGGTTTCGATTGGGAGGGCACTTATAAATCGCCCACATTTAATCTTAGCTGATGAACCTACAGGAAATCTTGATACTCAAAATACAAAAGAAGTCATGGATTTATTAAGATTGACAGCAAAAAAATATAATCAAACTATTGTATTGATTACTCACGATTTAAAAATTGCATCAACTTCTGATCGTATTATTACAATTGAAGATGGCCAAATCATTTCTGATCAGTGGCTAGCTACGAATAAGCCTTAAGACGGGAGGAAACTAATCTTGATTGGTAATTATAAACAATTAAGCAGGAGATACTTAAAGGGAAATAAGAAACGAACAATTTTAACTTTGATTGGAATCGTACTCTCTGTATCGTTAATTTCTACAATCGGCCTATTTATGAACGGTACTCAGATTTCTCAAATCGAGAATACGAAAAAGAGGCAAGGGTATTCTTTTCATGCCGTTGTATTAAATTACGATGAATCGATATTGAAAAAAATTAAATATAACTCGCAAATTGAATCATTTGGTTTAATGTCACAGGGAGAAACAGTCCAAGTTGGAGAGGCTGCTGTACAAATGAATTTTGCTGATGATAACGCCTTGGAATTTTTAAAATACAGTATTATTAAGGGCAGATTGCCATCTAATGATCAAGAAGTTGCTGTTGATCCCTGGGTATTACCTTATATAAAAGAAAATATTCAAATAGGTGATTCATTCGAATTAAATGAAAAAAAATACAAATTGGTTGGTTTTCTAAGTGATAGTACATATACACAGGAGAATAAGGTGGGACGGTTACTAACCTATAAGAGTAAGTTTAGCGCTCGTGAAGGGAAAATATTAGTTGGAATTAGCTCAAAAGCAAACTTTAATGAGGTTTTAGAGGGACTCAAGACCATTTCCGGAGAGAATAATATTAATATAAGTAATGAATTAATTCAATTAGAGAAACCAGGTTACAATAATTCGATTATGGCTACGCTAATTATTACAATCAGCATTGTTGTGATAGCGACAATTGTTGTGATTTACAACGCTTTTCAAATCAGTGTCGTAGAACGAACGAGGCAGTTTGGCTTGTTGAGAAGCATTGGTGCAACACGAAAGCAAATTAGACAAATCGTTCTGAGAGAAGCTACTTTTCTGGCTGTCATCGCTATACCAATTGGAATTATATGTAGCCTAATAGCACTTGCCTCTCTGCAGTTCACTTTTTCACTTTTAATGGAAAATAGTAAAGCGGTCTCGATATTCCATGTCGATTGGAATATTTTACTAATCAGTTCGATTATTACCTTGCTTTCTGTAATAGCGTCAAGTTTGTACCCAGCTTATTTTGCAGGGAAAATCTCCCCTTTGTTGGCAATTAGTAGCAGGTTGTCAATTAAAAAGGAACAAATCAAAAAACAAAAGAATTCCATGGTGAAAAAACCTTTATCTATTCCTTTGAGCATGGCTATGAAAAATGTTAAGCGAAATAAAAATCGCTATACCATTACAATCTTATCAATTATTATAAGTAGTGTGTTATTTATTACTTTCTCGTATTTAATGAGTGTTGCATTTGCATCTAAATCTTTTGATAAGTTATCTGTTAAATCGGATATTACAATTAAGATAGAGGATAATAATCCAGATCATTTAGCTGAGAGTGAACAAGTTTTGCATCAATTGAAATCACTTGAAAATATATCTAAAGTATACGAAAAAAAGGAGAATAGCTTTGAAACTAAATTAAAGGATGTAACTCAATCTTCCGCGACAGTAAAGGAAATAGAAAACACGATTGGAAAAAGATATTCCATTACAATCGTAAATAATTATCAAGAAAATAAAACAAAAAAAGAAGAAAAACTTACTTTACAAGTGCTTGCATATGGTTTCATCACAGTCATTTCTTTAATTAGTAGCGTTAATATCCTCAATACTATAACTATAAGTATCATGACTAGACGAAAAGAATTGGCCGCGTTGAAATCCATTGGTATGTCACAAAAGGATTTGAAAAAAATGATTACCTATGAAGCTTTGATTTACGGTTTTTCTGGAAGTTTACAAGGAATCTTTTTTAGCTGTATATTGTCTTATATTATATATTTAGCTATATCTAATATGTTGAAAATGACATGGACAATTCCCTATGAGGCTTGTATCATTACGTTTGTTTCAGCTTTAATAATTAGTTATTTATCAGTCTTAAATCCATTGAAAAAAATTCAACAAGATAATATTATTGATAATATCAGAGAACAATAATATTATAAGCCTGGCTAGATTATAGCCAGGCTATTGTAATTGGAATATAAGCTAGGGGAAAAAAGGAGAGGGCATACTTGAATAAAAAAATATTACTAGTTGAAGATGATGAAGCTCTTGGCATAGCCATCGAATTTTCATTGAGAAATGAAGGTTATGAGGTGATTAGAGCGTCCAGTGTAAAAGAAGCTAAACACCAGTTTGTTCACAATACATTTGATTTGTCCATCCTTGATATCGGCCTACCAGATGGTAATGGTTATGACTTATGTTTGTATTTTAAAAAGAAAAACGAGAATTCGATTATTATTTTCTTAACTGCACTAGATGAAGAAGCAAATGTGGTAATGGGGCTGGATATAGGCGGTGATGATTATATAACCAAACCTTTTCGGGTTAGGGAACTCATGGCCAGAGTGAAAGTACAATTGCGTAAACAAGCGTCGCTAGAAACGCCATCTCAAATTTTAAGATCTGAGAATATAAGAATCGATACGAACCTAGTCAAGGTTTATAAAAATTGTGAAAGTATTACATTGACGAATTTAGAATACAAGCTGCTATTGAATTTCATGAAGAATTCTCACAAAGCATTAAAAAGAGATGAACTCCTACAACAAATAACAGAAGGAGAAAATGTTTTTTTTGATGAAAACACGTTATCTGTATACATAAAGCGTTTAAGAGCTAAAGTTGAAGACAATCCTCAAAAACCACAGTTTATCGTTACCGAAAGAGGATATGGTTATCGTTGGAGCAAGGACGTGATTGGGTGAGCAAGATAATGAAAAATACCGAGTTAAAAAGCTATATGACGATACTAGCCGTCCTTTTATCTATATTTGTGATTTACCAATTTATTATTCAACAATTATTTTATGATCATTTGAAAAGAGACTCTATTGCAACATGGGGGGAAATTACAGCTAGGTTGGTAGAGCAGAATCCAGAAAATGAAGCGGAAATTATGAAAGTCTTATCAAGTCATTCGTCTCACTCAAGTAAATATCAGGAAAAAGGGACAGAGATCCTAAAGCAATATGGATTATATGAAGACTTGGATTCAAAATTTTTTCCTCACTTAAATAATCTAATTATTAATCACAATCAATTTATGATGTGGGGATTGATTGCTTTTGGATTTTTACTTTTTGTTGCAAACTACATGCAACAAAAAATTATTTTCAATAAGATTAGCCAGCTTACTAGAGCTGCAAAAAAGATAATCGAGGGAGATTACTCGGTTGTCATCAATGAAAATAAAGAGGGGGATTTCGCGAAACTGGCGATTTCATTTCGTTCAATGAGGGATATCATTAGAAAAAATATGCATGATTTGCTTGAAGAGAAACGGTTTTTAGGAGAAATGTTGCAGGATATATCTCATCAGTTAAAAACGCCGCTTTCAACTATTTCTATCTATAATGAAATGTTGTTAAATGAGAAACTATCCCGAGAGCAACAAGCTCAATTACTACAAAATAATGATATTCAGATTTCTAGAATGAATGTCTTAATTCAGAATTTGTTAAAAGTAGCAAAAATTGATGCAAAAGCGATTTCGTTTGATAAAGAGCCAGGGAATTTAGTAGATACGACTGAGGAAGTACTAAATCGCTTGCAAAGCATGATAAGTGATAAAAATATTTTGATTGATTGGAATGCACCAAGAGAAATAGTCGTTATTCACGACAAATTATGGATGCAGGAAGCTTTGTTAAACCTGTTGAAGAATGCAATCGAACATTCTAAACCCGGTGGTAAAATAATGATTCAGGCCAAAAATTCTCCAATCTATACAGAACTAGTAATCCAAGACTTTGGAGAGGGAATTTCAGCTGAAGAATTACCTCATATTTTTGAACGATTCTATAAATCAAGTAGTTCTAAAAAGCACGGATCGACCGGAATTGGATTGGCACTTGTCAAAGCTATTATAGAGGCACATCACGCCTTAATTACAGTTGAAAGTGAAAAAAATGCTTATACAAAATTTACAATTATTTTTATGAAATTTTAATAACAGTTTGGTATATATTTTAATCTTTTTAATATAAAGGGGTTTTTTTATGTTTAATAGATTGAAGTGTTTTCTTTTATCTGAGAAAGAAATAGTTGATACTGTGAAAAAATACAAGGAGGAAAAAATACACGTTTCCATAATAAAAGATTTTTTAGGGGATTTAATCTTAATAAGAACTTTTACATTTTTAATGTTTGTTCCAATATCAACTTTTATTTTTTCAGTTATAATTTATGGAGCTGTTTTCTTTTTATCAGGCATTAAGATTACTGTTTGGGGCATCACTATAATGTTATTAGTTCCAATAACATTACTTTTCTATATGAATATAACTAATACATCAATTATTATTACTGATTTAGTGAGAAAATTTTTATTAACCATAAAATATCTAAATCCATTTTACTCAATCATAAATAAACCTTGGCTCTTTATTTTTGAATTATTAATTGGTTTTTTATATGTATTTCTACTATCTTTATTTTCTATTTGGATAGTATTACATTCATTAGAAATAGATTTTTCTGAATTTAGTTCGGAGGATAATCGAAGTTTTCAATTTTCAATTATTATTTTACATACAGCAATTTATTTGTTTATAAGAGTTCATGGTCAGTATTGTAAGACAACTAAGCAAAAAATTAAAAAGTTGAAAATGAAGTTTTATTTATGGTTTTGTTCTATGATTGCAAGTATTGTATATATATTTGAATCACTCTTTAATTATATGAATGGAATCCAAGCAATTTATTTTATTTTTGTTTTAATGATTGCTTTAGAAAGAACAGTGACACATTATAAGAAATTTATAGATTTTTTAGAATGTGAAAATTTGTATGAAAAATATTTTTAGAGAGAAAAGTCTTTTGAAATATAAAAAGTTATACCTACTAAATACTGGACGAGTAAAAAAACGCTATTCTTTTTCTAGAATCATAGGAAAGGATAGCGTTTTTGTTTAATATACTCAAAAACAAAAATCTTTTGGTAAAGTACCATTTTTAATAACTGTTCTTAACCCATGTTTTATAATCCAAGGATTAATAGGATGCTGTTTATCACGTAATTGCTGTAACCATTGAAAAACGAGTTCTTTATCTTCTTTCGTAATATCGTTAATATGATTGGCTACTGATTTTTGGACATATTTAGAAGTATCATTCATTAATGGTTCAAGAAGCTGTAAATTGTACTTAAAGTCACCTTTCAGAGCTCCTATTTTTTTAGCCCAAGGAAGCCTTGGTCTTGTACCTTCAGAAACTAATCTTCTAATGTGGCTGTTTTCGTCATGAATCCACTGTTGTATTTTCTGGTCCTAATGTTTTCAGTAATATATGTATTGCTGCATTAAAATCTTTTTGTAAAGCATTTTGTAATTCATCTGCTATTACTTCAATACGTTGTTTTAACTCTAAACCTTCAACTTTACATGTTACAGAGGTTACAAAGTTTTTTTTAGAGAAATTCGGATCGTATTTACAAATAGAATCAGCTATTTTTTCTGCTAATTCTTCGCTAAATAAAAATTTTAACGGAACATAATTATCCATTTTTTCACCTCGGTGGTCAAATGAAAACAATTTTTATTTTTTAATCGACAATCCATAAACTAACGTCTCACTCGGAGTCGTAATACTAAAACCAGTCGTCTTATAATCAAGCTTCACTGTATCACCAGTGTAGTCTTTCGTGAATGAATCCATTTGTACGATAAGCTCTGCATCTTCATATACAACATCATCTGCGTTATATGTATCCCAAATTAAATCGACATCAACGAAAATACTACAAGAGTTTGTCATTGTCCCTCTAATGCGAATGATCTTTTTGTCTTCACGTTCTAATCTATGTATAGCTGCTTTTGCTTCATCAGTAATACGAATGTTCATAGTATCCCAACCTTTATTTATATTTCCTTTATTATTGCAAAAACAGGAGCAATAGGGAAGCAAAGAGGTTTGCAACAAAAAACGAGCAAACAAATTTGTTTGCTCGTTTCACTTTATTTTAGTTCACATTTATCAAGTGGAATCACTTTTGTTTTTTTCGTAAATTTATATCCTAACCATAGTACTAAGAAGAGTGGTAAACCGATGTAAGAAACGAGTACGCCATTCCAATCGATTGATTCACCCATAAATGCCCCGTAGTTTTGTCCTAAAATTACGATGATACAAAGTGTAAATGCGAAGATTGGACCAAATGGGAACCATTTTGCTCTATATGGTAAGTCATTTAAATCTTTTCCTTGTGCGATATATGCTTTACGGAAACGGTAATGACTAATTGCGATTCCAACCCATGCGATAAAGCCAGACATTCCAGATGCGTTTAATAACCAAATGTATACAACACCGTCACCGAATAAAGAAGCAATGAAAGCAATACTACCAACAATTGACGTTACGATTAACGCGTTAACAGGTACACCGCGGCTATCTAATTTGCCTAAGAATTTTGGTGCTTTTCCTTGGCGAGCTAAATCCCAAAGCATACGAGTTGATGCATACATACCAGAGTTACCAGCAGATAGTACAGCAGTTAAAATAACAGCGTTCATAACAGAAGCAGCAAAGGCAACGCCCGCTTTTTCAAAAATAAGTGTAAATGGACTTACTGTTACATCACTTGCTGCAAGGCTTTCAGTTGTATAAGGAATTAATAAACCGATAACGAGAATCGCAAGGATATAGAATAAAAGAATACGCCAAAAGATCGAACGAATTGCTTTCGGAATATTACGTTCTGGATCAGATGTTTCACCAGCAGCTACTCCTAATAATTCAGTTCCTTGGAAAGAGAAACCAGCTGCCATAAATACACCGATAATTGCCATGATACCGCCGTTAAATGGTGCATCTGCAACAGTGAAGTTTTTGAATCCAACCGTTTCGCCGCCCATAATTCCGAAAATCATCATGAAACCAACAATTAAAAAGATAATAATAGTAACTACTTTAATAAGTGCGAACCAATATTCAGATTCACCAAACCCTTTAACAGATAAGTAGTTTAAAAGGAAAATAATAGCTAAACATAATCCGCTCCAAATAAGAGAAGGGGTATCCGGGAACCAAAATTTCATAATTAATGTTACGGCCGCTAGTTCTGCCGCAATTGTAATTGCCCAGTTATACCAATAGTTCCATCCAAGTGCAAAGCCAAGTGATGGATCAACAAATTTTGTTGCATACGTGCTAAAAGATCCAGTAACAGGCATGTAAGCTGCAAGTTCAGCTAAGCTTGTCATTAAAAAATAAACCATAATTCCAATTGCGGCGTATGCAATTAATGCGCCACCAGGTCCAGCTGTATGGATGACACCACCGCTGGCAAGAAATAGTCCGGTACCAATTGTACCACCGAGAGAAATCATCGTAAGGTGCCTTGATTTTAGACCGCGTCTTAATTCACCTTTTCCTTGTGTAGTTTGCGTTTTAGAGGTAGATTGATTTGTTGCGCTATTCATGTTCAACACTCCTTTTCTTGTAGGTTAGGAAGGAGCGGGGGAGAAAAATACAAAAAACCGCCAAAGGAATTTGGCGGAACGTTTCACAAATAACCACCCCATCATACCCTTCCGTTAAGATAGCACCCCACGTTTACACGGTAATTTTGTAAACGTGACAGTTCTGTTCCTTTCGGAGACAGCCCCAGCTCATATTTCCAGAGAAGAAATATAAACTTCGGCAACTTTTCCTTTCAAACGGAGTCAGCTGACATTCTCTGTGTCTCGTCCGTTTTACTATTAAAAGTCGCAACCTCTACCTCATCGGATTGATGAGGATTTATATATTGCTAAGATTTTTAATATATGGCAATTGTAATGACTTTCTGAATATATTGCAAGATATTTTGTAGGAAAAAATCAAAAAATATCGGTTATTGTATAGGAAACGCTTGCAAAACTCCACCCGAACCAACTATTATGTAGCAATAAGCAAAGAAAAAATTGTTATACAAATGTTTCGCAAAAAATATTGAAAAATCCTTTAAATTAAAAGAAAATTCAGAAAAATATAATTCGACATTCATGATAAGGTCATATTATTTGTTATAATTAGAGTAACGTTTAAGCAAAAAGGGGAAATCAAAATGAAATTAGAAACAGAAAGGCTCTATATAGTGCCGTGTACAGAAGAGAGGATTCAAGTCGCTAACGAGCAAGGATATAATAGCGGTCCGCATATTGTGGGGCATGTAGGGAATATAAAACAAGATGCGGATTTATTATCATGGGGGGCGTGGTATGTTCTTCGGAAAGAAGATGATATCGTTTTAGGTGATATTGGGTTTAAGGGGAAACCAAATGAGAATCAAACAGTAGAAATCGGTTATGGATTTATTGAGAAATATTGGAATCAGGGCTATGCAACAGAAGCTGTAAGAGAACTAATCGATTGGGCTTTCAAAACAGGAGAGGTAGAAACAATAATTGCAGAGACACTCCTAGATAATTATAGTTCGATGCGTGTTTTAGAAAAGTTACATATGAAGAGAGTAAATGCTACAGAAACGATGATTAATTGGAAAATAGAAAAATAAAAAATACCGCTCTAAATTGGGCGGTATTTTTATAGTTATGGTAGCATTTGCTTCTGATCATTCGGATACTCAGCCGTTGATGCGTTAGGCCGATTGGAATGATTTCGAACAGCAATGAGAATAGAAATAATAACGACAAGACCAACTGCAACGTAAGAAAGTGAAATAATAGTTGGATCCACTTTAAATGTAGTAAGCAGTGTACGAATATTTGTGAAGATAATAAGACCGCCAACTAATACGCCAAGTAAATGTGCTGGAACGATGCGAACTAACCATGCAGCAATTGGTGCAGCGACAATACCGCCAAGCATTAACGCAAATACCCAAACCCAGCTTACTTGTTCCCAGCCAAGTGAGATGAAGAAGCCAATTGTTGCAGCGAGTGAAACAGGAAACTCACTCGTATCTACAGATCCGATAACTTTTCTCGCTTCATTTCCTCTTGCTAAAAGTACAGGTGTCGTAATCGGACCCCAGCCACCACCACCAGTTGAATCAACGAATCCAGCGAATAAGCCAAGCGGCACAAGTTGTTTTGCAGACATACGTTTTTTTGAAGCAACAATTTGTTTTTGAATGATGAATCGTAATAAAATATAAACCCCTAAAGTAAATAAAAATACAGAAATGTACGGTTTAATGACATCACCAGGTAAATTGCTTAAAAAACATGCCCCAACAAATGCGCCAATTGCTCCTGGCAATGTAAGCCTGGAAACTGTATATTTATCAACATTTCCAAATTTGATATGAGATGCACCAGAAGCCGCGGTTGTAACGACTTCAGCTAAATGAACAGATGCGGAAGCGACAGCTGGTGCAATACCAAACATTAATAATAAAGAGGAAGACGTTACCCCGTACGCCATTCCAAGCGCTCCATCGATTAATTGAGCGAAAAATCCAATAATAGCAAAGACAATTAATTTCTGCATAAAAAATCCCCCTGTAATAATAAATGAAAAAGGCACTTTTCCCGTATGAGAAAAGTGCCTTTGGTTTTTCCAATCAGCAATAATTAAATTTGTTTCATTATAATACATATTAATCTTATAAATCAACTGGGTTTTAAAGTTTTTTGAATTGAATGAAAGAAAAATAAAATATACAATAAAAGGATGGAAAGAAAGGGGAGAAAGACATGTTACGATTTGATCATCTCGTACACGCAGTACATGGTACACCGGAGGAAGCAGCAAAACAAATGCAGGAACTTGGATTTCATACTGTATTAGGCGGAGAGCATACGAATTGGGGTACTTGGAATAGTTTAAGTTATTTTGATTTATCATATATAGAATTTTTAGCAGTTCAACATGAAAAAAAAGCGAAAGAAGCAGAAAATCCGTTAGTACAAGAAACGGTAGTGAAATTACAAGATGGCGAAGGGATGCTACAAATCGCAATTCGAACAGATGCCATTGAAGAATTAGCAGATAAGTTTAGTAAATACGGTTTACAAACAAAAGGACCATTTGAAGGGAAACGTATGAGAAAAGATGGTCGCCTTTTAGAATGGAAAATGTTATTTGTAAAGCAAGAAGAGAACGGGCCGAAATTACCTTTCTTTATACAATGGAATGAAACAGATGAAGAAAGAAGAAAAGATTTACGTAACATTGGAACAATCACGGAACATAAAAACAAGGTACAACAAATTGAAACGGTTCATTATGCGGTGAAAAATGTTCGAGAAACGGTGCAGAAATGGAAAGAAGTAATGGAGTTAACTGCAAGCTCGGTCGTGAAAAATGAAGAATGGAATGCGGAGTGTCAAAGTGTATCGTTTGGTGACATTCATGTGCAGTTTTGTGAACCGGTTGGAGAAGGTCTAGTGCAAGAATACAAAAAAAATCATGGCGAATATCCATTTGCAGTGGAGTTTAAAGGTGAAAATAAACGAGAGCATGAAGTGTTAGGTAGTTTGTACATATATTGATAGAGGTGAACGTTGTGGAAGAAATGCTTAGAGAGATAGAGAGAGAACTAGAATGGCCTCGTATTGTAAAGTGTACAGCTATTTCGAAAGGTTTTTCACATGAAGAGAAATATAAAATAGAGTTAGAAAACACAGTAACATATTTTGTAAAAGTATGTGATGCTGTTCATTTTGAACGTAAACAAGAAGAATATACGTATATGAAACAATTAGAGTTATTACATATTCCAACGCCGAAGTTAATTCATTTCATAAAACTTGAGGAATTAAATAAATGTGTTCAAGTATTTGAATGGGTCCAAGGTGTAAATGGTGAAGAAGGTTTAGGGAAGCTATCGGTGGAAGAACAGTATTATGCAGGAAGAAAAGCAGGGGAAGTATTAAAGAGGATTCATTCAATTGAAAAAGAAAGTGTAAGTAATAAATGGGAAACGGTTCGATGGAATAAGTATGAAAGATATATAGAAGCATTAGAAGGTTACGAGGTGAAATTTCTCGATTTGAAGCCCATATTAACCTTTGTAGAAAATCATAAGTATTTATTGAAAAATCGTCCAATCACCTTTTTACACGATGATTTCCATCCAGCAAATAGTATGATTCATAATAAGGAGTTTATCGTTATCGATTTTGGTGGATATGATTTTGGCGATCCAATACACGATTTCTATAACGTAGCGATTTTTACTACAAGAATAAGTAAACCATTTGCAGTTGGACAAGTTCATGGTTATTGCGGGGGAGAACCGTCACTTCATTTTTGGAAACTGTACTCCTTATATGCAGCAATGACATTCCCAGCGGATATCGTATGGACAAACCGAAGCATGCCCCATTTAGTAGATGATATGAAAGAAAGATTGAACAGAATTTTAGAAGATCATAATCATTTTTCATCCTATATTCCAAAATGGTATCAATCACAACATGAGGATATAATAAACTATAAGTAATGGAGGGATTCATATGGATAAAATAGCAGTAATTTCAGATATTCACGGCAATATTCCGGCATTAGATTCTGTACTGAAAGATATTAAATTAAGAGGAATTGAACGCATTATTTGTCTTGGAGATTTAGTCGGAAAAGGCCCTCATTCTAGCGAAGTAATTGAAATCATTCGTAAAGAATGTGAAGTAGTTGTAATGGGTAACTGGGATGATTTTATTACAAAACCGACTGAATTTGAAGCGTTAAAATGGCATCAAAAACAATTATCGGAAGAACAAAATGATTATTTAAGAAGCTTACCATTTTCAATCGAATTTTTTATGAGTGGCAAATTGATTCGTATGTTCCACGCTTCACCGAGAAGTTTATATGAAAGAATTCAACCACACGCTTCAAGAGAAGAACGTATTAGTATGTTCGAAAATAGTGATCTGACGGAAAATATAGAAGGGGAAAGAAAACCAGATGTCGTTTGTTACGGTGACGTTCACCAAGCATTCGTTCAAAATTTCAGAGGGAAAACGTTATGTAATGCCGGTAGCGTAGGAAACCCACTTGAAATAACACAAGCTTCCTATTTAATATTTGAAGGAACTTACAATGAAAAAGAAGCAGCGAGCTTTTCTATTCAACTTGTACGAGTACCGTATGATATTGAATTAGCTATCAGACTAGCAGAAGAACTCGAAATGCCAGAAATTGAAGAATACAAACAAGAATTACGGACTGCTTTATATCGAGGGTTTAAGGGAAAGTAAGCCAATCATAATATATCAACGATTTTTCAAATATATCTATCATAACTTAAAATATATCAATGATTTTTTCGAGATATCAGCGATTCGAGAAAGGATATCGATTTACCGACAAATAGTGACATGAATTATTATCTATAATTATATTATGTAAACTAATTATAAAGGGAGATATCATGAACCGAAAACAACGAATCAAAGAAATTGCAGATCATATTGTAAAGCTAAACTTAACCCATCCAATAAGAGTTGGAGTAAGCGGTATTACAGCATCAGGAAAAACAACATTTGTAAACGAATTAGCGGAAGAAATAAAAAAAAGAGGATTACCAGTAACACGCGCCAGCATTGATGATTTTCATAATCCAAGAGTGATTCGCTATGCAAAAGGAAAAGAATCTGCAAGGGGGTATTATGAAGATGCACACGATTATACAGCTTTCAAAGAAAGATTATTAATGCCTTTAGGACCTAACGGGAATTTACAATATGAAACGATTTCTCATAACTTAATAACGGATATGCCTGTACATAGTGAGCCGCTATTGGCCACGCAAAATATGATATTAATAGTAGATGGAACGTTTCTATTGAAAAAAGACGTTGCGCATTTATTTGATTACAAAATCTTTGTAGATACAAATTTTGAGATTGCGAGAAAACGTGGTGCTAATCAGAAATATATGTATAGCCTTTTGTTTATTGTTATAATTAAATTAATTTTATGAAACAAATAAAAGGGGATAAGACAATAAAAAACGCAAAAAGGGGACAAGAAATATAATGAATGAAGTACTAGAACTAAAAGAAGAACTACTACAAATTAAAAATAACAATTATGCTGTACCAGAAGATGTAGATGCATATCCATATGCGCAATGGATGCTAGATTATATCGGATCAACTGATGCTGAATTACGTGATGATTTAATTTATAGTACGCTTCATACATGGATTACAAATGATGTGTTTAGACAAAAAGAATTACGAGGGTTAATGCTACAAGTAATTAGTCCTGATTATTTATTTTATAAAATTGGTGAAAAGGGAACAGACTCTGTATTTAAACGTGCATTCTCCGTATTAATTCCACCACTTATTTTATCTGTTCATGAAAGAGAACCGTTGTTATCCGAAGAACAACTGTACAGTGTAGCAGAACAAGTGCTGGAATATGTATATTTAGAAGAAGATGTAAGAGGTTACGTAGAAGGAAAAGGCTGGGCACACTCTACTGCACATGCAGCAGATGCGCTTGATGCGTTAGCACGTACAATCCAAAATCGTGAATTTTCGTATGCGATTCTTGCAGCTGTTCGTCAGAAGGTACGCTTACATGACTACGTATACATTCACTTTGAGGATGAGAGATTAGTAGCACCAATTATGTCGTTACGTAACCAAAATCTTTTAACTGAAGAAGAGTGGAGCAATTGGCTACATAGCATAGCAATTGTTGAAGACATCCCGCATCCTCAATATGATATTTTGGTACAAAATATTAGAGCTTTCTTAAGAAGTTTATATTTCAGAGCTTTAGAGACAGAGGGTAGTACAGCCTTTACAGATGATATATTGGAGACTTTGAAGGGTTTGCGTAGGTATTAAAAATTCGTTTTTCTAACAGAAAAGTACATAAAACCAACACCTCCCAACCATACTAATAAAATGTGTTGGAGGTGAGTTTAATGGACAAAAAAGACTTTGAAAAAGTATATAATGATTATTTACATCAAGGGGAAGAGCAAGCTCAATTTGAAATAGCTCAGGAAGTTACTTCAGGAGCAGAACAAATTGTTGCTGTTCGTAAAAATGATGAAGGTGATTTGATTGCTTTTAAAACAAGTAGCGGGAGAGAGTTAGATTATACGACTGCTCTTAGTGAAGCAAAATCAGGGAAGTTAGCTCATGTGGACGTATTTCATAAGCGTGGTAGAGATATTATACGTAGTGAACCGGATGGAATAAAAGAAAATAATTTAGATAATTTACCTTCATTTTAAACGGGTAAACCCCAAGAAGAGAATGTTCATTTGGATATTCTCTTCTTTTCTTCCTCTACAAATAGAAGGTTTATTTCTGAAGTGCAATCATACTTTTAAAGAGCACTCTAAATTTCTCTTTATCTTCTGCTGTAAATGGTTTCGGTCCCTTTGTACGTTTACCACTTTTTCGAACCATTGCACTTAAATATCGTGTTTGTAACAATTGTTCAATGTTATCATTCGTATACTTGTACCCTTTATGATGAAGAACGATACAGCCTTTTGCTAAAGCCAGCGAAGCAAGACCGTAATCTTGTGTTACGATTAAATCTTCTTTTTTTGCTAACTGCATAATTCGGTAATCTGCAGCATCTGCTCCAGAATCAACATAAATTGTTTCGACACCTTTTGGCTGCTCTGCATTAGAATAATGAGAAAAGCTAGTAACGAGGGTTACAGGGATTTCTGCATTCGTAGCCTCATAAATAATTACATCTTTTACAGGGCAAGCATCTGCATCAACGTAAATTTTCATTTTTACCACTCCTATAAAGTGAAACTTTAATCAGTGGGGGGATTCACCCTTCACTGATTATTAGTTGAACCAATCGGGCATTTACGGGCAGTTAATCTCCCACCTAACTTCTTTGTTACAGCTAAATTTTGAGCTGGGAGTTTTATTGCCCGTTAATGCGGGGTAACTAGGTTCGTGTTGATAATAATGGTAGATTTTTCTTTTGTCAAACGAGAAGGCTTTATCTCACATTATTTTTCACAAAGCAAAATAGCCTCACGTAAACGAGAAATCCCTTCCTCAATTTGATTAATATTCACTTTTCCATAAGATAAACGAATATAACCATCTTTCGCGCCGAAAATACTACCCGGCATAAAGGCGATTTCTTGTTTTAAACTTTGCATAATGAGTTGTTTTTCGTTTATCGGTTCGTTTAATTTTCCCCATATGTATATACCGCCGGTCGGGTTTGAAAAAGAGATTTTGTCGTGAAGTTGCTCATTTAAGGCGCGAACGATAACGTCTCTTTTTTCCGCTAATTGTTTTCGTAACGGTACGATATGAGAGTGAAATGGCACAGTTTCGAAAAATTGCTGCATAAGCCACTGCGGGAAAATACTCATACCTAATTCCATTTGGTGTCTTGCGTCGGATAACCTTTCTACTACAGACTGCGGGGCGACAAGCCAGCCGACTCGTAAACCTGGTGCAATCATTTTAGATAAGGAATGTACATAAATGACTGTCCCATTTTCATCTATTGATTTTAAAGTAGGACAAGGTTGTTTCTTTTCTAGTGTCAGCAAACTAGATGGATCATCTTCAACGATCGCAATTCGTAAATCTGCGCAAAGTGATAACAGTTTTTTTCTACGGTTTGGATGAAGCATTGTGCCCGTAGGGTTTTGGAAATTTGGATTTAAAAAAATCATTTTAATGCGGTGCTTTCTATATAATTCCTGTACATCATCCGGATTAATACCATGTTCATCGACAGGTAACGGGAAAATACGAATACCTGCTGATTGGAATAACGGTAAGGAATAACAGTGTGAAGGACTTTCAAAAGCGACTGCATCACCGGGATTTAATAAGCATTGTACGATAAGGTGAAGTGCTTGCTGGGCGCCGGATGTAATCATAATGGATTGTTCAGTCGCCTCAACTTTTAAATATTCTTTCATATATTTTACGACCGCTTGTCTTAACGGGAGATAGCCTTGCGGATGATCATAACTTAATGAATGCGTTAACGGTTGTTCTCGTAAAATCGTTTGTAGTTGATCGTGAGGATAAAGATTACAACCGAGTTCTCCGTTCGCGAAATCTATAATATTTTCATTTTGTTGTATTTCTGCCCGAATATGGCGAAGTAACGGTAAGTTTGGTAAAAACGTACCACCTTCTACGAAATTTCTCCAGTTCGGCGTTAATGTTGGAGAAACGCCCCACATATGTGTACTTACACGTGTACCTTTACCAGTCGTACTTTCTACAATTCCCATTGCACGTAGTTCATTATAAGCAGTCGTTACTGTACTTCGGTTTACATTTAACTGTGTAGCTAATTTCCGTTCGGAAGGGAGGAAGCTACCTGGAGGAAGTTCTCCATATGTAATACGTTTTTCAATAAAGTCAACAACTTGCTGATAAATGGGGATTTTACTGTCGTTATCTAGCTTCCATTCCATACAAACGCCTCCGAATCTCTTATATATATTCAGTATAACAAATTGGCTGGGTAAAAAAACAGCCAATTGGACGGTGTTATATCCAGCCAATTTTACTATGCTAAATATGGAAGGGGAGATTCGGATGAAACGATGGCAAATGGAATGGCTCCTAGTATCAGTTGCATTAGTATGGGGAGCAAATTATACAATTGGAAAGTATGGCGTGGCATTTATGTCATCCATTCAATTTAATAGTTTACGATTTTTAGTAGCATCTCCGGTATTATTACTTATTACGTTTATGATGGAACGTTCATTACGTATTGAAAGAAAAGATTGGTTACGATTAGTAGCAGTCGGCATCGTTGGTACGGCAATGTATCAAACGATGTTTATGCTATCTGTGAAATATACTTCAGCAACGAACGCCTCATTATTAATTGCGATGTCACCTATTTTTACAGGGATATTAGCAGTATTACACAAACAAGAACGTTTTTCGATGAAAGTACAAATTGGTTCAATAGTAGCGTTTATTGGTGCAGCATTCGTTTTATTAACAGGACATACAGGAGGAGCTACTTATGAGTATGCGTGGCTCGGAAATGTAATTGGATTAGTCGCAGCAATTGCGTGGGGATGGTATCCAATATTAGCGCAACCTCTTATCACAAAATACTCCGCAATGAGAGTCACATCATGGTCTACTTTAATTGGAATTGTACCGCTAGTTATATACTGTTTATTCAACGTAAATTCATTAACATGGCCAGTAGATACGCCAAGCTGGGGATCACTAGCATATTCAATCATCTTCGCGACCATCTTCGGACTAGCAATATGGTATGTCGGTATTAGTCAAATAGGCTCAACAAAAGTAATGGTTTATATGTATCTTGTACCTTTATTCGCAGTTATCTTTGCGGCAGTGACAATTGGGGAGCAAGTTAATATGATGCAACTCGTTGGCGGGCTTATTATCTTTATCGGTTTATATGTTGTAAAAAAAGGCGGAATGAAAAAGCCTGCTCTCAATTTGAAAAAAGTAAGTTAACAGTAAAAATGATCTCTTTCATATAGAAGGAGATCATTTTTTATTTCGTAATAAAAGCGCGTGTTCAACGGCCCATTTTTGATGATCGTGTATGAGAAGCTTTATAGCATGCAATGGAGACATCCACCTTAGAACATGATCCTCCTCACAGTTTTCAGTTTGTTTCTGCACCATATTCGCAATATAAAAAAATCCATCGTTTAAATAATATATATCTTCCTTTTCTGCATAAAAATATCGAGCCGCATTACCGACATACTGATCAATTTTAATTGCCCATCCTAATTCCTCTAGTAGTTCACGGTGCAAACATTCTTCTTTTGTTTCATTACCTTCCATACCGCCACCAGGTAAAAAGTAACGGTCTCCTTTTTGGATAACAGCAATCTTTGAAGAAGATGAATGGAAAATAATCGCATAACAACTAGGTCTTAATACATAATGAACGGTACGTTTTTTCGAGCCAAACGTGAGTTTTGAAATCATAAAACACGACCTTTCTCTATAAAATACATAAAAGGGATATTAAGGTAAAAATAGAATTGTATAAGTATAATCTTAATAGATTGGAGTGGTAACAACATGATAAATCGAAAATGCTCAAGATGTAAAGAAAGAACAGGTACGATGCACGGTGGTAAAAAAATTAAGGAATAATTTCTATGTGAAGACTGTTTACAAAAAGGAATTGAGAACGGAGAAATCGAATTATCACAAGTGGAGCAAGAACAAACTTCGTATCTTTCTATAAAAATATTAAAAATAATGAGTGTGATTTATTTAATAGGATCTATTTTAATGGCTTTTTCAACTGGTCCATTTATACATAACCTGGGGTTTGATGAAATGTCCATTTCAGGATCAGAATTAGGTTTAATAAGTATTGTTATGCTAGGTTCTATATTTCAGTCAGTTCTTGTATTTTGCGGGATATGGGTATTCATCCTATTAGTAGAAACAGTCATTAAAATTTATGAAAAAATGAAGTGAGTGAGAGGGAGAAACATATGCGAGTAAGAAACATCCAAGGGGAAGATTATGTAAAGATTCATTCTGTTTTAAATGATTGGTGGGGCGGGAGAGACATGGCTGCCATGTTGCCAAAATTGTTTTTCGTTCACTTTCAAGAAACGAGTTTTATCATTGAAGAAGAAGGAGAAACGTTAGGTTTCTTATGTGGATTTTTTTCACAAACATATAAAGATGAAGCATACGTTCATTTTATCGGTGTAAATCCGAAGTATAGAAGAAGAGGAATCGCATCGACATTGTATTCTTATTTCTTTGATGTCGCTCGTGCAAATAATCGTAAAGTTGTAAAAGCAATTACGTCACCAACTAATAAAAAGTCGATACAGTTTCATCAAGAAATCGGTTTTCGAATTGAGGCTGGGGATGATGAGGTAGAGGGTGTATCGGTACATACAAATTATGATGGGAATGGCGGGAGTAGAGTTTTATTTTTGAAACATGTGTAAAAGTAGGCTAGCGCAAAGTTAGCCTTTTTGTTGTGAGGAGCTAGAAATATGGAGAGTAAACAAAGTAGAAATGAGTATTTAAGACGCATACATAAGGTTCAAGATTATATAGAATCAAACATAAATGATGCACTTTCAATTGAAGAGTTAGCAGATGTAGCAGGATTTTCAAAGTTTCATTTTCATCGGATTTTTAAAGGAATCGTAGACGAGTCGTTATCTCGGTATGTGAATCGCTTGAAGTTAGAAAGGGCAACAAACCTTCTTACATATCGCCCGGATATGACGATTACGGATATCGCTTACCATTTTGGTTTCACCGATTCAGCAGTTTTCTCTCGTACATTTAAAAAGTGTTACGGTGTAAGTCCGTCTCAATATCGAAATGACAATAGCAAGAATTGCAAAGACGTAAGGGGAATTCCTCAATACAATGAATGTAAGAAGGTTCGAGGAAATGTTGAAATTGTAACAGCGGATAATATAAACGTCGCATACATAAGACATACAGGTACATATGAAGAGTTAGCTATAGGTTTTCCAGAAATGATAGAAAAATTATTTCGTTACGCGGCGAAGAAAAACTATCATGTATTTGAGGATACGAAAGTATTAACCATTTACCACGATCATCATGAATTTACTGAGGGCAATCATTTAAGAACTAGTTTATGTATAACAATTCCGAATGAGTCCGCAGTAGAAACGAGCGACATTGGAATAATGGTTATACCTTCTGGAAAGTATGCGGTAGGTCATTTTGAAATATTCCAAGATGAATATAAAGGAGCATGGGATTTCTTATACGGTGAGTGGCTTCCCAATAGCGGATGTAAGCCGAGAGATTCATATCCTTTTGAAATGTATAAAAATGACCCAAGGCAGCACCCGGAAAATAAACATATAGTTGATATATATGTACCTATCGAACCTTTTTAATCATGGATTAAAGGGGAATGATTAATGAAAACTGCTGAAAAGTTAGATCAAATTATAAAAGAAGAGTGCAAAAATATTAATGGTATGTTAGTAGTGCAGAGAGGTAATGTTATTTTTGAAAAATATTATAACGGTCACGGTCCAACTGATGCATTTCATATAGCATCAGTCACAAAAACGATAATCTCTGCGCTAATTGGGATATGTATAGATAAGGGCTATATAAAAAGCGTTGATCAAAGAGTAATAGAATTTTTCCCGGAATATAACGTTAATTCATCTGAAGTAACAGTAAGCCATCTTCTAACGATGACAGCTCCACATCCATTCGTAGACTGGCAGGAACCGTTAGAAGAACTATGTACACAACAAGATTGGATACAATATACGTTAAATAGGATAGGAAACGGCGGAGAAATTGGATCTTTTAAATATTCATCTGCAGGAGCTCATATACTATCAGCGATCATAACGAACGCAATAGGAAAAAATGCGCGTGAATTTGCGAATGAATACTTATTTCAGCCACTCGGCATGAGAGAAATTCCAAACTATAATATGAAAGCATTTGGATTTGATGACTTATTCGGAAAAGATGTGAAAGGATGGGTTCACGATCCAAATGGTATTTCGGCGGGCGGCTGGGGACTAACGTTAACGGTTAGGGATATGGCTAAGTTTGGACAGATGTATTTGAATGAAGGTATTCATAATGGAAAACAAATACTATCAAAATCATGGATAAAAGAATCAATAGCGATGAATTCAAATCAATATGGTTACTTATGGTGGTTACGAGAAGAAGAGGGTGTCTATTCGTATTGTGCAATGGGTGATGGTGGGAATATGATTTGTTGTATTCCAGAGAAGGAATTGGTGGTGGTGATGGCTTCTGAAATTGTGCCAGAAACAAAGGATAGATGGAGATTAATCAAAGAGTATATACTTTTAAAAGAGTAATGGTGAACTTGTAGAAAAATTTAAACGCTCCCCGTAACTTTCCTCAATAAAAAATCGTTAAACATTAGGAAGGGTTATTAATCACGAATGGGGGAGAACCATGAAAATTCTAATTCTAGGCGGTACACGATTTTTAGGAAGAGCATTTGTAGATGAGGCTTTACAGAGAGGGCATGAAATTACGTTATTTAACCGAGGAACAAACAAAGAAATTTTTTCTAATGTGGAGCAGTTAACCGGTGACAGAAATAACGATGTATCAAGTTTAAAAAATCGAACGTGGGATGTTGTCATAGACACATGTGGATTTTCTCCACATCATATTAGGAATGTTGGAGAAGTGCTTAAAGATAATATTGAACACTATATATTCATCTCAAGCCTTTCCGTATATAAAGATTGGATTCCGCATGACATAAAAGAAGACTATATATTACAACCTGAACCGACGGAAGAGCAAATAAAGGCTGTAGAGAATGGTGAAATATCTCATTATGAGCATTATGGTGCACTAAAAGTATTATGTGAAAAAGAAGCAGAGAAATATTGGCCAGGGCGTGTTTTACACGTAAGAGCAGGACTTCTTTCAGGAATGTTCGATTATACAGATCGACTTCCATACTGGATCGGGCGTGTAACAAAAGGAGGTAAAGTGTTAGTTCCAGGAAGAAAAGACCGTCCAGTGCAGATAGTTGATATAAAAGACGTCGCAAACTGGGGACTAAACATGGCAGAAAATAAAAATGTAGGTACATTCAATGTAACAGGTCCAAATTATGATTTGACGATGGAAGAGCTATTAAATACGTGTAAAAAAGTTACGAATAGTGATGCTGAATTCGTTTGGATAGAGGAATCGTTTATGAATGAACATAAAGTACAGCCTTGGACAGAGATGCCACTATGGCTTCCAGAAACTTTTTCATTAGAAGGTGAGACGAAGCCGTGGAAAGGTGGGTTTTCAATTAGTATTGAAAGTGCTGTTAAAGAAGGACTTACTTTTAGAAGGTTAGAACATACAGTTACAGATGTGTATGAGTGGATGAAGAGTGTGGACGAATGGGAATTAAAAGCAGGTATTTCAAGGGAAAGAGAAAAGATGTTATTGGATAAGTGGTATGAAATAAAGAGAGTTTAAATAAGAATCTTGTGAAAAAAGGACTCTGTTTATTGCTTAAACAGAGTCCTAATATGAATCTACCACTCAATCGGTTCTTCCCCATACATCTCCCATAGCTTAGGAAACATCTTTTTTAAACCTTCTTCATCGTCTTCATTCCAGTCAAATTCAAAATCTACATCGTCGAATTCTTCATTAGATAAGACATGGTAAAGTGTAAAGTAAGTATCATCTTCGTCACCAGTTTTTTCTGCATATACAGTGAAACCGAAATATAAAGAAAGTTCTTCAATCTCTGGGACGTCATACTCACTCAAGTTTTCTAATACAGGAATTAATCGTTCTGGATCTTCAATACAAGCTTCGTATGTCTCTTTTCCTTGATATAATAACCATCCGCGGAAGTAATCGAAAGTATCATCTGAACAGCCACCCATAATAATATAGGCTGCTGCCCATAAACGGGAGGTATAGGAGTCTTTCAAAAGACGATGCATATGCGTATCAAATGCTACAATTTCATGTACTGTACGTTTAGCAAGGTGAGAAGTAAGCCATTCTATTTGTTCTTCTTGGTCCTCACCTTTCGTTTTTGCATGATGAAGTAGTTCCCAAAATTCTTCTTCGGTTATCGTTTTTTCTTTTATGTAATCTTCCCCAGGCAACGGGTCTGTATATCCTTTTTTACGTTTGGAAGCAACTAGTTTATTAGCTTCTTTCATACATTCTTCTTCTGTTTCAAACTCTTTCGCTTTCACACTGCCAGCTGTGCCAATTTTTCCGTAAAACACAACATAGTCCTTTTCTTTCACAACGATTTTCCAAAACTTATTTGATTTCTCAGTTTGCTGGATTAATAACGTTTCCATCCGTACCCCCATAATGTTTTCTAGTGTGCAATGTGATTGTAACATATGTATATACACTTGTAATGATGAAAAATAAGAGTTTAGAAAATTCGAAAATGATTGAATGAAGTGAATAAATTTAGTAACCTTATTTGTACAGTAATTACATAATTGTTTTGTAATAATTCGATATTTATATGAGGGGGCATTACGGATGGATCTTACGTTTAAAGTAGAGGAAACATGTTTTAATTACCGCGTTGGAGCAATTTGTAAACAGGATAATAAAATACTTATTCTTCAAAACAAAGGGGAAGATTATTGGTATGTACCAGGCGGAAGAGTGAAAATGCTAGAAAATAGTGAAGATACGTTAAAACGAGAACTTGCAGAAGAATTAGGTGTTCCTATGAAAGGGAAAAGATTAATATGGTCAGTAGAAAATTTCTTTACACTTTCTGAGCGAAAGTTTCATGAAATTAGTTTTTATTATGAAGTAGAGCTACATGAGTTACCTGCAAATGGAGCGGATCAATATATTTTGGAAGAAGAAGGTAGAACGTATTTCTTTAAGTGGGTGCCGGTAGAAGAGTTACATGCATATAATTTACAGCCTGCATTTATAAAAGAGAAAGTAAAGGATATAGCAGTTCATACAGAACATATCGTTTTACAAAATTAAATGTATTCGGAGGGGAAAAGGGTGAAGGGGACTAAAAAAGAAATACATATAGATGATAAAGTAATTCGTTACACACATATCGAAAAAGGTTCTAGTAGGATTTGCTTTATGTTCCCCGGTTCAGGATACAATTACGATAAACTGTTATTTTATTATGCGACGATGCTTATGCTCGAAAATAAAATAGATGTAGTACATATTCATTATTCTTATGACGAACAAGTAATGAATAAAACAATGGAAGAAGTAACGAAAGTAATGATGGATGATATTAATCCTGTAATAAATGAAGTATTAAAAGATGAGCAATACAACGAGACTATGTTTTTAGGGAAGTCACTCGGAACAATTCCGATTGCAAATGATTTAATGAAGAGAGAAGAATTCGCGCAGTCAAAAATGATACTACTTACACCTTTACTGACGTTTGATACAATTTTTGATTCTATCTTACATAGTCGACACGAAGGTTTTTTAGTTATTGGGGATAAAGATCACCAATACAATGCAGATCAAATTGATCAGTTATATAAAACGAATTTACAGATTGAAGTTGTCAAAAATGCAAATCATTCTGTAAATGTTGGGGGATATGAAACGGAAAATTCAATTGAGGCTATAGCGAAAATAATAGGAGAACTTAAAGAAGTTGTTAGGACAAACTAACCTATTAATACATGCAAAAGAGGTGCGAATTGCACCTCTTTTACTTTAATAAGCCTTCAAAACATGAAGTAAATAATCCTTACGGTTCAGCGGATTATAATCAACACGTTTTCGAGTAGGGAAGGGAGCCATAAGCTTTGTGAAACCAGCTGGCTTCGTTGTAAATATGCCGTCTCCTTCTGTAAATGAATGTAGCATTCGTTTAAAATTCTCTGTTTTTGCAACAGGTAATGATCCTGTTAACTGGTAAGAGTTATTATTCAATATAGGCTCTCTAAAAGTTGCTGGAACGGCAGCGAGCTTATACATCGCGGTACTAATTGCGTGCTCCGGTACAGTTAATTCAAACTCGTTTATTGGTTCATATACATGTGTTTCAGCTTGCTTTAAAGCATCCATTAATACGATCGGTGTTAAATTTCTAAAGTCACTCGCTGTTGTAACAGGACTAGCATAACCAGTATGTGTTAACGTGACGATAATATCTGTAACTTCCCATCCATATAATCCTTGTTTTAACGTTTGAAATACCGTATCTTCAATCGC
Source organism: Bacillus sp. FAU20 (assembly GCF_056033865.1). NCBI lineage: Bacteria > Bacillati > Bacillota > Bacilli > Caryophanales > Bacillaceae > Bacillus > Bacillus sp. FAU20. Next base: position 367,430 of record NZ_JBVYHY010000011.1, read on the forward strand.
TTTATGGAATGCTAAAGGTAGTGAGCCGAGCTCAACACCTAATTTATATGTTATGCCGCAATTAAGTTCACCACGTTCAACTTTGAATCCGACTGTTGCGTAAAATGGATTGGCTTTTTCACCCATGACTTCAACGGAATGCCCAATGCCAATTGGCTTTTCAATACATACAACTCGCGTATTTGAAAAAGTAACCTGCAAATTATATTTTTCAAAAAGAGTCGTTTCAATTACTTCTTTCTGTACTTCACCGAAAAGGCGAATATATAGTTCATTATGAACATCATCTTTCCACACTTTAATAAGTGGATCTTCTTCACATAGCTCCATAAGTGCAGCGTATAAATCATGAATTCTTTCTTTTGATACTGCATCAATGGAAGCTTCCATTTGTGGTTCGGCAAAGTGAATATCTTTTATATAATCCGTACGTTCACCAATAATATCACCAATTTTAATATCATTCAGTCCCCACACTTTGCAAAATTCTCCGCTAGGAACGATAGAAGCTTGAACAACATTCCCGTTATGAAATAGACATATTTTCTTAACCTTTTCTTTATGCCCCAGAACGTCTCCGCGCTGTATATCAACATATTTTCTTACGTGTAAACGACCAGAAAAAACTCTTACATAAGCAATCTTTTCTCCAGAAGGTTCACGTTCAATTTTAAACACAACACCGGATAATGTTTCGTTTTCTGCCGACTTATTAGCTGGAAATAAGGTTGAAATATTTTCGAGCAGTTCAGTTACACCTATACCTGTCATGGCTGAACCGAAAAAGATTGGGTACACACTTGCTTGCTGTATTTGTTTTTCGAGTTCTTCTCTTAATAATACGTCCGGTACGATTTCATCATTTACATATGACGCAAGTAACGATTCATTATATGGTGCTAACAGTTCCATACAATCGTCATATGATTTGTATTCAATGATCCGGGCTTCTTTCGTTCCTTCGTTTAGAACAGAGTAGAAGGGGAATGCTTCATTTGAAAGAACCTCTTTTATTTGTTTCATAACTTTTTCAGTGTTTGCGCCACTACGATCAATTTTATTAACGAATAAAATAGTCGGTATGTTTAGTTTCTGTAATGTTCGCATTAAAACTTTTGTTTGTGCTTGTACACCTTCAACGGCAGAGATAACTAAAATCGCACCGTCTAGAACGCGGAATGATCGCTCCACTTCAGCGATAAAATCAGCGTGTCCAGGTGTATCAATGACATTTACTTTTACATCATCAATAAAGAAAGAAACGACAGATGCTTTAATCGTAATTCCGCGTTGTCTTTCTAATTCCATTGAGTCAGTTTGTGTATTACCACTATCAACTCGGCCAATTTCTTTAATCACATTCGTTTCATAAAGAATACGCTCAGTCAAACTCGTCTTGCCAGCGTCTACGTGCGCAACAATCCCTATATTTATTGTTGTCATTTGTGAATATCCTCACTTCATTTTCCATTTTCAATTCCTCATTTCTATTTGTGTATTGCCGCATTATCAATCACTCTCCAGTTCTTTAAATTAGTATTATTATAGTGCAATTAACATTATTTGTAACGCTACAAAGCGCCTTAATTTGGAAAAAATAAAATAAAAACAAAATGCTTGCATTCTAAATCGATATAGATTATATTAATTGATATATCAACTATTGATACATCAAATGTTTTTATTTTGATTGTAAAGGAGGGTTAATTTGACAAGTTCATGCTCAAAAGAAGCGATTATTTTATATAAATTACACTTTCTAAATAAAGAAGTAAGTTCGAAATTTGAAGGGTGTACGGGTATGAGCCAGTCTCGATTAGAGCTTATACTTCAATTATTTGAAGTAGGTGAAATTAGTCAAAAAGCACTTCAGCAAGAAGTGAATATTGATAATGCTGCGATAACAAGGCATTTAAAGCAGCTTGAGGCCAATGAAATGATTGTAAGACGTAAAAATCCAGAAGATAACAGAATTACGTTAGTTTCTCTTACTGAAGAGGGACGAAATAAAATTCAAGCGTTTCAAGAGGAAAAAGAACGTTTTGCAGCATCTGCATTTAAAGGATTAAGTGAGGAAGAACGCGATAATCTTTTAAATATGTTAAATCACATTCAAGAAAATATAAAAGAATTATAAAAAAGGGAGAATACAACTATGACTAACTCAGTAAAAACAAATGATTTTAACGAAATTTTAACAGGACGTCGTTCAATTCGTAAGTACGACCCTTCAGTGAAAATTAGCAAAGAAGAAATGACAGAAATTCTTACAGAAGCAACACTTGCACCATCTTCAGTAAACATGCAACCATGGAGATTCGTAGTGATTGAAAGTGATGAAGCGAAAGCAACACTTGCGCCACTTGCGAAATTCAATCAATCTCAAGTAGAAACATCTTCAGCAATGATTGCTTTATTTGGTGATTTAAACAACTTTGATAACGCAGAAGAAATTTACGGTACAGCAGTAGAGCGTGGTTTAATGCCAGCAGAAGTAAAAGAAGACCAAATGAAAAAACTTTCAGCTTACTTCTCAATGGTTACACCAGAAGTAATGAAAGATACGGTATTAATTGACGGTGGTCTTGTAGCAATGCAATTTATGCTAGCAGCTCGTGCTCACGGTTATGACACTTGCCCAATTGGCGGATTTGAAAAAGACCAAATCGCACAAGCTTTCGGATTAGATAAAGAACGTCACGTACCAGTTATGTTAATCTCAATCGGAAAAGCTGCTGACAGTGGTTACCAATCAGTTCGTCTTCCAATTGAAAAAGTTGCTGAGTGGAAGTAATTTTATAAATACAGAAATAAGTGAGATATGAGAGGGGAAACACCATGATTATTATTCACGCAATATTTCAAGTAGATCCAGCAAAACAACAATCATTTTTAGAAGAAATTCGTCCGCTTATTCATAGTTCAAGAGAAGAAAGTGGAAATGTATCTTACGACTTATATAAAGATACCGAAAAAGAAAATGTATATACGATGGTAGAAGTATGGAAAGATGAAGAGGCAGTTGCGGGTCATAATACGAGTGAACACTTCACATCTTTCGTTAGTAAAGCAGCACAGTTTTTAACTGCTCCACTTGATATAAAAGTTTATAATGGAGAGTTAGTGAAATAATAAGGTAGAAAAGATGACTTTAGCGTATAGCTGAGGTCATCTTTTTTGTATAAGTAGAACATAATTTCGACACAGTTATGTTGAAATTATGTTCAATAATAGTGGTGAATTGTATGTTAAATTCGAACATTCGGTTTATTGGGATATTTTTCCGTGTTATAATTTTCTTGTAAATAAAAGGTAGAGGGGAGTAAGTAATGGGAGAATTTCAAAGTAATTTGCATACGGCAATACAACTTGCAACGAAAATGAGAACTGCTTCAGATAGAATGCAAAGTGCTACTAGTCGCTCTATAAATAAGGCAACGCGTACTACACTATCTGTGAACTTCCAAGCACAAGAAGCAAATCAACAAAATTTACAGATCACGAAACAATTTTGTACTGCTTTTCAACAAACAATTGATAATATCCATTCCGTAGCAAATGAATTTGAGAAAATGGATACAGGACTTCAAAAGACTTTTCAATAATGTAACAACCTACGTAAAGGGGAAAAGGTAGGGAGAAAAGATGAGTCAAGGAATTGAAACGAGAATCAATCAATGTAATCAAAAATTACGAATTATATTTGAAGAACAAAATGAAAACCGAATCGCGCTGCAAAATCAAGAACGAGCTGAGGCTAGTTTTCATGAATGGAAAAATAGAAGTAATCGTTTATTTAACCGAATACTAGAAACTTGGTATGGTGACAAAGAAGCATTTCACTTTTTTACGAATATGCGGCAAGAGATCGGGCAGTATGAAAGAAAACTTACATTCGAATTAGAAAACGAAAAAGAGACGTTGCTTAAAGAAAAACGGCATCTCAGTGAGAAAGAAAACAACCTTTCCTATGAACAGCAGCAACTACAAAGGGAGGCCAATACATGAGTTTAAACATGTATTTGGGAGAAGTACAAAGTCAAACTCAAAGTATGAACGCTATATGTAATGCTACGATTCAAAGTATGGAACAAGCCATTCAATCTATTGATGCCTTTGCGATAGACACAGTATTACAAGGACAAACATACAGTAGTGCAAAAGCCTACCTTGTCCAAACATTTCGGCCATTAGCGCAAGGAATCATATGCTTATGTGAAGAATTAATTCGCCAAAATGAAGCATTTCCAAATGAGTTCCAAGCGAAAGTTGCTTCGACAGATGTGATTGAACAAGAAATAAGAGAACAAATAAGGGGAATTAATCAATCGATTACAAGTATAGAAGCAATAGAAGTACTTACACCAATGCCCGGAGTAGGTGCAATTGTAACGGTATTAGGTGCAATGAGAAAAAAACTGGAAGAAAAACTAGAGCATTTATATGAATTCAATCATTCATCCAGCAACAACTACAGCACCGCTCTCCAATTAGCAGCTAGCATCACAGCCGGACTCGCTGAAGTGCAAAGTGGGAAAGGATTTAGTCCTGTGAGTGGTACGTTTAGTACACAAGGGTTGAATATGGATTGGGTGAGTTCGATTCAGGGGATTATAGAAGAAACAGCTCGAAAAAATGATCAGTCAATTAAAGATATAGAAACAAATAACATAATTGAGAAGAAATCTCCGGTTAGAAATGCTTGGGACGATGCGGCAGACGGTATAGTTAGCACGTTTGAAACAGCGAAAAAGATGTGGGAAGCTATTCAAAGAGGATCGGGGAAAGCTGTTGGTGATGAAATCGAGTCCGCAATAGCTTTAAGTAATATGGACATAGGAACTTTTATTAATGTAGCCTATGCACTTTTCCATTTGGATGAAACTGCAAAAAATATGTGGCATGCATTTTCAAATAAAATAAAACGAGATATGATAGAGGGAGATGCAGAGAGTCGTACAGAATTGACTACCTATGGATTAACACAAATAGCTACCACAATATTAGGCGATAGGGGACTAAATAAAGTAGGCCATATCACAAAAGGAGCAAAAGCATCAAGTGGATTAAGTACATTTGCTAATGCAGTAAAACTAGCAAAAGAATTGAAGCCTACGCTTGAAATGTTACAATCATTTAAGAAAGAGGCTTCCTATGCATTCTCTAGTGTTGGTGGAACTGTTGTAACCAAAATACCTCAAGGTGAATTGATAGAAGCTTATTATAAGTTTGCGAAGTCTAAAGATGGTGGTAAGGGTAAACCTAGCAGTAACAAAAATACAAATGTAGACAATTTTGATGCAAAAACAGCTACAAATAAGCAAAAAGGTAATTATGGTGAAATAAAATCTAGTGACAATTTATTGAATAATCAAAGTTTAAAAGAAGCTGGATTTGATTTAAAGCCAGTCGGAAAAAGTACACCATCAGGCATAAATGATAAAATAGTAAAAGGGATTGATGGATTATACGAAAATGCAAATGCAGAATCAAAGATCAAATATGTTATTGATGAAGCTAAGTTTGGTAGTTCACAATTGGGGAAAACTAAAGATGGACGACAAATGTCAGATGGTTGGTTGAATGGTGCGAAGACCCGAAAAAGTAGAATATTGAAGGCCGTTGATGGAGATGCAAAATTAGCATCAAAGATTACGAAAGCATTACAAGATCAGGAAGTTGAGAGAGTGTTATCAAAGGTTGATAGTAGTGGAAATGTGAAAACATTTAGAATAGATGCAAAGGGAGACATAATTGGAGAATGGCCATAATTTAAGGCACTAGGAGGAATTGAATAGTATGAGAGATCCTTTATGTATAGAAGAAAAATGTAGAGAAGGAATAGAATATAATAAAGAGTTTATTGAGGAAAATAGAGAGGAGATTAAAAGTTTTGAAGAAGATGAAAGGAATGGTATTCAAAGAAAGGCTAAAGATAATAAAAGTCTTATAGAAGGAAGGTATCTATTAAATTTTAATTATGAGTTAGAGGATATTATTGCAAAATATTCCCTAGGAGAAGCTATCCATACAATAGAAGGAGATTTTGACAACGCTCTTATTGATTTGAGGCATATAGGGGAAAATGAAGTTGGATATTTAAATCTAATTTGGATGATATCTCTAGGGATTTTATTAGAGACGGAGAAAAAGAATCTTGTAAGTTTAGCTAAGCTAGTTGAGAAAGAAAATATGAACGATGCAGCAATCGATTTCCTCTTATGCGCTAGTGATATCGGATACACAAAAATGACGAACAGATATTATAAAGAAAATCCATATGCAAAAACGAGAGAGATTATAGAACTTGCACAAACAGATAAAAAAGAAGCATCTAAAAGATTACAAACGTACATGGAGAAAGAATGGTTTAAAGGCCATTATGATTATGAATGGAAAAATGCGCATAAAGAACCTGGATATGTAGGGTATTGGAGCTTTGAGACAGCTGCAATAGTAAAGATACTCGAACTTGATGATACAAGTTTAAAAGATAATAATCATTATCCATATGATTTGGGACATTATAAAAATGAAATGAAATTTAAGCATATAGACCTAAGTGAATATCACTATGAAGATGAGACAGAAGAAATCGAGGATATAGTAGAAGGAATTGAACATAATCCTGCATTGGAAAACATTATTCCGCCAAAATGGCATTCATTGGTCAATGAATTGATCCATGACTATGATAATATGGACGATAGTAGTTTTTATGAAAAATACAAAAAAACGATAGGAATAGGTCAAGTGTGGTTCTTACCACAAGAGTATGAAGAAGAAAATGAGCAAAAAAATCTATTAGGAAGTTTAATTGTGTTTGCCCTGACGGTAAGAGATTATATATTACAATTGGATTATAAAGAGGATTTCGAAGACTACATTGATAATCTTAAAAATTTCTGGTATGGATCAGAAACAAAGTTAGTTCAATTTATTTTAGAGAATGATCAAGACTATTATGCATGGGTACCGAAAGAAGTAAATATCCCAAATATGTATGAAGTGAAGATAGAGAGTGTTGATGTAGAGGAAGTTCTATAATGAACAAATCGAAATATACGCATCATGAGTAACGTTAAAAAACTAATTTATACGTAATTTAATGAATGAAGAATTTAAAAATAGTGGTAGTTTGGAGAATCCAACTGCCACTATTTTTGTGTTTACGAATGGTTCTGTAAATTAAGTAGAGTATTTCAGAGTATATATATTATGTAGGAGAAGTAAATAAGTCAAAGGCGCTAAATAAAATCGGTCATATCGCAAAGACATCAAGTGGAGTAAGTACATTTGCTAATGCAGTAAAACTAGCAAAAGAATTGAAGCCTACGCTTGAAATGTTACAATCATTTAAGAGAAATGCTTCCTATGCATTCTCTAGTGTTGGTGGAACTATTGTAACCAAAATACCTCAAGGCGAATTATTAGAAGCTTTTTATAAGTTTGCGAAGTCTAAAGATGGTGGTAAGGGTACGGGTGAAACACTATCTAAAAAGAAATCAATACCGGACTTTGTGAAAAAGCAATGGGAAGCAGGGAATAGATTTAATAAGGAAAATCGTCCTCGATATCCTTATAATGAAGTAGAGTTAGAGGCAAAGGAAATCAATGGGAAGAAATATGTTGTAGATTCTTATATTCCTAGTGAAGAAATTGTCTCGAGGAAATTTACCCAATTGGCTGAAGTAAAAGAAAAGACGGCATTAAGTTATTTAAGTGAGTTTACTAAAAAGTATTCTTCCGGTTCAGAAATTTCTTCAGGCAAATTTAATCCTAATGCTTTAAAAGGTGGTCGACTAGATGGAGAGTTAATTTTGGAAATCCCTGTACAAACAAAGCCAGTTCCACAAAAAATTATTGAAGAGGCGAATGAGAAAGGGATTATTATTCGTGATATTAATGGGAAGGTGTATAATTAATGGGAATTTATTATTGTGATAAGTGGTCTAATATAAAAAAGAAGCCTTGGAATATTATTGATGAGAATGCAGCCAAGACACTTCATGAAAATCGTCATTCTTATACTGCTGTTCTTAGTGATGGAGAGCAGCCAAAGTATTTAGTAAATGTCACTGAGAAATGGGTATCGGTAAGTTTTTTTGATGATTTTCTTCGTAAATATTTACACTACGATTTTATTGTTAAAGAAGATAATAGACTATTCCTAAGGACAATAATGTATTGGGAATATGACGGGGATACACAGTTAAAAAGTATGATTTTGGGGTATCAAGAAAATGGTCATATTGCTATGGAGCAAAAAGATTCTAAAACTGGAGAAGTAGAAGAGCGAGAGATAAAAGATGATGTATCTAGAAATTGGGATGCATTCCCTAAGTTTGGCCAATACTTATATTTGTGCAAAGAAGAGAGGTAATTCTTTTGAATATAAGAACAATAACTAGGCGAGATAGCTATTAGTGGGCTAAGAATATAAATAAATGGAATAAACATGAAACTAATGAATTCGTAAGTTTTAAAGATATTGTAAAGTTAATTGGAAATTTCCCCAAATAATCCTACTTAATAAACAGATTAACTTAAAGCACTTGATTGCCGACTAAAAGCAACAAGTGCTTTTTATTTCGGAATTACAATATTTGGTACGGTGAATTATATATTCAAAAATACCAAAACAAAAGTTTCAAATGATGAAGTGCTTCCACAATTCTCTTTCATGATATGAAGAAGTTTTCAACGACTGGATTATCGTAGCAGTTTACTCTACGAGACATGCCAATCAATCGATTACAAGTATAGAAGCAATAGAAGTACTTACACCAATGCCCGGAGTAGGTGCAATTGTAACGGTATTAGGTACAATGAGAAAAAAACTAGAAGAAAAACTAGAGCGTCTATATGAATTCAATCATTCATCCAGCAACAACTACAGCACCGCTCTCCAATTAGCAGCTAGCATCACAGCCGGACTCGCTGAAGTGCAAAGTGGGAAAGGATTTAGTCCTGTGAGTGGTACGTTTAGTACACAAGGGTTGAATATGGATTGGGTGAGTTCGATTCAGGGGATTATAGAAGAAACAGCTCGTCAAACCGAGATGAAACAAATTACTTTGCAAAAACAACAATTTAACTTACAAGAGCAGGAAGACAATAGATCATGGCATGAAAAAACAGCCATTTATGCGCAAACGTTTTTGCATGGAGTTATCGAATTTTTTCAAGGTGCTGGTGATGCAGCACTAGAAAACTTTTTTGGACTACAACCACATGAGAATGATAAATTAGAAAGTAAGACAACTTACCAAGCTGGAAGGTTGGCTGGAAATGTTATATCAATAGTCTGGTCCATTGTAGAAATGTTTGAAGGTATCTCGCTCATAGGCGGATCTAATTTCTTAACTATCGTGGCAGAAGTAGGAACTGGCGGGTTAGCGTCACCAATTGTTATCCCATTAGATATAGCAGCAACAGCTGCTGGGGCTAGTCTTTTTGCACATGGTGGATTTGTATGGGATAAATCGATTCAAAATACTAAGGGTACTATTCAAAAAATTCAGTCTTCTGGTGGGGGTAAGGGTGCGAGTAATCGAATACCTTCTTATGGAAAAGATTCTGTACCTAAAGGTCCATACCGTGAAGTAAATGGTTATCCAATAAAAGTGAAAGCAGGAGCTCAAGAAAAGCATATTCCTGATACACCGAACTATAAACAAGAATTAGCAAATGGAAAAAATAAGAGCATTTTCTATGGTGATAATAAAATAGCGCAAGAATTGCTTGATAAGTTTGCCGGAAAAGGAACCACTGTTACCAAAAATAAAGAAAGAGTGGACTTTGGTAAACCAATAGGTAAATACTATGACACTGTGACCGGACAATATATAGAGACTAATAGAGGAATGATACATTATGGAAAAGATGGTGCCCATATAGTACCAGCAAAACCATCAGAATAAAATTAAGAAAGAGGATGTCTATGGAAGCAGATTCTTTATTTAAAACATTAACAGAGCATGAAGGTGTAGAAATCATATTAGAGTGGAACAGTGGGTTGAGAATTATAGGCAAAACAGACACATTTTATGAGACAGACAATGGATTAGATGATGATGACCCCGCATACGCAGAATATTATGCAACAGCATTTCAAGTAAATCATATTTTATCTCAACCTTCTACTAACGAAGGTATTGTATATAATTGGTTGATACAAGAAAAAAGTTCATTGGTTGAAATTTCTCTCTATGATGATCCGCCAAGTGCAGTGTTTTTAACTGACGGAAAAAGAGTATGGGAAAGTGGAATATGTAAATAATAGGTGGTATATAAACTGAGACCTTGATTGGCATACATGCTTTTCAAGGTTTTTCTATGTTTTTAACACCTGTAAAGGGTGTTCATCAGTGGCACGAAATTGGTTGCAAGAATAAGAGGCAGATGAGAGTATGAGTGTACTTAGGATATCTAATAGAAATCAATGTCGATTCTTTAAAGAAACAATGAGACGAACTCAAGAGATTATAGAAGTACAAGCTGGCAAACCAAGATGAAACAATTTACTTTGCAAGAACAACAATTGAACTTACAAGAGCAGGAAGACAATATTGCTGCAGCTAGAGAGGTTGGGATAGCGAAAAATGTGTTGCAACAAGAAGGGCTTTATTTACAAAGATCTAGTGGTTGTGATAAAGGTGATTCGGGTTGGTATATAGGTCCTATTAATGAAGAAGTATCAGGAGAATTAGAGACCATATACGCCTACGAATTATTAAAAATGAAACCTGCAATTATTCAAGTACTAGCTTTACCGTATAATTATTTAGTAGTTTTTGAGAAAGACGAAATTAAATTGATTTTAAATGAAAGTGATATTGATATTTGGAGTGAAATAGAAAGATAGTGAATGTATATAAGGTGTTAAATACCCAATATGAAAATTACGTGAGTTAAGCACCTTATTGTCAACATACGACAATAAGGTGCTTTTTTGCGTGCAATGAAGAAAAAATAAAAGATTCATTTTCACTCTATTTCATCTTCGAATTACATGTTATAATTTGGAAAAAATATATTCTTAATTTTTAGATAATTTAAAGGTGGTAGATACTATATGAGTACATTAAAGAAGATTACTAATAATATTTCGAAAGTTATTATAGGAAAAGATGAATCGATTGAACTGGCAGCTATAGCTCCTATAGCAAGGAGGCATATTTTATTAGAAGATGTACCTGGGACAGGAAAAACAACGTTAGCGAAAAGCTTGGCTAAAAGTGTGGACGCTAAATTTCAAAGAATACAATTTACAGCGGATACTTTGCCTGGAGATGTTATTGGTCTTGAATATTTTGATGTGAAGGAATCGGATTTTAAAACGAGGTTAGGTCCTATTTTTGCAAATATCGTATTAGTGGATGAAATTAATCGAGCTGTACCGAGAACACAATCTTCGTTACTTGAGGTTATGGAAGAGCGTACTGTTACAATTGCGAAACAGACACATTCATTACCAGAACCTTTTTTAGTTATAGCAACGCAAAATCCACTCGAATCAGCCGGCACATTTCCGTTACCAGATGCTCAGTTAGACCGGTTTTTACTCACAATACGCCAAGGTTATCCTAGGGGAGAAGCTGAAAAGGAAATGATGAATCGGTTTCAAATGAATGATCCATTAGAAACGTTACATTCTATTATTTCAAGTGAAGAAATTATTACGATGCAAAAGCGTGCAAGAGAAGTGTTAGTGGGGAATGATGTGCAAGATTATCTCCTTGAAATTATTGAAGCAACTCGTAACCATGAGTTAATTGAAATTGGTGTAAGCCCTCGGGGAACGTTGGCATTTATGAGAGCAATTCAAGCACGGGCAATATTAAATGAAAGAGATTACTGTACGCCAGATGATATTAAGACGCTCGCTGCATCCGTTTGTGCTCATCGTTTAACGTTAACGATTGAGGGAGAGATGAAAACGACGAAAGAACAAATTATGAAAGAAATTCTTCATACGATTAGTGTGCCAGTGGAGAATGTACGATGAATCAACAGCTTGTGTATACACCTTTAGCGGAGCCTTTCGTAATAGGAGTTATGTCAGTTGTAGCCGTTATTTTATGTGTATTTTCAAGTAATCTACTTATATTATCTCTCGTATTTTTGTATGTAATTTTAATAGGTGCGATGCATGTGTACATACGTAAAGTATCTCGTGTTGAATGGGAATACAGTCAAGGGAATTCAAACGTTTTTATAGGTGAAGCGAATATGTGCAAAATAAAAATTTCAAACAAGTCGTTATTCCCTATTTTCAATATCGTATTTCGATTTAAATGTGAAAATAAGCTAACTTGGAATCATGATGAAATAAACAAAAATACGAATACAGGTTCAAATTATTATATGAATTTTAATATAAAAGGAAGAGAGTCAGTTTCATTTGATTTGCAAGCTGTAGCGTTAAAAAGAGGAATTGCGAAATGGGAAGAAGTTGAAATTGTCATTACGGATCCCTTTGGATTCATAACGAACCATATAACATATAAACTAGTTGATACGCCCTCTTATTTAGTCTTACCAGCTGTTCTGAAAATACAAGTTCCTGAATTACAAGAATGGTCACGAGGATTTCGAAAAGCGATGTCATCACCCTTATATGATGAAACGAAAGTAATGGGAGTGAAGTCTTATGAAAATGAAGATTTTCGTTCCATCCACTGGAGTGCAACGGCGAAAACAGGGACGATAACTGCGAAAAAGTACGAGCGAACACAATCAGATAAATATGCGATTTATCTCAATTTGCAAAATAAAAGTGGCGTTTCATTGCGAAATGATATAGAAGAATTAATTGAATTAACAGCAGGCATATGTAAACAACTTCTTATGCAAAACTGTTCGTTTGAAGTATGGATTAATAGTGTGAAAGATAATGGTTTGCTACATATAAAAAATGGGGATAATCGGAAACATTTGCAAAATGTATTAAAGGTACTTGCCTCAATATCGGATCAAGATACACCTATAACTTCTTCTTATTTTTACACAGCTGGATTTCGGCGAAAGGAATTAGATGCGGTTCCTTTAATTCTTGGTACTTCCCCAAGGAAATACAGTAGAACGAATAAATGGGTCGTAATTAAAGAATAAGAAGGGGTTTATGTCATGGCTAATAAAGAGAGACATGTGAAAGTAAAGTTGTGGAGTGTTAGAGTATTAATACTACTTTTCTTTACGGTTAGTGCGATAACGTTATCACAAGGTGTTGTGCATGTACAAGACATAGTAAATGGGCTTTTTTCTAGTAAGACGGAGACAATATCGGAAAGAAATTATGATTTTACTAGTGTAGACGCACAGTTTGATGAACCTGAAAGAATTATAGATGAAGAAATAGGAGTTGTAGATACAAGAACAAAAATATATAGGGAAATTCCACTTTTTGTACGAAAAAATTCATGGACTGATGTGTTTTCTGTTCTTTCAAATGCATGGATTAGTGTCGTTTTTTATGTAATTATTGCATTAGTTATTCTATATGCTTTTTATAAATTAATGAGGAAAAAGGTAACAAAATCAGAAATAGAACAGGATAAACAATCGATAACAAAGGAAAATACGGATAGAACCGAAAAGAACAAGAAAGTGAAGCATCAGTTTGAACAGCCGTTACCTAAAGATACGATAAGGAAAACGTTAGTTGAATGGGAAAGAACATTACCATTTCACGAACAAAGAAGGTCTTATGAAACGATGCAACAATGGTTAACGAGAATTTGTAGAACGAGAGATATTATTTCGATATATGAGTCTGTTCGTTATGGTGAAAAGACGTATACGGATTTAGATGTAGAGAAGACTGTACGATGGATAGAGCGAGACGGTAAAGGGTGACATTAATATAAGTAAATAAAATTACCATATAATTAATTTTATTTACTTATATTTAATTATATGGTAATGTATACTTACTTTTTTATATCAATACTAATGGAAATGGGTTGTCTTAATAGAGTATTGCTCGTTACATTTTTTGTGGAGTTATCTTCACTACATCAATATAGAATGAAAAAGAGATAAAACAATTACTAGTAGCATGTAAATAAGAAATTATTATTTATTTTTAAATTTTTGTAAGGGTGTGAAAACAGAATGAAACCGGTATTGAAAAACATACTCCTTTCCTTTATTTTTTCTGCAGCAGGGATGTGTTGGTTTCTGTTTATGGTAGTTAGAGGAGGCGGAGACTGGTTATTGTCTTGGATAGGTGTATTAATGGCATTTTTATCTTTATACACGATAATAGATTTATATTGTAAGTATACATACGATAAAAAAACGAGTAAATTGTTTATCAAAGCAACAATTACTACCTTTAGTTTTGCAGTATTGGGAATCACCTTTGGTATTGTACACGAGCTATTACAGCCATGGAGTCTCAGTTTAATGGTTTGGTATTGGTTGTTAGTGTTACTTTTGTTTGTAACGACCATAATATTGTTAGTTTTTGTATTATTTGTTAATCGTAAAAATTATAATATTCCTGGAAGATATAGAATACTTATACTGTTTAATCTATTTCTTACGTTAGTACCAGTACTGTGGCCACTACTTCTTACTATTATAGGAAATGGTATGAACGCTAGTGCAGGATGGTAAAAGTTAATAGAGTGCTTAAAAGAACGTGTTTATAAATGAAAACACGTTCTTTTTTTATTTCCATACATAATTTTTTCTCATCTGGTCGCCAAATTTTGAAAGTAAGTATTTCGTAAGGAATGGATAAGAAAAAAGAGAGATTTATCATATAGGATGAAAGTATAGCTTGAATCAATCCGATATTAATGGAGGAGAGAAAGCCTTATGAAAAAATGTAATTCAATTAAGTTAGCAAGTTTTGCAGTTTTATTAGCGGGTACTGCTCTATTCACACCTGGTTTTACTGTGACTGCAGAGTCAACTCAAAATATTTCTAGTTCGTCACAAGTACATGATCAAAAGAATCGTAATGGCTGGAAACAAGTAATGCAGGAAACAGTACAGCTTGGTGCTGTAGGAATATTAGCTAAGGCGTCTAATAACGGAAAAACTAGTAGTTTTACTGCTGGCGTGGCGGACTTAAGTACAAAGAAACCGATGAATTCGGATTATCGCTTTCGGATTGGTAGTGTGACGAAGTCGTTTACTGCCACGACTATTCTTCAATTAGTAGGAGAAAATCGCTTACAACTTGATGATCCAATTGAAAAGTGGCTACCGGGTCTTGTGCAAGGAAATGGGTATGATGGTAATCAAATTACGATACGACAACTTTTGAATCATACGAGTGGTATCGCTGAATACTTAAAGTCAAAAGACGCGGACATAATGAATTCGAAAAAAACGTATACAGCAGAAGAAATAGTGAAAATAGGCCTTTCGCTGCCTCCAGATTTTTCGCCGGGTAAAGACTGGTTGTATTCAAACACAGGATACGTAATACTAGGAATGCTTATTGAAAAAATAACTGGAAATAGTTATGCGGAAGAAATCGAAAAGCGAATTATTGAACCTTTGGACCTATCAAATACGTTTTTACCAGGAAATTCACCCGTCATCCCAGGAAAGAATCATGCTCGTGGATATGTGAAAATGGAAGGAACAGGCGAGTTGAAAGATATTACTTATTATAATCCGAGTTTAGCTAATGCAGCTGGAGATATGATTTCTAATGCGGATGATTTAAATAAGTTCTTTTCATCTTTACTCGGTGGTAAGTTACTGAAGGAACGCGAGCTAAAAGAAATGCTTACTACAGTTCCTGTAGAAGGAAAAGGGGTTGGTGACGCATACGGTCTTGGAATCTATGAGACTAAACTTCCAAACGGTGTTTCAGTTTGGGGGCATGGAGGAGGAATTCCTGGATTTACAACTTTTGCTGGGGGAGTAATTGGAGGCAAACATACATTGGCTATCAGTCTCAACTCTATAGGTGGGGTCGATATTGTTCCGCAGTTTAATAAAATGATGCAAATTGAATTTAAGAAATAGATGAAAAGAAAGCGAATAGCATTCTGTTGTAAAGGACAGTATTAGCATTCCTAGTATGACATCAAGTGTAATTCAACAATAAAAAGGATGTCAGTTACACGACATCCTTTTTTATTGTTGAGCAAAGAGGTGTGTTTTTGATTCTGAAAATTGTTATTTTTACAATCATTCCATATAATGAAGGGGATAGGGGTTATACAGGGGAGTTATGAATGGATAATACTTTAGTTTGTTAATTATTTTTATTTTAATAAATAATGTAACTAGATGTGGAGTGAAATTCATTGGGAGAAAATCAGTTTAGATGGAGTAACAAGCAATTAAGAGAACATGTTGAAGTAATAGACGGCACAAGAAGTCCACACATTTTATTGAAAAATGCAACTTATTTAAATTCCTATATACGCGAGTGGATGCAAGCACATATTTGGATCTATGATGATCGTATTATTTATGTAGGAGAAAAACTACCAGTGCAACTACAAGGATGCGAAGTCATTGATTGTGAAGGAAAGTATGTCGTACCCGGTTACATAGAACCGCATGCACATCCGTATCAATTATATAATCCAGAAACGTTAGCGAATTATGCGATGCAATTTGGGACGACTACTTTTATTAATGATAATTTAACTTTATTTTTCACATTACAACGTGAAGAAGCATTTTGTTTATTAGATGAATTTGAAAAGATTCCAGCAAGTATGTATTGGTGGTGTCGTTTCGATGGACAGACTGAATTGCAAAACGGGGAATCTTTATTTAATTGTGAAGAAATAATAGAGTGGCTAAAGCATAAAGCAGTTCTTCAAGGCGGTGAGCTAACAGCGTGGCCAAAGTTATTACATGGCGATGATGAAATGCTACATTGGGTGCAGGAAACGAAACGATTACATAAAAAAGTAGAAGGATATTTTCCAGGAGCATCTGAAACGACTTTAGCAAAGTTAAAACTGTTAGGTACAGATTGTGATCATGAGGCGATGACAGGACAGGAAGCTTTTGCTCGTCTTATGCAAGGTTACACGGTTTCCCTAAGAAATTCTTCAATCCGTCCAGATTTAGAAGTGTTACTGAAAGAATTGCTGGAACTAGGAGTAAAGCAGTTTGATAGATTTATTCTTACGACAGACGGTTCACATCCTTCGTTCTATGAAAATGGAATGACAAATGTAATGATAGCTACCGCGATAAAACAAGGAGTGCCAATAATAGATGCTTATCATATGGCAAGCTATAATATCGCTCGTTATTACAATATGGAACATCTACATGGTTCAATTGCGACAGGTAGAATTGCTAATATTAATATTTTGGAAAGTAAAGAAAACCCGGTTCCAATAAGTGTAATTGCAAAGGGGAAATGGGTGAAGCGTGACGGTGTAAATACACATGAGGCATTACATATAGACTGGAGTAAACATAAAGTAACTCCATTATCACTAGATTGGTCAATAGAAAAAGAGGATATGATTTTCTCTAATAAAACGGGGATACACTTATTAAATAACGTTATTACAAAACCATACACTAGTGAAATCAATATAGACTGTGATGAATTGTCCACAGATCATGATGAATGTTTCCTTATGATGATTGCTCGTGATGGCGGTTGGCAAGTGAATACAGCTGTGAAAGGTTTTGCAAAAGAACTAGGGGGGCTTGCTAGCTCTTATTCTGGTACAGGTGACATCATTCTTATAGGAAAAAGAAAAGAAGATATGCTTACAGCTTTTCGTAGAGTAAAAGAGCTCGGTGGTGGAATGGTCATAGCAGAAAACAATGAAGTGTTACACGAAATAGCATTACCATTGCTCGGGATTATGTCTAATTTAAAAATGAGAGAATTAATACAGGAAGAGAAACAGATGGTGAAATTACTACAAGAGCGTGGCTACGCGTATGATGATCCAGCATTTACAATTTTATTCTTTTCTGCGACGCACTTGCCTTTTGTACGAGTAACACCTATAGGATTATATGATGTGAAAAGTAGTAAGGTAGTTGCCTCGCCCGTGAATTTGATAAAGCAATATTAAAAGGAAAGATCCTATAAAAATTTTATTTTATAGGATCTTTCCTTTTATTAGCATAAGAATATTGTAAGCCTCAAATGATATAGTATCTAAATCATTTGAGGTGATATGTAAATATGAAAAAAATATTTTACATTTTAAGCGTATTTATTCTGTGTGTATCGATACAACACGTTGTACATTCCCAATCAGATGCACCAGAGTTATCTTCGGATTGTCTCGAAGAAAGAAAAGTTAGAGATGAAAAGTATGTGAAGAATATAATACAGGACATTAAATCCACATTTAATTTAAATATTGATGAACATAGTTTTTGGGAAGTAAGTAAAAGAGATCTGGAGGCTGCTCATTTGATGTATGGTGGAAAGGAAAATGATTCTTATTATACTTCGCTAACTAAAATTTATGATAGTGGTGGATTTAGCGAACAGCCCAGCCTATTTGTGAGGGCGCAAGAAGCATTTTTACTTTATAAAGAAAAAGATAATATCAATGTAATGAAACGCCTAAAACTAGACGTTGAAAAAGGGGAATGGCTCGTTATAAAAACGACAAAGAAGAAAGGGAAAAAAGTGAAATTCAAGCCGTTGCAATGTGAAAAAGATTATATGAAAAAGAAAAATGAGTATCATAATATAAAATGAAATAACGAAAATCTTACAGGAGAATCTATCTTTAATAATTTATAAACGAGACAATAAATTTTATTAGTAATTTTTCTATAAAAAACGTTATTTTAAACATTAAAATGACGTTTTTTATATGCTTAAATCTTTTGCAACGCACTCTCAATCTTTGCAGCTAAATCAGCAGACACTTTATGAAAATACCCTAAAACGACCTTTCTGATATCATCGGATATAACTTTTAAATCACTAGCTAAGTTTTCAGCGAGATGTTCTTTTTCTATCGGCTGTAACTTCGTATAAAATTCACCAGCCTGCGTAAAGTCATCCTGTTTCGTTATAGAAGTTCTTTCAAGTTTACCTTCAACGTACCTTCCTTCACCGGTTGTAATTTGATTAGCAGGTGTCCAATCTTGCTGCTGGTTAATCGTTAATTTGCGAAATTCTGGACCAATTCTTCTTCTTTGTGAATCACTGTAAATGTTAGCGCGCCCTTGCAGCATTTTATCATCTGATAGTTCTGCACCATCCAGTAAATTAGAAGGAGAGAATGCGACCTTTTCTACTTGTTCCATAAAATTTTCAGGATTTTTATTTAATACCATTTTCCCGACTGGTATGAGAGGATACGTCTGTTCATCCCATACTTTTGTGTCATCTAAAGGATCATAAGATAGGTGCGCTTCATCTTTCGGATCCATGAGCTGGACGTATAAACCATACTCCACTGGTTTACCATTTTTAATAGCATCATATAAATCTTTCCCGCTATAATCAGGATTTTCAGCAGCTAATTTAATTGCTTCTTTACTAGTAATGTACTGTACACCTTCAAATGGGTACCAATGATACTTTACATACTTTCGATTACCTTCCGCATTTCTCCATACATATGTATTAACACTATGTCCTGGAATGTGGCGAAGACTTTTGGTCGTACCATTATTAGAGTATAAACGGACAACAAAATGAATCGATTCAGGTGCTTTAGCGACAAAATTCCAAAATCTATTCGGGTCTATTAAGTTATTTTTAGGTGAAGGCAATAATGCTTGAATCGTTTCAGGGAAACGCATTGGATCACGAACAGAAAAAACAGGAATGTGATTACATAAAAGGTCAAAAATTCCTTCTTTTGAATAAAATTTTGTAGAAAAACCGCGTACATTTCTAGCAGTATCCGGTGTTCCTTTCGTACTAACAGCTAACGAAAATCGAACCATAACAGGAACTTTCTCATTAGAATTTTGTAAAAAACTTAATTTAGTATGTTCAGACATCGAATATATCGTTTGAAAATAACCGAACGCACCAAATCCTTTTACATGAACAGGCCTTTCTAAAATTTTTTCATGAATAAATTGTTGTAATGACTCATGCAGTACACTATCTTGTTCTAGTACGGGGCCACGTAAACCAACTGTTTGAGAGTGGAATTTAGCTGGTTCAGTAAGTTCTCGATGTTTATTAAAGTCTTCATCTAATAAATCTTTTTTATATTTATCATGTTTTTCATTCATCGATATAGCCTCCAAATTTTTTCGTCGATTGTTACTAAATATGATTTTATAGTCCCAATTATGTATGACATGCAAAGTTCAAAGCAGTAACATACCGCTAGATGAAAAAAACACATATGTAGTGGACCTGTTGAAATAGAAGAAATTATGGAAAAATGAATATCGGGAAGAGAAAGCACACGTTTTAATAAAAATGTGGAAGAAAACCACTATTAAAATTTCAATCTTAAAACTTAATTTATAAACGATTATATAGAGAATGAACGTTAAAAAAGGAAAAATAACTAGGAGGAATTTAACATGTCGGATTGGTTTCAATTAGATAAAGAATATATGGTGTCTACATATTGTCGTACAGAGGTTGCAATGGAAAGAGGAGAAGGATGTAATCTATATGATGTAGATGGTAAAGAGTATTTAGATTTATTTTCTGGCGTAGGAGTAAATGTATTAGGATACAATCATCCTAAAATTGTACAAACGACAATGGAGCAAGTTGCGAAATCGTTGCATTTACCGTTTCATTTCTTAAACCCAGTTGCAATTGAGTATGCAAAGAAATTAGTAGAGTGTACTTTAAAAAGCGGAAAAGTCTTTTTTACAAACTCTGGTACGGAAGCGACAGAAACGACATTAAAATTAATTGATAAATATAGAACTATTGCGAATGAAGAACGTGATGGAGTAGTTGTGTTAAAAGATAGTTTTCACGGGAGGACGTTAGGGGCACTACATTTTACGAGACAAGAAAAGGTATATCAAAATTTCCCTAAAACATCTATTCCTGTATATGAAGTAGAGCGCGAAAATATAGACCAATTAGAAGAGACCATTATTAAAGAGAACCCAATTGCGATTATGCTAGAGCCTGTTTTAGGAAGTGGGGGGATTTATCCTTTATCAAGTGAATATTTACATGGTATTCAATATTTATGTGAAAAATATAATGTACTTCTTGTCGTTGATGAAGTTCAAAGTGGTATGGGTAGAACGGGAAAACTATTTGCTTATCAAAATTTTAATATTACACCGGACATTATTCAAATTGGTAAAGGAGCAGGAGGCGGGATACCGCTAGGAGGAATTATTGTAGGTGAAAAGTTATGTGATGTATTTGCACCTGGAGATCACGGTACAACGTTTGCTCATTCATCTATGGGAACGGCTTTAGGGTTAACTGTATTAAACACATTGATTGACGATGGTTTAATGCAAGAAGCGTATGAAACGTCACTATATTTAAATGATAAATTACAAGAAATTCAGAAAGAAAATTCTTATTATATTCAGGAAGTACGTCATGCTGGCATGATGTTTGGAATTAGTCTGAATGATACGTATGAAAATGTGAAGAAATTACAGATTGAGCTAATGAATAAAGGAATGTTAGTCGATGTAACACAAGGGAATATTATTCGATTACTTCCGCCGTATATTATTACGAAAGAGGAAATTGACGCATTTATTAATCAGTTTATTATTTGTTTAGATAAAGTTGCTGCTGTAGTAAGTGCTTAAAAATTAAAGCTATATTTTATATAAAGTGCACTCTAATTGTTAGAAATAGTTTTACAATTGGGGTGCATTTTTTATAGTAGAATTTTGTGAAATACAGTCGTTATGAAATGAGAATGAAAAAATAAAAGGAACTTTATTAGATTTGATACATTATTTATTGATATTTGGTTGGTGAGGAAAAGAGAAAGTAAATGTGTAAAGATAGTAGATAAAACGAGTGGTACTAACAACTAATGATAGAACGTTTTGAAAATAATAGCATACGAATATATATATATGATAAGAATGAGGTGATATATTGAAAAATAATGATATTCAATTTACTTCTTTACAAATGCGAACTGATAGATTTGGGTGGGCTGGTATTCAATATACAAATAAAAAGCAAGCTATCTTATATACTCGAAACGGAGGAGTAGAATGGGAAGTTGTTAATCCTCTAAATTCAATTATATTATTTGGATATCCAATAAATGCTCGAAGCTCTTGGGCATATGGTTTAACAAAAACTAATGATGATTTATTGCCCGCTATATTTTATACAGTTAATAGAGGGGAAAGATGGAGTGAGTTTATATTACCAATTGAAGAAGAGTGGGAGAAATCGACTGATATTCAAGTACAATTGCATGCCACCAATATGGATAGTATATGGATTGTATTGTCTAGAAAGCTTGCATCAAATAAATTTGAACATAATTTATACTACATGAAAACGAAAGGGAGAGTATGGAAAGTAATTAAAAATATAAGTATTAGTGATAGTATTTCAGGAATAACATTTATAAACGAGTTAGTTGGATTTATTTCATTGCACAAACAATATGAAACATCAGCGGTATTTAAAACAATAGATGGCGGGGTAAATTGGCAGCCTATAAAAGATATTCCAAGTCTTGAAGGAAGTAATAATGAGACTTCTATGGCTTATAAAGCAATCTATAAAAATAACTTGTTAGTAATACCAACTAAAATGAATAATGATGTATTTTTAATGAATTACTCATTTGATAAGGGGAATTCGTGGCATATTTCAAATAAAACAATAAATACTAGTAAAGCGGCTGTTTCTTTTTTTAGTTCCTATTATGGCTGGGTTATAAATAGTGAACATGGAAGTGTATATCAAATAATAAAAAAAGGAGCAAAATGGATAAAGGTATCAAGTAATCCATTGTTGAAAAATGTATTTTGTTTACATTTTTTTAATCGGCGTAAAGGTTGGGCGTGTAATAAAAAAGAAATATTTACTACAACGGATAGAGGTATAACATGGAAAAAGATAGTATATAAAATTAATAATGTAAATAAATTAGTTTAAAACAGTCCTAAAGAAATTAGGGCTTTTTTTGTTTTTAAATGGTGAGAGTTGTAACAAATAATGATAAGAGGAAGGGAACGAGTGTAGAACTTATATTTTCAAAAATAGACGATTGTTTTTACACAGTATAATTCACTTTTGAATATGTTAATAAAGTAGCAAATTCATAGGAAATGGTAATACTTAATATTTTATCCCGCTTTAATGGGCGGTAAGACCCCACCTCAAAATTTAGTGAAAGCAAAGAATTTAGGTGGGGGTCGGGGCTGCCCATTAAAGTCCGATTGGTGAGGGCTAATAATCAGTGGGGGATGAAGAAAACCCCCACTGATTAAAGTTTCACTTTATGTCACATGATGTGTAAAGGGGGCGTGTAATGAAATCGTTAACGGTTATTATTTTGTATAGTGAAAGAGAGCAAATATTAGAAGAGTCAATTCAATCTATATGGAAGCTAAATCCTCTTGAAATTATAATTTTAGTTCCTAACGATAGAAGAAATTTGTATGAAATAGCAAAGAAAAATAAATGCCATATTGTTTTGATGGATAAATATAGTACGTATTATGAGGGGTATGAAGCTTCTGTAAAGGCAGCAAAAGGAGATGTTTTGTTATTTGTAGATAGTAATTTTTCAATATCTACAAATGAGATGAAGAAATTTATTGAACCAGTTGTTACAAATCAGGCTGATGTAGTATTAAACAAAATAGATAAATTTGTAGAAGTTGGTAAATGTCCAAATATGGATATTGTATGGAGAAAAATGTTAAATGAAATTTTAAGTCGACCAGATTTAAAAAGCAATTCAATACTTTCATTACCATATGCACTTGCGAAGGAAGTAGTAGTAAATATCGGCTTTGATTATATGAAAAATATCGTTCTAGCTCATATGAACATAGTGGATCAAGGATGGCGGATTAACGATCAATATGCAATAAAAACGTTATCTAGAGATGAAACGTTAGAAGAGGAAGGGTATTTAGTTAAAAAAGAATTGTCAGAAAATGAAAAGGAGAAATTGGGAAAATATTTAATCGGTATTTCTAAATGGATAGAGAAAAAGGGAAAAAGAGTAGGGTTTACTGATGCAGGAAAAAGAAGAGATATTGTTCAAAAACTAGGTGAATGTAAGCGATACCCTTCCTATCATCAAGGGTGGGGAATGCATTCTTCAATTTATGATGGGAAGCAACTTTCTGTCATTATACCGGTGCAAAATGAAGAGGAAACTATAGAACAAGTAATACTTGAGGCGAGAAAAATAGAACCACTAGAAATAATTGTCGTTGTAAATGGTTCGATAGATCAAACGGCCAATATCGCTAAAAGACTTGGTGCTACTATTATTAAATATAACGAACGACTCGGTCATAATGTTGGACGTGCTATTGGAGCGCTTGAAGCTACAGGAGATATTCTTTTATTTATTGATGGTGATTTTAGTGTTTCAGGAAGTGATTTACATCACTTTACAAAAGCAGTTTCAGATGGCATAGACATAGCGTTAAATGATTTGAACCCAATGCTCAATCCGCCTTTTTATATTGTTGATATTGTAAAATATATGCTTAATTTAGCATATGATCGCCCAGAATTAAGTAATGGATCATTAGTAGCTATTCCACATGCAATGAGTAGATCATGTTTAGATGCAATAGGGTGGGAAACTTTACTATGCCCTAGTCTTGCACAAGTAAAAGCTATATTACAAGGATATAGGGTAGAATGTGTTCATTATGTTGATGTTGTAAAACCGAATAGAATTCGTTTAAAGGAAAATGTAAGTCAAAATGGACATCCTCCAGCAGTATTAAGAATAATTGGTGATCATGTTGAAGCTCTCTCTTACTTGATAGAACAACTCGAAATGGATGGAAAGGGTGATTAAACTGTTAGACCAGTATAAAATAATTAACATTTCATATGAACAATTATGGCAAATGGATTTTCAAACTACGGAGCCATTTATACTCAAGGTTAATTGGGATAAAGTAACGTATGAATTTTTAATTCGTATTAAGCCCAATGCTTCTAACACAATTGTTTTTGGATCTGGAGCAGGTGGGTTTCAAGAACAACCAATTGGTCCACCTATTTTTCATCGACATTCTTGGATGAATGAATTTGAAGATACTGTTATATATTATAATGATCCTACTTTATATCTTGGAAAATTATCTTTAGGTTGGGGACAGGGAGAGTTAAATAGATTTTATTTACAAGATATAGCTAATATTCTAGAAATATTATTTATAAAGTTAAAAGTTGATTCAAAAAATGTCTTGTTTTATGGAAGTTCTGGAGGAGGATTTATGTCTTTAATTTTAGCTGGATTCGTTAAAGGTTCCACAGCTTTCATTAATAATCCTCAAACAAATTTAATAAAGTGGATACCTGTACCGGTAAATTTAGTTTTCGATTTATCTTATCCAGGTTTATCAAGAGAAGAAGTTGAGGAGAAATTTGGTGAAAGAATTAATGTTGTGAAATTTTTTAATCACATTAAATATGTGCCGAACATTTATTTTTTGCAAAATTTCGCGTGTGAATTTGATGTGCAAAATCATTTGCTACCATTTATTTCTGAATTAGAGCAACTTGATAAAGACACGGAAGTAAATCAAATTATAATTGACTTATATTTTGATAAAAAAGCAGGGCATGCAGCTGTAGGTAAGAGTGAAACAATTGAATATATAAAAAAAGTAAAACCTAATCAGACTGTAAAAGAAGAACAAAAAGAAGTGGACCTATCAGTCGTTATAGTTTTAGGAGAAGATAAATCAAAATTGAATCAAATTTTAAATAAAGTGCAGCATATAAAACCACTAGAAATTATTATTGTATCTGATGATAGAATGAGTGCGATACAATCTATATCAACATTTGTTGAAAGTAACGTTGTTGTGATTGAGGAGAAAAGTAAATGGAAAGCACCAGTTCATGGGGCAAAAGTCGCCAATGGTGATGTGGTCTTATTTTTAAATGGAGAAGATGTTATTTTTTCGGTAGAATTAGAACGATTTATAGAACCGCTACTAAAAAAGGAACAGGATGTAATCTTAAATAACATAGACTCCGTATGTTTTGAAAAGATGAGAGTAGAATGGCCAAGTATTGCTATGGTGTATAGAAAAATAGTAAACGATGTATTGGGGCGCATGGATTTAAAATATGATTCGGTGTTATCTATGCCATATGCCATTAGAAAAAAAGCAATTGAGGACATTGGATATGACACTTTGCAAAATCCCGTTCTATCTCAAATAACTTTTATTGAGAAAGGGTGGCGACTACAATCCTCGTCAGCTATCACTAACACCTCCTTGAATAATATACCCACAAACAAAACCTCTTTCTATAAAAATAAATTAACTAAATTAGAAGTATGTGAGATTAAAGAAAACGTAAAAGCTTTGGAGAGTTGGTTACAACGAAAAGATGGTAGAGGTAACTATACAGATGGAGGAAGAAAAAGAGAAATTATAGAGCAACTAAAAAAACAGAAGAATTATTCACTTTTTCATAAAGGATGGGGAATGAATTCCTCTATTTATAATGGAAAACAGTTATCGATTATTATACCAGCACAAAATGAAGAAACAACGATTAAAGAAGTTATTCTTGAGGCAAGAAAAATTGAACCGAAAGAAATAATTGTTGTAATTAATGGATCAACAGATCAAACAGAAGCAATTGCTAAGCAACTAGGAGCTACAGTAATTGTTTATCAAGAAGCATTGGGTCACGATGTAGGACGGGCAATTGGTGCACAAGAAGCCACAGGGGATATACTTCTCTTTATTGATGCTGATTTTGCTATTCCAGCAAAAGATCTTCACCCATTAACAAAGGCTGTTGCCAATGGGATTGATATGGCTTTAAACGATTTAAATTTAAATCTTAGATTTCCTCTATATATTGTAAATTTATATAAATATGTGTTGAATATTGCTTGTAATCGTAAAGATTTAGGAGTGGGATCCACAATTGCTGTTCCCCATGCTATTAGTAGAAAATGTTTAGAGGGAATCGGCTGGGATACACTTCACACAGCGTGTGTTGCGCAAGTAAAGGCAATATTAGAAGGATATAAAGTTGAATGTGTCCATTTTGTAGATGTAATGAAACCTAATCGTATTCGGCCACAAGAGCATTTTGCCACGATAGGACATCCACCAGCTGTATTAAGAATTACTGGGGATCATTTAGAAGGATTTTCGTATTTATTGAAGAATAAGGGTTTTAAAGATTTATTTTAAAAGGGAAATTTGTCTATTGAATGAGTAACCTCAACATTTCATTTATGCAACTTAACGATATTTAGTATTGTAATGAAACTGAAATCAAAAATTTTTATTATTTTTAGCTTAGGTACAAGTGAAGAGCATGTTTCACTGACTGATAATAAATGAACAAGTAACCAAAAGGTAAAGGCTTCTTTATATATATGAAGGAGCTTTTATCTTTTTTATTTTATGTATGGAAAGTAAAGAGTGAATAAAGTTGTAACAATATTTTTATTTCTGAATAAATTGATATTGGATATAAGAAAGGAGGAAATATCTTGTCTTGCATCAATAAAAGTTGTTTTAATATTTGTTTAGAAACTAAAGTCAATCCAAATGGTGGGGCAGAAATATTCGTAAGGTGCAATGATGAATGTTCATCTAATTTTAATGTAATACCGTTTATTGCATGTGTTTCTATTTCAGTAAAGGATGATTTGAGTTTTTTAGTTGATTTAGATAGTTTAATAAAACGTTAATTTTCTTGGAACCTAATAGTAAAATAACATCTAATTTATAAAATTTAGTAAGAGAGTCGTGTCCGAATTTAACTAACTGCATATATTGTTAAGAGAAAGGAGGGAGAGTTATGGCATGTACTACGAATAATGTTTGTTTTGATGTATGTCTTAAAATTACAATTACCCCTGGTAGTGGAATTGACGCTGTAGTGGATTGTGGGGGTGCATGTGGGACAAGTCCTACAATTGTAATTAGTCCTAGTGGATCAATTGTAATTACTTTACCATTAGTTGCATGTTTCTCAATTACACTAAACGATGATTTAAGTGTTGTATCTTCATTAACAAGCCTCTCTTTTCAAACTTCTTAAGAAAATCAAGAAATGAAAAGCCTACTTTCTACTTTTCTTTTGAACTAATGTAAAAATAAAAAAGATGGTTACAAACCATCTTTTTTATTTTGCTATATATTTAAATTGAATTTATATATTATCTGTTCGTAAGGATATACAATTAAGAGCATTCAGTGTCTCCTTTTTGTTCGAGGAGGTAAGAAATTGCCTCTATATGATCACCAATGATTTGCTGTGTTGCTAATGAAAGGTGGCCTTCCTCAGAGAAGTGTTTTTTGGGTCGAACTCGATTTATCTTGTCAACGTCGACAGAATGGGCTTTTTGTATATGCAAGCCTGCTAAAATTGTTTTAACTTGACTTAAGGTTGGTGAAAGAAGTGAATCAAATCCAATTATATCAATGCATTTTCGACTAAAAGCATGAGGGACAGCAATTGTGGATCCCATACCTAAATCTTTTCGATTACATGCTAAATTAACAGCATACTTACATGCAGTCACGATAGTATAAGGAAGACGATACATGTAGTAGTCCTCTAATTTATTTAAAGCTAAATCGGTTCCATTTTGAATAGATTGTACAAATGGTAATAAATCAGAACTAGGAATTAAGAAATCACCATCAATAAATAATAATATATCACCTTTTGCAAAATATGCACCAACGGCACGTCCGGTATCAATGCCGAGTGCTTCTTTGTAAGTAATAACTGTTGCACCGCAATTCTTCGCCAATTCCTCTGTTTTATCTGTTGATCCATTAACAATAATGATGATTTCTAAAGGTTTTAATTTCTGCACCTCAAAAATGATAGATTCTATCGTTTTTTCTTCATTTTGAACAGGGATAATGATGGATAATTGTTTATTTCCATAAGTATTTGAATAAAACTCTTTACCTGTAATTATTTTTGGTATAGCTTTTTGTTCGCCGTTTTGAAGTTCTAAAATAATATCTCGCCTTCGATTATTATCAGTATAGTTTCCTCTTGAATTTTGTAATATATTTATCCAATTTTCAATTGCTTCTAGGTGATAACGAATGAGTTGTTTTGAGGGGAAGGAGGGAATTTGCGGTATAGAAATTTTAAAATGATTGCTAATCCGAAATTTATTTTTAATAATTTTCATTTGTGCTAATATCGGATTTAATAAACTTTCTGGAGTAATTGCTTCAAGAATTTCTTTTGTTATTGCATAGGGAGGAAATAATAATGAGTTAACATGTAAATCTGGACGATGAAAAAAATGATTCGTAACTTGCTGCCAAATCATTTCTATAGTTGGCTTTTGCTTTTGATAAAAAAAATCATCTAAATTGTTTAATACTAAGTCAGCTGATTCATCTAGTAATGGTTGAAGAAATTGTTTAAGTAAGGAAGGGTGGATATTGTAATTTGCATCTAAAAATAAGAGGTACTTACCCTTTGCTTTTTTGGCACCAATTACATAACAATTATTTGATTCTGTCGGTTCTTCTAGCGTGATAATTTTACAATTGTAAGATTGTGCAATATCAATGGAATCATCGATACATCCGTTAATAGTAAGGATGATTTCTAAAGGCTGTAGTTGTTCACAGGCTTTCAAAATTTCAGTTAAAACTCTTATGTTATGCTGTATACGAATAATAATAGAAATCGGATTTTTACACATAAGTAGTCTCCTTTTTAATCAGAGGTAGTTATTAATAAGGTTAGATAAAATAGGAGATGTATATTTTATTATATACGTAACGACTATTTAGTTTTATCAGATTTAGAATTTTCATTACCTGAATTAGAACCTTTATTTATTCCAGAAGCGAGTAAATTATTGAGAACGCTAAGGTCTAATTGCATAGGGATTGAGTTTTCGGATGTAGTTTTCTCATTTTCTTTTTTCGTAGTTAATATAGTCTTTATATTTTTTATTTCTTTATATTGCTTTAAGGTAATGAAAAATCCAGAAATAATTAAGAGAAAAGAAACAGTAGCAAGTAAAAGGATTATTTCCAACATAAAACAGCCTCCTTTAAAACTACAATAATATTATAGTTGAATGTAATAAAACAGAATTCGAGCCAATGAGTTCACTTTTTAAATATATGCAAGTCTTTAGTAAAAGTTACTGATTTCTAAGTTAGAGGAAGCAATTATAGAAACGTTATAAATATAAATAAATGAAAGGTTCATTTATAGTGTAAAGGTATATATTATATAGCCTAAACTTCATTTTATAAAAAGTTAAATAGGGTGTAAATTTATACAAAAAGAGCATTTAATTGGACAAATAATTAATTATGTGAAATAATAATAACAGACAAGGAGACGTTGATTTCCCTTAAGTGCTTCGAATTAATTTTATTCAATAAGAGAAGGTGTGCTTAAAGAAGTTAAATTAAAAAAGGAGCTGTTTTATTATATGCAACAAAATAATGATTTAAATTTTGAACCTCAAGACGTTAATATTGTCAATCCTAAACAAGCCAGGAAAGCAGTAATTGCTACTGGTATAGGGAACGCAATGGAGTGGTTTGACTTCGGATTATACGCGTATTTAGCGGTAATTTTAAGTCAATTATTCTTCTCAGGTGTTGATAATAGTG
Organism: Bacillus sp. FAU20; assembly: GCF_056033865.1. Classification (NCBI taxonomy): domain Bacteria; kingdom Bacillati; phylum Bacillota; class Bacilli; order Caryophanales; family Bacillaceae; genus Bacillus; species Bacillus sp. FAU20. The sequence goes on from NZ_JBVYHY010000011.1 coordinate 398,144, forward strand.
GATTGCAACTTGTACTTACATTCGGTACATTTGCAGCAGCCTTTCTCGTTCGACCAATCGGAGGTGTATTCTTTGGTAGAATAGGAGATAAGTACGGCCGAAAAATCGTGTTAAGTACTACTATTATTTTAATGGCACTTTCTACATTATTCATCGCATTACTACCAACCTATGAACAAATTGGTGTATGGGCACCAATACTACTTTTAGTTGCCCGAATGATTCAAGGCTTCTCTACAGGCGGCGAATATTCAGGAGCAATGGTTTATATCGCAGAATCTTCTCCAGATAAAAAGCGTGGTATACTCGGTAGTGGTCTTGAAATTGGAACACTCTCAGGTTACATTGCTGCATCGGTAATTGTTACCATTTTGACGTTATTGTTAACAGATGAGCAAATGCTCAGCTGGGGATGGCGTATTCCGTTCTTAGTAGCTGCACCAATTGGTTTGGTCGGTTTATACTTACGCCGTCATCTAGATGAATCTCCAATCTTTGAAGAGATGGAAAAAGCACAAGAGGAATCTGAAGACAATGAACAATTTTCATTTATGGACATTATTAAGTATCACAAAAAAGACTTCTTATTAAGCACAGTAATTGTCGCCTTCTTTAATATTACGAATTATATGATTCTTTCGTATATTCCTTCTTATCTAACTCAAGTACTTAAAGTCGAAGAAACAACAGGCTTATTAATTATTTCTATTACGATGGCACTTATGATTCCACTAGCACTATATTTCGGTAAATTAAGTGATAAAATTGGTAATAAACGCGTTGTGCAAATTGGTTTACTTGGTTTAACTGTATTTGCAATTCCAGCATTTTTACTAATAGGTAACGGACATATTGCAGCTATATTTGCAGGTATTTTCGTATTAGGTTTCTTCTTAAGTGTATATGAAGGAACATTACCTTCATTATTACCATCACTCTTTTTCACTGATGTACGTTATCGAGCACTTTCGATCTCATTTAATATTTCTGTATCGATATTCGGTGGAACAACACCGCTTGTATGTTCATACTTAGTTCATGCAACTGGTAACCCGCTCGCACCGGCATTTTATTTAGCAGGTGTAAGTATTATTGGATTAGTTGTATTTAGTGTACTATTCGTTACGACTTCAGGGCGTGCGCTAAAAGGTTCATATCCTACAGTAGAAACGAAAAAAGAAGCACACCAAATTGCTAAAGAAGATCCTGAAGAAACACTTTGGTGGCATGAAGAGTCATTAGAAATTGAAGCAGGGAAGAATGCTTCCATTTAAAAAGCAACGTAGAAGTATAAAAAGACTCCTATGAATATAGGAGTCTTTTTGTTACGTTATTTCTTTCGTTTCTTCAAATTTTTTTGATATGCATAAAGCTTATGAATCTCTTTCTTAAATTCATGTAGAAGTACAGTGTTTGCACCATTTGAATACCGCACAGTATTATAAGCATCTATAATAATATCACTTTGAATATTTACATCTTCTTCATCGTTTATTCTTTCTAGCCAAGTTTCAACAGTTTCTCCCCGTTTTCTATTTAAAGGAGAGGTTAACTTACTCTCTAGCTTAAAAATTTCCTTCCGAATTTCGTTATGTGGCGGTTTATTTCGTTTAAAACGATTTTGGCTCATTCCTTCTTTATCAGTAATGATAGTAGATTCGAAGACGTGCATATTTGGTAAACTTAAATGTTTTCGTTTTTTTACTATTTTCCAAACGACGTAAATAGCGATAGCTGTACAGACTATTATTGTAGCGCTATTTATGAGTATTGGATCAAAATCAGGAATTTTTTTTCCGTCTTCAATTTTTGGTTTTAAGAGATGTCCTTTATTTGCCCAAACATCTTCAGTATCTTTTAATTCCGCTGCTTTAATTAATGGCATTAAAGCATAGCCGACGCCTAATGCGACTACTTCCGTTATAAAACCAAAAATAAGTCGAATGAAAGGAAATATTTGAACAATTAATATACTCATTAAGCCAATCGTAATGATAGAAGCAAAACGTAATAGTTGTTGTTTGCGATTTGCCCCGGTTAACCAAAATGTAATCATAAGATGCAAGGCTAACATTAATAGTTTCCACAACGGTGGAAAGGGTGCATAAAATATAACTGAAACGACAAACCATACAATACCACCTAAAGATTTTTGAACTGGATATCCAGATCCGACCACATGTACGATAAAGAAAAATAGTGGTAATATGATTGTGCCAAAAAGAGAAAAAGGTAAAAATAAAGAGAAAAGAACGATTTGAAGAACTAAAAGTATTACAAATCCTGTTGTTTTTTTCTGCATAAATTTATGAATAAGAAATACTCCAATATAGCCTGTTGTTAAAAATATTGCAATACTAATTAGTTCATCTCTTTCTGTTAATAATGAAAGCAGGAGGAGCAGAATGAAATCATGAATGTGATATAGCCAAGTTTTCAACCGATTCCACCATCCCTTCACTAGTAATGAGAAACGTTGGCTGCGAGAGAAGAGGGAGTTCATTTCTTTGTAAACCAATGTATATCATTGTAGACGATCGTTCTCTCTTTCTCGTTACATAATGAAGGAATCCTTGTTTCGGAAGTAACGTACTATCATCTGAAATACGGGCTAATTCTTCTAAAGCTTTTGCATATTGCGTTTGCCCTTCATGTAACGATAAATGTAATGCACCACCTTCTGCTAATACACTAATAAATAATTCAAACGGTATGTGATGCTTCGTTGCATATTGGCAAATGTATGTTGCGAATGAAATTAAATCTTCAACATTATCTTTCCAACCAAATCCACGATCGGCAGCTAAAGAAAGACAAATCGTCCAACTATAATTTTTTACAGGTTCATATTGCTTCGCTTGTAATTCCTGCATTTTAGCAGATGCCTTCCAATGAATAGAACGGAATGATTCACGTTCATAGCGTTTTACACCTATAATAGATGTTTCGTCATTGTAAAAAGAAAAATTCGTTTGATAGGATCCGATTAAAAGTTGCTGAAGTTCTTGCAAACCTGCTACTTCTTTAGGAGAAGGATACACAATAATTTCAGTCCTTAATTTATCAAAAACAGGTAAATGTACAGTTAATAGATGAAATGGATCTTTTAATACACATTCAAACTGTTCAATTTGAAACACCCCACGCTTCGTAGTGGTTAATGTTAAATCCCATTTTTGTGCCGAATGTGCAGGTTGTGAAAATGGGAAAGAGAATAACGTTTTTGATATTTGTTCAATGCCTTGCTCTTTATGCGGTATAAGGGACGAATTTAAATGAAAGTAACAAACACCATTAACGAGCGGTATGCTGGCTCCATTTTTTAAATGAATAAAAAACTGTCCAGATTCCTCAGGAAAAAGCCGTGTAGTTTGTTTCTCATTTATGATTTGAAACTTCTTCTCTATGAAAGCGACATATTTATAAATAAAAATCGCAAATATATAATAGAAGAAAAAGAGAAACATAAGCATTCGTTGCGGGAAAAAGAATGTGAAAAGTAACGCGATTGGAACGGTTAGTTGAATAATATGAAGTTGAAAAAATAAAGGTACAGTTACAACGCGCTGTCCATTCATGCTTGCTCAATCTCCACGGGTACATCAACTTCTTTTAAAATACTTTGCATAATATCATTTTTTGTCGTACGTAATGCACCTTCCATTGATAAGACGATACGGTGATTCCAAACAGAAGGAACTAACAATTGTATATCTTCTGGTGTGCAATATTCTCTCCCATGTAAAAAGGCTAAAGCTTGAACAGCACGTACTAAAGCTAATGTGGCACGTGGGCTTACACCGTTAGCGATATAATCATGATTTCTTGTAGCATGAGCAAGTTTAATAATGTAATGTTCTAACGGTTCCGAAACAAATATTTCTTTTACTCGTTTTTGAGATTCTAAAATATCTTCTAATGAGATGACAGATGTGACACTTTCTAATGGTAAATCGTTCCGAAAACGTCGCATCATTTGTAACTCATCTTTAGGAGTTGGATAACCAATTGAAATCGTCATTAAAAAGCGATCAAGCTGTGCATCTGGAAGAGGGAAAGTCCCTTGTGATTCAATTGGGTTTTGCGTCGCAATAACAAAGAACGGTTTCGGCAGAGGAGTTGACTGCTTCTCAAGCGTCACTTGTTGTTCTTCCATCGCTTCTAACAAACTCGACTGCGTTCTCGGCATTGCACGGTTAATTTCATCTGCTAGCAAAATGTTTGTCATAACTGGTCCAATTCTTAATTCGAATTCGCTTGTTTTTGGGTTGAAGTATTCAATACCTGTTACATCACTTGGAAGTACATCAGGGGTGAATTGAACGCGAGAAAAACTACCACCAATACTTTTGGAAATGGTTTTCGCCAGTAACGTCTTCCCAGTACCAGGCACGTCTTCGAGTAGTACATGTCCATCAGCAAGAAGTGAAACGAGCAGTAGATCAATAACATTTTCTTTCCCAACAAACACAGATCCGATGTTTTCTTTCAATTTATTTATCATATGTACCATTCCTTTCATTATAAAAGAGCTAATATTTCTATATTTTAACAAATTATTCAGAAAATTTGTATGGTTTTTTAATTCAAAGAAATGGATATTTAATTATTAAATTAATCTTGAATATTTTGGAATATGATTATATAATATCGATATACGATGTATCGCAAGCCGATATATCATAAGGCGATGTATCGGAGGTAGTTATAATGAATGCGAAGGCGCAAAAATATATTCCGTTAACTGAGGGGACATATTACATACTGTTATCACTAGTGAAACCAATGCACGGATATGGAATTATGCAAATGGTAGAAGAGATGACAAATGGGGAAGTAAAGCTCGGTCCTGGTACTTTATACGGGAATACGACGAAATTACTTAAAGAAAAATTAATTGTTGAAGTTGCCTCTACAGATAGAAAGAAGTGCTATGAGTTAACGTCGTTTGGTAGAGAAGTGTTAGAGCTAGAATATAACAGATTGCAGAGATCTGTAAGGAATGGAAATAGTATATTAGGGGAGTGAATGATAGATGGAGACAAAGAAGGTATTTAAATTTTTCATGGCATGGAGTTTAGAAAAAGAAGAAGTTTTTTTACGGAAAATGCATCAAAAAGGTTGGGCGTTACAAAGATATAATTTGTTGTATACGTTTAAGAAAACAGAACCAAAAGATGTAGTATATAAAGCGGACTTTAGATTAGAGTATAAAGATTCGACAGAAAAACAAAAAGAATATATCGAAATATATGAAATGTGTGGTTGGAAACATGTAACGAGTTTTGCGAAGTGGAATTACTTTTGTAAAGAAGTAGAAGAGGAAAATGAGTTACCTGATATTTATTCAGACAAAGAAACGAAGATACAAAAACTTGTTGAATTGATACAGTTCGTTGCAATTATGTTTGTAATGTTAATTCCAGTGCTTTACTTATGTTTTCTTGGAGTATCAGAATCAGGATTATATAAAGGTATGGTAGGGTTTTTAGTTTGTATATATTTATATGCGTTTATTAATTTATTTAGGAAGATTAAAAAGTTAAAAAAGGAAATATTTTAACAAAGAGTGATATTCTTAGAGAAGATATATATTGATGGGAATCAACTTCTCTAATTTCTATATATATTTATTTTGTTCATTCTTTTTTATATAATAAAAGACCAACTTTTTAATTCATAGAACTAACAGTTACAAAGATAATATCAGTAACAACACCTAAAAAAAATCATAAATGAAGAAGAAATAATCAACAATAACGAACTAGCAATTAATATTAATTTATTAGATTTTTGATTTTAAAAATGGTAGTAAAGTAAAAGACTACAAATAGTAGAAACAATCCATATTGTTAGATCGTAAGGAGTCGTTATTTTCTCCCAATCGAAGATCCAAAAGTAAAAGATGACTATATGACAAGTTAATAGTAGAAATATTGATGGAAGCGTTATCTTTTTATTGTTTGTTTTACCTCGCTTATGTAAACATTTCCAAAAGAGTGCGAAGTTTAATATATAATAAGGAAGAAATACATTTTTAATTAAGTTATTAAACGGAAAAATCCCTTATAGAAAAATCTATTTCTACAAGGGATAATCATGCTTTTATTAGAAAGACTGATTTTGCGCAGGTTTAATAAATTGTTCTGGGTTTTCAACAAGCCCACATACAGCGCATTGGACGCGATAAGTAGGTCCTTGATAGGCCATATGAAAAGCATTCATCGTTTCATTTGTGTATTCTTCTTCTACTTGACCAGTTTGTGGATTTAATTTGACTGGTTTTACTTGTTGCTCAAGAATATTAAAGCGGGTACGGTTCGTTTTACAACTTGGACATAGCATTGGTTCCATATGTATACACCTCCATTTGTATCATTTCTTAAAATCTTTAATTTTATGCAAGCAAAAAACTTTCTCAATATAAATAGTTGTTTAATGTATTTAAAATTCAGAAAAAATAAAATATAATAAAAGTACGAACTGGTTATGTCCAAACCAAATCTCCTGTTTTATGCCAATAAGCTGGGGGGCCGAGAAATCGGCCTCATTTTTTTTGCTCATTACTACAAAGAACAAGGTTTTTATGAGACTTTTGTCGAAATTTTAGGGGTAGATATAAAGGGGGATGTAAAATGGATTTGAAAATGAAGTACATCATTTTATATGTAGAAAAGTTTGAGGAATGTTTAAAATTCTATAAAGATATTTTACAGTTACCTATAAAAGCAGAGCACGGTACATATATTGAATTTAATACTGGAACTACCATTTTAGCGATGAATACGCGGCAAGATGTGAAAGAATTAACAGGACTACCGCTTACAGAAGGTGAATTACAGTCTTCTCATTTCGAATTAGGATTCGTTGTTGAGAATGTACAAGAAACGATTGAGCAATTTAGAGAACAAGGTATTAAGATTTTAGTTGAACCTATTGTAAAACCGTGGGGACAAACAATTTCTTACATTGCTGATCCAGATGGAAATTATATTGAAATTTGTAGTTCATTAGAATAGAGGGAGAAAGAGAGATGGGATTTCCGAAACTAGAAACAGAACGTTTATTCTTAAGAGAACTTACACTATTAGATGCGGAAACGATGTTCCGTTATTTTTCGAAAGAATCTGTTATACGTTATTTCGGAATGGATTCTTTCCAAAATATTGAGCAAGCGAAAACAACGATTCAAACGTTTAAAAATCGTTATGAAGAAGGAAGTGTATTTCGCTGGGGAATCGAGAAAAAAGGGACGGGCCAATTAATTGGGACGTGTGGATTTCATTTAATTAACAATCATCATAGACGAGCTGAAATTGGTTATGAATTAGATGATACATATTGGGGACAGGGGTATGCATCGGAAGCATTACAAGCAATTTTAGCTTACGGATTTGAAATACTGCAACTAATAAGAATCGCAGCGGTTGTATATGTAGAAAATAAAGCTTCACAACAATTATTAATAAAAGCAAGATTTCAAGAAGAAGGATTACTTCGAAAACATATGATTCAAAATGGTGTCGCTCATGATACCATTTTATATTCTTTATTAAAAGAAGAGTGGAAGAAGTAATGAGTACAAATGAGCTTATAAATGTTATGAAGAAGCATAAAGAAAACCGCTTTATTTTAGGGATAGATGGTTTAAGTCGATCTGGAAAAACAACATTCGTAGCAAATTTAAAAGAAAATATGAAACAAGAGGGCATCCCGTTTCATATTTTTCATATTGATGATCACATAGTGGAGCGTAATAAACGCTATCATACAGGATATGAAGAATGGTATGAGTATTATTGTTTACAGTGGGATATTCCATACTTGAGGCAGAAGTTTTTTCAGAAGTTACAACATGAGACAAAACTGACTTTGCCTTTTTATCAAGAGGAAACAGACTCATGTGAAATGAAAAAAGTACAGATTCCTATTGTAGGTGTAATTGTTATTGAAGGAGTTTTTTTGCAGCGAAAAGAATGGAGAGATTTCTTTCATTATATGGTCTATTTGGACTGTCCAAGAGAGACAAGGTTTCTACGTGAGAGTGAAAAAACGCAGAAAAACCTTTCAAAGTTTGAAAATAGGTATTGGAAAGCAGAGGATTATTACTTAGAAATGGAATTGCCGAAGGATAGGGCGGATTTAGTCATCCAATGATTTGAAAATAGAAGGTGAATAGAATGAATATTTTATGGGATTTTGATGGGACGTTATTTGATACGTACCCTGCATATACAATGATGCTTTCTGAAATATTAGGTGACTCAGTAGAAAAACAAGAAATATACAAAAACTTAAAAATATCATACTCTCATGCAATTCAGTATTATAATATTTCATGCGAGCAGGAAGAAAAGATTAAAGTTTTGAAGGGAAAATTCACGCCAAAAGATATGAAACCTTTTGCAGGTGTCGAAGAGGTTTTGAAATTTGCAGATAAAAATGTGATTATGACCCATAAACATAGGAAAGGGGTTATGGCCATTTTAAAATATTACGGCTGGGAAAAATACTTCGTAGATATGGTTACAATTGACGATGGCTTTCCTCGAAAGCCGAACTCTTTAGCTTATAATCATCTGCATAAAAAATACAATATTGATTTAGCTATTGGAGATAGAGAATTAGATTTATTACCTGCAAAAGAATTAGGTATTTCAACATGTATGTTTCAAGGTAATTGTGATGTAGCGGATTATTCTTTATCACATTACTCGGAGTTTTTTAAGGTAGTGAGTGATAGAGAGTTTTCTTTATAAAAAAAGTTATTAATAAAGACTGTATCTTTCATTTTAAAGGTACAGTCTTTATTTTTTAGAACTATTTCATTTTATTTTCTGTATATAAAAATTGCTAGGAGTTAAAGAATGTCCGTCCATCTTTGTTAAAGAAGTAGCCAGGTTAATTGTTAGATAGAAATAAACTGAAGGATAAAGTGATAGCGTTCACTTTATCTTTTTTATGTTTTAACCAAATTATGGTTATTCATGTTAATATGAACTCATAGCTATATAGAAGGGGTGGGGTTAGTATGAAAACTGAAATAGTTCCTACAAAGAAGTACAGTATAATAAGCTATATATCTTTACTCATCGGCATTTTGTGTTTTCTATTCGTTTTTATAACGCCAACAAGGATAGCCAATGCAGGTAATATAGTTGGAGATTATATTACAATTGTCCTGACAGGTGTAGGTATCATGCTTTCAATAATCACAATGACGAAAAGAACAGAGAAGAAGGGAATTGCTATTCTTTCATTAATACTGTCCTCATCATTTTTTATATTTTGGATCATAGCAATTATCCTATTGTTTACTGGTCAAATTAGTTTTGCGCCGTAATGTGTAATAAAAAGAGTCCTTCTCGTATGAAGGACTCTTTTTATTCGGTATCTTCAGGTTGATATTCTAAAATATCCCCGGGTTGGCATTCTAATGCTTTACATATTGCTTCTAAAGTTGAAAAACGGACTGCTTTTGCTTTTCCATTTTTCAAGATAGAAAGGTTAGCCATTGTAATTCCAACCTTCTCCGAAAGTTCTGTTACACTCATTTTTCTTTTTGCTAACATTACATCAATATTAATAATAATTGCCATATTATTCACCTCAGACCGTTAAATCATTTTCTGATTTTATATCTATAGCATCTTTTAATAGTCTTTGGAGAACGGCAGCAAAGACCGCGATTACCATTGAAGCAAAAATCATAATCATTCCGATAATAATAATGCCAGGGGCGTCATCTCTCTCTGCCACGAGATAGAAAAGTGGCATACCTAATACATATAATACACTAATTGCCAATGCGCTGTACTTAATATTTTTTAAAGCTTGAACAGATAGCTCTGAGAATGCGTTATTTTTATCAATATAGTTTAAAAGCTTAAATGTTTGGTACAGTGCGAAGTAATAAGGTATTGCTGTTGCGTATAAATTGATAAATACAAGATATTTAATATATGCAATATCTGGATATAATTCTGCGGCAAAATTTCCTATTTTAGGGACTAAAAAAATGCACATAGCAAGAACGGGGATTCCGATCAGAATTACAACGGTCTTTAAAAAGAGTGTGGATCCTTGTTTCATAAAAAGCACCTCATTTATTTAATATCTTATTAATTTAACATGAAATTTATTGTTTAACAATAAATTTTTATTTCTTTTAATTGAGGATTTATTGTTAAATAAGTAATTAATGAAAAGGATGTTAAATCTTTTTTATAAGATAAATGATACATATCAATATTTAATTAAAGAAAGAGAAAGTAACTATTGTTAGCTTTATGAGAATTGGGAACTAATAAAACATATGTAGGTTTTGGTATGGAAAAGGAAATAAGGTGTATTGAAATGAATGCAAAGTTTATGGAGGAACAATCATGTTGAATTATGGTGTGAAGATGAAAAAGTTACTATTGGTAGGAGCTATAATAGTAAGCGTATTAAGTACGGAAAGTATGATGAATTATCATGCGGCCAAAGCTAAGGTGAAAAAAGTAGAACACCAGCCTAAAAATATAATTATGATGGTTATGGACGGAACGAGTTCAACGGCGACAACATTGGCTCGCTGGTATAAAGGGGCACCGCTTACGTTAGATCAAATTGTAACAGGAGGTGTTCGTACGTTTTCGGCGGAATCAGCTATTACAGACTCAGCGCCAGCAGCAACAGCTTTAGCAACTGGAAATAAATCGAATTCAGGATATGTAGGTGTATTACCTTCTATTGTAAGTTCGCCTAGCTTACAGCCAATAAAAAGAAGAAGAAAAGTTACGGCCGGTCGCAAACGTATTAGAAGGCGCAAAATGTACTGGTCGTGCAACTGGCATTGTTGCTACATCTGAAATTCAGCATGCTACTCCGGCCGGATTCTCCGCTCACCATGTCAATCGCAAACATTTTGACGTAATTGCGAAGCAGCAAGTATATCAAAATATAGATGTCGTATTAGGCGGGGGAAAAGCGGCGCTTCTACCTATAAAAAGTAATGGAATCCGAAAAGATGGTGAAAATTTAGTAAAGGTGATTCAAGACAAAGGGTACGATTTTGTTGAAACGAAAGATGCGTTATTGAACTCCAAATCTAATAAAATTTGGGGCTCTTTCTCACATCATGCTCTTGCGTTTGATATGGATCGTATAGCAACAAATCCAGAACAACCAACACTTTCTCAAATGACAGAAAAAGCAATTCAAACATTATCAAAAGATAAAGATGGCTTCTTTTTATTCGTAGAAGGTAGTAAGCCAGATTGGGCAGCTCATGCTAATGATCCAATTGGGATTATTAGCGATGTATTGGCATTTGATGAAGCGGTAGCAAAGGCGTTACAATTTGCGAAGAAAGATGGGGATACGATGCTCATCGCTTTAACTGATCATGGTAACAGCGGCATCTCTATAGGGAATAGGAATACGACAAAAGGATACAATACTACACCGGTTTCTGCATACATTGATCCATTGAAAAAGGCGAAAATGACACTTGAAGGAACTATAAATAAACTGAAATCTGATTTATCAAATGTAGAAGATGTAGCTAAACTATACGGTTTGGATAATCTAACTCATGATGAAAAAGAAAAATTAAAAGTGGCAAAAAAGAAAATGGATGTAGGACGAATTCTTACTACATTATTGGCTAATCGTGCAAATATCGGCTTTACGACAGGAGGACATACAGGTGAGGATGTATTCTTACATTCTTATGGACCTCAAAAACCAGAAGGCTTAATCCAGAATACAGACATTGCGAAGACGATGGCGAGAGCGATGGGCTTTAACTTAGAAGAAGTAACGAATAAAATATTTTTAGAGAGTGAGCAAGCCTTTAAGAAAATCGGTGCAACTGTAACAGCCGACAAAACCGAAGGAGCAAACCCGTTACTCGTAGTAAAACATAATAAAGTAGAAGCACAATTATTTGGTAACAAAAATATAATTCGTATCAATGGTAAAGGGTATGAATTAAGAAGTATTATTGTAGAGAGTAATGGAAAGTGCTATGTACCAGAAGAAGCAATTCAACTATTTGTAAAGCATTCTCGTTAAAAAATTGCCAACCAGTTAAGCTAACTGGTGGCAATTTTTTGTGTTTATTCTAAATATAAGTGTTCGAATTGTTTTGTAAAGTTTTCCATATGAGACTTGTATAAATGTTAAAGGGAAATTATATCTTTTCTTACATTAAAAAATTTCGTTTTGTAGAATAGAGAATTTATACATATAGTAAAATCTAATGTATTATCAATTAATATTTACGAAAAATATATTAATACTTTAGAATTTCTTTAATTTTCATTATTTTTTATTTAAGGTTATCCGTTATATTTATAATGTGCTTATTTCAATTTATTGTATTGAAGCTCAGTTTTATATAATTATAAAGCAATAATCAAAATAAAATCTCCACTAGAGTAAATTTATTATTTTTTGCGTCTATTTTATCCCGCTATTTGCCAGGCAGTAAGACCCCACCTCAAAATTCAGCGTAAGCAAAGAAGTTAGGTGGGGGTCGGGGCTCTCCGTAAAAGCCAGATTGGTGAGGGCTGATTAAAGTTTCACTTTATTTACGAAAATTATTATGCAGCTAAGAAAACTGTAGTTTATTGAATTAGAGATATATTAGAATTTAGTTGAAGAAAGAGAGGGAATAAAATGAATATAGTGCACTTACGTCCTAAACAGCGGTCTAAGTATCGCATTATGCTAGGGAAGTGGTATTACTCTACAAAGAGGTACATTCAGTGGTTGGCAGATGGAAAAACATATGCAAAAAGGTTCCAACAAGAAAAGCTACCTTGTACAGCAATTCAGCACCGAACGATATTACTTCGTAAGCTCAAAGATGTAGATATGTGGTATCAACAGAATAAGGTTGTTAATTTGAAAATTGCTGTTAAAAAACTAAATGGTATCGTCATTAGACCGGGAGAAACATTTTCTTACTGGCGTTTAATAGGTAAGCCAACGAGGAAAAAAGGGTATGTAGAAGGTATGGTATTACATTACGGATCTTTTCAAACAGGTATTGGAGGAGGTCTTTGTCAGCTTTCGAATTTAATATATTGGATGACTTTACATACACCACTGACAGTAACAGAACGATATCGTCATAGCTTTGATGTCTTTCCTGACTCCAGGCGAACTCAACCGTTTGGGAGTGGGGCGACTTGTTCCTATAACTATTTGGATTTACAAATTAAAAATGAAACGGACCAACCGTATCAACTTCACCTTTATATGACAGATGAACATTTAGTTGGTGAATGGAGAACAGTCTATCCGCAACTTTATCAATATGAAGTGTATGAGAAAGAACACTCAATTCAACCTGCATACTGGGGCGGTTATATACGACATAATGTGATTCAACGTAAAGTATATAATCAACAGAAACAGTTAATAGAAGATCAATATGTAACAGAGAATCACGCTATAATGATGTACGAACCACTATTAGCTTGTAATAATGAGAATAGTGAGTAATATGGTAATCCATAGATTAAATAGTATAGAAAATATTTAATTATTATTTTTATTAAAAAAGTATGAATCCCAGATTTACTGGATTTTGATTGTAACTAAGAACATATAAAAGTTCACTGTTATTTATAGGAGAGTCTGTTTGTTTTTATATCTTATGTATTTCACCCTGCATAAAAAAATATTTCTCAACATTTTATTTGTTGAAAAAGATTGAATATTCGTATTATAAAGAATATTATGTTGTTATTGGCAAAAAACGATAATTTGCAGACATTGGGGAGGAAATACATTGAAAAAGAAATTAAAACCATTAGCGGTATTAACAACAGCAGCAGTACTAAGTAGTACGTTTGCTTTTGGAGGTCACGCAGCTTATGCTGAGACACCAACATCATCTCTACCAATAGATGAGCACTTAATACCGGAGGAGCGTTTGGCAGAAGCGCTAAAACAACGGGGGGTAATTGATCAATCTGCATCACAAGCTGAGACGTCAAAGGCTGTCGAAAAATATGTTGAGAAAAAGAAAGGGGAAAACCCTGGGAAAGAAATCTTAACAGGAGATAGTCTTACACAAGAAGCTTCTGATTTTATGAAAAAAGTAAAAGATGCAAAAATGAAGGAAAATGAACAGGCACAGCAGCCTGAAGTAGGCCCAGTAGCTGGACAAGGTGCAGCATTGAATCCAGGGAAATTAAATGGAAAAGTACCTACTACATCAGCGAAGCAAGAAGAATACAATGGAGCTGTTCGAAAAGATAAAGTACTTGTTTTACTTGTAGAATTTAGCGATTTTAAGCATAACAATATTGATCAAGAGCCAGGATACATGTATTCTAAGGACTTTAATCGTGAACATTATCAAAAAATGTTATTTGGTGATGAACCATTCACTTTATTTGATGGATCGAAGATTAACACATTTAAGCAATATTATGAAGAACAATCTGGTGGTAGCTATACAGTTGATGGGACTGTAACAGAGTGGCTTACTGTTCCAGGAAAAGCATCAGATTATGGTGCTGATGCGGGTACTGGGCATGATAACAAGGGGCCTTTAGGACCAAAAGATTTTGTGAAAGAAGCATTAAAAGCAGCGGTAGCAAAAGGAATCAATTTAGCAGACTATGACCAATTTGATCAATACGATCAAGATGGTGATGGAAATAAAAATGAGCCAGATGGCATTATCGATCATTTAATGGTTGTACATGCTGGCGTTGGTCAAGAAGCTGGCGGCGGTAAATTGAAAGATGATGCGATTTGGTCACATCGTTCAAAACTAGGTTCAAAACCATATGCAATTGATGGCACGAAATCTTCTGTTTCGAACTGGGGCGGAAAGATGGCTGCATACGATTATACAATCGAGCCTGAAGACGGGGCAGTTGGTGTGTTTGCGCATGAGTATGGTCATGATTTAGGTTTACCAGATGAATATGATACAAAGTACTCAGGACAAGGTGAACCTGTTGAGTCATGGTCTATTATGAGTGGTGGTAGCTGGGCTGGAAAAATTGCAGGAACAGAGCCAACGAGTTTCTCACCACAAAATAAAGAGTTTTTCCAAAAGAATATGAAGGGGAACTGGGCGAATATCCTTGAAGTAGATTATGACAAACTTAGCAAAGGAATCGGTGTTGCGACATATGTAGATCAAAGCACTACAAAATCTAAACGACCTGGAATCGTTCGTGTTAACTTGCCGGACAAAGATATAAAAAATATCGAATCAGCGTTTGGTAAGAAGTTCTATTACAGTACAAAAGGAAATGACATTCATACAACACTTGAGACACCAGTATTTGACTTAACAAATGCAAAGGATGCTAAGTTCGATTATAAGGCATTTTACGAACTTGAAGCGAAGTATGATTTCCTTGACGTATATGCGATTGCAGAAGATGGAACGAAGACACGCATTGATAGAATGGGCGAAAAAGATGTAAAAGGCGGCGCGGATACAACTGATGGTAAGTGGGTTGATAAATCATACGATTTAAGCCAATTCAAAGGAAAAAAAGTAAAACTGCAATTTGAGTACTTAACAGATATTGCAGTAGCTTATAAAGGGTTTGCGTTAGATAATGCAGCATTAACTGTAGATGGAAAAGTTGTTTTCTCTGATGATGCAGAAGGTCAGCCAGCAATGACGTTAAAAGGCTTTACTGTGTCTAACGGATTTGAACAGAAAAAACATAATTACTATGTAGAGTGGAGAAATTACGCTGGTTCTGACACTGCGTTACAACATGCACGTGGACCAGTATTTAATACAGGAATGGTTGTATGGTATGCGGATCAAAGCTTTACAGATAACTGGGTAGGCGTTCATCCAGGTGAAGGGTTCTTAGGAGTAGTAGATTCTCATCCAGAGGCAATTGTAGGGACATTAAATGGACAACCTACTGTGAAGAGCAGTACGCGTTATCAAATTGCTGATGCGGCATTCTCATTTGATCAAACGCCAGCATGGAAAGTAAATTCACCAACACGCGGTATCTTTGATTATAAAGGATTACCAGGAGTGGCAAAATTTGATGATTCTAAGCAATACATCAACAGCGTTATTCCTGATGCAGGACGTAAGTTGCCGAAGCTAGGACTGAAGTTTGAAGTCGTAGGCCAAGCTGAAGACAAGTCTGCAGGTGCAGTTTGGCTTCATCGATAAAATAAGGTAAAAAGAAGAGAAGCTGCGATAAGTCGGTGAAACTGACTGATTGCAGCTTTTTTCTTCTTTTGAAAAACTCGCTGTTTTTTATGTACTTATTGGAAAAATTCGAAGTTTCTTTGATACATAAAATGCTCCGTCTGTCCAATTATAGAAGCTATTTTGAACGTAAGAAATTTGTAAGTAATGAGTAAGAAAAAAGAGATTTTCATAGTATAAAATATTTATTATAGCTACTTTTAACACCTGATACTAATAGTGTGCTATAATATGAATTAGCAACAAAAAGGAAAGGAATTAGAACAATGACCTTAGAAAATACTAAAAATTTAAAAAAACAAGTTGCTCCTTTTGAAAAATCAACGATTAAAAAAAGTGTTTGGCAACTGATCAACACAATCGTGCCATTTATTATTTTATGGTACCTTGCTTATAAAAGTTTGTCAGTTTCTTATTGGTTAACTTTAGTTCCAGCACTGTTAGCCGCTGGATTTATGACAAGAATTTTCATTATTTTTCATGATTGTACCCATTATTCGTTCTTTAAAAGTCGACGTGCAAATAGAATAGTTGGAACGTGTATGGGTGTTTTAACATTATTCCCATTTGATCAGTGGGGGCATGAGCATTCTATTCACCACGCTACGAGTGGTAATTTGGATAAGAGGGGTACAGGGGATATTTGGACGCTTACAGTTGATGAATATGTAGCAGCACCATTTAGACTTCGTTTAGCATATCGTTTATATCGCAATCCATTCGTTATGTTTGGATTAGGTCCGATTTATGTTTTCTTGCTTAAAAATAGATTTAACCGAAAAGGTGCAAGACAGAAAGAACGTATGAATACTTATTTGACGAATATTATAATTGTTGCTGTAGTAGCTATACTTTGCTGGGCAATTGGGTGGCAATCGTTTCTGTTAGTACATGGTACTATATTCTTAATAGCAGGTTCAGTAGGGATTTGGCTGTTTTACGTACAGCACACATTTGAGGATTCTTATTTTGAAGAGGATAAAGATTGGGAATATGTGAAAGCGGCAGTGGAAGGAAGTTCTTTTTATAAGCTTCCTAAAATTTTGCAATTCTTAACTGGTAATATTGGATTCCATCATGTTCACCATTTAAGTCCAAGAGTACCTAACTATAAACTAGAAGAGGCACACAACAATACCCTTCCTTTAAAAAATGTACCAACAATTACGCTTGCTACAAGCTTACAATCACTACGTTTCCGTCTTTGGGATGAGAAAAGTAACAATTTTGTTAGCTTTAAAGATGTCAAAAATATAATTAAAAATAATGTTTCTGTTCGAGTGAAATCTGAACTATAATTGCATCGTATATAAAACTCCCCTTAATCATTTTCGATTTAAGGGGAGTTTGTGTTTAAAGAGTAGATGCCAGATAAGAGGAAAATTTACATAATTCAAATTGTAATTGAAGCAGATTAGGAATTGCTCGTACGTAAGTACAAATATAAAGTGACAGTAAATGCATTATGTTAACAAGTGGAGTTATCATGAATTTTCCATTACGATAACTGTTCATAAATCCGACGAAAATTAATAGCAAAAGGGGGGATCGTACAACATTATATCTAAAAAATTAGAAAAGATTTGAACGGAAATTTCATTCATTTTTCTTGGTGTTCCGCATTCCATACACTTAAATAGGATGCATATTCTAATTCATCTGGATTGTCATGTAACATAGAAATGAATTCTAATTTATTTCTATCACAATCTAGAAAGTATACACTTGCAGCGGGCATCCACCTTTGGACAATTGGCTCTTGATTTCCTTTTCCTTGACTTCCTATCACTACTATTCCACGTTCCTCTAACCACGCTTTAGAAGTCATTAAAAACTCTAAATTTACACCAAAAGCAAAATGTCTCGGCTCAAAGTCTTCGATATTATTTACTTCCCATAGTCCAAGCATTTGTTTTTTATTTTCTCCGACCCAAAAGAAAGCCACTCTTCTTTTGGAGAGTTTTCTTGCTAACGTTAATCCTAGCTTGTTTTGATAGAAATTTATTGCCTTTTCTAAATTTCTTACATGTAAATGAGTTTCGTATATGTTCTGTATTATTATGATCATTCCTTTCTTTATTGGTAACTACCAATTGAATAGTAAATGTAATTCTAAAGTTGAAATATGTATAAGCCTAGTAATGTACATCTATATCCGATATACCTATTTACTATTATATTGAAATTGGAATGTGATAAATCCCACTGAGGTAGTAAGTGTTTAAATGAACCCTCTACTACTTTTGTAGGAGAGGGGATATATTCATTAAATTCAGATGAAATCATATTAAAATAATGAAAAAAGACCACACATGAAGTGAAACGCCACGTGTGGTCTTTTTTGTATCGTACAATATTACGAAGTTTCGCTAATTTTAGTTTCACTTTGAGTGTTAGTTGCAATTCTTTTCTTAACTTTAAAGTGATAGTAGGTATAGCAAAAGATGATAAATGGTACAGTACAATAAATGCCTAGTCTTTGATCTGGGATAAAGATAAGACTTACTAATATAATGCCATACAATCCAAAACCAAGAATTGGTACAAGGGGATAGAGTGGAGTTCTGAACTTCAAGTCTTCTAATTTTCCACCTTCAGCTAAATAGTGTTTGCGGAAAAAGAATTGAGAAACACAAATTGACATCCAAACAATAATGGTAATGACTCCGGAAATTGAAATGAGCCACAAGTAAACAGTTTCAGCAGCTACTACACTTGTCAAAAGAGAAAAAGCAGAAATAGCTATTGTCATGATTAAAGCGTTGAGAGGAATCCCACGTGATGATAATTTCTTTAAAAATGCTGGAGCCATTTCGTTTTTTGATAAAGACCAAAGCATTCGAGTAGCAGCGTATAGTCCTGAGTTTGCGACAGAAAGAACAGCAGTAAGAATAACAAAGTTCATAATATCAGCTGCATATGGAATACCGAGATTATCAAAAACAGCAACGAACGGGCTTTTTGTTAATCCTGCTTCTTCCCAAGGAATTAAAGCAACAAGAACAAAGATTGCTAAGACGAAGAAAAACATTGTGCGCCATATAATATTTCTAATAGAACGAGGTAAAGTTTTTGCTGGATCTTCACTTTCACCTGCTGCGATTCCGACAAGCTCTGTACCTTGGAAGGAATAATTGACTGTAACCATTGTTAATAGAATAGCTGCAAGTCCATTTGGGAATAAACCACCATGATTTACGAAATTTGAAAATAGCGGAGCTGGTTCGTCGCCTTTTAAATCAATAAAACCGAACATAGCGGCGCCACCAAGAATTATAAAAGCTATAATGGCAGATACTTTTATACTTGAAAACCAAAATTCTGTTTCTGCATAACTACGAGCAGATAATGCGTTAATAGTGAAAATCGTAACGCCAAATATTAAACACCAAACCCAAACAGGAATATCAGGAAACCAGCGCTGCATTGTAATGCCGGCAGTTGTAAATTCAAGACCGGTCGTATTCGCCCAGCTTAACCAATACAACCATCCGATTGTAAAGCCAGTTGCAGGATTGATGAACTTAGTGGCATATTCCTGGAAAGAACCCGAAACAGGCATGGCTACAGCGAGTTCACCAAGACATAGCATAACGAAATACATTAATAATCCACCGGCCATAAAGGCAAGTACGGATCCACCAGGTCCAGCTTGACTTATTATAAAGCCAGATCCGTTAAATAACCCCGTTCCAATCACACCACCGAGTGCAATCATGAATAAGTGTCTACTTTTCATCGTACGTTTTAATTCATTGTTTGTATTGTTTACTTGCGCCATTGTTTTCCTCACTTTCGTAGTTGATAGAATAAAGTTTGATGTTTTTCCGTATTATGGAATGTATTCCGTGATGTGAAATCTTGTTATAATTTTCAGATAATTAAAAAGAAAAGTCAATATTTTTTTGTTTGCGTTTTCAATTCGTTGTTAGTGATATATTTTTATTGTTAGAAAATTGAATAAATATATTGATTTCATTTCGAATGTTTGCTAAATTGATAGTTAATTAAACGTACTAACATACTACGAGTAAAGTTGAGGCGAGTTATGGTACAGTCCATTGATCGAGCGATAAGTATTATTAAATTATTGAATTCTACAAATGAAAAAGAGTATTGGGCTATTTCTGATATAGCAGATGGAACACATCTCCCAGTTAGTACAGTACATAGATTACTTAACTCTCTAATGGAGCATGGGTTAGTTACACAAATACCAGAGACAAAACAGTACAAAATTGGACCAATGTGGATGGAAATAGGGTTACGTCAATTGGAGAAGGTAGACTATAGATCTGTTGCAAGAGAAGTGATGAAGCGGTTGGCCTTTGAAGTCGAAGAAAGTGTCTATTTAAATATTCCAAACGGAACGCATTCTATTATCATTGAAAGAATTGATAGTCCTTTAAAAATTCGAGTTATCGATAATCTAGGGGAACAAATTCCACTTTCAATTGGTGCCGCAAATAAAACGATGCTTGCCAATATGAAAACGAATGAAATGGAACATATTGTAGAACATTTACTTTCTTCATTACCAGAACAAAAGCAAATTCTTCTTAATCAAATAAAGCAAATAAAAAATGAAGGATATGCTGTCAGTTATGGTGAAAAAACAGAAGGGACAGCTTCAGTAGCTGCACCTATTATCGGATTTAATCATAAAGTAGTAGGAGCATTAAGTGTTGGGTTAATTAGTCATCGTATTAATGATGATCGACTATCTTTTCTTATTAGCAAGGTAAAACAAGCAGCTCATGAAATATCAATAAAAATCGGCAGTACATCAGAACTATAATTTTGATAGCTGTCGTCATTTTTTATTCATATACTGGAATTCGTTTTCATAATGCGGAAAAATAGGGGGATTTATATGTCAAAGTGGCAATCAAAAGAACAATTGATTCAATTATTAAGCAGTCTTGTTGAAATTCCTAGTATTACCGGTTCAGAAGCTGAAGTAATATTGCCAGACTTTGTTGTGGAACAATTATCTGAATTACAGTATTTCAAAGAAAACCCGCATCATTTACAAAAAAATCCGACAGGGGACGGACGATATTTTGTTACAGCACTAGTAAAGAAAAAAGATAGTACAAAAAATACTGTAATTCTAGTAAGTCACTTTGATGTTGTAGATGTACAAGATTACGGAGTGTGGAAAGAAGATGCATTTAATCCTAAAAAGTTAACATCTATGTTTTATTCTCATAAAGATGAACTTCCAGACCATGTGCGTGAAGATATAGAACATGGGGAATGGCTGTTTGGTAGAGGAACAATGGATATGAAATGCGGTCTAGCATTACAAATGGCAATGATTGAACAAGCATGTGAAGGAAGATTCGATGGGAATGTTCTTTTATTGGCTGTACCAGATGAAGAAGTGAATTCTGTAGGGATGAGGGCCGCTGTTCCGAGACTGTTAGATTTAGCTAGAGAGCATAACTTAGATTATAAAACGGTCTTAAACTCAGAGCCTATGTTTTCAAGACATCCTGGTGACCAAAATAAGTATATTTACACTGGCTCTATTGGTAAAGTGTTACCTGGTTTTCTTTGCTATGGAAAAGAGACACATGTAGGTGAACCTTTTGCAGGCTTAAATGGGAGTTATATGGCTTCATTAATAACAGCAGAATTAGAGTTAAACACAGACCTTTGTGATATTGTAGAAGGGGAAGCGAGTCCTCCGCCAACTAACTTACTTCAAAGGGACTTAAAGGAGGATTATTCTGTACAAATTCCGCATCGTGCAGTTACATTATTTAATTTGTTTTTATTAGAAAAATCAATGACAGATGTAGTTTCATTGTTACGTCAAAAAGTAACGAAAGTAGCAGAGAAAATAGAAGAGTCGTATGAAAAACATGCATATCGTTTTTCTAAATATAATCCATTTATACCACCTAATCTCAAAGTAAATGTATTAACGTATGAAGAGCTTATCACATATGCAATTGAGCAACATGGACAAGAAAAAATAAATCATATTCAATCTAATATTATAAAAAATAGAGAAGATAAAGATGATCGTGCGGTAACGATTGATTTAGTAGATAAATTAGCGATTTTATGTAAAGAAAAGGCACCGATGATTGTACTTTTCTTCGCTCCGCCGTACTATCCAGCTGTGAGTTCACGCAACAATCCTTTAATAAAAGAGGTAGTTGTAGAAATGGAAA
This sequence comes from Bacillus sp. FAU20, assembly GCF_056033865.1. Taxonomy (NCBI): domain Bacteria; kingdom Bacillati; phylum Bacillota; class Bacilli; order Caryophanales; family Bacillaceae; genus Bacillus; species Bacillus sp. FAU20. The sequence continues at coordinate 420,536 of NZ_JBVYHY010000011.1, forward strand.
AGTATGCACACTACAATCATAAGATTACATTTGAAAACCAAAATTATTTTGGGGGGATTTCAGATTTAAGCTATGTAGGCTTGCAGTATCCACTACATTCAATGAGTTCACTTGTAGACAATATGCCATTATGGGATAAAGGTTACTCGATTCCACTTCAGGAACTAGAAGAGTTTGACGTTCCAGTATTAAATATGGGGCCGGTAGGAAAAGATGCCCATCAATGGACAGAACGTTTAGATGTAAATTACGCATTTGAAACGCTATTAGACATGTTACCGAAATGCATTGAAAAATTATTAGTTTCTAATAAAATTACACAAGTAAAGTAGTGTGATGAGTAAAATTATTTTAATATAATTAAAAACTAAAACGGCCAAACTCAAGTATATTCGAATTTGGCCGTTTATCATGTAGTGCATTTCTAGTTAAATTCATATGAATTCATAGCTAACATGATCTCTTTTATCGTTTTATTTTTTTGTTTGGCTAGACAGTTCAATAGACTTTTGCGTACAGCGCTGCATAGCTGAAATGATGGCTGTGCGTAAGCCTTTTTCCTCTAATGTTGCTACAGCTTCTATCGTTGTTCCGCCAGGAGAACAAACCATATCTTTCAATTCACCTGGATGTATTCCTGTTTCTAGTACCATTTTTGCAGACCCTAATACAGCTTGAGCAGCGAATTTATATGCTTGATTTCTAGGCATACCATCTAGTACAGCAGCATCTGCCATCGCCTCTATAATCATATATACGTATGCTGGTGAAGAACCGCTTACTGATGTAACAACATCCATTAATTTTTCACTTACAATCTCTGCTTGACCAAAGCTATTGAAAATGTTTAGCACATCTTCTAAATCTTTTTCTGTCACCATTTCATTAGGGCATAACGCAGACATTCCTTCTCCAACAAGAGCAGGTGTATTAGGCATTACTCTTACAACTTTTAATTTTTTATCAAAAGCTTCTTCAGTACTTTTAATGCTTTTGCCGGCAGCGATCGTTACGACGATAACATCGTTTTTGATGACTTCTTTTATTTCGTTAATGACCGCTGCGTATAGGTCCGGTTTAATTGATAAAATTAAAATATCAGCATTTTTAGCTACCTCATTATTGTCAGTAGTTGTAGTTAGCCCATATTTTTCGTTAGCATGTTTTAAATTCGTAGTGTTTAAATCCGAACAAATAACATGATTTGCAGACACTACCTTTTTGTTTAGCATTCCGCCAATGATAGCCATTCCCATATTTCCGCATCCGATGAATCCAATTTGTTTATCCATAATAACTCAATCTTGCTCCTTTTTAATAAATTATATTATTTCGAAATTGTTATCTTAAAATAACAATAACATCTCCATGCAATATAAAGAAACATTCTAAGAGAATATATTCCTTTTTGCAACAGTAAAAGATAAAAATGAATTATATTCGACATTCTGTAAATATATACACTATAATGTAAGGTATTATGTTTATGAATATGAGTTGCAGTTATATCAATTTGTATTTTCATTCAGTAGGGCAATCATTTCATACAAGAACTTGTCGCTCTATTTATTTTTTAAAATACCTCTTGACACCAAATCAAACTATATCGCATAATATAAAAAAATTAAACCGAAAATCGTTGAAGGGAAATAGTACATATGTCTTCTTGCGAAAGAGAGTGGAATTCACCGGCTGAAAGATTCCTCGTATAGAATATATCGAACCTATCCCTGAGTCTTAAATGAAAGTTTAGGCGTTCGCCTGCGTTATAGGCGCCAAGTGGATATCTATGTATATCAATTAAGGTGGTACCGCGGAACAATGACCGTTTCGTCCTTTTTATTTTATTAAGGGCGAAGCGGTCATTTTTATTTTGCTCTTGAATAGGCTAGGTGCAGCAATAATGAGAATAAAAATGACTGAAAGCTGTATGAATAAAAGTGTAATGTATAAAAAACTTTGATTTTAGATTTGGGGGATACAAAAGTGAAAAAACAACGAGTTGTCGTTAAGATTGGGAGCAGCTCCTTGGCAGATAGTCACGGAGGCATTTCTAAAGAACAACTTTCAGATCATGTTGCCGCATTGGCTCGATTGAAAGAGGAAGGACATGAAGTTTTGTTAATTACATCTGGAGCCGTTGCTGCAGGTTTTTCTGCTCTAGGATATCCAAGTAGACCTGTGACAATTAAAGGAAAACAGGCTGCTGCGGCTGTCGGACAAAGCTTGTTAATGCAGGCGTACACGGAGGAATTCCGTAAATATGGTATTGTAACTGCGCAATTATTGCTGACGAGAAGTGACTTTTCTAGAAAAGAACAATATAGTAACGCTTACGCTACTTTAGGAGAGTTATTAAACCGTTCTGCTCTTCCAATCATTAATGAAAATGATTCCATCTCTTTAGAGGAGCTAACGTTCGGTGATAATGATATGCTGTCAGCTTTAGTAAGCGGACTTGTTTCAGCTGATATGCTTATGATTTTTACAGATGTGAACGGTTTATATGACAAAAATCCTCAGAAAAATGAGGATGCGAAAAAATATTATTTCCTTCCTGAAGTTACAGAAGAAATCGCTTCTCTTGCAGGAGATGCTGGCTCAAAACTTGGGACTGGCGGAATGAAATCAAAAATCGATGCTGCAAAGACAGCACTCTCTCTTGGTGCGAGTGTATTTATTGGAACAGGACGTGGACAAGAGAAATTTGTAGATGTTTTAAAGGGCAAAGGTGATGGAACATATATCGGAAATGCTCCTCAAAAAGAAATGAAGATGAACAAGCAATGGATCGCGTTGCATTCGCTCGTTAGCGGACAAATTGAAGTAGACGCTGGTGCAGCTACTGCTATCATTCAGCATGGTAAGAGTCTTCTTCCTGCCGGCGTTACAAATGTGTCAGGATTTTTCAAAGTTGGCGATGTCGTAGAAGTAATGACGCAACAAGGGCACGTAATTGGAAAAGGGCAATGCACCTATAGCGCAGAGGAATTAAGAGAGATAAAAGGTATGCAAAGCCAACATATTCAAGCAAGAGGCGAAAGACATAATTATGAAGTTATTCATAGAGATTATTGGGTTTCACTTTAAGAATAGTGATGTTAAAAAGGAGGAAACAAAAATGAATGAAGTGTTGGCAAAGGGGAAAAGGGCGAAAGAAGTTGCTAGAGAACTTGTACTAAAATCTACAAGTCAAAAAAACGAAGCACTTGCTGCCATTGCTGAAAGGTTAATAGTAGAAACAGCTTATATTTTAGAGGAAAACAAACGAGATATCGAAGAAGGTAAGGCAAAAGGATTTTCTGATTCACTCCTTGATCGTCTAATGCTGAATGAACAGCGTATCATTGATATGGCAGAGGGAATTAAGCAATTAATTGAATTACGTGATCCTGTTGGAGAATGTGTAAGCAAATGGGAGCGACCAAATGGACTATTTATTCAGGAGATGCGTGTACCACTTGGTGTTGTTGGTATGATTTATGAGGCAAGGCCAAATGTAACAGTAGATGCTGCTACAATTTGTTTAAAGACAGGAAACGCAGTTATATTACGTGGTAGTTCTTCTGCTATCAATTCTAACAAAGCTATTGTTGACGTTATTCACCGGGCGCTTAAACAAACAAGCTTGCCTCCAGAAAGTGTACAGCTCATAGAAGACACAACACGGGATAGCGCAAAGCAGTTGTTTACAATGAATGATTACTTAGACGTTCTTATTCCAAGAGGTGGCAAACAATTAATTGATACGGTAGTGAGAGAAGCATCTGTTCCAGTACTTGAAACGGGTGCAGGAAATTGTCATATTTTCATTGATGAAACAGCGAATAAACAAATGGCAATTGATATTATTATAAATGCAAAAACGCAGCGTCCATCTGTATGTAATGCCATTGAAACGATTGTACTTCATGAGAAGTGGGCGCGGCGATATGGTAGCGAGTTGTTTTCTACTTTGAAGGAAAGCGGCGTGGAGTTACGTGGTGATCAGAAAGCATTGGTAATTGATTCTTCAATAGTACTTGCTTCAGAAGAAGACTGGGGTACAGAATTTTTATCACTCATGCTGGCAGTGAAGGTAGTTTCTTCTATAGAAGAAGCGATTCATCACATAAATACGTATGGATCTATGCATTCCGAAGCGATTATTTCAGAAAACGAGGAAAACGTCAGCAAATTCTTCACAGCTGTAGATGCGGCTGCACTGTATCATAATGCGTCAACTCGTTTTACTGATGGATCTGAATTCGGATTCGGCGCAGAAATTGGCATCAGTACACAAAAGTTACACGTAAGAGGACCAATGGGGCTTCCTGCATTAACTTCTACAAAATATGTGATTCGTGGAAATGGTCAAATTCGAAAATAAAAATAGAAGACACTCAATTCGATTGGGTGTCTTTCGTTTTAAAGAATGTTTACCATACAAATAGTCCAACAAGCATAGCGCTTAATAAAGAAACCGCCATTCCGCTAACAAGAAGCTTCCAAACATTTTTACCGATGACTGATGATTTTTCTCCGCCAAATAATGAATTGTAAGTTCCGTAAATCATACCTACTGTACTAAAGTTAGCAAAAGAAGCTAGAAATGTTGTTGCAACCGCAATCGTATGTGGTTGTAGCGACTTTAAGTTTGATTTTAAATCCATCATTGCAACAAATTCATTCGTCGTTATTTTGATCCCCATTAATTCAGCTACATACATAGCATCACTGCCTGATAAACCGAGTAAAAATGCAAAAGGACTAAAGATAATGGAGAAGATTTTTTGAATTGTTAACCCTGTTACAAAAAATCCTAAAATCCCATTTAAACATGCTGTTAAAGCTACATAACCAATTACCATAGCTAAAATAACGATAACCATATTCATCCCAACTAACATACTGTTTGAAATAGTAGAAAAGAAATCCTTTTTTTCATGTTTTGAAGGTGTGTAAACAACGTCTTCTTCTTTCGAAACTTCCACAGGATTTAATACATTGGCTAAAATTAATGCGTTAATACAGTTTAATGGGATTGCGCTGAAAATATATGTTGCTGGAACCATTGATAAATAAGCACCAAGAATGGATCCGCTAACGCTACTCATACTCATAATTCCAAAAGTTAATAATCGATTTTCTTTTAAAACAGATAATTGATCACGAACAACTGCAAGTGCTTCGGTGTTTCCTAAAAACATCATTTGAATCGAAAAGAAACTTTCTAACTTTGGTAAACGAGAAATCTTTGAAATAACTGCACCTACTTTATCAATAATCCAAGTTAAGATTCCGAAATAAGAAAGAATATCGAAAAAAGTAATAACAAAAATGATAGGAAGTAACGCACTAAAGAAGAAATCAATGTGCTGACTTTCCATAGCTGAAGGAAATGCAAATCGAATACCTTCATTCGCACATGCTAGTAGCCAACTGAAAAATGACGCAATTTTATTAATGATAATACTGCCGAGCTTTGTGCCTAACATAAACCACGTAATAAAAAGCTCCAATAGGATGAGAATTACAATTGGTCTCCATTTTATATGTTTTTTATTAGGCGAACATAAGAAAACGATTAATATGACAACGAAAATCCCTAACATATTCAATATGAAATACATGTCAACAACTCCTTGAGGCTTATTATTTGTATATAAAAAAGCCTCTATTCTTCCAAATTTGGATTATGATCAGAAGTTATGAAGAAGGTAAATGATGTTTGGGATTCACGTATTTTAATTTGCTTTATTTTGAGCAATCGCAGTAATTACAAAACAAGTAGCTATTTTCAATTGCTTTGTTGGATATTAAACGTATGCGATTTTAAACATCGTTTATCTCGGATTAACGGGCAGTAAGACTTCCACCTCAAAATTCAGGGAAAGCAAAGAAGTGAGGTGGGGATGGGCTGCCGCAAAATCCCGATTGGTAAGAGCTGATTAAAATTTCACTTTATAAATAAGAACGGTGAGTTGGCCATGAACCTTGAAGTTTCCGAAGCTGTATAATTTGTCCTGTATGATAAGCATCATGCAAAAGGATATTCATATATTGTTGCCAAACTGGTAGAGAAGGACTTAGTTGATCTAGTTCTGCTTCTTGAAGGGCGGTTAATGAAGATTGTAAGGCATCATGTACTTGAAGCGTTCGCTTTACTGTTTGTTGCCAAGCGTTATCATCATTAGGCTCACCTTGGATAAAGGTTTCATCATTATTTTGTGGAGCAACAAATGTGTTGTCTTCATGTAAGCGGGAAAGTAGGCGTTCTTTAAAGATTAATAAATGGTTCACATTTTCCCAAATCGTATTACTGGTAGCACCTTCTGGTTGCCAACATGCTTGTTCAGCAGTAAGATTTTTTAACGCTTCTGATATTGGTGGGTACCATTCTTCTTCGTAAAAAACTTGTTGGACTCCATTTTGCAACATTTCTTTTCTCCCCATTCGTATAGCCTCCTATTCATTTTTCTTAATAAAATCAATTCTCTTTTCTCTTCAATAAACCTTCTTTATAGCTGATCAAGAGAAGGAAATGCAATGTATAAAAGAGGCATTAAAAACTTTCATTTTTAATAATCAAGGTTTTAATTGAGTCAGAATAAAAAAGAGTATAAATCTTTTCTATTTGCTCATTGATTAGAATATTTTTAAAGTTGTAATATAATTCTAAAAATATAGAAGGTATAATTCGATAAAAATAGAATTAAATATATAGCAAACAAGGAGGGATAAAAATGGAGGTCTATCACATAACGAGTAGAAAGAGAGAAACTTATAACGTTCAAGTGAAATATTCGATACTTTTCGAATGTGCACTTGGCGTTGCTGCGATTACTCATAAGCGGTTAATTGATACTCTTGAAAAGAGTCAAAATGAATGGGAAGAAATTAAGAAATCATTAACAGAAGAAATGAGAGAGCACTTACAGTTTGTAGAGGAACATAATACGTGGAAAGCGTTACTTCAGTTGTTGTATAAAGGGGAGTTTCAGGAAATATCACAGTTTCATACTAAAATCAATGCGCTTTCAGAAGTAGATTTGAAATATATATGTTTACCGTTTTTAGGCGAGAAGCATGAAAAGAATAGACATTTAGCAGCGAGTGGAGACGTAACTGCAATACATGAACTAGAGGAACTAACACAGGATCATCAGTTTTTCTCTACGTATATTCGTTTTATATGTAATGTGGATGTACAAGTGCTGAAACCTCATTTAATCGCTGTAATGACAGGTTGGTATGAGAGTGTTATTCAGAAAGAGGAAGAGAAAATACTTTCTATATTACAAAGAGACTATGAAGCGAAAAATGAGATGAATAAAAAGATGAAACCGGAAGAGTTCGTCGAGTGGGCGACTGGCGGTGTGAACTATATGCCAGAACCAAGTGTTCATAATGTACTTCTTATCCCGCAAATGACGTACAGACCGTGGAATATTGAGGCGGATATTGAAGATACGAAAGTATTTCATTACCCAGTTGCAAACGAAAGCATCCATCCTGAAGATCTATATGAACCGAATTATTTTTTAGTTCAAAAACATAAGGCGCTTGGGGATGAAGCAAGGTTACGCATTGTAAAAATGTTGTTTGAAAAAGAAAGAACATTGCAGGAAATTACAGAAAGACTGCAACTCGGTAAATCGACTGTACACCATCATTTGAAATTGTTACGTGCAGCGAAGTTAGTAGATATACATGACGGGAAATATGTATTAAGAAAGAAAGCAGTACAGTCGTTAGCGAAAGAATTAGATATGTTTTTGAATAGATAATTAACAACGAGAATGTACATAGAGGGAGGAATATAAAAGAAAAGTTGGTGTATGAAATTGAAAAATGTATTGAAAAATCGTTCGTTCTTTTTCATGTGGATAGGTAGCGCGATTTCAGAATTGGGCGGGGCTTTCGGAACGTTATGTAATTCGATTCTTGTTTATGAATTAACAGGGTCAAAAACAGCTTTAAGTAGTATGTGGCTATTATATTTCATCCCATCACTCATACTGCAATTAATAAGTGGCCCATTTATTGATAAATGGAGCCGAAAGTGGATTATGATTTTTTCACAATGGATACGAGCGTCCGTATTCTTATTACCTTTGGTGATGCTAGTTACAGGTAGTATAGAAGTTTGGCATATTTATGTTGTTCAAATTGTAGTGGGACTTATTACACCTCTTTATACACCTGCAAGTCAGGCAATTACACCGAGCATTGTAAGTAAAGAACAACTTCAAGACGCAAATGCGTATATTGATGGAATGACTCGTCTCATGATGTTTCTTGCGCCAGTATTAGGTGGAGTAGTCATTCATTTCATTGGAACAGAACTTACATTATCTTTCGTATGTATTTGTCTATTTGTTAGTGGTGCTTTCTTACTTTATATAAAAGAAAAGAGAACTACAACAGATATACGAAAAACGTGGCTAGAACAATTCCTTCAAGGTTTTACATATTTTTTTACAAAACCAATCATCGTTTGGCTCGGTATATTTCTTACTTTTGTGCAGTTTGGAGTAGGGGTAACAATGGTCACAAATCTTCCTTATATAAAAGACGAGCTGTCAGCGGGATATGCAGAGTACGGCTATTTCATGGCAGGGTTTCCACTTGGCTATGTAATTGGCTCAGTATTAGTCGGAAAAGTAACATATAAAAGCCGGCGTATACTTATGCTTGGAGGATTGTTTATAGGAGGACTCACATACATTTCATTAGGGTTCAATCATAGTATTATCATTGCAATAATAATTGAAGTAATAGCAGGGATTTGTATTGCATTTTTCAATGTTTATAACACAACAATATGCCAACAAACCGTGCCGAATAATATGATAGGACAAGTATTTTCAGTGCGTTTATTTTTCATACGATCCGCTATGCCGTTAGGTGTGTTAGTAGGGGGAATATTGAGTGAAATGTGGGGAGTAAGAGTGCTATATTTAATCATCGGTGCAATTATATGTGTCACCTCTTTAATAGGAATGTTACTTCCATATTTCATATTTTTAGATGAGGCGATAGAAAAGAAATCAGCATAATTCAAAAAATTAAAACTTTACAATTGAAAATAATTATCATAATCAATTATAATAGAAGAATAGTAGTATTCGTATTGCAAAGAGGGAGTGGGATATATGTTTATCGAAACGAAAACATTTACAGTAAAAGAAGGTACATCAAATATAGTTGTAGAACGTTTCACTGGAGAAGGTATTATTGAAAAATTTGAAGGCTTTATCGACTTGAGTGTTCTTGTGAAAAAAGTAAGACGAGGAGACGAAGAAGTTGTCGTTATGATTCGCTGGGAATCGGAAGAAGCATGGAAAAACTGGGAAACAAGTGAAGAACACTTAGCTGGACATAGAGCGGGCCGTGGTAAACCAAAACCAGATCATATTATTAATGTGGATCATGCGGTTTATTATGTGAAATCATCGAAAGCGGCTTATCAACAGTCGTAATATACAAGCAGAGGATACATGTTGTAGAAGCAAACATGTATCCTCTTTTTTAATACTGGGGGATGGGAATGATAGAAAATTTTTCATTCATTTAAAAAAAGTTCTAGGCTATAGAAAAAATATTAGACTTATAAAGCATGGTCTTAGATGGAACGCTTGAATATCTTGTCTTACATATTTAAGTGTTATGAAAATGAGTCTATATACCCTCTGTTTAAAAGGAGATGAGTACATGAAGCTGAATCATTTAAATTTATGTGTTGATGATTTATCCCGCATTAACGGGCAGTAAGACCCCCACCTCAAAATTCAGCTAAAGAAAAGAAGTTAGGTGGGGGATCAACTGCTCGTAAAAGCCCGATTGATTCAACTAATAATCAGTGGGGGATGAATAAAACCCCACTAATTAAAGTTTCACTTTATCAGAAGCGACATATTTCTTTGAAACATTTTTTGATTTTCAATTTTCGGAGCAAAAGGGAAAGGCACTAGTAGTGATGAGAGTTGATTTATACTTGTACTAAGTGATCCAAAGGCATTTAAGGGGAATAAGGAAGTTACGTATCCGGAAGCTTTTCATATTGGTTTTTTAGTGGATACATCAAGTGAAGTGGATCAAGCGTATAATCGTTTAGTAGCCGGCGGCATTGAAATAGACAAGGAACCTTATTCGATGAGAGGTAGTAGTTATGGTTTTTATTTTACAGTATTTAATGGCTTATTAATTGAAGTGTCTTGTCTTGATTATAGAGAAGATAAGAAAGTTTCAAAGCTTAATAGTGATCATCAAGAGTAATCATTTGAAGGTGTATAAAATTTAAATATGTATCATATTAGAAGACGGATTAAGAAAGTTTCACTGTAAAGTAAAAAAGACAGACTAATAAATAGTCTGTCTTTTCACATTAATTCTTCACGTCATTATAAAGTTCAAGCGCCTCTTTCACATTCAATCCATTTTTCACAATACCATGTATCGCTTGAATCATCGCAGCAGGATGTTCAGATTGCCATATGTTCCGGCCCATGTCTACGCCGATTGCACCTTCTTGCAGTGCATTGTACGTAATGTTTAATGCATCTTCAATTGAATCTAGTTTTGGGCCGCCCGCGATGACAACTGGGGCAGGGCATGTGCTCGTTATTTTTTCGAATCCTTCGCAGTAATACGTTTTAATAATATCAGCACCCATTTCAACACATACGCGGGAAGCAAGTGCTAGAAAGCGAGCTTCACGTTTTTGTAATTCTTTTGCGACTGCGGTAATGCCGAGTACAGGTAGGCCGTAATCGTGAGCTTCAGAGACTACATTTGCGAGATTCGAAACAGTTTGTGTTTCATAGTCTGATCCGACAAAAACAGAAACGCCAACGCCAATTGCGTTTTGCTTCACTGCTTCTTTCACAGGTGTAACAATTGTTTCATTCGCTAAATCTTTACCGACGACAGTAGCGCCGCCAGATACACGCATAACCATCGGTGTGCTGCAGTTTTCAGGAATGCAGGAGCTAAGTACACCACGTGTTAAAAAGAGAGAATCCGTGTAAGGAAGTAAGTTTTTAACAGTTTCAAGTGGCTGTTCAAGCCCGTGGATTGGCCCTAAAAAGTAGCCGTGATCTATCGCTAACATTACCGCTCTGCCATCAGGTAAAATTGTATTTAATCGATTTTTAAATCCCCAAGTCATTCCAAATCACTCCTTCGTTAATGTTGGATTTTCCTTTTGTACCGTATCTTTATTTGGTAAATGTGGTGACTTTATAAAAACAGCTTTAAAAGGTTTGTCAGAATGGTTAATCAGATAGTGAGATTCATGAGGGCGAACTTGCAGGACATCACCTTGTTTAATCGGAACTCTTTCGTTATTTACATAGAAGTCTATTTCACCTTCTAACGCATAAAAAACTTCTTCACACGTTGTATGGTAATGATTTTGAAACTCTTGCCCAGGCTGAATGACAACAAGACCAAGATCAATATTCGGGCCTTGTATTAAATATTTCGGCCCGTTATCACCGAAGCGATAGGAGAAATCATTTTCATTCGCTTTTAACATACAGTTCACTCCTTTATGTAAATGTGTTACAGTGCACCAGGCGCAATCCACATATGTGTTGTAAGTCCTTTATCAGCTAAAGCGAGCTGACTGCTATACACGGTTTTCCATGTTTCATAGAATTCCTTGTATAGCTCGTGATTTTCAGTGATTGGTTCAAATGTATTTTCCCACTGTACAAATTGTTCGGCAGTCTCTTCCATAGATGAATATATGCCAGCGCCAACTCCAGCAGCAATTGCAGTTCCTAAAGCAGCTGCTTCTTTCACAACTGGTACTTTTACAGGAATGCCGAGAACGTCTGATAGAATTTGTGGCCATAGTTGCCCTTTAGCGGCACCGCCAGCAAAAATGACTTCAGAAGGGAATGTACCAGTAAGATTTTCAATTAGTTTTAAGTTTCCAAGTGTAACGAAGGCGGCATTTTCTTCAATAGCACGGAACATTTCTTTTTTTCCGCATTTGTCAGCGTCTAAACTTAAATTTAAGAATGAAGGTGCGGCATGACGCCAAGAAATGTAGTTCATAACGTTTGAAAAAGTAGGGATAATACCATATGAACCGACAGGAACGTCTTTCGCTTGTTCTTCTAATAATTCATAAGCGTCTACACCGAGTTTTTCAGCGAGCTTTTTTTCTTCTTGGCAAAAAGCGTCTCGAAACCAACGCATAACGAGGCCAGGGAAAAAGGCAATCGTTTCATATTGCCAAAGGTTCGGAACGACGTGACAATTTACTCGAATTGCAGCATTTGGATCCGTTGTTGACTCTGCAATATTCACTTCCTGTTGCCAAAAGCTGCCGCCGCATATTAAAGTTTGATTTGGTTTTACGACTCCAGTCCCGAGTGCTGCCATTTGAGCATCACCGCCGCCAGCGACGACAGGAATCCCTTCAAGTAAACCAGTTAGTGCTGCACACTCTTTTGTAACATTACCAATCACAGTGCCAGCTTCATTTACTTTTGGTGAAAATGGCAAAGATATACCACACTCTTTAGCGACATCGTTATCCCAATTTCTATTTTGTAAATCAAAGATTCCAGACGTACAACCGTTGGAAGGGTCGATTTGCAGTACGCCGCTTAATTTATACAAAATCCAATCATTTAACATCGTAAAGGAGTGAATATTGTTGTAGACGTCTGGTTCATGTTTTTTAATCCAAAGTAGGCGAGGTAAAGCACCTAATGAAAAAGTTTGACCAGATCTAGTATATAAATCTTCTTCAAGATGTGACCGTATTTCTTTTAGCTCACTAACTTCAGCGGATGCACGCCCATCAACATTTGCACAAGCCCAAATTTCTTGCCCATTTTTATCATATAAAACAAAACCTTCCCGCATACTAGTAGCACTAATAGCTTGAATAGAAGAAGGCGTGACATTACTTCTTTGTAAAACTTCTTTCGTGCATTGTTGTACTAGCTTCCAGTTTTCTATTACATCAAAATTCATAGAACCTGGGTAACGAGGATCCGTATTATGAACCCATTCTTTTTGACTGACCGCAATTTGATTACCTAGTAAATCAAAAAGAACAGCTCGAATGCTTCCTGTACCAGCATCAAAAGCTAATAAATGAGACATTAACAATCACCATCCTTTCGTAATAAGGAGAGGGCCGTTTCCTCATCGGTAATTAATGTATGAATGAACTTTCCCTTTAAGGCACCATAAATTGCATCTATCTTTTCTGTACCTCCAGCAACACCAACGACATGATTCATATTGCGCAAAATAGAGAGAGGCGTGCCAATTAGACGATTGTGATGCGAGAGCTCTAATAAATCACCATTCGTATTATAAAACTGTCCTAAAATATCGCCCGCCCCGTTTTGACTTCGAATATATGTCATTTCACGTAGCGTTAATTTTTCTTCTTTTACAATCGTAGCGTCTTGAGATAACCCGCCAATACCGACAACTGCTGTATGTGCAAGTGAAGCGACATGAAGCATATCTTTCACACTTGGTTCTGATAAAATACTTTGTGCCATTTCAGTAGAAGATGCTAGAAAAGGAGTAGGAATAATATGAAGATCACCTTGCATGTAGTGTAAATAGTTTTGTTTTCTTGGGAGATAGTGGTTTACTCCGCCTGTTAGCGTTACGAATGAAAGATTAATAGAACTTTCAAAATGAATGTTTTCTAGCATTTTACTTATCGTTTCACCCCAGCCGATGCCGAGTAAATCACCTTGTTGGAGATGAGTCTCTAAATATTGTGCAGCGGCTTTTCCGAGAGAAGTAGCATAATTGTTTATTGGAGTAGGGATAATGAAAGCATCTTTTAAGTGGAACTTTTTCATTAAGTCACGTTCAATGCTCAAGCAATGCAAACCGGTTCCTTTTACGTGAAATGTAACGATACCTTCACTGCGTGCCTTATCTAATAACCGGACAACCTTATTTCTTGAAATATGAAGAAGTGAAGCAATCTCTTGTTGTGTTAATTGATCTTTATAATAGTACCAGGCTACTTTAGTTAATAAATTTTCTTCAAAGTTCAGCTGTGACATACTCTTCATCCCTTTCAACAATTGACCAATGCTTAAACATATGTGTCACATATTTTGTTTATTCCAGTTGAAACGATTAATAGTACATTGAAAAAAGTGTTCTAGATATGAAAAAAGGAATATACAATGCTACAAAACAAGTAGAACAAATAATCATTTTCTCAAAAAATGTTCTGGGTAAAGGCAGGTGACATCATGTGGAGAATGTGCCCTTATTACAAGTGAAGAAAATGAGTAAGGCGTTTTCGAATCAACTTGTGCTAAAGGAAGTGAACTTACAAGTAGAGCATGGTGATATATACGCTTTAGTTGGTGGAAATGGCGCCGGGAAATCGACATTAATGAAAATATTAATGGGGTTATATTCGTATGATAGTGGAGAAATGTATGTGAAAGGAAAGAGACAGCAGTTTGCAAATCCAAAAGAAGCACACCAAGAAGGGATTTATTTAATACCACAAGAACCGCTCATTTTTCCGCATATGACCATTGAAGAAAATATATGTATTGGGTTAAAAGAAAAGAAAAAGAAACTAAAAGTACAGATTCAGCAATTGATTAGCAGCTTAGGATGGGATATTGACCTTAATAAACTAGGAGGAACATTATCGATTGCGCAACAACAGTTAGTAGAAATCGTTAGAGGATTAATAAGAGAAGCTGAGATTCTTATTCTAGATGAGCCAACATCGACATTAACAACACATGAAATTAAGAGTTTTTTTGTGTTGATGAAAAGTTTACAAGAAAAAGGAATTGGGATGATTTATATTACGCATCGATTTCCAGAAATCTTTGAAATTGCCAGCAAAGTAGCAATACTACGTGATGGAATGGTTGTAAGCCAAGGTGATGTATGTGACTATACATATGACATGCTGATGGAGGGACTATTGCCAAAAGGATATAAACAGAAAAAGAAAATAGAAGTAGTTCAAGAGACAGCAAAGACGAAAAAAATATTAGAAGTGGTTGATATAAATGGTCACGCATTCGAAAATATATCATTCACTGTACATGCGGGTGAGGTTGTAGGTGTTGCTGGCATTATAGGATCTGGCAGAACGGAATTAGCAGAAGCGATATTTGGATTGAAAACTATAAAATCAGGGTCTATCTTATTGGGTGGAAAATCAATTGATACGTGTTCTTTGCATAAAAGGCTAGACGAAGGACTAGTTTATGTGCCAGAGGATAGGGCGAGGAATGGAATTTTCTCAATTGCTTCTGTTAAAGAAAATATTGCAGCAGCAAGTTTATATCAAAATAATCGCTTTTTTATAAATCAAGAAAAAGAAAGCGCTTTAGTTAATTCGTTTATAGAACAGTTCCGAATTGTTGTACAGAATATGAATAAAGAATTGGCATCTTTATCAGGAGGTAATCAGCAGAAGGTCGTGCTTGCGAAGTATCTTGCATGTAATCCTAAAATTATTATTCTTGATGAGCCGACTCGCGGAATTGATGCGAAAGCAAGGCTTGAAGTGTATGAGACGATAAAAAAAATGAAAAGGGAAGGACTCGCAATTTTATTAATCTCTTCAGATGTTGAAGAAATTGTCCAATTAGTAAACCGTGTATATGTAATGAGAAATGGGCGATTTGTTTCTCATATGGAAAAAGAACAACTGAGTGTGAATGAAGTTACACGCTTTGCATACGGAGGTGTAACGGAATGAAACGCATGTTAAAAATGCATGAAACGTCTATCATACTGTTACTACTAATTTATATAGCCATTGTCGGTATAATAAATCCTAGTTTTGTTCAGTTTAACTCGTTATCTTTAATAATGAAATCAAGCGTTATTTTAGTCGTTCTAGCAATTGGCCAATCGTTCGTTTTATTTACGAAAAATATAGACGTATCAGTTGGCTCAATTATGGGATTAAGCGCGGCAGTTTGCGGGATGTTGTTAACGAACGGGTATAATGCATTCTTGTCAATTTTTGCTGCTGTAATGCTTGGTGCTAGTATTGGTTTCATAAACGGGATTGGCGTTGCAAAGTTTCGGGTACCAGCCATTATTATGACATTAGGGATGCTAGGAATTGTTAGGGGTGCAATGTTAATCTTCACAGGCGGGAAGTGGATTGAAGATATTCCAAATAATTTTAAGAAACTTTCATCTATCGTCATACTTGGTCTGCCGATAACTGTATGGGGTATTCTAATTGTTTTATTACTACTATATTTCTTTTTAAGGAAGGTACCTTACGGAAGATACTTCTATGCGGTAGGTGACAATGAAGATGGTGCGAGACTCATTGGTATACCTGTTAATCAAGTGAAGATAAATGCGTTTATTGTATCGGGCATAAGTGCGGCAATCGCTGGTTGCATATTTGTTATGAATATCGGGTTCGTTCCAAATCAAACTGGTACAGGAATAGAACTACAGGTGATTGCAGCTGCTGTGCTAGGAGGAATTCATCTAAAAGGAGGAACAGGTTCTATATTTGGAGCTGCACTAGGAGCATTGTTTTTAGAAGTGATAAGCAGTTCACTTATCTTTTTAAAAATACCAGCATTTTGGAATAATGCTATTTCAGGTTTTTTACTATTACTTATTATCATATTAGATAGCGTCATGAAGAAGTGGAAAGCAGAAAGGAGAATGAATCTATGAAGTATTTTTACAAATGGGAAGGTGTGTTAATCATATTACTTCTTATAGAATTCATTTTCTTTAGTTTTATAAACAGCAATTTCTTAAATATTAGTAATCTCCTTTTTAGTACAAATGATTTTCTATTCATAGCAATCGCGGCAATTCCAATGACTTTCGTTATTGTAACAGGAGGAATTGACGTATCTGTAGGATCAATTATGGGGCTAACCTCGATTTTAATTGGTGTGTTTTGGATGAATGGAATTCATATTTTACTAGCAGTAATAATGGCACTTATAGTCAGTTGCTTAGCAGGAGCTTTAAACGGAATCATTATAAAATTGACAGATGTAGAACCACTAGTCGTTACACTCGGAACGATGTTTTTATACGGAGGAATTGCACTCGTCATTTCAGGAGGGGCAGGTGCTTCTGGATATGAAGGGATAAGCGGTTTACCTGATACTTATGTACAACTAGCAAATGGTAGTTTTATAGGAATACCCAATTTATTATGGCTACTTATTTTATTAACAATTGTATGCACGATTTTGTTTCACCGAACGATATATGGGCGCCACGTAAAATTAACAGGCGCGAATGAAAATACAGCAAAATACACCGGGATTAAAACGAAAAAAGTAGTAATCATTGCTTACATACTTTCTGGGTTAGGAGGTGGATTAGGAGGAGCTTTCTTAACTGCATATTTCAGTTCTGCACGTGCTGATATAGGAAGCGAAACAATATTACCAATCATTACAGCAGTCGTCTTAGGCGGTACACTTATTACAGGCGGAAAAGGAAGCATTATCGGTACTGTACTGGCGAGTATTTTCATTGGGCTCATGCAGTATGGCTTGCAAATGACGGGTTTAACAAATGAACAATCTAACGTAGTTATTGGTATTATCCTTATTCTTTCAGTTATTATGAGACATTTCAAATTACATCAATTTTTAGCGGGAAAAAGACAGAGTTTGCATAAGGGGGAAATGTCATGAAGAGAAAACTAGGGATTGTATTGATCGTATGTATTTGCCTAATTGGTTTAATAGCTTGTTCCAGTCAAACGGTAGATAAGAAAAAAGCGGATGATGTGAAATTTGCATTTATTCCGAAATTAACAGGAGTTGGCTTCTTTACATCGGGCGGTGAAGGAGCAAAGGAGATGGGAGAGAAGCTAGGCGTACAAGTGAAATATGATGGGCCGTCTGAAGCGAGTGTATCAGGGCAAGTAAAGTATATAAATAATTTTATTAACCAAAACTATGATGCACTTATGGTTTCCTCTACATCAGTTGATGGTTTATCGCAATCACTACAACGTGCTAAGAAAAAAGGAATGACCGTCTTAACATGGGATTCTGATGTGAATCCGAAAGATCGTTCTTTTTATATAAGCCAAGGAACACCAGACCAACTTGCTAACTTATTAATAGAAATGACTTCTAAGCAAATTGGAGATAAAGGAAAAGTAGCATTCTTTTATTCTAGCCCGACAGTAACGGATCAAAACCAATGGGTAACGAAAGCGAAAGAAATTATTAAAAAGAAATATCCGAACTGGGAAATTGTAACGACGCAGTACGGTGAAAATAATGCACAAAAATCTTTATCCGTAGGGGAGAACATATTAAAAACGTATCCAGATATTAACGCAGTTATTTGTCCAGATGCAACAGCACTCCCAGCAATGGCGCAGGCAGCTGAAAACTTAAAAATGGATAAAAAAGTAGTGTTAACTGGATTTTCTACACCGAACGTTATGCGTGATTATGTAAAACGAGGAACAGTACAACAATTTGGTTTATGGGATGTAAAACAACAAGGTGCTCTCGCAACGTATGTAGCAAATGAAATTGTTGTAAAAGGGAAGAAGTTAAAAGTAGGGGATAGCTTCGAAGTAAAAGGAATTGGAAAAGTGAAAGTAGAGCCAAACTCCATTCAAGGATATGATTATGAGGCAGAAGGGAACGGAATTATCGTATTACCAGAACGAGTTGTATTTACGAAAGATAATATTGATAAGTATAATTTTTAGTAGACAAAAAAACGTCCGAATATATCGGACGTTTTTTTATTTCTGCATTAATTATGAACAGTTTCTTTTTCGTTTAATCCAAGTGTACGACCAGTAGAAGTGTGAAGATCTTGGAACAATCTTGGATTTTCAGTTAGTGAAATGCCATATGAAGGAATCATTTCTTTTATTTTTTCTTCCCATTCTACCATGCGGCTTGGGAAACATTTTTCTAATACTTCGAGCATGACGTGAACAGCAGTAGAAGCACCTGGTGATGCGCCTAGTAATGCGGCGATTGAGCCGTCAGCTGCACTTACTACTTCTGTACCAAATTGAAGTGTTCCTTTACCGCCAGCATCAGTATCTTTAATTACTTGTACACGTTGTCCAGCAACTACAATATCCCAATCTTCACTTTTCGCGTTCGGAATGAATTCGCGTAATTCTTCCATACGTTTTTCATGTGATAACATAACTTGCTGAATTAAGTATTTTGTAAGTCCCATTTCTTTTACACCAGCGGCTAACATCGTTAAGACGTTATTCGGTTTTACAGAACCGATTAAGTCAAGATTTGAGCCAGTTTTTAAGAATTTAGGTGAGAAGCCTGCGAATGGTCCAAACAGTAAAGCTTTTTTATTGTCTATATATCTCGTATCTAGATGAGGTACAGACATTGGCGGAGCGCCAACTTTAGCTTTACCGTACACTTTCGCATGATGCTGCTCTACAACTTTTTGGTTTTTACATACCATAAATAGTCCACTTACTGGGAAGCCACCGATATGCTTTGATTCAGGGATACCAGTCTTTTGAAGTAGAGGTAGGCTACCGCCACCGCCGCCAATAAATACGAATTTAGCAGTATGATGCTCAATTTTACCACTATTCATATCGTGTACTTTTACTTCCCACAAACCATTTTTCGTGCGCTTAATATTTTCGACACTATGCTTGTAGTTTAGCTCGACATTTTTTGTTTTTAAGTAATCAAACAACATACGTGTTAATGCACCGAAGTTAACATCTGTTCCAGAGTCAATCTTCGTTGCCGCCATCGGTTCATTAGATGTGCGGCCTTCCATAATAAGTGGAAGCCATTTTTTTAATGTTTCAGGAGCATCAGAAAATTCCATTCCTTGAAAGAGTGGATTTTTTGAAAGCGCTTCAAAACGGTTTTTTAGAAACTCAACATTTTTTTCCCCTTGTACTAAACTCATATGAGGTAGTGGCATAATAAAATCTTGTGGATTACGAATTAATTTGCTCTTTACAAGATATGCCCAAAATTGTCTTGAAAGCTGGAATTGCTCATTCACTTTTACAGCCTTACTAATATCTATAGATCCGTCAGCTTTTTCGGAAGTATAGTTCAGTTCGCATAGCGCAGAATGCCCTGTACCTGCATTATTCCATTCGTTAGAGCTTTCTTCCCCGGCACTTGCGAGTTTTTCAAAAACTTTAATTTCCCATTCTGGTGCTAATTCTTTTAGTAATGAGCCTAACGTTGCACTCATAATTCCTGCACCAATTAAGATAACGTCTGTTTTTTGCTGCATGTTGCTCATGATAATCTCTCCATCCCCTATATTGGCAAAAAAGTGTAGGTGTTTTCTATGTCTAAGCCGTAAAAGAGAAACACTGCCTAGGCCCCACCTAGGTGTATACCTTTTTTGTCTCAATTATATAACCATCTCATACTCTATTATAATAATTAATAGACTAAAATATCTAGTGTTATCTGATAATTTTAAACTATTTAACGTTTTATTCGCTAAAAATCTTATTTAACAAGCTCTTTTAAGGTGGTAAATAGAAAAAAATTACAGTTTGAAATTATCTCGAAAAAGCTTACGTATCCTTAAGTGACTAGATCGAGTACCTTTTTATGGGATTATTCTTTCTGTAATGGTAAGATTATTCTGAAAAATAAAAAGGAGGGATTTTAATGCGTACAAAAGAGCAAATTTCAAACTTATTTCGAAACTTTTCAATAAAGGAATGTAAAGGGTCAAGTGATTTATATGAATATTTATCGATAAAAATTGCTGAAGATGAGGAAGTACTTACACTATCTTCCTATGCTCAGGTAGGTCAACCAGTCCCAAACTTACTATTAGGTGCAGTACATTATTTATTGCTAGCAGGGAAAGAACATTATTTAAAAACGTATTATAGTAGCTTAGTCGAATATGTTGATACAAATTTAGATAAAGCTTTTAATCATTTTAAAGATTTCTGTAAAGAGTACCGAGAAGAAATCATTACTTTGTTACAAACGAAACTCGTTCAAACAAATGAAGTAAGACGGTGCGCATACTTATACCCAAGTTTCTGCTACATATTTAACAAAGTGAAGAAGCCGTTAGCGTTAATTGAAATTGGGACAAGTTCTGGGTTGCAACTGTTCTGGGACCAATATCGTTATTCGTACGGGACGGATGAAATGTACGGAAATATAAATTCAAATGTGCATGTAACTTCTGAAATAAGAGGGGAGAATGTACCGCATTTTCTAAAAGAAAGCCCATCTGTCGTAGAAAGAATCGGACTGGACTTACATGTGAATGATTTACATAATGAGGAAGATTATTTATGGTTACGTGCTTTAATTTGGCCAGAACATAAAGAAAGGCTTGAGATGTTTGATCAAGCTGCATCTTTAGTGAAAAATGAATCTGTCCAATTAATAGAAGGAGACGGTGTAGAGCTATTATCATCTATTATTGAACAAATAAGTGAAGAAGCTGTTATTTGTATTTTCCATACACACGTCGCAAATCAAATACCAGAACAAGTTAAACAGAAATTAGAAAAACAAATACAAGAAATCGGCGCAAAACGTGATGTATTCCACCTGTATAACAATATGTGGGATCGTGACCTTCATATTGATTATTATATTAACGGAAACGAATATCGTGAAACGGTTGGAGAAACAGAAGGACACGGGAGATGGTTTAGCTGGAAAATTGGAAATGAGACGCTTATTTAGATTAATATGGGCGCCCTCACTTGTAAAAGAAGGGACCATAGGCTCAAGCATTGACTAAATGGTTAAGGAATAAATGTATTAGTAACATACAAAAAATGCTTCGGAGAAATCCTAAGCATTTTTTGAATTACATTTAAACCCCATAATGGATCATGTACTTCTGTTCTGCTGCAGCTTGTACAATTTTTGAAGCTAACTCATTCAGCTCATCAGATTTTTTGAAGAACTTTGAAGATGTAACTGTTTCATAGAAAATTGCTAATGATTCAGGCGGGATAATTGTAATACCGTAATAAGCTAAACCGTATTCCTGATTTTTGACTGTATGAAAGTAGGTTTTCATAATTGATAAATTTCGACTTAAGCTACTGATAATATCATCAGCAACAGAAATACAATAATATTTCTCTGGTGTATAATCATTGTAACTTTTTTGAGAATTAAATTCGTCAATTATTCCAAAATCATGGACACATGCCATCATTATCATCCTTTCAAATTTAATAAAATGATTTCTATTAAAGTAAAATGTCTATTCGTTTAAGTGTAATAGAAATAGTTATGTAGTTCATAAAATATTTTCGGTTTTTCTTCGTGAAAACAGTTTATTTATCGATGAACTCATCAGGAGTCCAAGTGGCGATTTCATTCCCAGGTGCAGCGGCTACAAGCCATTGCTCACATAGGACACCAGCTTGCCAACATTCATAATAATCATGAAAACCATTTACAAAAATAATTTGTCCGCTCTCTAAATTAATAATTAAATGAGGGCTTTCTAAGCCGAGTTGTATATCGGTAACTTTTTGTCTTCTTATCTCAAATATTCTCTCATATTCTTCTTCCTCAGAATAATCTTCAAATTCATCTTCATTTAATGGGTATCTTTTTTGAGGTTTATGAAATAAACACCATTTTGATTCGATATTGATATATAATTGCCCGTCATAATCAACGGAGTCGTGAAAGTTTGTAAACTGAATCTTTATAGTGCCTGAAGAAATACCAAATTGTAATCCATCAACTTGTGATCCGATAAAGAGATTTTTTAACACTTTTTCAGCGTAAATTTTATCCTCTGTATTCATTCTTGAATTCCTCCTTTTCATAAAAATATACCTTATATTTTTATTGTAATAAATAAATTTTCATGTAAAATGAACCTTTTGTGAAAAACGAGCGAATATAGTGTGAAAGATTATGAGAGGGGAACGGAGCTTTGGATGAAGTACAATTAAAAGAATGGCTATATAAAATGGGGTCTGGGGACCAAGAAGCCTTTCAAATTATTTATGAATATACATGTAAAGATATTTATAGAACAGTAGTATTTTTAGTAGGAAGTCAAAACCAAGATGTAGACGATATAGTTAATGAAGTGTACATCAATATGTGGAAGTCCATAACAAACTATGATATAAATCGTTCATTTCGTTTTTGGTTACATGGACTAGTTGTCAAGGAAGTACAGGATTGGCGTCGTAAATCGTGGCGACGATTTCGAATCTTTGAAAAGAAGAAAATGTATGAACAAGATCGGCCTTACTTAATGGATGAAGCTATTTTACATAAAGAAACACGAAGTGAATTAGTAGAAGTTGTACAAAATTTATCTTATAAACATCGTGAAGTAGTCATTATGCGTTACTTCCATGAATATAGCTTGGATGAAATTGCTACACTTCTTCAAATCCCTATTGGTACAGTGAAATCTCGACTACACACAGCACTAAAACGATTAAGAATGGAAATGGAACAAATGCCAAACGAAAGGGAGGAAGAAGTAAATGGATTTTGAGAGATATGTAACGAATGAACTAAAAAGAAAAGCAGAGAGTCTAGACCCGTCTCCAAATCTAGATAATCAAGTGAAAAACTCTTTTTATAAATACCAACTGTCGAAAATGAAAAGGAAGATTTCTATGAAGAAAAAATTATTGCTTGGATTTGTAGCTGCGGCAATTTTAATACCGACCGGTACTTTTGCAGGTACAACATTAATGGATAAAATTGTAGGGACACCAGAAAAAGCAAGACAAGATATGGGAATGACTGAGGATGGTTATAATGGCGTAATGGAACGTATAGAAATTGCTAAAAGTATATTTACAGAAAAGGATTTTGATAAGTATGTAACTTTATTACAGGAATCGTACTATTTTTATAAAAAAGTAAGTGTCGTAGAGAATGGTGAGAGACAATATACAGCTACAAATCGTCTAAATGCTGATGAAGAAATGAGAGAAAGAGCGGTAATGGAACAATTACATACATATGAAGAAAGAATAGATCAACATTTTACCTATACATTTGAACAAGCTGAACAAATAACTGGTTTTCCAATCAAGCATCCAACATATATTCCAGTTGGACATCAATTAGTATTTGAAGAGGTAAAAGCTGAAGCAACACTAGGAAAACCTATGCCACTTATTACGATGAGATATGAAAAACAAAATGTAAAAAAACAGCCACATACTTCAGAGGCAGAATTAGGTTTTACAATTCATCAATTAGAAATTGTTGAAGGAGAATATAAAGATTACTTTATTGATAGACCATTTAATAAACCATCTGAAAGAGGACCTAATTTTACTGGAAATATAAAGAAATATAAATTAAATGGCTATGACGTTACATTCGGTGAGTATAAAGAATCGAATGTAAGGGCTATGAAAATAATTGTGCCAGCAAGGGAAGGGAGAAATGCATATCAAGTGTATATAAATGATAGTATGCTGTCTAAAAAAGAGATTGAGAACGTTTTACTTTCGATGATTGAATAGTTATTCGGTATAAGTGATTGATAATTATATTATGTAAACTTCTTTTTTACAAAACATCCATTTTTAAAAATGGATGTTTTGCATTTAGATAGATTAGGTGGAGTGTATATTTAAAAAAAGCGGAATACTTTTCGGAAAGATAAAAACATTTTTCGGATCATATTTCGCTTTTACTTTCATTAATCGGTCAAAGTTACAACTGAAGTATGCATCTGGCCAATTTTTAATGGATAGGTCAGGCGTATTAACGTAGACACCTTTTGTAAATGGAAGCATCGCTAAGCGGAAGTCTTCAACCCATCGAATACTTCCAGCGGCACCTTCTGGTTGCTCCCAAGTAGCGAATATTGACATGTTTGATAGTGCTTTTCGGTAAAAGTAAGCAGTTGCCTCATTTGGCACTTCAGCAACAGCACCGCCTAATCCGCGGGAAAATATGGAGGTGGTAAAAAAGGGTAAGTTAAATCGTAATTTCTATTTGATTGTCTTCTGGATCACCTATTACACTTTCATAATAGCCATCTCCAGTAAAACGTGGTCCATTTAATAAAGGATAACCAGCATCTTTTATCACCTTTGTCATTTCATTCACTCGTTCTTCACTACCGACAGAAAAAGCCATATGAGCATAGCCAGTTATGTTTAAATTAGGCTTATTTTCAACCCCTTTTTTACGCATAAGTTCAAGCCTTGCTCCAGATTCGAACGTGATAAAATAAGATTCAAATTGTTTCATTTCATTATGGTATAACGAGTTTGCTTTACCGTTAAAGTATTTTATATAAAAATCACGCATACATTCTAAGTCATTTACCCAAATTGCAATATGTTCAATTTTCATAGGTTTCACCAATCCTATCTGTATCAATTAGGCTTCCACTGTATTAAATTTACATTTGCATTGCAACAATTTTGCTTTGGTGTTAAAGCTAGTTGTTAATTTTTGATTATATACGTACATACAATATGTAATTAAGTGAATGACCATCATAGTAATTACAGAAAAGGGTGAATAAAGCATATGAATCAATTTGAGCAAATGATGTACGTTGGTGTCATCATGTCTATTGTACTATCCGTAATGATTTTAGGGTCCTTATATTATAATCCTCGACTTTCGTTAACTGATTATCCGAAAGATATTCAAAAAGTAGTTTTTCCAAAATCGATTCATGAAAGAAAGCAAACCATTTATTTTAATATTGTATATAATACTATTCTTTTCGGTAGTCCCTTCGTTTCTATATATATACTACATAAGCATGAAAAATTAATGTATATGGATGCCTATTTACACACTTTTGGTATTTTAATGATTTTCAATTTAGTAGATTTACTTATAATTGATTGGCTAATTTTTTGCTGGATTACTCCAAGGTTTGTTGTGATTCCTAGTACGGAAGGTATGAAAGGATATAAAGATTATAAGTTTCATTTAAGAGGGGCTATAGTCGCTACTCAAATTTTAGCAATCGTAAGTTTATTTTTGGCGGGAATTGCCACAACTATTTAGTGTGAAGAAGGGCATGGAGCTTTTATAAAAGATAAGGAGATCTATAATATATAGAATTAGAAATGAGAATTTGATAGTATTGGAGTAAGGAGTTTTAATAACAGTATATTAAACAATATTAATATATTGTTGCAAATGTTTTGATATTATGTAAAATTATACAATTTTACGGAGGCATTTGATAAAATTCAAAAAAATATAATGGAGGCTAATATGAAAAAAGTAATTGGCGCAGCAACCGCAACTGTTTTTGGATTGGGGGCGTTTACCACAACTGCTACCGCAGAAACAATCGTAACAGCAGATGTACTTAACGTACGTGAAAAACCGACTACAGAATCAAAAGTGGTCGAAAAAGTAAAGAATGGGCAAGAGTTAAAAGTCATAAATACCGAAGATGGCTGGTCAAAAATTGAGTTAAACGGTAAAGAAGTGTTTGTTAGTTCGGAGTTTACAAAAGATGTGTATCATGTAACGGCGGATTTGTTAAATGTACGTACTGAAGCAAACACAGATTCAGAAATTCTTGGCAGACTAAAAAAAGATGATGTAATTGAATCAACGCATCAAGTAAAAGACGGATGGCTGCAATTTGAGTATAAAGGAAAAACTGCTTATGCAAACGTTTCTTTCCTATCAAGTACAGCACCAACTGAAAAGAAAACTGAAGAGAAAACAAAGCAAGTAGCGAAAGTACAAAAATCAGTTAAAGAAAAGAAAGAAGTAAAGACGCAGAAAGTAGCAAAAGTGAAAGAAACAACGAAAGCACCAGAAATAGTAAAGCCTAAAGAAGAGGCAATAGTATCAGAGAAAGTAAAAGTTAAGGAAGAACCGAAAGCACCAGAAATAGTAAAGCCTAAAGAAGAGGCAATAGTATCAGAGAAAGTAAAAGTTAAGGAAGAACCGAAAGCGCAAGAAATAGTAAAACCTAAAGAAGAAGTAAAAGTTAAAGAAGAACCGAAAGTGCAAGAAATAGTAAAGCCTAAAGAAATAGTAAAGCCTAAAGAAGAAGTAAAAGTTAAAGAAGAAGTAAAAGTTAAAGAAGAAGTAAAAGTTAAAGAAGAAGAAAAAGCGAAAGAAATAGCAAAGCCTAAAGAAGAGGCAAAAGTTAAAGAAGAAGAAAAAGCACAAGAAATAGCAAAAGCTAAAGAAGAAGAAAAAGCAAGAGAAATAGCAAAAGCTAAAGAAGAAGAGAAAGCAAGAGAAATAGCAAAAGCTAAAGAAGAAGAGAGAGCAAGAGAAATAGCAAAAGCTAAAGAAGAAGAAAAAGCAAGAGAAATAGCAAAGGCTAAAGAAGAAGAGAGAGCGAAAGAAACATCTAAAAACAACATACAGTCTGCTAAACGTGAATTAACGGTAGTAGCGACAGCGTATACTGCTGATCCAAGTGAAAATGGTACATATGGTGGACGCGTTTTAACTGCGATGGGGCATGATTTAACGGCAAATCCGAATATGAGAATTATCGCAGTTGACCCGAAAGTAATCCCGTTAGGATCTAAAGTATGGGTAGAAGGTTATGGAGAAGCTATCGCTGGTGATACTGGAAGTGCAATTAAAGGTAATCGTATTGATGTATTAATGGGTTCAAAAAGTAAAGCTATGAATTGGGGAAGACAAACTGTTAAAGTGAAAATTTTATAGTAACTATAATGATCCAAATAGAAGTCAGTTCTCTTTATTGAGGCTGGCTTTTATTTTTTTAGTAGAAGTATAATAGGATTTTTAAATGGCTTACTAATAAACCTGTAATAAAACATAAAAATTGTCTCATGTTTAGAAAAACTATTAAGAATGAGGTAAGGAAGTAGAACAGAAGTTTATTGAGAAGTAGAGAAGAATAGTTTGGGAAAATGAATATCTATTTTTATTTATGTCAAGATTGTCCTGTAATGAAGACCGAGATACAAGGTACATAATGTAAATAAGACTGATTGATTATGTCAGTCTTATTTGTATATCTTAATATCATTAAAAATCACATCAAATATATCTTTTTGCGTAAAGTTATCTGTAAAAATAGTTTCTCTCGTAACCTCAATTGTATCGTGCGGATTATACCATTTTTGTAGGGAATCTTCACCAAATTCATGTCGTTTGTCCCTTGTGTTATGTCTTCTAATAGTTTCCTCTAATGATAAATCAAAGTAATATGCAAATGCATTTTCATCAAAATAACGAATTAATTCTTTTAACATCTCACCATACCTATGACTGTTCAAAATACCTTCTAAAATAACAAATTTACATTTTCCTTTTCCGTACTTCGTAATTTCAAATAGTAAATCATGTGATAAATTACCCATTGTGTCGTGTACTCTAAGCATATCTCTACGTACAACATCCTGTGATACTAAAAGTGTCCCTTGTCCAAAATGTTCTTGTAGTTGTTTTGCAATCGTTGTTTTACCACTTGCGGAGTTTCCTCTAAGAATGATTAAAGTGGATGTAAGTATAGGTTTAGACATAATGTATTCCTCCAACAGTATTAATTATATAGAAAATTTTAACAAAAAAAGTGAGGGAAGTGTATAATCAATATGATGGATATTTAAGAAGGGGGTTAGACGGGAGATACATTAAAAAATGCAAAACCTATATGGAAACGGATGTGGTTTCGTTATCTAAGTGCATTTTTTATTGTTCAGTTACTGTTTATCCCGCATTAACGGGCAGTAAGACCCCACCTCAAAATTCAGCGAAAGCGAAGAAGTTAGGTGGGGGATCAACTGCCCATAAAAGCCCGATTGGTTCAACTAATAATCAGTGGGGGATGAACAAAACCCCCACTGATTAAAGTTTCACTTTATTTTGTGTGAAATCACTGGGTGGGCACCAAACTTTAGGCCAGGTGGAGAGTTTTTTAATAGAATATTAAATTCTCAATTTTTCACTGAATGGTTTACACTCTATACAATCCCGCAATTTAACGTATTTACAGCATTTTTTGCGATTACATTACTACCATATGCATTAGTAGGTGCAATGAAAGATGTAACAGCAAGAAAAAATATAAAGGAATAATAGAGGTATAATATGCTTTTTCAAAAAGAAGGTTTATTGATTAGATACGTAATGGAAGATGATGCATCTATCGTTTCTAAATGGTTAACGGACCCAGCAGTCCTGCGGTATTACGAAGGACGAGATAATCCGCAGTCTGTAGAAAAGGTGCTTGATCATTTTATACATAATCCAAACGGTAATGAAAAAAGATGTTTAATAGAATTTGATACCGTTCCCATTGGTTACATGCAAATGTACCCAGTTGATTCAGAGTGGAAAGCGTTATATGGCTATAAAGAATCACAAAATGTATGGGGAATGGACCAATTTATCGGTGAACCAGCCTATTGGGGAAAAGGAATTGGACAAAAACTCGTTCAGGCAGCAATTACATACATTATGGGTGAAATGGGAGCAGAAGCAATCGCAATGGATCCGAAAGTAAATAATGAACGAGCGATAAAGTGTTATGAAAAATGCGGATTTAAAAAAGTAAAGATTTTAAAGGAACATGAGCTGCATGAGGGGAAATTAGAAGATTGTTGGATGATGGAATACAAACAATTATAATGAATATGCAATGGCTTATATAAACGAAGGGAGCTGTGCGAAATGAAAAAAGCGTTAATCGTAATTGATGTGCAAGTGGGTATGTATACAGCTGGAATGCCAGTACATAATGGGGAAAAGTTTTTACAAACATTGCAAGAGCTTATTGGGGAATGTCGTTCAAATGATATCCCAATTATTTATGTCCAACATAACGGTCCTAAAGACCATCCGTTAGAAAAAGGTACGGATGGGTGGCGAATCCATGCGGCAATCGCTCCGCAAGAAGGAGATAATATTGTTGAAAAGACGACGCCAGATTCATTCCATAAGACAAACTTAAGAGAAGTGTTACAAGAGAAAGGAATTGAACACGTTATTCTTTCGGGAATGCAATCAGAGTATTGTGTAGATACGACAACGCGCAGAGCATGTAGTGAAGGATATAAAGTAACGTTAGTGAGTGATGCACATAGTACATTTAATACAGAAGTGTTACGTGCTGAAGATATTGTGCAACATCATAACGCAGTATTGGGAGCGTTTGCGGATGTTGTTGCATTAAAAGACTTGAAAGTGGCTGCCTCTAAATAAGAGGTAGTTTTTTTATTAGAAAAAAGCGTCAAATATTGTCGGTAAGTCGATATTTTGAAATAATCGTTTATATAATTTCACGTACCATAATGAAAATATACAAAAAAGGAGCACCACATAATTAAAAAGGGTGCTCCTGCATTAAAATGTTACTTCTTCTTGTCTTTATCCAATATATTTTGTTCTTCAGCAAACTCCGTACCATATGCAAAGCGGCGATTAATACGAATGTTATCATTGTTGTGCCTTGTATGAGAGTTAGAGAAGCGATGAACGATTACTTCAGATAAAGTGAAGACGATGGCAGAAAGGATACTGCCCCATGCAATTTGCATATAGTTGTCTAATAAAATATTACCGAAAATCCATACGCTTAAATATGTTAATAAGAAATCCGACATAATGGCACCAGTATTGCCAATTCGATTTAAAATAATTTTATCAACGAACATGTAGGATACGATTGTAACAAAGAGACTGAATGAAATAATTTGAACAAACGTTGCAGGGAAAAATAAAGCAAGCCCAATGCTAAATGCGATAATGCACGATATAAACTTGATAAGCACTACTGTGAAATCATTCAAAATTTACACCTCCGATTTATACATAGTTTTTCAATAAATTCTGGAGTTCATACATTGTAACGGATTTATTTATATAAAACTTTTTCATGTTCGGAATTTAGTCTAAATATTATAAAAACATTGAAAAAATGTTATAGTAAAATGAGAGTGTATGACATTTTTAGGTAAGGGGGAATCCAGGATGTGGATTACTTCAGAAGTAGAAATTCCAGATGAGTTAATTGATCACCTTGAGCAAGGAAAGTTAGTGTTATTTGTTGGAGCGGGAGTTTCTATGAAAGGGAAATCAAACTTACCGAATTTTGATGATTTAGTTGATGAAATTGCAAAAACGTTATATGTCGAAAAACGCGAAATAACAGAACCACATGATTATTATCTTGGTAAAATTGCGAAAACAAAAGATGTACATCAAGTCGCAAGAGATCTTGTTCATATAGAGAAATCAAAACCGAATCCATTGCATTATGCAATTCCAAGGCTATTTCCTTTAGATACAGATATCCGCATTGTAACAACAAATTTTGATCAACATTTTACAACAGCAATTAAGGAAATAAATAGAGATATCAATGTTTATTACGCTCCAGCTTTACCGACTGGGAGAGCTTTTAAAGGTCTTGCTTATATACATGGTAATGTAGAACAGGAGAAAGAGGCTTTAATTTTAACAGACGGTGATTTTGGAAGGGCTTACTTAACAGAAGGATGGGCAAGAAGATTTTTAGTTGATCTATTCTCAAATTACACCGTTTTATTCGTTGGATATAGTCATAATGACCCAGTAATGAAATATTTAGCAACTGGTTTACCACCAAGTACAAGACGATTTGCTTTTGTCGCACAAGGAGAAAATACGTACCATTGGGAACATTTAGGGATAAGACCAATTGTGTATCCGAATAAGGTGAATAATCATCAATCCCTCGTAAAAGCGGTAAAACGCTGGGCTGAATTAATGGGTGATAATTATATTACGAAAAGAATGCGTATTCGGGATATTGTAACGGTTCCCCCGTCAGTAGAACAGGAACAATTATCATACATAAAGCAATCGATTAAAAAAATTGAAACAGTACGTTACTTTGTGGAATTTGCTCATGATTATGAATGGGTCGAATGGTTAGAAGCAGAAGGTAAATTACAAAATTTGTTTATGCTTACGCCAAACTATAATGAAGTAGATGAATTACTTGCAGAATGGTTAGTGGAACAATTTCTTTTTAGTCATCAGAAAGAATTATTTCAATTAATTTATAAAAACTATTCTAAAATGTCACCGTTATTATGGAGAACAATTTGTAACTACTTAAACGAAACGAAGAGTAAGATGGACCCGCTGTTGTTTGCAAGGTGGACACTCCTTTTATTAGAAACAGCTGAAAAAGATAGTAGCTCTATAGAAAAGATTTCTAAGTTACTGCAAAAATGTTCTTTTCCTGAGCATAAAGAAATTGCCTTATTGTTACTAACTTTTATTTTAGACGGAAAACTGAAGTTGAAACGTGTAAGAAAATGGGGGAATGATACGCAAGAATCAATAGAACTCGAGGAATCGAGTCGCTTACCAGTATCTACATTTTCTCATGTGGAGCAAATTTGGAACGAAAAGATGAGGCCATATATCTCTTATTATGCTGTTCCAATTATGATGATTGGATTAGAAAAATTGAGAATGTTGTCGTTAAGACAAACAGCACTGAAAAAAAGAAATAAGGAAAATGTAGAGAAAGAGTTTCATCAAAATGATCTTGCATTTTTAATACGAATTGTAAAAGAGTGTCTAACTTATTTATGCGAAAACAATGAGAAAAAAGCGGATTATTATATTACAGAAATGATAGAAGCAAATAGTGTACTTCAAAAGCGAATTGCAATTGATGCGATGAATAAAAATATTTTTGTTCGTGTAGATGACAAAATGAAATGGTTGTTACATGAAGGACTTCTTTTAGATTTCACTTATAAACACGAAGTTTTTCAACTTTTAAAAAGGCATTATGCACATTGTTTAGAAAAAACAAAAGAAGAAGTCACTCGAACTGTAATAAAGCATCTTACAGAAGAGAGGGTATTTGATGCATGTCTCGTATTAGACTTATTATTCAAGTGTGATTCGAGTAGCCCATCTACGGCAAATGGGTATGAGTTAATGAAGCAAAAGCATCCTCATTTTCATTCTGAACGATACAGTGTACAAAAGAAAGAAGATACAGCAGAAAGCATTACTTGCAATGTAACTGCTGACGGATTATTGCAGCTGAAAGATGTTGAAATTATGAAGCAAGTTCAGCAATTTTCGCAAGATGGTGT
Organism: Bacillus sp. FAU20; assembly: GCF_056033865.1. Lineage (NCBI taxonomy): Bacteria > Bacillati > Bacillota > Bacilli > Caryophanales > Bacillaceae > Bacillus > Bacillus sp. FAU20. The sequence goes on from NZ_JBVYHY010000011.1 coordinate 453,558, forward strand.
TTTTGAACAACGCCATTTTTTAGAGATGTTATCAAAAGCATGTAAATTAAACACAGAGTGGAGTATTTCATTTGCATACCGATTAGTAGGAGTGCAAGAAATAAGTAATGAAGTATGGTTTGTTTGTATTAGAGAATGGCGAAATAATCGAGGATTGACGAATGAGCAAATCCAAAAAATTATTCCGCTATTGCAGAAATTTGTTAGAAATACCGCTTTTCATTGGTTAATTAGTAGTTTTCTATATGAAGTTAGTAATCGACTAGAAGAGTTAGAAGAGAATAGTATACGTGTTGTAAAACGATTTGCTTTTTCAGTGTTTCCTCAAGTTATGAAGAGTGATACAGATTTTAAGCTTGGGAAACAAGATTTTTATAATGAATCAATTCAGCATCCAGTTGGAAAAATGACGGCTGTATTATTAAAGTTGTTATCATATGATCATTTATACGATCGTAATGTATATGAATATTTATTTTTATTTGAAGAACAAGTAAGAGTTAATTCGGAACGAACAAACTTTATGTTTGCCCGTTTAATAGCAGATATTACATTTTTATATCATATTGAAAAACAATGGTGCCGAAAATATTTGTTACCATACTTAGATTTAAAAAAACAAAATGAGATTACGGAATATGCATGGGCCGGCTTATGTTACACGCAAATAAATTTACCTTTATTTACAGAAATGAAGCGATTTATTAAGTATGCGATAGAACATTTGGAAGTATTACATCCGCATACGAGAGAAGCTTTCTTGAAGTGGCTTAGCTTTGTATTTATTAAATGTGTACTATATTGGGAGCAAAAAACAGATTGGTTATACCCGTTACTCATACTAGAAAATGAAGAAAATAAAATTAAGTTTATGCAGTTTTTATGCTATTACGTCAAAACATTAAGTGTAAAAGAACAACAAAAATTTTGGACAGCTTGGCTCAGTGTATTTTTGCGAGAACGACCAAAAATGGGTGAGATAACTGCAAGAGAATATGTAATGCTTTTACGTATTATTTTATACATGGATGAAATATTAGAAAAAGGATTATGTATTATGTCTCGTGCATTTTCAAGTGTACATGGTAAATGTACAGGTGAGGAAATGAAGCAGTTATTGATTGAAATGCTTCATAAAAAAGAAAGTATGAAAGCGCATAAAGAAATATTTGCAAATGTGTTTTTTATTTTACTACAAACATGTCACGAAGCCGTTTTATTTGAAAAAGAAATCATACAAATAAAAGAATTATTAGTTCAGTATGAAGTAGAGGAATATGTTTTACATTTACTAGAAAATGAAATAATTCGCATAGGAATTGTAATGGGTGATTTACAAGAAGAATTATAGGACGAAAGTGGAATTTTAAAAAATATATAAAAAGTTGTTGACAGTGTTTTGAAAAGCGTTCTATAATACGAATCATACTTATTCAATTTCAAAAAACATTTGAATAAACAAAGTGCAATGAAGAGATCACAGTAGTGGTTAGTCTTACTGTAACAGAGAGCTGGTGGTTGGTGTGAACCAGTACAGGGATAATCATGAATTACAGTCTTGGAGCATCTTTTTCGTAATAAAGATAGTTTGTCTTTATGAGGAAAAAGCGGTCAATTGATCGTTAACAGTGAAGAGAGGTAGACGGAAAGTTAGTCTGCAACTAGGGTGGTACCGCGATAAATATCGTCCCTACTGATTTATTCAGTAGGGACTTTTTGTATTTTAGTGGTCCAACTTGAAAATAAAATAGTCATGCATTGAAAGGAAAAGCAGTAGTTGTTGTTTCCCTGTAACAGAGAGCTGGTGGTTGGTGCGAACCAGTACATAAACAAGAGCGAATTACAGTCCTAGAGCATCTTTTTCGTAGTAAAGATAGTATTGTCTTTATGAAGGGAAAGACGGTCAGATGATCGTTAACAATGAAGAGAGGTAGACGAAAGAAGTCTACAACTAGGGTGGTACCGCGATAAATATCGTCCCTACTGATTGGATCAGTAGGGCTTTTTTGTACAAAAAAGTGGGTTTTTAACTAGTAGTTCATGTCTTTGTACGAATTATTAGTTTAAGATAAGAAGAGGTATCGATTCCACTATAAATTTGTATAATTAGTCAGTTCAGAAAATAGAGAATTTTTTATTCTCTTACTATACTTTTAAAACATTAGAGGAGGATTTCCAAATGGCAAATCATGAATTAGATCAATTACGTAAACAGGTAGATGAAATTAACTTACAACTATTACACCTTTTAAACAAACGTGGTGAAATCGTTCAAAAAATTGGAGAGCAAAAGCAAGTACAAGGTACGAAACGCTTTGATCCAGTACGTGAGCGTGAAGTACTTGATATGATCGCAGAGCATAACGAAGGACCATTCGAAACATCAACAGTTCAACATATTTTCAAAACAATCTTCAAAGCTAGCTTAGAGTTACAAGAAGATGATAACCGTAAAGCGTTATTAGTATCACGTAAAAAGAAACAAGAAAACACAATCGTTGATGTAAAAGGTGAATTGATTGGTAACGGAACACAAACATTCATCATGGGACCTTGTGCGGTAGAAAGCTTAGAACAAGTTCGCCAAGTAGGGCAAGCGATGAAAGACCAAGGTTTAAAATTAATGCGCGGTGGTGCATTCAAACCGAGAACTTCTCCATACGATTTCCAAGGTTTAGGAGTAGAAGGACTTCAAATTTTACGTCAAGTAGCAGATGAGTTTGACTTAGCAATTATTAGTGAAATTTTAAATCCGAACGATGTTGAAATGGCATTAGACTACGTTGATGTAATTCAAGTTGGCGCACGTAACATGCAAAACTTCGATTTATTACGAGCTGTAGGTAAAGTTAACAAACCAGTATTATTAAAACGTGGATTAGCAGCAACAATTGATGAGTTCATTAACGCAGCGGAATACATCATTGCGCAAGGTAACGATCAAATTATTCTTTGTGAGCGCGGTATCCGCACATACGAAAGAGCAACACGTAACACATTAGACATTTCTGCAGTACCAATTTTAAAGAAAGAAACACATTTACCAGTTATCGTTGATGTAACACATTCAACTGGACGCAGAGATTTATTATTACCAACAGCGAAAGCGGCACTTGCAATTGGCGCAGATGCAGTAATGGCTGAAGTTCATCCAGATCCAGCAGTTGCATTATCAGATTCTGCACAACAAATGGACATTCCAGAATTCCATAGATTCATGGATGAGTTAAAAGGTTTCAAAAATAAATTATCTTAATTCCATATCATATATGCGTTGAAGAGGAAACAGTAGTGCTTATCTCACTGTTAAAGAGAGCTGATGGTCGGTGTGAATCAGTACAAAGGTAAGCATGAATTACAGCCTTGGAGCATCTTTCCCGACAACTTTTGGAGGGGAAGACGGTCAAACGATCGTTAAAGAAGAAGAGAGGTAGACGAAAGAAGTCTACAACTAGGGTGGTACCGCGATAAACATCGTCCCTACTGAGCGCTCAGTAGGGACTTTTTTGTACAAAAAAATAGTAAAGGGGCAAGAGAAATGAGATACATTACAGCTGGAGAATCACATGGACCGCAGTTAACAGTTATTTTAGAAGGTGTACCAGCCGGTTTGACACTTACGGCGGAACATATTAATAAAGAATTATTAAGAAGACAAAAAGGTCATGGACGCGGAAGACGTATGCAAATTGAAACAGATACAGTTGAAATTGTAAGTGGTGTTCGTCACGGGATGACACTTGGATCACCGATTACGTTAATTGTAAAAAATGATGATTTCAAACATTGGACGAAAGTAATGGGTGCAGAGCCAATTTCGGAAAAAGAAAGTAAAGACATGAAACGTACAATTACAAAACCACGTCCCGGACATGCAGATTTAAATGGAGCAATTAAATATGGTCATCGTGATATAAGAAACGTATTAGAGCGGTCATCTGCAAGAGAAACGACAGTTCGTGTAGCTGCTGGTGCAGTTGCAAAACAAATTTTAAGCGAATTAGGCGTGGAAATTGCAGGACATGTTCTTGAAATTGGTGGAGTAAAAGCAAAACATATTTCAAACTTATCGATTGAAGAAATTCAAACAATTACTGAAAACTCACCAGTTCGATGTTTAGATAAAGAAGTAGAGCAAGAAATGATGAATGCGATTGACAACGCAAAAAGTAGTGGAGATTCAATCGGTGGTATTGTGGAAGTCATTGCAGAAGGTATGCCGATTGGCGTCGGTAGTTACGTCCATTACGATCGTAAATTAGATGCAAAACTTGCTGGTGCAATTATGAGTATAAATGCATTTAAAGGTGCTGAAATTGGCGTAGGTTTTGAAGCGGCACGACAACCAGGAAGCAAAGTGCATGATGAAATTCTGTGGGATGAAGAAAAAGGATACACGAGAAAAACGAATAATGCCGGCGGTCTAGAAGGCGGTATGACAACAGGTATGCCAATTATCGTAAGAGGCGTGATGAAGCCGATTCCTACTTTATACAAACCGTTAGCAAGCGTTGATATTGATACGAAAGAAGCATTCCAAGCGAGTATTGAAAGATCTGATAGTTGCGCAGTACCAGCGGCGGGTGTAGTAGCTGAATCTGTTGTGGCATGGGAACTTGCAGATGCTCTAGTCGAACAATTCGGAAAAGATCGTATGGAATTATTAAAACAAAATATTATGCAACACAATAACTACGCAAAAGAATTTTAATAAAAAGGTGGGTTTAACGTGCAAGTAAAAGATCAACTATCATCATTACAACCATATAAACCAGGTAAATCACCAGAACAAATGAAAGAAGTGTACGGAGATCATTTGTTTGTGAAATTAGCATCGAATGAAAATCCATTTGGTTGTTCACCGAGAGTTTTAGAAGAGTTGCAAAACTCTTGGTTGGAACATGCTTTATATCCTGACGGAGGTGCTACAACGCTCCGTCAAACAATCGCAGATAAGTTGCATGTGCAAATGGAACAAGTACTTTGTGGTAGTGGTTTAGATGAAATCATTCAAATAATAAGCCGCGCCGTATTACGAGCGGGAGATAACATTGTAACAGCAGGTGCAACATTCCCGCAGTACCGTCATCATGCAATTATAGAAGGTTGCGAAGTGAAGGAAGTTGCGTTAAATAACGGTGTATACGACTTAGAAGAAATTTCTTCAGTAGTAGATAACAATACAAAAATTGTATGGATTTGTAACCCGAACAATCCAACAGGCACATATGTGAATGACCGAAAATTGACTCAATTCATTGAAGGTATTAGTGAAAATACGTTAATTGTCATTGATGAAGCGTACTATGAATACGTAACAGCAAAAGATTTCCCAGAGACATTACCGCTTTTAGAAAAACATAAAAATATTCTTGTACTTAGAACATTTTCTAAAGCGTACGGATTAGCTTCTTTCCGCGTTGGATATGCGGTTGGACAGGAAGAGTTAATCGAAAAATTAAATGTCGTTCGTTTGCCATTTAACGTATCTTCATTAGCGCAAAAAGCAGCGACGATTGCTTTTGGTGACGATGAGTTTATTGAGGAAATAGTTCGTGTAAATACAGAGGGATTACAACAATATGAAAGCTTTTGTAAGGAAAATGAAATTCCATTTTATCCATCGCAAACAAATTTCATCTTCTTGCCAGTTGAGAATGCTGGAGAGATTTATGAAGCTTGTGCACACGCAGGATTTATTATTCGTCCGTTCCCGAATGGTATCCGTATTACAGTCGGAACAAGGGAGCAAAATGAAGGGGTGATTTCAGTGTTACAACAACACTTTGAAAATAAAAAAAGAAAGTCTCGAGATGAGGAAAATGCGTAAAAAGGTAGTATTAATTGGAACAGGTTTAATAGGAGGCTCTCTCGCATTAGCAATTAAGAAAGAGCACGATGTAACGATAACAGGGTACGATATATTTAAAGAGCAAGTAGAGCGTGCAAAAGAATTACATGTAGTAGATGAAATAGCAATTAATTTACAGCATGCATGTGAAGAGGCACATTTAATTGTTTTTGCTTCTCCAGTTGAAGAAACGAAGAAGTTATTACACAAATTAGCGTCATTTCGTTTACGAGAAGATGTGATTGTAACCGATGTTGGTAGTACAAAAGGGACGATTATGAATGAAGCGGAAGCTTTGTTTTCAAAAGAAGTTTCTTTCATTGGCGGACATCCGATGGCAGGTTCTCATAAAACAGGCGTTGAAAGTGCAAAAGCGCATTTATTTGAAAATGCATTTTACATTTTAACGCCGATGAATCATGTGCCAAATGAACATGTAGAAGAACTTAAGCGTTGGTTAAATGGAACGGGATCTCATTTTCTCGTTTTAAATACGGAAGAACATGATTATGTAACAGGGATCGTTAGTCATTTTCCGCATCTTATCGCAGCTGGGTTAGTAAAGCAAGTGGAGAAACATGCAGGAGATAATCCGCTCATTCATCAACTAGCTGCCGGAGGATTTAAAGACATTACACGTATCGCATCTAGTAGCCCAAAAATGTGGAGTGATATTGTTAAACAAAATCGTGAGCATTTAATGGTATTATTAAAAGAGTGGATCTCTGAAATGGAAGATTTATATGATACAGTTTCGACCGGAGATGCAGGCGAGATTCAAAACTATTTTGCAGACGCGAAAGAATACCGTGACTCTTTACCAGTACGAAAGAGAGGGGCAATTCCTGCCTATCACGACTTATACGTTGATGTTTTAGATAAAGTAGGGGCATTGGCTCATATTACGAGTATTTTGGCGCGCGAAGAAATTAGTATTACGAACTTGCAAATATTAGAAGCGCGTGAAGGATTGCTTGGGGTATTACGTATTAGCTTCCAAAGAGAAGAAGATCGTATGAAAGCAAAGCTAGCGCTTGGAGAAGAAAAATACCAAACTTATGAAACAATTTAAATGAGAAGGTGAAAACGTGAAGGAAAGAACGATACAACCTGTTAATAACGGATTAAATGGTAACATTACAATTCCAGGAGATAAATCCATTTCACACCGCGCTGTCATGTTCGGTGCGATTGCAGAAGGAAAAACAACAATTAAAGGTTTCTTGCCCGGTGCAGATTGTTTAAGTACGATTTCTTGTTTTAAAGAAATGGGAGTAGACATCGTGCAAAACGGTGATGAAGTCACTGTAGTTGGCAAAGGATTAGAAGGTTTACAAGAACCGAAAGCTGTATTAGATGTTGGTAATTCTGGTACAACTATACGTTTAATGTCAGGGATTTTGGCAAATACACCATTTTTCTCTTGCGTACAAGGTGATGCATCTATCGCAAAAAGACCGATGAAACGTGTTACAAATCCATTAAAACAAATGGGTGCAAACATTGATGGGCGGGAAGAAGGAACGTTTACACCGCTAACAATACGGGGCGGAGATTTAAAAGCAATTGAATACACTTCGCCTGTAGCAAGCGCACAAGTAAAGTCAGCTATTTTACTTGCAGGACTTCGCGCAGAAGGTGTAACAGCTGTTACAGAACCACATATTTCCCGTGATCATACGGAAAGAATGCTTGAAGCATTTGGCGTTACAGTAACGCGCGAAGGAAAAACAGTGAAACTTGCAGGTGGACAAAAGCTAACAGCAACAGATGTTCAAGTGCCAGGTGACGTATCATCAGCTGCATTTTTCCTAGTAGCCGGTGCAATCATTCCAAATAGTAAACTAGTATTACAAAATGTAGGGATGAATCCAACTCGTACAGGTATTATTGATGTTTTAGAGAAAATGGGTGCTACGTTCACTGTAGAGCCAATTAACGAAGGATCATCAGAACCAGCTGCAAACATTACGATTGAAACATCTTCATTAAAAGGAATTGAAATTGGCGGGGATATTATCCCAAGATTAATTGATGAGATTCCTGTTATTGCATTAGCGGCAACGCAAGCAGAAGGAATTACAGTAATTAAAGATGCACACGAATTAAAAGTAAAAGAAACAAACCGTATTGATACAGTCGTTGCTGAGTTAACGAAACTAGGAGCTCGAATAGAAGCAACTGATGACGGTATGATCATTTACGGAAAATCAGCTCTAAAAGGCAATATAGTAAATAGTTATGGTGATCACCGTATCGGAATGATGCTTGCAATTGCTGGCTGCCTGGCAGAAGGAAAAACAATTATTGAAGATGCAGAAGCAGTAGGTGTATCATATCCTACATTCTTTGACGAACTTCAAAAGTTAGCTAAATAAAAAGGGTGGAAAGCAGATACGTGATGTATCTGCTTTTTTTGTTAAAACGTCCGTGTAATTTCACTTACCGAACTATAATAGTAAGAATTATGATACAATTTAAACAGGGAATGGAGGAGAATTATATGAATGTCATACAATTAAAAGAAGATAAGTTCAGAGAAGCATTACGTTTATCAGAATACGCTTTTCAATATAAAGTAGATGAGGAACGATTACAGCAGCAACTTACAAAAATGAAGGAAAGTCATGAAATATACGGCATTATGGAAGGGGAAGACTTAGCTGCAAAACTACACCTCATTCCGTTTCATATTTACATAGGTAAAGAAAAATTTAAAATGGGTGGCGTTGCAGGAGTAGCGACGTATCCAGAGTACAGAAGAAGTGGGTATGTAAAAGAGCTACTTCAACATTCACTTCAAACAATGAAAAAAGATGGCTATACAGTCTCTATGTTACATCCATTTGCTGTTTCATTTTATCGTAAATACGGCTGGGAACTTTGTGCGAATCTACTCAAATGTCATATGAGTAAGAGCGATTTAGTAATGAAAAAACAAGTAAATGGTACTGTGAAACGTTTTAATAAAGAAAATCATCCAGAAGAAGTAGAGAAGCTCTATGAAGCATTTGCAGAACGTTTTTCATGTATGTTAGTTCGAGAGAAGAACTGGTGGTTACAAGCGGTTTATGATGATTTAACATTAGCCATTTACTATGATGAAAATAAAAAGGCAGCAGGTTACATGTTATACAAAATAGAAAACTATAAAATGACAGTAGAAGAATTTGTACCACTGCATAATGAAGCACGAAATGGTCTGTGGAACTTTATTTGTCAGCATGATTCTATGATTAAAGAAATTGAAATGACAGTAAGTGAGAGCGAACCATTATTATATACATTGCAAGAGCCACGCGTGAAGACAGAAATAAAACCATATTTTATGGGAAGAATTGTAGATGTGGAGCAGTTTTTAAAACAATATGAGTTGAATTGGAACAATGTACAGCAAGAAGTGATCCTAAACATTACAGACGCATTTGCTCCATGGAATAACATAACAGTGAGACTTGCAAATCATGAAATAACAATTGTAGAAGAAACAACGGAAAAAGGAATTAAACTGGATATAACTGCGCTATCGGCAATAATGCTTGGATATAAACGTCCGTTAGAACTAAATGAACTGGAATTCATTAGTGGAAGTGACGAAGTAATACGGTCATTTGAGAATTTAGTACCAGTGCGTAAGCCGTTTATTTATGATTTCTTTTAATTTGCATGTATGAAGGCGGGCTATCCCAAGTGAAATTTTGGGATAGCCTCCTCTTATATTGTGAATTTCTTTCGGTAAGTCGATATATCATGAGAATCGCTGATATAATTAGAGTTGCGCCGATATATCATGAGAATCGCTGATATAATTTTAAGTTGCGCCAATATATCCAGAAAGTTGCTCATATAATTTCATTCACAAATAGGGGATAAGAAATGACAGCTATACTTTGTCACACACTTGACTTTTAGCGTATCTAATTTATAATTAAAAACGGAATGAATTTTCATTCCTGGAAATTGAGGTGGAAAAATGGCTAAAAACAAACAAGAGGATATTTTTGATGCTGCAATACAACTTTTTGCAGAACGAGGTTATGATGGTACAACAATTCCCATGATTGCTGAAAAAGCAAAAGTAGGTGCAGGTACGATTTACCGTTATTTTGAAAATAAAGAAGCGCTTGTTAATTCTTTATTTACGAAAAGTGTTTTACAACTATCGGAATTAATAAAAAATGATTTCCCGGTCGATGCAAATATTCGTGAACAGTTTAGCCATACATACAACCGTTTATTTGAATTTGCGAGACAAAATGCAGATGCTTTTCTTTTTACAAATTCTCACTGTGATAGTTATTTTCTAGATGAACATAGCAATGAAATATTCGAGGACTTCATGGGTTTCTTCATGAACTTGATTGAAGATGGAATCGAAAAAGGTTTGCTTCGTCCATTACCACCAATTGCTTTAATTATTATTGTATATCAACCAATTGAAAAATTAATTAAAGTAATGGAAACAGGGCAGTTAGAATATACAGATGAATTGGTAAAGGAATTGGAAGAAAGCTGTTGGAATGCTATTAGAATCATTTGATTCTATAGCGTTATAAGGATAGGAATGAACATTCATTCCTAAAAAGGTATGGAAAAGAATAACAGGAGATGATAAATCTTTATAACTAAAGGAATGAATATTCATTCCGATTTACCTAGTTTAATATAGTTAATTAATAATTTAATAGAATGATAGGAATGAACGTTCATTCCTGTAAATTTTTTCAAAAGATTAGGAATGAATATTCATTCCACGTGTAAATTTCAAAACGGGAGATGATTCAAATGAGCAAGTTAAAAAGTTGGAGAAGTTTAACTTTTCTATTATGGATAGTTATTACTATTACAATGGTCGTAACGATGCCTAATATGGATAAATTAGTGAAAGAAAAAGGGAAAATTACAATCCCTAATACAAAGCAAAGCAGTATTGCTGACAAGATGATGAAAGAGATGGATAAAGAAGGGGTTGAAAAGTATGAAATTATAGCCGTTTTTAATAGTGGCAATAAGGCAGTTTTAACAGATGAACAAAAAAAGGAAATAACAAAAACAATCAACGCCCTGCGAAATGAAAAAGAGCAATTAGGAATTAAGGAAGTTGTTTCACATTTAGACAATAAAGACTTGGAGAAACAATTAGTTTCTAAAGATAATACGACTATTTTAACGCAAATATCGATAGATAAAAAACATGGTGAAATATCAAAAGTTTCAAATAATCTTCATGAAAAAGTGCAAACGAAAGGGGTAAAAACGTATTTAACAGGAAGTGACTTAATAGCGGGTGATTTTCTTAAATCCTCTCAAGAGGGAGTGAAAAAGACAGAAGTTATTTCAATCATTTTCATTCTTGTAGTATTAATCCTTGTATTCCGTTCACCAGTTGTTCCAATTGTTTCTCTTCTTACAGTTGGTATATCGTATTTAGTTTCAATGGGGGTTATTGCCCAGCTTGTAGATCAATTTAATTTTCCATTCTCAAACTTTACACAAGTGTTCGTAGTCGTCGTCCTGTTTGGGGTAGGAACAGATTATAACATTTTATTATATACGAGGTTTAAAGAAGAATTAAGTAAACAAGAAAATGCATTTTTAGCTACGAAAGAAACATTCAAATCAGCAGGTAAAACTGTATTATATAGCGGAATAGCGGTGCTAATTGGTTTTGCATCACTTGCGTTAGCAAGTTTTAAATTATATCAATCTACTTCAGCGGTAGCAATTGGTGTTTTAGTATTATTACTCGTATTAACGACTTTAAATCCATTTTTCATGGTGCTTTTAGGAAAAGGAATGTTTTATCCAGTTAAAACATTTAAAGGTCATGAGGATAGTCGCTTATGGGGATTCTTTGCGAAAAACTCAGTAGCAAGACCATTTGTCGCTTTAATTATCGTAGTCGTAATATCGATTCCTTTCGTATTAAAATACTCTAATACACTTAATTACAATGATTTATTTGAAGTGGATAATAAGTATGAATCCAAGATGGGTATTAACGTAATAGAGGATCATTTTCCGCCTGGTTTCTCTTCACCGAGTACATTAGTCATTCAATCTGATAAAAAGCTGGATGAAGGAACTTCTCTACAAATTTTAGACGAATTAACTGATAAAATTTCGAAAGTTAAAGGTGTGTCAGAAGTATATGCACCAACACGTCCAACTGGTGAGAAGATAAAAGAATTATATTTAAATAAGCAAGCGGGAGAATTGAATACAGGATTAGGGGATGCCGATGGTGGCATAAAGGAAATTAATGATGGATTAACAGATGCGAAAAATAAAATGGGAAGTAATGATTCAAATAGTCTTGCGAATGTTCAAAAATTAATTGATGGAACGAACGAGGCGAAAAACGGGGTATCAGCATTGGGAACAGCTTTACATCAATTATCAAATGGCATAAACGACGGTGCACAAGGAGCACAGCAAATTGAGAGTGGTTTAGCTTCAGTAAACGAAAATATAAATGTTCTATCTAATGCAACGTCGCAGCTGCATGCTGGTTATGCACAGTTAGAAAAAGGTTTAAACTCTTACGATCAATACTTTGGAAGTATTTCTCAAGCGATTGATGGTGCGAAAAAGGGATATGAACAAATTGAAATGTTAATGACCAATTTCGTTCAAACGAAACCAGAATTAGCGAATGATCCAAACATACAACAAACGATAGGAATTGCTAAAGAGGCTCAAAAGAAATTAAGCGTACTTTCAAATGAATTAAATCAATTAGCAACACAGCACAAAACGGCGATGAGTTCATTTAAAGAAGCGAATCAATCGTTACTGAAAGTGGATAACGGCTTAAAAGAAATGAGCAATGGAGTTAATAAGTTACAAAAGGGAGCAGCCGATCTTAAAAATGGATTAAATGAAGGTTCTTCAGGTTCAAAACAAATTGCAAATAAATCAGTTGAGTTACAGTCTGGATTAACAAAAATAAACGATGGGCAAGGACAACTTTTAACGGGCCTTAAAGACCTGCAAGAAAAGATGGGCCAATTACAATCCGGTTTATCTAAAAGTACAGAAGGGCTTGGAAAAGTAAGTAATGGCCTGCATGACGCACAGAAATATTTAGGGGAGCTCAATGAATCGAAAAGCTCTGAGAAGTTTTATATTCCAAAAGAAGTGCTAGAGGGAGAAGATTTCCAAAAAGCATTGAACACGTACATGTCACAGGATAGAAAAATTGCTAAAATGACTATCATTTTAGATGTAAATCCGTATTCAAAAGAAGCGATGCCAATTATTCAAGAAATTAATAAAACAATCGATGGCACTGTAAAAGGAACGGAATTACATGATGCGAAAACAGCAATTGGCGGAACAACAGCTAGAAACGTGGATTTAAAAGAAGTAACAGGGCAAGATTTCTTACGTACAGCTACGATTATGTTGATTGGCATTGCGATTGTATTAATCGTAATTACACGCTCATTACTAAACACAATATTTATTATTGGCTCATTACTATTGGCGTACTTTGCATCACTTGGTATAAGCGAACAAATTAGTGCACATGTATTACATGTAGAGTCATTAAGCTGGAATGTTCCATTCTTTAGCTTCATTATGATTGTCGCTTTAGGAGTGGATTATAGTATTTTCGTAATGATGCGCTATAACGAGATAGAAGGGGATTCGGTAACGAAAATTGTAACTGCATCTCGTCATATAGGAGGAGTTGTATTATCAGCTGCGCTAATTTTAGGCGGGACATTTGCAGCATTAATTCCATCAGGTGTATTAACACTTATACAAGTTGCATCAGTAGTTGGCGTTGCACTTCTTCTATTAGCTTTAATTGTGATGCCGATATTATTACCAGCGTTAATAGGGTTAACGAGTAAAATGAAGAGTTACAAAGAGAAAATAATAAATACGAAATAAGAAGAGACTGTAGGGAATGATTTCTCTACAGTTTTTTCGGTATATAATATTTCAGAAGAAAATGAATCCGATATATTACAGAATGAGCAGTGAAAGGTTATATGAGAAAGAGGTCGATGATATACATACAATAGCTAAGGGAATGGACAAAAACTATCCGATTTCATTGTAGAAAGGTAATCAACCGTTGCTATTCATCCAGCTTCTACTATATAATAGCTATAGTCTACAATAATTGAGTCGTAATATGCGATTTTTTAAGACAATCGGTGAGAAAACGCTGAAATAAGCGGTATTAGTAGGAGGACACAAATGATTACAGTAAGTAACGTTAGTTTGCGTTTCGCGGATCGCAAATTATTTGAAGATGTTAACATAAAATTCACGCCAGGTAACTGCTATGGTTTAATCGGAGCAAACGGTGCTGGTAAATCAACATTTCTAAAGATTTTATCTGGAGAAATTGAACCGTCAACAGGTGACATACATATTACGCCAGGTGAGCGTCTAGCAGTATTAAAACAGAACCACTTCGAATATGAAGAGTTCCCAGTATTAGAAACAGTAATTATGGGTCACACGCAACTTTACAAAGTAATGCAAGAGAAAAATGCTATTTACATGAAAGAAGACTTTAGTGATGAAGATGGTATGCGTGCTGCTGAACTTGAAGGTGAGTTCGCTGAGCTTAACGGTTGGGAAGCTGAGTCAGAAGCTGCAATCCTTCTTAAAGGTTTAGGTATTGGTGAAGATCTTCATGATAAGAAATTGTCAGAATTAACTGGGGCAGAGAAAGTAAAAGTATTACTTGCTCAAGCTTTATTCGGTCAACCTGACATTCTATTATTAGATGAGCCTACCAACCACTTGGACTTAAAAGCGATTCAATGGTTAGAAAACTTCTTAATGAACTTTGAAAACACAGTTATCGTAGTATCCCATGACCGTCACTTCTTAAATAAAGTATGTACGCACATGGCTGACCTTGATTTCGGTAAAATTCAGCTTTATGTTGGTAACTATGACTTCTGGTATGAGTCAAGCCAATTAGCTTTAAAATTAACACAAGATGCTAATAAGAAAAAAGAAGAGAAAGTAAAAGAGTTACAAAACTTCATTGCACGCTTTAGTTCAAACGCTTCTAAAGCGAAACAAGCAACTTCTCGTAAAAAATTATTAGACAAAATTACATTAGATGATATTAGACCGTCATCACGCCGTTACCCATTCGTTGGCTTCACACCTGAGCGTGAAGTAGGAAATGACTTATTAACTGTTGAAGGTCTTTCTAAAACAATTGATGGTGAAAAAGTGTTAGATAATGTGTACTTCACTTTAAATAAAGGTGATAAAGTTGCATTTATCGGCCGTAACGATATTGCAATGACAACATTATTTAAAATCCTTATGGGTGAAATGGAGCCGGATAGTGGTTCATTCAAATGGGGTGTAACAACCTCTCAATCTTACTTCCCAAGAGATAACTCTAAGTACTTTGAGAACAGTGATTACAACTTAGTTGAATGGTTACGTCAATTCTCTCCACAAGATGAGTCTGAAAGCTTCTTACGTGGTTTCTTAGGCCGTATGTTATTCTCAGGTGAAGAAGTTAAGAAGAACGTTTCTGTATTATCTGGAGGCGAAAAAGTTCGTTGTATGTTATCTAAAATGATGTTAAGTGGTGCGAACGTAATCACACTTGACGATCCAACGAACCATTTAGACCTTGAGTCAATCACAGCGTTAAACAACGGTTTAATCGCATTCAAAGGTACAATCTTATTCACATCTCATGACCATCAGTTCGTACAAACAATTGCAAACCGCATTATCGAAGTAACACCAAACGGTGTAATCGATAAAGAGGCTACTTATGATGAGTTCTTAGAAAATGAGGAACTTCAAAAACAAGTAGATGCAATGTACAAAGGTCAATAATATATAATGAAAAAACTCGCTCTAAAAAGAGCGAGTTTTTTTGTCGAGAAAACGTAACATCGCTGGGAGATCAAATGAATAATTATTCAAATATAATATCAATGAACATGAGAATTTTTTATGTATGGAAGGGATGTAATGAGTTTAAGATTTAAAGAGTTAGTTGAAGAAAGGAAATGTAAGTGGAGTAATATAATCAAATCGCATTATTTTGTCATGTGAAATATGTACCAAATTTGGAGATAGAATAGTTTGCGAATGAGTTTATAAAGGTATATAGTATGGGGTGTCATAATTAGTGGATGAATCTTGGGAGAAAACAGGAAATGTTACAAATTTATTTTGTTAAATAGAAACCAAGGTCAAAATGTCTAGAAAGAAATAGTTGAATAAATACTAGCTTCAAATTATAATTACTAATATTCTTCATATAGTTAAATAAAGATAATCTATTTGAAGAAGAAAATTTGAATAGAGAGACAGACTTATAAAAAATAAGCCTTGGATGATTAAAAGAGGTGGAGAAATGAAACAGTTCTTATTAAAGAGCAAAAATGTGTTAAGCAATCATTTTGGATTCTTTCTGTTTGCCGTTATTTTATTTTGGCTCAAAACATATGCAGCTTATGTAACGGAATTTAATTTAGGAATTTCAAACACAATTCAAAAATTCTTGCTGTTTTTTAACCCGCTTAGTTCAGCAGTTCTATTTTTAGGACTTGCATTATTTGCAAAAGGGAAACGATCTTATATTTGGTTAATTGTTATCAACTTGTTATTGTCGATTCTTTTATACGCAAACATAGTATATTATCGCTTTTTCAGTGACTTTATTACGTTCCCGACATTAACACAAACGAATAACTTTGGAGATTTAGGTGGTAGTATTGTTGCGTTGCTACATCTTTATGATCCGCTATACTTCTTAGATACAATTATTTTAATTGGATTAGTAGCAACGAAATTTGCAAATCCGAAACCAATTCGTGTTGCGAAGCATAAATTATCATTAGTATTTGTAGCAGGTATTTTATTATTCAGTGTTAACTTAGGTCTTGCAGAGTCTGACCGTCCTGAATTATTAACTAGAACGTTTGACCGTAATTATATTGTGAAATATTTAGGTGCATACAACTACACAATTTATGATGGAATTCAAAGTGCGAAAGCATCGACAGAACGAGCATTAGCTGATGGCGATAATATGACAGAAGTACGAAATTATTTAACATCAACTTATGCAAGTCCAAATCCTGAGTATTTCGGTAAAGGAAAGGGAATGAACGTAATTTACATTCATTTAGAGTCATTCCAAAACTTCTTAATTGATTACAAATTAAATGGTCAAGAAGTTACACCGTTCTTAAACTCATTTACAAAAGATGCGAATACACTATACTTTGATAACTTCTTCCATCAAACAGGACAAGGGAAAACATCTGATGCGGAGTTTATGTTAGAGAATTCAATGTTTGGTTTACCGCAAGGTTCTGTCTTTACAACGAAATCTCATAATACGTATCAATCAGCACCAGCTATTTTAGGACAACAAGGATACACATCAGCAGTATTCCACGGTAACTACAAAACATTCTGGAACCGTGACGATATTTATAAATCATTTGGTTTTAATAAATTCTTTGATGCGTCATACTATGATATGAATGAAAAAGACGTAGTAAACTACGGATTAAAAGATAAACCATTCTTTAATGAATCTATTCCGTTATTACAAACGTTGAAACAACCGTTCTATACAAAATTTATTACGTTATCAAACCATTTCCCTTATCCAATCGATAAGGCAGAAGCAACGATTGAACCAGCAACAACAGGTGATTCATCAGTAGATACGTACTTCCAAACAGCACGCTATTTAGACGAATCTGTAAAAGGCTTCATCGATTACTTGAAACAATCTGGTTTATATGATAACTCAATTATCGTTATGTACGGAGACCATTACGGTATTTCAGATAACCATAACGCAGCAATGTCAAAAGTAATGGGTAAAGAAATGAACTCATTTGAAAATGCACAGTTACAACGTGTACCTTTAATCGTTCGTGTACCAGGAGTGAAAGGTGGCGTACAACATCAATACGGTGGTGAAATTGACGTTCTTCCAACACTATTACACTTACTAGGTACAGATACAAAGAATTATGTTCAATTTGGTTCTGATTTATTATCACCAGATCATAAACAAGTCGTTGCGTTCCGTAACGGTAATTACGTAAGCCCAACAGTTACGGCACTAAACGGCAAATATTATGATACAACTACTGGAAAACCAGTAGAATTTACAGATGAAATAAAGAAAAATGAACAAATGGTTCAAAACTCACTAAAATACTCTGACCAAGTCGTAAATGGTGACTTATTACGATTCTACACACCGGAAGGATTTACTCCAGTAGACCGTTCGAAGTATAACTATAACAACCGTGATAAAAACAAAACGAAAGTAAAAACGACTCCGGAAGGGGAAGCTAAATAAATAATAAAAGGCGCTATTCATATGAATAGTGCCTTTTATTTGTAAATATACCATCATTATTAGACAGAACCAGCTTTTGCTTTTTGTTTTGCCTTTCCGAAGAAAACTACACCGACGATGATAATAATGATAAATGCCCATTTAACGAAAGGGTTACTTTCGAAAAATCCAGCGAACCATTTCTCATCTACAATCATTTTCGCGGCAGTATAAGCTAAAACGGCTGCTCCAATCGTAATGATGACAGGAAAACGATCTACCCATTTTAAAATCAATGTACTGCCCCATACAACTACAGGAATAGAAACTAATAGCCCAATGATTACTAAAGAAAAGTTACCATGGGCAGCTCCTGCAACAGCGAGTACATTATCAATGCCCATTAACGCATCAGCAATAATAATAGTTTTAATGGCAGACCAAAATCCTTCTTCTGCTTTAATATCATGATCTTTGCCTTCAGCGATTAATTTGTAAGCAATCCATATAAGGAGTACACCACCAATTAAAAGTAAACCAGGTATTTTTAATAACCAAACGACAACTAAGGTAGCGAGGGCTCTAATAGCGATTGCCCCGACTGTACCCCATATAATAACTTTCTTTTGTTGATCTTTCGGTAATCTTCTTGCTGCTAATCCAATTACGATGGCGTTATCTCCGGCTAACACTAAATCGATTACAATGATGGCCAGTAGGGCAGACAAATATTCAGGTGAAAGAAAATCCATATACATATCACTCCTTAAGAGTAATATGTGCTAAAGTGTTGATAATATAAAAAAAGGATTGAAATTGTATATTCAATCCTTTTTTTGTCTGTATTCTGATATGTATGTTTTTATTTTGAATAAGTCGCTTTTGTAGTTTTTTACTTATCGCGTTTCTTTCTTAAATTGATTCCAAGCTTCTTCAGTTTGTACTATAAATACGATCATATAATATCGACTTATTTAAACTAGGTTAAAGATAGCATGTGATATTTCAAAGTTAAATTTATTTGATAAAAGGGAAGGGACGTATAATATTGATATGGTGCAAGCGTGTATAGGTTTTCTCTATAAGGAAATTCTAAAAACGATAAAAAAGACTTGATAACCTACTAGAGGAAATCAAGTCTTTTCATTACATACGATTATCATGCCAGAAGTTTAATGGGAAGTGTTCGTTCTCATTATATGCTTCTAATTCATATCCTTTTTCTTTCAGTCCTTTAATAATTCCAGGAACTGCTTTTACTGATTGTGGATGAATATCATGCATAAGGATAACTTCTGTTGGATTTGTAGCACCGTGTAACACGTTTTCTACAATTTTAGCAGATGCAGCATCAACTTGCATTTTGTTATATTTCCAGTCTAAAGAATCAATTGTCCAATCCCAAACTTTTAAGCCATTTTCTACAACTTTGTTGCGAAGAGCTTCGTTTAATCCTGGCATAGAGCCGTAAGATGGACGAGTTAATACTGGTGATTTACCTAAAACACCAGCGATTAAGCCTTGGTCTTCCTTCATTTCATCTACGTAATGACCTTCAGTGTAGAGTTTCTTGTAGTTATGAGTCATACTGTGCATCCCAACGTAGTGGCCTTCAGCATCTTCGCGTTTTACAAGATCAGGGAAAGCTTTTACGTTTGAACCAATTAGGAAGAATGTTGCTTTTGCATTTTCTTTCTTTAACATATCTAAAAGCTCAGCTGTGTATTTTCCAGGACCGTCATCAAATGTTAAATAAGCGACTTTTCTAACTTGCCCGTTATAATGTTTTGGCGCTTCTTTCGGAGCAAGAGATGTTTGAATCTCACTTACAAGTTGAACAGATTTTGCTTCATCCTCTGTACTAGCTAGAGCGGTATGTACTGATCCAAAAGCCGCTTCGTATGTGAATAATACCCCCGCACACACTAACATAGCCCTTTTTACTAAAGTTGTCATTCGAATTCCATTGTGCATAATTTTCCTTCTCTCTATAAAAGTTCTACTCTACTATATTAGCAATTATAGGTAGGGAAATGCAAAGAAACTTTTTTACAAGTGTAAAAAAGTTTAGCCAAATGTATGCAAGATTTTAAAGGAATGTCATTTTTAAAGAAATGTCACAAATAATTGGATAAATTGAATTATTAATTGGAAACAATATAAGGGATATTAATTTTAGGAGGTGTTTTAATTGAATTATAAAAAAATGTTTTCAATATTTATGACAAGCATATTTACAGTAGGATTATTAATTGGTTGTAATCCAGCTCCAAAAGACGAAAAGGAGCCAGATCCAACGGAGGAACCTTCTGAACAAAGACAGGAGGAAAAAAATGACAAACAAGATCCTGCTAAAGAAAAAAATAATGAATTAAACAAAAAGGATGAACAAGAACCAGATCCAACAGAAGAACCTTCTGAGGAACAAAAGAAGAAAAAAGAAAACGAGTAGTTGTAGTTTAATGAAATATGTAGCGTGATTTTGTAAAAAAGAATACTTTCTAACACATACAACCACTTTTCTTGTTTTATAAAAAGTGGTTGTATAAAATTGTATATGAATTTAAATATTTCGTGGATATAAATTTTGCTTTAATGCTACTTATTAATTCATATAGTTTGTAATGTTTATTTCCCCTAAAATGAAGCTTGAAATCAATATTAATCTTTCTTTACAAACTCTTCAATTATCATATTAAATTCACCTGTTAGTTTTATCAACAAACTTTATATTGTTACTGCCTTCCGTATCAAATACTTCATACAGCATAATTATCTCTCTCCTTAATTTAAACCTAATACCCTCCTGATGTGTAATAGTAGGTATGGTTGTGTTAAAGTTGTGACAAAAAATTAATTGATTCGTTTATTTTATGAAGATTTGTGCTTTCTTTTAACGATTAAAGTGTTAAATATATTAGAAAGTTTTAATAAAATTAAAAACTATTACCTTGGAAGTAGGAAATAAAAAATTTATAGGAATGAGACTAAAGTCTTAAAACCGAAAGAAGGCTAATCATACTTTCGTATCACTTCATTTTCGTTCTAATTATTGATTCGAATATTTGTATTTAGCCGACTATATAATGCATTTCATGGTGTGGTGGAAGATGCGAATGAAGCTGTACAAAGATTTGCTGATCGGTATATAAAGGCTCTGCAAGGAGAATTATTTCATACGTAATAGCTTATATTTCATCTCTACATTTATATAACTAGTTTTATATGAATTTTATACGAAAGACCTATTGTTTATTAACTAATAGGTCTTTCAACTTAGGAAGCTCACACTAATGAGGGATGTTAAAGGAAATATATGTAACCTATACTAATTACTATAAAGCTTTGGAAAATGAAAAGGAGGAGATTTGCATGAAGAATTGGGTTCAATTTAGAATTGCAAGACCAACAGATAAATTTGAAGAAGTGATAAGTTTTTATGAAACAGGATTAGGACTAAAACGTATAGGAGAATTTCACAATCACGAAGGATATGACGGGGTTATGTTTGGATTACCAGATGAAGAGTATCATTTGGAGTTTACTACACATGTTAATGGAAGTCCATGTCCAGCACCGACAAAAGATAATTTACTAGTTTTTTATATGCCTAATAAAGATGAAATTGAAAAGATAGTAAATCGATTAAGTAATATGGGCTATCATGAGGTGGAACCAGAAAACCCGTATTGGATAGAGAAAGGAACCACAATAGAGGATCCAGATGGTTGGAGAATTGTGCTTATGAATGCATCTGAATAAAGAAACTATTATCATATGAAAAAGAGTGTAACAAAATGATTTATACAAAAATCCCTACAGCGTTTGTAGGGATTTCTATATAAGAAAATCTTATTGAGAGAGTTATTAAAATGTAGAAAGATTTTGGCTAAGAACAAATGTAATACACATAATTTATGAAGGAGGTATAAAAGTATGATAGTAAACCATTTTAAAGAGTTTTCTAAACATGTTGGAAATACACCTCTCATTAAAAATTCTTTCGTAGTTTATATCTTATTCTACGGAAAATTGTTACCATCAAAAAACTGTACATGTTAAATATACAGTTTTTTGATAGTGTAGTTGTGCAATGTTTAGAAATTTCACATACCGTATTTTAAAAATAAATATAGGTAAACCAAAAAGTAATGTAGAATATATCGTACATACATATATAGAGTCAACATAAAAGATAAAGAGGTGGGTATATGTTACTTGAGGAAGTAATGCAGCAACTAGAAGGATATGGAACAGAACAAAATCGAAAAACGTATAAAAACCACGGAGCGAAAGAGCCGTTATTTGGAGTTAGTTTTGCAAATTTAAAATTGTTAAAAAAGATGATAAAAAAAAGATCACGATTTAGCAGTTGAATTGTGGGAAACGAAAAATATGGACGCGATGACATTAGCAACTTATATTTTAGACCCGAAGAAAATAACGATAGAGCAGCTTAATAGTTGGGTTCAGGATGTTGATTATTACTGTTTAATGGATGTTCTTATGACATCTATATGTACTTCGCCAATTGCAATAGAAAGAATGGAAGAGTGGACAAAGTCTAATGATGAATGGATTGGAAGAGCTGGCTGGTCTTTATTAGCAAATATAGCGATTAAAAATAAAACGTTACATGATGATTTCTTTTCTCCGTACTTAGAAGAGATTAAAGAAAATATACATAATGAAAAAAATAGAAAAAAAGAAGCGATGAATAGTGCTTTAATCGCAATAGGAATTCGTAATGAAGACTTAGAGCGACAAGCGATTGGAATTGCAAGTGAAATTGGAAAAGTAGAGGTTGATCACGGTGCAACATCATGTAAAACACCAGATGCAGAAAGCTATATAAAAAAAGCGAGAGAAAGAGCTAAAAAAAAGAAAGTGGAATAAGAAAAGAGGAGCGGTTATGAAACCAATCGAAGCAGCACAAAACATAATTACATCACAATTTCCGAATTGTGATGTAGCTTTACTCGGCGGAAGCGTTGCACGAGGAGAAGCGACGAAAACATCTGACCTTGATATTGTAATAGTTGACCACAGTTTAACTTCTTGTTATAGAGAATCTTTCTATAGTAATGGATGGCCTGTTGAGGTGTTTGTTCATAATTTTGAAACATATAAAACTTTTTTCAAAATGGATTGTGATCGAGGGAGACCGTCGTTACCACAATTAGTTTCAGAAGGGATTGCATTAAAAGGGGAACAGGAAATTGTTGAGAAATTAAAAAAAGAAGCGAATGATTTACTACATAAAGGACCAGCTAAATGGACCGAAGAAACGATTAAGCAGAAGCGATATTTTATTACGGATACTTTAGATGACTTTATTGGTGCAACGAAAAGAGAAGAAGAATTGTTTATAGCTAATTTATTAGCGGATTTAGTACATGAATATGTATTAAGAGTAAATGGTATGTGGCTTGGGAGTTCAAAATGGTTTATTAGAGTGCTAAGAAGATATGATGAGCAATATGCAAACAAATTTGTAGCGGCTTTTGATTATTTTTATAAAACGGGAGAGAAAAATGAATTAATTCATTTTATAGAAAAGACGTTAGAGCAGTATGGTGGAAGAGTGTTCGAAGGATTTTCTATTGGTAAATAAAAAGGGGAGAGAACAATGAATGTACCATATGTTCAATTAAGAGAATTGACACTAGATGATGTAGAAGATCGCTATCAATGGTCATTAGATAGAAATGTAACAAAGCATTTAGTTGTACCAGATCAATATCCTCCGTTCACTCGTGGAGATACGAGAAACTGGATTGAAGCTTGTATAAGCCGAAAAAATGGTTATGAACAAAGGGCAATCGTTACTGAGACAGGTATACATATTGGATGGGTAGACCTTAAAAATTTTGATAAAACAAATAAAAATGCAGAACTAGGAATTGCGATTGGAAATAAAGACTATTGGGGTAAAGGATTTGGAATGGCAGCTCTAAACAGCATGTTACAAATAGGTTTTTCCCAGTTTGAATTGGAGAAAATTTGGTTACGTGTAGATGAAGATAATACACAAGCTAAAAAGAGTTATGAAAATGCCGGATTTGTATGCGAAGGGTTAATGAGAAATGATCGATTGAGACAGGGGAAGTTCATTCATCGCAATCGTTACAGTATATTAAAAGAAGAGTATGAATCAAAAAAAGTAGCCTATAAAAATATTATGTAAATTAAAAAGGGGAAGATAAAATGATTCGATTACTTACAAAAGCGGATGCAAAACAATATTGGGAGTTACGTTTACAAGCATTACAAGTAAATCCAGAAGCATTTGTAACGACTTATGAAGAAGCAGTACGTCAAGAAAAACCTCTTGAACGTGTTGCTAGTAATCTTTCATCCAACAGTAGTTTTACATTTGGTGCTTTTAATAATGAAAATCGTTTAGTTGGGGTTGTTACTTTATTAACAGAAGAAAAGGACGCATATAAGCATAAAGGACATATCGTTGCGATGTATGTAGATACTGAAAATCGAAGAAGTGGTCTTGCACGTGATTTAATACGTAAAGCAATTGAAAGGGCAAAAGAGATGAAGCTAGAGCAATTCAATTTAGGGGTTGTGTCAACGAACGAACCAGCAAAACGATTATATGAATCAATGGGATTTAAAACGTACGGAATTGAAAAAAGGGCTATAAAAATGAATGGTGTGTATAGTGATGATGAACATATGGTGTTGTTCTTTTAAGAGAGAAAGTTTTGTATGAAAAAGGGGAAACTGCGACAATAAGATGGGGAATATGGCATATAGCAGATCATAATCGGTATCATCAAGCTCATATAAGTCGATTGAGGAAATTATACAGAGAATATAAACTACATATTCTTTAATTTTTGAATGAACGAACGCCTCTAAATAATAATTAAAGGAGGCGTTTGTTTTTATTCGTTCGCTTTTCTTCCCAAGCTATCATTCAATTTACTGGTTTCTCAATAGAAAACCAGTAAATTGAATGTGCAATAGTTGGTAGCCATCTTTTATAGCGGATGCGTATATTTTCATGGTGAGTATAGTGGGTCGAGATTAAAGTAGATTTTGCCCCTTGAAAATTTTGGTATGTAATGACCTCGATTTCATACCAATGCACTTTATTCCCATGTAAATCTACCACAATTCCTTCATTATCCCAAAATGAAATGTAAGTTTGTATGTAGATTTTTCATCGCGTATACTAAAATATATGTCATAGAGATTAAAAATTAAATACAAGGGGTTTTACAATGAAAGCAATTGTTATAGGGATACTGGCATCATTTTTCTTTGCCTTTACTTTTGTTTTAAACAGGGCAATGGACTTAGAAGGTGGAAGCTGGATTTGGAGTGCATCATTACGGTATTATTTTATGGTTCCAATGCTATTACTTATTGTTATGTATAGAGGGAACTTAAAGCAACTCTTTCAATATATGAAAAACAATCCGAAAGAATGGTTAGTTTGGAGTATCGTTGGATTTGGTCTCTTTTATGCACCGCTTAGTTTTGCTGGAGCGTTCGGACCAGGTTGGCTCGTTGCATCAACATGGCAAATTACAATCGTTGCAGGGATTTTGTTAACACCATTTTTTGCGGTGGATCCACTACATAAAAAACTTCCGATGAAGGAATTAGTTATGTCGGGCATTATTTTATTCGGTGTTGTTCTCATGCAAGTAGAACATGCTTCTTCATTAGGTATTCGTGAAACCATTTTCTGTGTAGTTCCTGTAGTTATTGCAGCATTTGCGTATCCTCTTGGAAATAGAAAAATGATGCAAGTTTGTAAAGGGGAATTAGATGTATTTCAGCGAGTACTCGGTATGACATTAGCAAGTTTACCATTTTGGTTTTTATTATCTGGTTACGAAGTATCAACTGGCGGATTACCGTCAAGTAGCCAAGTTTTTCAATGTTTTATTGTAGCAGTTAGCTCTGGGTTAATCGCGACAGTATTATTTTTCTTTGCGACAGATCTTGTAAAAGATGATCCGCAAAAATTAGCAACAGTGGAAGCGACGCAGTCTGGTGAAGTTTTATTTGCGCTAGTAGGAGAGCTGATCTGGTTATCTGCACCAATTCCGTCATCATTATCTTGGATTGGTATGAGTCTCGTTATTATTGGAATGATACTTCATAGTTATGTGGCTGTCGTTGTAAAAAAAGAAGAAAAAATAACGGCGTAATGAGATTAGCTCTTTTTATTAAGAGCTAGTCTTTTTTCATAGAAAGGGATGAAAGTATGAATATACAGCGCGTTGAACAAATTGAAAAAGATTCAATATTAAATGTGCTACAATATGCTGTCGGTCCAAATGAAATAAGCTTAAAGAAGGCAGTAATATTTTATCAAAGTAATAAAGGGACTTTGTACAAATATGAAGAAAAAGCTTGTCTAGGTATTGAAATAATCGGAGAAACTAAAGCAAGAATATGTCATATAGCAGTGGCTCCAGATTATCGTCAAAAAGGAATTGCACTGCAAATGATTAAAGAGATTGTAAGAGTATACCAATTGACTTATATAGAAGCGGAGACAGACGATGGGGCGGTAGAATTTTATAAAAGAATTGGTTTTCAAGTTAAAAGTTTAGGAGAAAAATATCCAGGGATAGAAAGATTTCATTGTTACATGGAAAAATAGCATGAAAATATATAATTGTACATATTGAATATAGTTTGAAAAAAATAATAATTTCATTATATAATATAGGTATCTGGAAAAATATAGATAAAAGAAGATAGGTGTATAACACGTGAGAATGGAGAAAAGTAAGTTTATAAAAATAGCTACTTCAATAGGGATGTCATCTTTTTTATTAACAGGTTGTGGTG
Organism: Bacillus sp. FAU20; assembly: GCF_056033865.1. Lineage (NCBI taxonomy): Bacteria > Bacillati > Bacillota > Bacilli > Caryophanales > Bacillaceae > Bacillus > Bacillus sp. FAU20. The sequence goes on from NZ_JBVYHY010000011.1 coordinate 480,557, forward strand.
ATTATGAAGAAGAAACTGCTCAGCAAGAAAGTACAGCTGTTAAAACAGATGGTGCAAAACAAAGAAATGAACAAGAAACATTAAATTGTGATGATAAAGCCCCAACCAATGAAAATATAGTGACAGATGAGTTATGCAAGGAAAATAATCCGTCATTTTCATCTTATCATGAAAACTCTCATTTACCGATACTTCCATTTGTAGCAGGATATTTATTAGCGAGTAGAACTTCAAATATGAATTATACAGCAAAACCAAATTTAATGAAGAAACCATATGCAAATAATGTTATTCCATATCGTGAAAAAGATGAGCGTAGAACAGGTGGCGGTAGTAGCGGTGGTTATTCTGGTGGTTCTAACGGTAACAATAATTCTTCCAATAAAGTGGATTTAAATAAACAGCAGCCAAATCCATCCAATAAAGTAACACCAGATACAAATACGCCAAAATCATCTACTACGCAAACACCGAAAGTAAACTCTGGTTCAAGTGGAATTGGAAACGCAAAAGCGCCAGCAGGATCCTAAAACGAAAGGGTAATGGAGTAATGTATACACAACGAGAGCAAGAAGAGTATATGAAAGTATGGTTTTCACTTGCAGAAGAGGCTAGTAGGAATGGTTTCACTTGGCCTAGTCTGTTAGAGAATGAAGAATGGAATCAATATATGGCAACAGGGATGTATCGCATGCCAGCAAAAACTTATACTGCTATCTCAAAAGCGACAGAAGAAATCATGTATGTGTTATATAGAACGTATCAATATATTGTAAATACGACAGAAGATTTTCAAAAACTTGGATTTCCAGCTGAAGCGTGGGAAATGGCGAGAATGAAACATAATGGTTTATTTTCATATTTTACAAGGTTTGATTTTATCGTAAATGGTGACGATATAAAATTAATAGAAGTAAATTGTGATACGCCAACAGGCTATTTAGAACCGTCTGTCGCAAATGAAGTGTTATGCCGTTATCATGATGTAAATCACCCAAACCATATAGAAGAGCATATTGTGCAAGCATGGGAACAAATTAAACATGACTATCATATAGGCCCTGAAGAGACGATATATTTTACTAGTTATGATTGGCACGATGAAGATAGACAAACGGTCCAGTTTTTAAGAACGTATTGCTTAAATCAGTCAACGGACTATGTAGGAATACAAGACATTGTCGTTGCGGAAGATGGTATATATACGCCAAGTGGAGAAAAAATAAAATATTTATATAGACTGTATCCAATAGAGTATTTAGTAACGGACGTTGATAAGAATGGGAAAAGGATTGGTTTGCAATTTTTAGATCATATTGCGCAAGAAAGAGTGAAAATTATTAATCCGCCAGCCGCGTTTGTTATGCAAAACAAAAGTGTACTCGCACTAATTTGGAAGTTTTATGAAGAAAGTGTTTTCTTTACAGAAGAAGAGCAAGACATTATTTATAAATACTTTCTACCAACATATTTTTCAAATAAGCGATTTCTAGAAAGACATGAATCATACGTTTCAAAACCTGTATTTGGTCGTGAAGGTGGCGGAGTATCTATATACGAAAATGATGAATTATTAGCTGAAGATAAAACAGAGTATTACTTTGAACAAAGGAAGATATACCAGCAATACATAGAAATGCCTGACTATACCATTGACACATGGGATGGTCCATATACTGGTAAACTATTAATTGGCTCTCACTGTATAAGCGGAAGAGCAGCAGGCTTATTTTTACGTGTAGGTGAGAAAATAACGGGAAACTTATCAATGTTTACTGGGGTTACAATTGAAGGATAAAGTAAACAAAGAGCTCATCATTTGTGATGAGCTCTTTCGTCTATGTATAAAACAGCTTTTTATGGTTGGATGTAAAATCTTCACTTTCTTTTTTAATTTAAATCTTAATATTATAATTTAAATATTTTTATGTAATAATATTACCATTTTTTATAGATATGAAAAATGATTAAGTTAAAAATTAAGAAAAATATGATAATATATTTATATAAAAGTTTAAATTTACGTAGCTAGTGGGGGAACCAATATGAAAATGAATGAAATAGTTGCAAGTACACAATTTCCAAATACAATCGAAACAATAACAAAAGATTTAAAAGCATTAGGAGTCGAAAAAGGAATGACAATTATCGTTCATTCATCACTAAGTTCTATCGGGTGGATATCTGGTGGTGCGGTTGCTGTAGTAGAAGCATTAATGAAAGTTGTTACGGAAGAAGGAACGATAATAATGCCAACGCAATCTTCGGATTTGTCCGATCCGAAACATTGGTCAAGACCACCTGTACCGGAAGACTGGTGGCAAATTATCCGAGATAACGTCCCAGCATTTGATTCACGTATAACCCCAACAAGGGGAATGGGTGAAATAGTTGAATGTTTTCGTACATATCCGAATGTAGTACGTAGTAATCATCCGTTAGGAAGTTTTGCTGCATGGGGAAAACATGCAGTAGAAATAACAATGAACCATTCGTTATCAATGAGCTTTGGAGAAGAATCTCCATTAAGAAAAATATATGATTTAGACGGGTACGTATTATTAATTGGTGTTGGATATGATTCCAATACGTCTGTTCATTTATCCGAGGTGCGTTCTGGTGCATGTGAGTTAATACAAGTAGGAGCACCTATTATAGAAAACGGTGAAAGAGTGTGGAAAGAGTTTGTTGAAATGGATTACGAATCTGAGAAGTTTGTAGAAATTGGTGTGGAGTTTGAGCGAAAAGGAACTGTAAAAAATGGGAAGATAGGGAATGCAACGTGTCGTCTAATGAAACAGCGTGATATAGTTGACTTTGGAACAGAATGGTTTCGTAAGAAAAATTAGTAAGGGATGGTTACAATGAAGGGGAAAAAGGTATTAATTACGAGCGGTGGTTGTCTAGAAAAATGGGATCAAGTACGCGGGCATACGAATATGGCCAAAGGTACAATTGGAAGGATAATCGCAGAAGAACTTCTAGCTAAAGGGGCACATGTTATATATTTACACGGTTATTTTGCGGAGAAACCGAGTGATGTACATAGAGGGTTAGAATTACATCCGTTTGAAGGAATCGTTGATTTACAAGATAAAATGAAAAGTATCATCACACATGAAAAGGTTGATGCAGTCATTATGGCAGCGGCTGGATCAGATTGGATTGTGGAGAAGATTTGTGATCAAGATGGTAATGTTCTTAATATGAACGGAAAAATTTCAAGTGATATAGCACCGATTATTCATTTTCAAAAGGCTCCAAAAGTATTAAAACAAATAAAAGAATGGGACCCAGAAACAGTGCTTGTTGGTTTTAAACTTGAAAGTGATTTAAGTGAAGAAGAACTGTTTGAAAGAGCAAAAAATAGAATGAAAGAAGCAAGGGCGAATGTAATGATTGCGAATTCACCACATTCTTTATATTCGCGCGGAGCTGTGCATTATGTAATTGGACAGAATGGTAAAGGGAAGTTGTGCAATGGGAAAGATGAAACAGCGAAAGAAATTGTCAAAAGCTTAGAGATATTATGTAATCGTGTCACTGCTTTTTAAAATTAAGTTTTTAGATAAGAATGAATCCGCATAGTAATAAGTAAGCGAAACTTTAATTGGTGGGAATTTTACTTTTACACGAATGTGAAGCGTATATCAATCAAGAGCTATACACAGAATAATTGGTGAGGAGTGGATTCTATGGAACATTTATTAAAGCAAGCTATTAAACTTAGAAACGAAAAGAAGTATGCGCAGTCTAAAGAGATGCTTATAGGATTAACAAACTTTACAAAGGATGCAGAAGTACTGTATCAGTGTGCGTGGATACATGATGTAATGGGGCTAGAAACAGAAGCAGTTCCGTATTATGAGCAGGCAATCGCAAATGGACTTGATGGCGAATCGCTTTGCGGTGCTTATATTGGTTTAGGAAGTACATATCGTTGTATAGGGGAATATGAAAAGGCAATTACAGTATTAGAAGCTGGGGTGAAAAAATTCCCAGAGAACGCTCCGATGAAAGTATTTTTATCATTAGCAAAATATAACGTAAACGATCACGAATCAGCGATGAAATTATTACTTGAAACTGTCGTGAAAGTAGAGGAAGTAAAAGAATTTGAACGTGCCATTTCATTTTATAAAGACCATTTAAATGAGGTTTTTAAATAAAGGAGTGAACGTATGAAGGCTACACTATCACAAAGGCGAAAAGGTATTTGGATTGGACTCGTCTCTTTAATTATGCTATCAAACTATTTATTGTATGCCCTTCCAATTGTACCAGTTGCGCCGAAAGAAGTTGTGCTTGGGTCATTATTAGATTGCATGTTTGTCATTCCAATCATCACGTATTTCTTCATTATTCGAAAAAGATACTCATTAACGTATATAGTTCCTGTTGTAATAGCTGGTTATATTTTTGCAAGATTTATTATTCCAAGTGACTATTTACAAGCTTTTTCATTCATCTCTTATATTATTGTTGCGGCTGAAATTGCATTTGTAGGTATAGAATTATTCCTTCTCTATAAAATTGTTAGAGTGCTTCCTAAAATAATAAAAAAATATAAAGAATATAGAAGAGAAAATTATTCCTTTTCTTATGCAATTGATGCAGCGTTTGACGCTACTATGAAAAGAAGTAAGTTAGTAGATGTCATTCTAACAGAGTGTAAGTTAATCTATTATGCGTTTTTATCGTGGCGTGAAAAAGTACCAACAGGTAAATCTGTATACTCATATCATAAAAAGACTGGTGCTATAGGTGTGTATATCATGATTATTCACGCAACAGTAATTGAAAGCATTGGTTTTCATTATTTACTACATCAGTGGAATTCAGTAATAGCATGGATTTTACTTATTTTAAATGTATACGCGATGATTTATTTTATAGCTGAAATACAAGCGATGCGCAAAAATCCCCTTGTCGTAACAGAAGAACAAGTAATCATTCAAATCGGATTAGGAAAGAAAATCGTTATGCCATTTACACAAATAGATAGTATTGCGTTCTACAAGGGAGAATTGCTAACGGCAAAAGAAGGGAAACAGGTATTGGATGCAACTGTTATGGAGTTCATAAAAGAACCTGCTACTTTTGAAATAACATTAAAAGAGCCAGTGAAAGCGCAGTTGTTATACGGCTTTTCTAAAACAGTAAGTCGTGTTTACTTAAATGTTGATGAAGAACGAAAATTTTATGATGCGGTTAAGGAAAAGTTAAAACATGAGTAATAGTGCTGTTAGTTGCATAAAAACAAATGAGCTTCCGTTAGAAGTGAAAAAATATGAAACATGGATAGTGAAAAACTCTTTCTAAATAAGAAGGAGTTTTTATTATGTACTTGTATAAATCATTATATAAAAAACTATATACTTCTTTATCACTACATAAATGGATATAATTGAGGATAGAACTAGCATAAGGGGAAACAAAATAATGAATAAGTTACTTACATCGAAAATTGAAATTATAGAAAGAAAAATCCGGTATAACTCAACAATAGTAGATCACAATTGCTTATTACTTGAAAAACAATCACAAAGTATCGTTTTGTTTCACGAGGTGCAGTATTCATTTACAATGACTGCAAATGATACTAAGTTAACAATCCCAAAAGGGAGTTATACAATCGCATATTACTGGAAAGATCGTCCGTACAATTTATACGTATGGAGAGATATAAAAGGAAAGTATTTAGGTTCATATTTTAATATCGTAAAAAACACACAAATAAAAGATGAAGTGGTTTCCTTTGAAGATTTAATCATCGATATTATGGTACTTCCAAATGGAGAATACTTCATATTGGATGAGGATGAAGTACCAGAACCATTAGGAAATTTCGAAGGTGGTTATGTGAAGAAAGCTCTTTATGGATTAAAAGAAATCATTCAAAAAGAGCTTCCATCAATAGTTTTGGAGACAGCCAGGGTGCAGAGGAAATAAAATTAAATTACATAAATATTTTGAATAGGAATGAGTAGTCTTAAGTTATACGATCTAACTTTTTTGATAAATCTAAGGTTAGTAGCATATTTCTTGAAATTACTCTTTTTTTGTAGAAATTTCGTCGCTTAGTTATTAAATCCCATCAAATGCATTTAGCGTGTGAGTTTTCTTATTGGTTACAGTGGATTAAAGATCATAAAAAATAGTAAGTAAACGATACCGTTTAAATAAAAAAAAGTAAAATGTTCAAACAAATCATATGTATGTTTTAATAAAACCTAGTTGACTTATCGGAAATATTTGTATAATATGTACTTAATTCCATAACATATTGCTGATTGGAGAAACCAAAGGCATTTTATCAACAGATAAAATGCCTTTGGTTTTTTTATTGCACAAATACTGAATCTGTTCATTTATATGAATCATTTTAAGGAGGGGAAGAAATGACTGTTTCAATTGATGGGGTATCAAAATGTTTTTTGAAACAAACTGGTACGGTTCAAGTGCTAGAGAATATTAATTTTCAATTAGAGAAAGGGGATTTTGTTACAGTAATTGGTCCGAGTGGGTGTGGAAAAAGTACATTACTAAAAATTGTTGCAGGTCTAGATAATGATTTTGAAGGTGAAGTTGTTATTGACGGGGAGCCTATTTTAAAAACCAGCAAGAAACAAGGTTTTATTTTTCAAGAACATAGGCTATTTCCATGGTTAACAGTTGAAGAAAATATAGCGGCAGATTTGTCGTTAAAAGATAAGTATGTGAAAGATAAGGTGAGAGAATGGGTTGAAATCGTTCGGTTAGATGGCTTTGAAAAATTGTATCCGAAAGAAATTTCAGGCGGGATGTCACAACGTGTTGCGATAGCAAGAGCGTTATTAAGAGATCCCAATATATTATTACTTGATGAACCTTTTGGAGCGCTGGATGCTTTTACTCGAAGTCATTTACAAGAAGTATTGCTAAATATTTGGGAGCAGAAGAAAACAACAATGATATTCGTTACACATGATATAGACGAAGCGATATATCTTTCAAACCGAATCATCATTATGAGTACAAAGCCTGGAAAAATACATAAAGTAATTGAAAATAATTTGCCTTATCCGCGAAATAAAACTTCTCAATTATTCCAACAACTTCGAACGAAAGTATTACAGCAGTTTGAATATGGAGGATTGATTCAAACAAGTATATAGGAAAAGGGTGATTTTATATGTATAAAAAATTTAAAGTTCTTTCTTTTGCTTTAGCTATATCAGTATGTTTATTAGGATGTGAAAAAAGTACAGTAAGTAGTAAGAAAGAAGATGTAACAATACAAATTGGTATACAGCAAGGATTAAGCCCGCTATTACTAGCAAAGAAAAAGGGGTGGTTTGAAGAGGAGTTTAAAAAAGAAGGAGTTAAAGTGAAATGGACAGAGTTCCAAAGTGGACCTCCTTATTTTGAAGCAATTGCATCAAACCGATTAGACTTTGGTGAAGTAGGGAATTCTCCAGTCATTTCAGCGCAAGCAGCAGGTATTGGATTTACCGAAATCGCCAATACAAGTTATGCGAGAAAAGGAACTGGAATTCTCGTTCAAAAAGATAGCAAGATTACGAGTGTAAAAGAGTTGAAAGGTAAAAAAATTGCAGTAGCAAAAGGAAGTAGTGCCTTTAATTTATTATATCGAGCACTCGATAAAGAAGGTATCGATGCAAAAGATGTAAATGTCATTCAATTACAACCAGATGAAGCGCAGCCTGCATTTGAATCAGGATCAGTAGATGCATGGGCGATTTGGGACCCTTTCATATCATTACATACATTAAATAAAGGTGCGAAAGTGATTGCAGACGGTGAAACATTAAATGTCTCTTCACCAGAATTTTTAATTACGAGAACAAAATTTGCGAAAGAACATCCAGAATTAGTTGAGAAATTCCTCAAAGTTTATGAGAAAGCACGTGTATGGCAAGATGCTAACTTAGATGAAGCAATAAAAGTATATACTTCTGTAAAAAAGATAGATGCGGAGATCGTAAAAGAAGTGTTTAATCACGACAAACCAATTTTAGTTCCGGTAACGAAGGAAATAATAGCAGAACAACAAAAGACAGCGGATTTTCAATATAAGCTCGGTTCTATAAAGAAAGAACTTAAGACGGAAAAAGTTGTAGATAATTCTTTCGTAGAAAAAGCATTGAAAGCGAAGTGAAAAGAGGTTTTGTAAAGTGGAAAATACGAAAGCTGTTATTAAACGAGCGAGTATAACGATTGAGAAAAACAGCGTCAAGAAGGTGCGAAAGTTAAATGTAAAAATTTTAGTAAGGGCGATTACTATACCGGTTATTATATTAATAATTTGGCAGTTGGCTGGCGTATTCGGTCTTGTTTCTAAAACAGTCTTACCAACACCATTAGATATTTTTCTAGCTTTCCAAGATCTTATTAAAACAGGAGAGTTATTCGGCCATTTAAGTATTAGTGTATTTAGGGCTGCGGCTGGTTTCTTTATTGGCGGAGGCTTAGGAATCATTTTAGGAACGATTGTTGGATTTTCAACGAGAAGTGAGCAATATTTAGATCCATCTGTGCAAATGTTAAGAACTGTACCTCATTTAGCTGTTGCACCGCTTTTCGTATTATGGTTCGGTTTTGGTGAAACATCGAAAGTGTTATTAATTGCAGATGGTGCATTTTTTCCTTTATACGTAAACGCATTTTTAGGTATTAGAGGTGTGGATTCAAAGTTATTTGATGTTGCGAGAGTGTTAGAGTTTAGTAAAAGAAAATTAATCACGAAACTAATTTTACCAGCTGCATTGCCTAACCTTTTACTAGGAGCAAGGTTATCGTTAGGTGTTGCATGGGTGAGTTTAGTAGTAGCAGAACTTATGGGGTCTACAGAAGGTATTGGCTATATGATTATGGATGCAAGGCAATTTTCAAATACAGATATCGTATTTGTCAGCATAATTATATTTGCATTTGTTGGGAAGTTTTCTGACTCTCTAGTACGTTTACTAGAAGTGAAGTTTTTAAGATGGCGAGATAACTTTAAAGGTGAGACAGGGGATTAACATATAAATTATTAGGGGTAATTTATATAGAATGTGTTAGTATACGATTCAAAATAAATAAGGGGTGTGTAAAGGTATGGAATTATTATGGTTTATTCCGGCTTATGGAGATGGTCGATATTTAGGAACGACAAAACGAGGAAGAGCAGCTGAATATGGTTATTATAAGCAAGTTGCTGCGGCAGCTGATTATTTAGGATATACGGGTGTTTTACTTCCAACTGGTCAAGGATGTGAAGACCCTTGGGTGTTAGCTTCAGCTCTTGCTGCTGAAACAGAAAAACTAAAATTTTTAGTAGCAGTGAGACCAGGACTAATGTCACCTACAGTTGCAGCGAGGATGGCATCTACATTTGATAGAATTTCAGATGGGAGACTACTTATCAATGTAGTAGCTGGAGGAGATCCAGTTGAACTACAAGGAGATGGATTATATCTTGAGCATGATGAAAGATATGAAGCAGCGGATGAATTTTTAAAAGTTTGGAAATCGACATTGCAGGGTGAAACGATCTCTTTAGAAGGAAAACATATTAAAGTTACAGATAGTAAAGTTGTCTTCCCACCAGTTCAAACGCCCTATCCTCCAATATATTTCGGGGGATCATCAACTGCTGGAAAAGAAGTAGCAGCTCAACATAGTGATGTATACTTAACGTGGGGAGAGCCGCCAGAGCAAGTGAAAGAGAAAATAGAAGAAGTAAGAAAACTTGCAGAAGAGAAGGGGCGTACAGTACGATTTGGCATTAGATTACACGTAATTGTAAGAGAGACAGAAGAAGAAGCATGGGAAGAGGCCGAACGTTTAATTCAATATGTGGATAATGAAACAATTGAGCTTGCTCAAAAGACATTTGCAAGATATGATTCGGTTGGTCAAAAACGGATGACACATTTAAATAAAGGTACGAGAGAGTCGTTAGAGATAAGCCCTAATTTATGGGCTGGAATCGGACTTGTAAGAGGTGGGGCAGGTACTGCACTTGTAGGCGATCCGCATACAGTAGCAGAAAGAATAAAAGAATATGAATCGTTAGGAATTGATACGTTTGTTTTATCAGGATATCCACATTTAGAAGAAGCATATGATGTGGCAGAATTGTTATTCCCATTATTGAAAGACGAGAAGAAAGAAGCAAATAAAATTGTTGGTGAAATGATTGCTGATGCATATGCATTAAAAAAATAGTCAGAAATAAAGTTTCATCTATTTATTGCTTCATTTTGTTTATTGCCTGTTAATACGGGATAAAAAATCCGCAAGTTATTCGCTTGCGGGTTTTCATCGTAAATTATTAGAAAATATGGTAAAATTAAAGGGTAACTTAAGGTGCGGTTGGTTGTTCAATTATCACTTCTCCGAGTAGGAGGGGGGTGATAATACGTGAGTGAAATAGCGTTGCTACTGCAGGGTGGACTGTTTCTCGTTGCATTGTTAACGTTCGTCGTCGTTTTAATAGACAAGCTCAAAAAATAACAACCCACCTATGCCTATAGAATGTGGGTTGTTTTGTTTGTAAGAAACAAATAGGATAAATGAACAATCCAATCTGCTAAGTTACGTGGACTAGTGTGTAGCCGCACACTAGTCTTTTTTATTTATATACAATTTATAATTGGTTTATGTGATTGTATTGTTCTTTTCATACTCATTATAACACAGTGTCTTTTCATCAAGAAAGGAGACCGTATGTTCTGGTTCTTGTTATATAGTAGGTGCTTTTTCTTTAAACAGCCCATCCATATACTGTTTTAAACTTTGGACATGAAATTTCTGTGTATTCACATTATTTACACCGACAATGGGTGATGGAAGGTCAAATCTTTTTTCTGATAAATGAACGACAACATCAAAGATGTCAAACAAACGAATGAAGCAAAACAGACCGTCTTTATCGCTAAGTAAAATAAAGTAATGATTTTCACTACTTGTATTTAGCGTATTCCATAAAGAACTTTTGCTTAAATCACGTACAATGCTTTTTTCTTTTAGTTCCACGAAATCTGCATTTGAGAGAATGGTAGAGATATCAATTGCATCTTGATTTTCAAAGTAGCCATCAACTGTTTGTACAGCGAATGTATAAGCCATTTTTAATATACTCATTTTATATTTACGGTTATCTAATAGCAATTCACGTTGAATAGAACTCGCTACTTTCGTTACACGTTCCTCTTTCCAAATTTCATTATGTAAGGAAATATCGTGCTTTTTACATAGTTTCATAATTAATGCATTAGAATAAAGAATTTCGTCGCTTACTTCGACAACATCAGTCTCAGCAGCCGCAAGTTCTTCGCCGTGCTCATTCGTATAGAGTGGGGAATCAATTTGTCTTTTCATTTGTTCAATCTTAAATTGACTCAATTTATGCCTAATTAAAGGACGATCAATATTTGTTGTCATTTGTTCATGGCAAGTATCACAAATTGAGTTTGTGAAATAATATCCACATAATATTTCTGGAATGACATATTGTTCACTAAGTTCTTTCGTATCTTTTCTGCAAATGATGCATTGTATCATTTTTATCACCTTTACCTGCAAATTTGTATGTAATCTCATTGTAGTGTATTTATCGGTATTTTGGAATATTGTAAAGGAAAATATTATGTGAAATTCATACTTATTTTGGTACAATGAAGAGAAGTGCTAGTTTAAAGGAGGCCATTTTTTTGAAATCAAAAGTGCACTTTTGGACATTAGAAGTGCTAATGGTTGTAGGAATCATATTTATTTGCACAAAAATATCATTTTTATTTCAACCGATTGGTATCTTCATATCAACATTATTTTTCCCAATCTTAATCGCGCTTTTTTTATACTTCATATTTAATCCTGTATTAATCTTTTTGGAGAATAAAAAAGTACCTAGAAATTTAGCGATATTGCTGTTATATCTTTTTATCATAACATTAACTGCGGTTGGCGTTGGAGTAGTTGTTCCTACGATTTCACAACAGCTAATGGACTTAGTAAAAAATATGCCAGGCTACATAAAAGAGGGAAAAGTATACATACAAGAATTATCACATCATAGGTTGTTTGAATGGTTATCTACACAAAACTACGTTTCCATTGAAACAATTGAAAAAAATGCGATTGAATACTTAAAAGATATACCAAATACAATTACGTCGAGTGCAACGGCTTTATTTGGTATTATCACGAACGTTGCGTTAGTTGTATTTACTGTACCGTTCATTTTATTTTACATGTTTAAAGATGGACATGCCTTTCCAGGAAAAGCGGTAAGTTTATTACCAGAGTCTTACCGTGAAGAGGGGCTTCGTATCATTAAGGAAACGAACGAAACATTATCTGCATATATTCAAGGGCAAGCGCTCGTTTGTATATTTGTAGGTGCTTTTACTTTTATCGGTTATTTAATTATCGATTTACCGTACGCTTTTGTTTTAGGAATTATAGCAGCATTTACAAACATCATTCCTAACTTAGGTCCATTTATCGGAGCAGCACCAGCTGTTATTGTAGGACTGTTCGTATCTCCGATGCAAGCCTTATACGTAATTATTATCGTAACAATTGTACAACAGTTTGAAAGTAATATTATTTCACCACGTATTATGAGCTCAAAATTAAACATCCACCCATTAACAATTATTATCCTAATTTTAGGGGTAGGTAACTTTGCTGGAATCATCGGAATGATTTTAGCAGTACCAGTTTATGCAGTAACAAAAACAGTTGTTTCGAACTTAGTGAGATTGTTTAAGACGAAGAGAAATAATCGGAAATAGTAAAACCTAAGAAAGATACACCTCTTTTTAAGTGGTGTATCTTTTGTTTATAAAAAAAAAATTAAAAGCGGGTTGATTTGATTTTATTATATATTTTTTATATATCAAATTTAGTGATGAACTTGTGTGATATAAGCTCTATAAAACTATGTGGAATCCCTCTGAACTATCCAAATCATTTCTTTACAGCGTGCTATTAACATCATAATCTACTCCTTTCAATTCTATATAGTTAAACGATTAAAGATGAGTGTAGTATTTGCTTCTACGATCTCGAATTTCATTAATAACTTGTTTATATTGTCTTTCTTGTTTTAATTCATTTTGAGATATTGTTTCTTTTTGAATCGTAATCGTTAAAAAGAAAAGGTGAAACTTCATATGTGAATTCCTCCTTTCGAATTGGAATTACAGATGACTACAGTAATGACTTTGTCTTTCTTTTACAGAATCCATAGCCTGATTAATTTGTCGTTCATGAAGCATTTCAGACTCAGAAAATTTATTTTTTTGAATGGTAATGGTTAAAAAGAATACTTTAAATTTCATAAAATAATTGCCCCTTTATAAGTGATTTAGAAAAAACGAGTGTAATAAGAAATTAAAGGTGACTACAGTAATGACTTTGTCTTTCTTTTACAGAATCCATAGCCTGATTAATTTGTCGCTCATGGAGCATTTCAGACTCGGAAAATTTATTTTTTTGAATGGTAATGGTTAAAAAGAATACTTTAAATTTCATTAGATAATTACCCCTTTATAAGTGATTTAGAAAAGACGAGTGTAATAAGAAGATTGGCGCTCTTTTATTTCGTCCATAATGTTTTGGATGTGTTGCTCGCGTAAAATCTCTTTCTGTGAGAGCTTACGTTTTTGAATGGTGATTGTTAAAAAGAATGCTTTAAATTTCATGAATATATTACCCCTTTAAAATATATTTTTAATACATTTGAGTGTAGTGCGAACTTTTAATGTCAGTTATTTTATCAGTCAGTCGTTTTAACTGTTGTTTACGATTGATTTCAGTTTCAGATAAAGTATTTTTTTGAAGCACAGTCGTAAAAAAGAAAATATGAAAAGTCATAAATGAATTCCTCCTTTCGAAAAGGAATTACAGGTGATCACAGTAAAGTGCTTGGCGCTCCTTAACATCATTCATAGCTTTTTCAATTTGTTGATTATGAAGAATTTCATCTTTGGAAATTGTATTTCTTTGAATCGTAATACTTAAAAACAATACGCTAATAGTCATTGAATGTTGCTCCTTTCTTAGAAAAATAATGTAAGAGACTAAAAAAATCGCGCAAAAAAACCACAGGAAGATACAGTTCTCCTATGGCTGGGCGTGAAAAAGCCACAGGAAAGTATACGACCTCCTGTGGCGAATTTATGAATTAAATGAAATAAAGTACGATTTTCAATTCTCCATTAGGGTGGTCGAATTCATATTTAATTGTCCAGAAAACACAGGTGCAGTTAACGCTAAAGTTAATGCATGTAATTGTAATTTCATCATTTCCTTCGACCTCCTTTTAGAATTTTTTTCTTACGTTAGTAAGTATATACAATTAATGGATAATTGTAAACATAAAAAATGAAAATTTTTAATTTTGATTAAAATGCGTATATTTAAAAAGGGATTTGAAAGTAAATATTGTAATTAACGAATATCGATAAAAATGGGGGATGCTAAATGAAATATATGCATCATAACATGATCGTTATGCTAACAATTTTTTTATTCATTGCGGCTTGTTCTGACGGAGAAAGAATAAAAGATATATATGATGTTAGGTCAGATGATTTTAAGAAATATACTGGGACATACGTTGGTAATAATTCAGATGTGGTTGCAATTGTTAATCATTTACCCGGTGGTGGAACAGTTCAAAGTATAAGTTTAGGAAAGTTTGGCGGGAAAATAATAATCATGCTATATGAAAACTTCTCATTTGAGAAGTTTTTTTATTTTTATAGGTAAGCAAAACAAGTTGTTGAAGGGCAGGCTGTCATAGAATATGATACATATTATAATGAGGAAAAGTTGAGGGGATAAAAATGCGTACAATTTTACTTTTTCTAAACAACATGTCCATCGATAAAATAGAGAACATTAGACATAAACATGATCCTTTATTTGGATTAATTCTACCGCATATAACAATCGTATTCCCATTTAAGAGTAATATTTCAAATGATGAATTAAAATCTCATATTTTTAATGTATCAATAGGGGGAGGCAAAATTGAAATTGAGTTTGCAAATCGTATCACTAGTGTAGGAAACTATTTGTTTTTAGAAGTTGATGGAGGAAGAAAACAAATAGAAGAACTACATGATAGGCTGTATACAGGACCTTTATTACAATTTTTGAAAGAAGACATTCCGTACATCCCGCATGTAACAGTCGGAAGAAAAGAAAGTGCCGAATTAGCTGCTGAAGTAGTGAAGGAGATTCCTAGTTTTCATGGGGAGTTAAATTGTGTGATTGATAGAATAAGCGTGGAGCGAATTGGAGAGAACGGGGAATCAATTATTGAATTTGAAGTGCCATTTCTAAAAAGCTGACAAAAGTCAGCTTTTTATTTCGTAGCATGAAGTAATGCACCAATTGCACCGCTATTACCACCATCTTGTAAAAAGATTGGTGTTTTATTTTGATATTCGGTGTAGCTACTAATAATATGTTGAAGTTGTACGTTATTACATAAAGTCGAACCAATATAAATAATATGTTCAATGTTTTTTGTTTCAGCGAATTGAAGGCTTAATGCAGTAACGACTTCACCGACAAGTCCTTGCACAGTAGCTAGTATATCGGAGCTACTATTATTTGATTCTGTAATGGCTGCTTTTCCGAAGTTGCTAGCAGTTAAGTTATTATCGATAGGGGAAAGAATACCACCATAAATATCTCCAACCGTAATATCTAGTTCTTTTCTAGATCCTACTTTTGTTAGAGGTATTATATCTTCAAAATGATCTATATTTGTTAACAATTTTGAAAGTCCCATAATAGTCCCACCGCCAACTCCGGTTCCACCAGCGCGAATATATTGTTCATTATAAACATAATGGATAGAAGTACCTGTACCGATATTGGTTAAAATAAAATTGTTTATAGTGTGTTTTTCTTCTTTTAATATGTATTGGACACCTGCAAGAGTAGATTCAAATTCGTTTAGCTCTATTATTTTATATGAACCTGTAAGCAGTTGCTGTAATAATTTCGATTTACCACCCGTAATACATATTTGTTTTATGCCATTGTTGTTTTTAATCCAATCTATTATTTTATGTTGTTCATGAGAATAAAATTTTTTAAAAGTTAATAGCTTTTTTTCGTTAAAATAAGCTATTTTCGTTAATGTGCCTCCAGCATCGATACCGATAGTACGTTTCATTTTCCTGCTCCTAACTACGTAATATGTTTTCCTATTTACTTAATTGGTTGAGAATAGATATTTCCAACTGATATAAGGAACACTTTAATCTGCTTGATATATTAATAGTTTTTCTATAGTTACAATAGGCTGGTCGTTGACAGTTGCAATACCTTTACCAAGAACAAAACCTCGGCGATTGCGTGTTAGCTCATAATGTAAATCAAGTTTATCACCGGGATATGCTTTTCCGTGGAATTCAACTCCATCTAAAGAGGAGAGGAATCCTAGTCCTTCAGAATCACTTGTATGTACAAATGCACTAAGCTGAGCAAGTGCTTCTACAATTAACATATGAGGCATATGTTTTTGACTATCATTTATAAACCATTCGTTATTTGTAATGAGTTTATATCCTGTAACGAATTCATCTTGTTTTGCATTTGTTACTTTATCAATCATTAAAAATGGATAACGATGGGGAAGTGTGTCTTTAATATGCATATGAAAGTACCTCCAATTAATAATACCCCTGCTAAAGTTAAGCAGGGGAGTGGGAACTAATTTTTAACTAATTCATTTACTTTTTCAAGGACGAAAATGCCGCTATTTCTAATGTTTTCAACAACTTGTTGCAACACTTCTTTATTTTGAACGAGTGCAATACGTACGAAGCCTTCTCCGTGAGGTCCAAATGCATGACCAGGTGTAACAACGACATTTGCACGATCCATTAATGCATAAGCGAAGTCTAGAGAAGTCCATCCTTGTGGAATTTCAGCCCAGACAAACATACTACCAGCTGGCTTATCGACATTCCAGCCAAATGTTCGGAATCCATCGATTAGTGTATCTCTACGTTCTTGATAAATTTCACGGTTTTTCTCACAAAACGTAGCACCGTTTCTTAGTGCAGCACATGCCGCTTTTTGAATTGGTAAAAATACACCGTAATCGGTATTAGATTTAAATTGAGTAAGTGCACGAACAATTTCTTCGTTTCCAATCATATATCCAATACGGCTACCTGCTAAACTATAACTTTTTGACAAAGAATTGATTTCTACACCAACTTCTTTAGCACCAGGTACAGAGAGGAAGCTAATTGGCTTATTACCATCGAAATAAAATTCAGCATAAGCAAAATCATGGACAACGATAATATTATGCTTTTTCGCGAATGCGATTACTTCTTTAAAGAAATCTTCATGAGCTATTGCTGGAACGGGATTCCCTGGGAAGTTTAAAATCATCATCTTCGCTTGATCGGCAATTTCTTCAGGGATAACTTCTAAGTCTGGTAAGAAATCATTCTCTTTCGTTAAAGGCATGTAGTAAGATGTTGCACCAGCCATTTGAATACCTGTTTCATAAGCTGTATATCCTGGATCAGGAACTAATATAATATCACCTGGATTTGCATAAACCATAGGTAAATGAACGAGCCCGTCTTGTGAACCCATTAATAATAAAACTTCTTTATCCGCATTTAATAAAACGTTATGAGTGTTGTTGTAATATTCAGTTACAGCTTCGTGAAATTCTTGAATACCGGATAATGTATACCCGTAGCTCTCTTTTTCACTCGCTGTATGTACCATTGTTTCTCTTACAAAATCAGCGGGCGGCATATCAGGATTTCCGATGCTCAAATCAATCATGTTATGACCTGCTGCAATTTTTTCTTTTTTATAGGCTCCTAATTCACTAAATATAGAAGATTGGAATGCTTTCATTCTAGTTGCTAACGTGTAAGTCATCAAAACCCCTCCTAAAACAGTGCTTTCATTCTGCATTTTTAATTATTCTGAAAACACATGTTTATATTTTATCATTTTTTTATGAAAATTAAAACGATTGACAAATTTAGAGGAAGGATCAGCCTATTTTGAAAAGTATCGATGTAAATAGCGTAGATGTGTTAATTGAAATGTGTATTATATGATTCATTTTATATAACTTAAGGTATTTTCTAGTTTTTATTAAGCATATTTCTCATGTTTTGAATGAAAAAGAATACGAAAACAAGGGCTATTTTTGTGGACGATTTCTAAAGTGAAATAACGCAGAAAATATTTTCTGCGTCTCCTCTGAAATGTAATCATTTCTTTTTATATGTGCATAATTTTTCGGCTGTCAAAAAGTATACATTTAATGTACCGTCGGCAACTTTTAAAGTTTGGTCCGATGTAAATGAATTACCATAATCAATGTGATATACATTAGAATTTTTTACAAATGAGCCTTTATATAAATCGTCTTTATTCTTTGTTGTTTGCATTTCTACTAAATTTTGCACAATTTTCTCTTTATTTTCTTTTTTGACAACTGTTTCAAATTTATAATATACAGGACATTCACCTTTTTTATTGTCAACGACTTCCCAAGAACCGTATATATCGTTATTGCTGCATCCACTAAGTAGGATAATTAGTATAGGAATTGTAAGTAGAACCTTTTTCATTTTGTGCTCCTTTCTTTTAAATTTGAATAAACGTGCGAATGCGATAGGGATATTATAATAAATAAAGTTTAAATTTTTTTAAAGAATTATTTAATTTCATATAAAAATTTAGGAGAAATTAAATAAGCATGAATCTAGTGTAAAGTCAGATTCATGCTAGTGCTATAGCCTATGTTATGTCTTTTTTGAGGATAAATAAAGAGGAAAGCAGAATTACTATTCCATTTAATATATATACGCTTGCGATCATAAAGGCTAACGTACCTGCGCCAAATCCTGCTTTATCGAATATAGAAGCAAATGTTGCGATAGTCAAAAAGATAATGGGAGTCAGTAGTAAAAATATGAAACCTGCCACGATTCTTTTTTTTTAAACTATGTCCAGATAAGGAAATGGCTAAAAAGTTTAGGATGCTAAACAGAACAATTGCAAAGAGCAGGATAATAAATACTTCGATGCCATCAGACATTTTACCACTCCTTTTATAAAGAGTACTTTTTATAATCTATTCGAAATAAAAGGGGGATACTCCTTTAGGTAATTTCAATAAACGTAATAAATAGGCGTATTATAAAACAAAGAAGTATGGATTCAATATTAGATCCATACTTCTTTGTTTATTTTATAAATTCGCAGATTGCGAATGCTGTTTTTCATAATGTTTCTGCTTAGAAAGGGAAATAGAAATAATCAATAATGAAACGACTCCGAAGATGAGAACCATATATTGTAACCCAATTGTATCTAAGAAGAAGCCTGTGCCAAGTAAGACGATTTGGAACATAACCCTCTCAAACATATTACGGAATGAGAAGAGGCGACCGTGATAACTTTTTTCCACTTTCGTTTGGAAAATCGTCGACATAATAGGGAAGAAGCAGCCAACACTAAACCCAAATAAACCAAATGATGTAAGAGCCATCCATTTTATATCGCTAAAGAACAATGACAGATGTGCAAAAGCAGTACAAACTGCGAAGAAATATAGTAATTTTTCAGGTTTGAAATGATCAGATAGACGTTTAATTACGAAGGCACCTAACATAAATGCCACACCTTCAATTGTATATATGAACCCTTTAATCGTAGGATCATGTTGCATTTCGCTAATGTTAATAACCATTAAATTAAACCCAGCTATAAATAATAGAGGGATGATACTTAATATAAGTGCTGTAAAAGCAATAGGAATTCCTTTTAAAATACGAAATACTTCCATAAAGCTATTATCTTTTGCAGCTTGTTTACTTGGTGTTGTTGATTTCTTGTCTTCGAATTGTAGGAAGAAAGTCGAGAGGAATAATAAGGCGTATGCTGCCATTGAGAAGGCATACATGTACTGTAAACTCATCACAACTAAAAGAATTCCACCTAGTGAAGTACCTGCAATACGAGCAATTGTACCAACATTCATATGTACACCGTTCATTTGTAATAACTCATGCTCACGTACGATGAGTGGAATTACAGATTGTAATGCAGGGAAATAAAATGCTGCTGAAATTTGAAGAGCAACCATAAATGCAATCATAAATGCGATACTTTCAAATTGAATAGCAAAAAACATGAAAATAACACTTAAAACTCGACCAAATCCAGCGTAAAGAAGAACTTTTTTCTTTTCATACTGATCGATGACACGGCCAGCCATAGGTCCAACTAGAACACCGGCTAATAGTCCGATAAATAATATAACTGATTTCATGAAATCAGAAGGGACATATTTTTGCATAAATTCAAGGTTACCAAGAATACCAAGCCATAATCCTAGACCTGCAATAAACTCCCCAATTAGAACAATCCAAACGTTTTTATTACGCCACATAACATAAAACCTCTCCGTCTTTTAAAATGAAAAACTCGTATATAAAACCTCCTTATTTATGTATTATTTTCATACGAACTTTTTTAGAGTCAGAGTCTATATTACGTGTTTCATAATTGGATTTCAATCTTTTTGATTTGTCAAAAGTTTGATGTGTTAATTGATGAAATAAGTGAATCAAAACGTAAAAAATTTATGATTAAAGCTAATAGAAAGTAAAGGTACATATAAAAAAGCAAGAACGTATAACTACGCCTCGCTTTTCTCAAGTACAAAATTAAATATTAGATTCACTTAGCAACATTTACGCTCTTGTCCAATAGCTAAAACGCTAAAAGATAGTGGGCCAACAACTTCTGCGCTTGCACCACTAGTAAGGTTTTCTACAGTTAATGAATATTCGTGTGTTCCACTGCCAACGTTTTGATCTATAGCTTGAAATGTTTGTACGTACAATTGCTTTATTTGGAGAAAATGGGACTGCAAAAGTTGTTTCATCAGTTTTACTTACAGGATGAGTAGTTTGGACAAATACTAGAATATTTTAATAAAGTCGAAAACAAGTGTTGGAAAGAAGCAATTCACATAAAAGCATCAAGAATATATCCCAACTAAATGATATTTTTCTTAATGCTTTTTGTAATTAAGCAGAATATTCTTCTTTACGTACTTCAAAAAATTCATTACGTCGTAAGTAATTATAAATTTTCTCTGAAACCTCTTCTTCTTCAGACACTAAGAAACGATGATCAAAAGCGTAGAAAGATTGACCTTTAATTAATTTTACGTAATACATATTAAACGCCTCCTGACACTAGATTATTACTTGCTTCATATTATGATGGCCTATATGTCTGCTAAAAATACTTGGAGTTTCAAAGGGGATAAGTAAAGGGATAAAAGAGCTTACAATTCTGTAAGGTTTATGTCACCTTTTTCGATAGTTTGTATTTACCAATTTCTTCTATAATGCAAATAGGTTACATAAAATAAGGGGGTAAAAAGATGGATGAAATAATTGGAGAAGTTGTAGCTGGTATTTGTGAATTTGTAGTGGAAGTAACAGCAGATGCTATAGGAAGTTTAGTTTCCGGAAATGATGAGGAAAAAGAAACATTATAATAATTTGTAAAATAATAAAGTTAATCAAATTATAAAGGCTGATTTCTAAAGGGAATTCAGCTTTTTTATTTTTTACATTATATTAACTTAATTTGAATATTCATTTGTTATCATATTTAAGAAGCCTATATAAGGAGGTGAATAAACAAATATGTCGAATTCAGGGCCTGATTTATCTGTTTCTCGTTTGATTGTGGTAAATATAGAGGAAAAAGAATATCATTTTATTGTTCGTGAACATCCGATTGTAGGGAAATTTATTTCGCTATTTGAAAATGGAAAAGAATACGGTTTAATAGATAAACAAATCGCTAATAAAGATAAATTTATTACATCGGAGCTTACTAAGTTAGATTATTTTAATATAGATGTTTTATATCTTACACCTGGGTGGATATGGATTGGTATGGATCAATTCGGTTTACATGCTCGTGAGGCTACTTATAACGAAGTAGATGTTATTATGAAGTTGAAAGAGGATTTATATTATATAGATATATACGAAGAAATAAAAATGTAGTAAATATTTAGTCAGGTTAGGGGGCAAGTTCCCGTAGCCTTTTTTTGTTTAATGGAAGAACGTGTAATCATATTATTTTGATTATAAGGGAACATGATGAGAAGTGAGATGAAAAGAGGATTTGAAAATACATGAAGAGAATTGTAATAATTATATGAGTCGTATATGTAAATAACAATAGAAAGAAGATGATAATATGAGTAAAGAAGAGCTTGTGAAAAAACAGTTTGGCAGTAATGCAGATAAATATGTAAATAGTAAAATACATGCTAAAGGACTGGATTTACAATATGTAGTTCAACAAGTTGAGTCTCGTCATAATAATCGTCTTCTTGATGTTGCTACTGGTGGCGGGCATGTGGCAAATATGTTAGCACCTATGTTTGAAGAAGTAGTTGCACTTGATTTAACAGAACAGATGTTAGAAAAAGCAAAAGTTTTTATAAAGCAGAATGGTCATGAAAATGTATCATTTGTAGCAGGAAATGCAGAGAATTTACCATTTTCAGACCATTTTTTTGATACAATTACATGCCGGATTGCAGCCCATCATTTTACGAGTCCGGCTCAATTTATTTATGAAGTAAATCGTACGTTGGAGGATAATGGATTATTCATCTTAATAGATAATGTTTCGCCAGAAAATAATGAATATGATACATTTTATAATTTTATAGAAAAAAAGCGTGACCCAAGTCATGAACGAGCTCTAAAAAAGACAGAATGGCTTACTTTATTAGAAAAAAACGGTTTGCAAATGCAGTCATGTCTGACTTTTGATAAGAAGTTTGATTTTGACTGGTGGTGTAATATGATGGATGTCCCTGTACAAAAGCGTGAAAAGTTAACAGAATGTATGATGAAAGCACCAAACGAAATGAAGGGATATTTTAATATTCAATTTAAAAATAATAAAGTAGAATCGTTCTATACTGAAATGGCTATGTTTATATGTAAAAAAAGTACAACGTTAAAAAGATAAATGTGTTGCAGTCTTTCTGAAGTACGATATACTTAGTACAGAGAAACTGAGAATTGAGGAATAGTTATAATGATTCGTGTACGCATTGAAGGTACTGAGGAAGAAATGCTTGAATTTATGGGGAAAATGCCAGACATTCCTGGATTTGAAAAGACACATATGAGAGAGCCGAGAAAAGGAAATAACCCGAAATACGATTCAAGTAAAAATGTACTTGCATATTTGTCTTATAAAAAGATTGAAGTCGCCAATAAATAGGCGGCTTTTTTAGTTTGCGCTGTTTCACCGCCTTGTCTTTTTCACATAATAATAATAGTAGAGTATGCTCAAGAGGGGTGAGAATAGTTAATAAGAAAATTATCTTTTTTGGAGACTTTGGTATTGATGACGCCGTAGCGTTAATTTATGCAAATAAAACATGTAAATTAGATATTCTAGGTATTGTTGCTGAGTACGGGAATGTATCACGAGATATCGTTACGGAAAATGTTTATTTTTTGGAAAGGTACTATGCTACACAAGTGAAAATTATTGAAGGTGCGAGTAGACCGATGACAGCTGAAGAGCCTTTGTTTTTCCCTGAAATCCACGGGGACCACGGTTTAGGTCCTATTATTCCACCTGAGATGAGAATTTGTAAACGAGAAAATTTTTGTGAATTAATCAAATTAATCGAACCTTGTCCAGAAGATATTATAATTGTGGCGACAGGGAGACTAACGACGCTTGCTACGTTATTTTTATTGTATCCAAATATAATGGATCGTATTTGTTCGTATTATATAATGGGCGGCGCTTTCCTATTTCCAGGTAATGTTACACCAGTATCTGAAGCGAATTTTTATGGTGATCCAATTGCAGCAAATATTGTTATGAAATATGCGAAAAACGCTAGCATATACCCGTTAAATGTAACACAGGGCGCGCTTATTACACCTGAAATGGCCAATATAATAGATAAACAAGGAACTGGACAGGCGAAACTCATTAAACCAATGATTGATTTTTATTATGAGAATTTCTATAAAAAAGAATATCCGGGTATTGGTGGAAGTCCTATACACGATTTACTACCGTTTATCTCGTTTATAAATGACAGTATTTTCGAATATAAAAAATCGGCAGTGTGGATTAGTACGACAAATGATGTGACTAGGGGCCAAAGTGTAGCAGACTTTAGAAAAATAGCTGAGCCAACAAGGTTTGATGATCGGCCGATTCAAAGAATTGCTGTTGGTTTTAACTATGCAGCTTTTAAAGAAGAGTTTATGCGAACAATATTGAAGCCAGATTGTCCTTAATGTGTGTAATAACAAGTCGGATAAATCGTTAGTTCAAAAAAAGGTTTAATCTGTGTGTATTATTCTCAAAAATCTTAAAGTTGAACAACATGAATAACTTATGAAAAATGTCACATAACTAATGGTAAGCAATTGTTTCTAATTATATTTTGATTGGTGAAATGTAAAGGAGGTTATTATATGATTTGGTCTTTAATCGTCGGTGGTATATTAGGATGGCTTGCGAGCTTAATTACTGGAAAGGACGTACCTGGTGGTGTAATAGGTAATATTATTGCTGGTATTATCGGTTCTTGGGTTGGTTCGAAATTACTTGGTAGTTTTGGTCCAGTCATTGGCGGATATGCAATTATTCCAGCTTTAATCGGTGCGATTATTTTAATTTTTATCGTAAGCTTCTTATTACGAGCAATGCGAAAATGAATGTAAGGACTGTTTACATTTGTAAGCAGTCCTTTTTATATGTTATGCTAGTATTATACAATCAGGAGGTGTCAGCATTGAAAACATTTACAGTAAATTTCCATCAAGAAGATAATGCTAAAGCGACAACAGTACATAAATTAAGTGAAGAGGACTTTAACAAAGCAACAGAAAAAGGCACTCGTCATCTATTTGATTTAGATACAAACGTTGGATTCTTCGTATTCTTTGACGCAGAAGATGCAGAAGGAAACGATCAATACTTAATGTTACAGTACGAAGGTGATCATGAAGAGCCAACTGCGTGCTACGGATTTGATTTAAAACTATACTATCAATTTTTAGCACTGTACTTAAACGATCTTGAGTTCCAAGGTGAAACAGATGAGGAAGAGGAAGAATACGGTCCAATTCATCATTTAGCGCATTTACTTTATCATATTGTTGAAGATGGTAAAACGGTGGAAGTGTAATATACATATTTGAAGCTGCCCTTTTTGGGCAGCTTTTTTATATGACATTGGAATGGTGTACTGTGAGCTAAATAAGTGAAACTTTAATCAGTGGGGGTTTTGTTCATCCCCACTGATTATCAGCCCTCACCAATCGGGCTTTTACGGACAACAGGGCCCCCACCTAACTTCTTTGTTTCCGCTGAATTTTGAGGTGGGGATCTTACTGCCCGGCAAATAGCGGGATAAATTAATAATAGAAATGTATTTATTACTTTCATGTTAGCATCGTAAAACACCTGTTATAATGATTGTAATTAAATTCATGGAGGCTAATTCTATGCTTGTAGATGTAAAAGCTTTTATTAAAGCTGCAGGTTTAACATGTATTTCATCATTAAGTGGAGACAATACGTTTGCTTATAATTTTGAAACTGTAAAAAACACTATCGTTATATTTTTTAAGAAGCTAAGATTTACCGTTTAATTTCATTTCAACCAGTAGGAAAAGAATAATTATTTCCTACTGGTTTTTTTCTGTTTCAAGGAGCTGTTGTAACAGCATGTTTTAAGTATATAGATAGAGGATATTATCATTGAGAAGAGAAGCTTTAAATAAGGAGATGAATACGATGATTAACAATATAAATCCAAGTTTTTTAAATTATGGGAAAGTGACGATTTAGAATTAGAAGTCCTTAATCGATATTATACTTCGCATCCGGTTGGTTATCGAAATGAATAAAATACAATAGGGGGTAAAAGTGATGAAGGTATATTGGAAAATAGGTATGATATTCCTCACTTTTACATGCACATTTGCATTAGCAGCATGTAAAGGGACAGACGAAAGAAAGGAAACAAATCTAACCTCGGAAAATAATAAAAATGAACAAAGCAATTCTTCAGAAGAACAGAAAAATCCTGAAGCAAAACCAAGTAATGAAAAAACAACAAACCCATCACCTGAGTCAGATTCGAAAAATAGAACACTTAATCAAAAATCAATTAACCACGTTAAAGATTTGTTTGAACTCGCAAAAGAAGGAAAAGTACCTAATGTACCATTTGGAGCCCATACAGGGGATATTGAAGAAATTGAAAAAGCGTGGGGGAAAGCAAATAAAACCGAACAAGCAGGGAACGGAATGTACGCAACTTTTACAAATAAAAATGTTGTTTTCGGATTTAATAAAGGATCACAAGTTTTTGATGTACGCTCATATCATGCAGAACTAAAATCGATTACATTACAAGAAATTGTAAAAGCATTAGGAAAACCATCTTCAGTTAAAGAGAATGGTGAAGACAAAATATATGTATACAAAGTAAATAACCAGTATGAATTGAAATTTGTCATTCCAAAATCGACTGGTAAGGTAGATCATATTTCCGTATTTTCACCAGAGGATAGTATTAATAAAATGGCAGGATAAGAAATTAAGTGATTTCAAAAACACCTCACTTTCTTTAAGTGAGGTGTTTTTAGTTGTAAATAAGGAACGTCTCCTGTCATATGCGAAATACTTTTAGCATTCATCCAATAAGAAATGTTGATCTACTGAAAAAGTAGTAACCTATAAATTATGTGTAGGATGGTTCACGATTTTTTTACGTTCCAAATTTTGAACAAATAGCGCTTGAACAATACCTCCAATTAATAAGAAACTAGCACAAATATAAAACAGCATACTTCCATTTAACTTACTTAATAAAACTGCACCAATAACTGGTCCACACGTTCGAGATATATCCCAGTGTATACCGTAAATTGAAAAATATAAACCACGTTTATCATGAGGTGCAATTTCTGAAACGAATCGTAATAAATGGTTTAGAGCAATACTTTCTCCAATGACTAAAAAGAGTAAGGTGAAGAACAACGACAATATCGTCGTTGAATAACTAAAGCCAACTGCAGCTATTGTATAGCAGGCGTAAGAAATAAGGATGATTTTCGCCATAGAAAATCGTTCAGACCATTTTACGAGGAAGATTTGTAGAATGATTTCCAAAATGGCTTTGCATATTGAAATAAATGCGAGTATGAATACGAGATTAGTAAATACATGTTCTGCAAAAATACGATAATTCGTCTCAGTTTGGGCATAAAAAAAGCTAATAGGAAGTGTAGAAACCATAAGACCGAATATGGCATAATGTTTAAAAACAAATTGTTTTGGTGAACTTGCCTCAACTGTTTGTTTCGACTTACTTACAGGTGGAACGGTTTCTGGGAGCTGGGTCCAAACAACAACGGCATATATCGTAAGGGTTACACTTTGCACGATAAATAAATATTCTGGGTGAGTATTATAAAAAATTGCACCGATTAAAGGACCGACTACGGATCCAATTGCTCCCATCGTTTGTAGGAGAGCAAAAATCTCTGCTTGCTGCTCTTGTTTTGTTAAATCAGCAATTTGTGCACGCTGAGCTGGAATGTATAAGGAACGGCCAATACCATTAATGACATATAACAGTGCAAATATAAAAACGGATTGAGCGAAAACAAAACTACCGATTGCAACACCTTGTAGTAATAATCCGAGTAACATAATCTTTTTTCGACCATATTTATCAGTAATTCCTCCAGCAATAAGTGTAAATAAAATGTCTGAAAGTGGCTGTAAGCCGAAAATCAGCATAGTTATTATTACATTGCCGTTTAACATTTTATTGACGTAAATAATCATAATGAGAGCTAACATAGATTCAGTCGTTCGGGTTAATAATTCACCGCACAGTCTAATAAAAATAGGTTTATTGTAACGAAGTAAGAGATAATTCAATATTAATTCCTCCTTTCTATATTGAAATGATAAGATGAAAGGAGAGTTGGAAAAAGGGTAGAAAGAATAGGGAGTATTTTTCACCTTTTAGGGGGATTTTGATGTTTATTTTAGATCAATACATTGAACTATGGATTGCTTATGGAAAAGGAAAAAAAGAGGGAGAACGTTTGGAAGTAACAGTGCAAAATATATCTGAAACTTTATTTTGTACAGAGCGTAATAGTAAATTAATTATAAAAAAATTAGATGATTTAAATTGGATTAAGTGGTTTCCAGGTCGCGGTAGAGGAAATCGTTCTAAGTTAATATTTCAAAAGCACCCGATTTCTTTAATTTTAGATAGAGGAAAAGAAATAACGAAAAAAGGGGATGTGAAAAGCGGAAGCATATTTGTGGAACGCTATAGCTCGCATTTTCCATCGGTAAAGGGAGAATATCACTGCTGGGTGGATTCAATATTTGGTCATAAGGTTGAAATGACATCTGAAGGGAGAAGAGATGTACTCCGGTTGCAAGTACAAATGAATTTAGATATCACATTAGATCCTGTATACGCTACAATGCGCTCAGAATGCCATATGGTAAAACATATATTCGACACACTCGTGTATGTAGACGGTAATACAAACATTATAGAGCCAAGACTTGCATTTCGCTGGGAATATAATGACGCTAAAAAAATATGGACGTTTTACTTACGAAAAGGAGTTCACTTTCATAATGGAAAACAACTTACTGCACATGATGTTATATACTCGTTGAATCGATTTATGAAGCTGGAAAATAATGCACACGCATGGATGTTACAACACGTTGAAAGTATCCGTTCAGTGGATGACTACGTTTTCGAAATTCAATTACATACAGAAAATCGAATGTTTTTACATATGCTAAGTGCAGAACAGTGTTCTATCGTGAATGAAGATGAAGCAGGAGGGCTAATTGGAACAGGGCCTTTTCAATTATATAAAAGTAATGAAAATCTGTTCATTTTAGAAGGACATCCTTTATATTTTCGTGAAAGACCTTTTTTAGATCGTGTTGAGTTGTGGAATGTAGAACAAGGTGTAAGTACATACGATGTTTTAGTAAAGGCGCAGTATAAAGATAAAGAAAAACATAATAAAGAATTGTCTCGGCTTGAGTCGAACGTGACATATATAACATGTAATCTTACGAAAGAAGGACCAATGCAAGATGCGTTATTTCGGAAAGCGTTATACAACATCATTCATGGTTATACAATCGTTCAAGAACTCGGCGGAGAACGTGGAGAAGTGGCAAAAAAACTAATATTAGCAGGTGAAAGCATTGTAGAGATTGAGGAAGATGTAGAAAGTTTAATTAAAAGGAGTGCTTATCATAATGAAGTGCTACAACTCTACACATTTACAGAACGAGAACATGTTGAAGATGCACAGTGGATACAAAAAGAGTGTGCGAAATACGGGGTTCGTGTAGAAAATAATTTTCTTGATATAGAAGAGCTATTGGAAGTAAGTACGATACAAAAGGCCGATATGATGCATGATAGTGCCACAATTAGTGAACGAATAGAAGATAGTCTATTATATATGTTTCTTACAAAAAATAGTTTTATTCATGGACAAAGCAGCATGGACTTTCATGAAAAGTTGTCTCCTTATTTTAGACAAGAAGAATTAGAGAAAAGAGTTACACTGTTACGCGATATCGAGGATACTTTGTTACGTCAAATTCATATTATTCCTTTATATCGTAATAAACAAGAGGTAAGTACACATGAAAAAGTTCAAAATATAATGATTAATTCACAAGGTTGGATTGATTTTTATAATATTTGGTTTAAGTCTTGATATATAAGGGCTTTTGCACATTTTCATAAGGTGTGTAAGAGCCTTTTTTGTATGTAGGAATAGGTTTGTTTTACACATTGTTACGCTACTTGTGATAAAAGTTTATTTACAACGTAACAGTGTTATGTTACATTGTTATCAGGAAGGAGTGTTGTACAGTTGAGTACAGATTTAATTTCAAAAAAAGATTTATTAGAACTAACTGGTATTTCATACGGACAGTTATATAGGTGGAAAAGAAAAAATTTAATTCCGGAAGATTGGTTTGTACGAAAATCAACGTTTACAGGTCAAGAGACATTTTTTCCGAAAGAAAAGATATTAGAGCGTATCGATAAAATCCAAACGATGAAAGAGGATTTATCACTTGATGAACTAGCGAACATGTTTTCGCCGAGTGTGAGAGAAATTCTTTTAACAAAGGAAGACATTTTATGCAAGGGGATTGCATCAGAACCAGTTTTACAATTTTTCATAGAACAAACGAATAAAACAGCAGAGTTTCAATTTGTAGACATTCTTTATGTGTACATGTTAGAAGAATTACTACAATCAGGAGAGATTAGTTTAGAAGAAGGAAAAATGGTCTTGCAAGTTTTACGTGAAAATTATGAAGCAATTAAACATAAAACTTGTGATTTAATCATTGTCCGAAAGTTAGGGATTTCTATATGTTTATTAGTTTCAAACGTGGACGATTTAATTTTTGAAAAAGGCACCAAAATCGTTTTACGCGAAGCGATTATGAAATATACCGAAGCATTAAAAACTAAATTGTTGTAGTGGAGGAGAAAGTATGCGTACAGATAATTTGATTATAAATGGTTACGGTTCATCGAATGGTGGCGAGTTTCATAAAGTGCAATTAAACGGAAAAGGAACTGTGAATGGAAATGTTGAATGTGAGCAATTTGAATGTAACGGTTACGGTGCAGTTACTGGCGATTTGAAAAGTAGCAGTGCACGAATTAGCGGATCTGGTAAAGTTGATGGCACAGTTCAAGCTGAAACGATGCGAATTGATGGAAAAGCAACAATTACGCAAAATGTAAAAGCAAACAGTTTGAAAATTGCAGGAAAAGGTACAATAGGTGGAAATGTCACTGGTGAAGAATTTAAAGTCAATGGTCAAGCTACAATTGACGGTAATTGTGAAGTGGATACTTTTTCTTCAGAAGGACAATTTACAATCGGTGGTTTATTAAGCGCAGATGAAATTAATATAAATATTCACGGTACATGTCGAGCGAAAGAAATTGGTGGTCAAACGATTAAAGTAAGACATAGATCAGGTACATTTAGTAGACTATTTAAAACAGTGTTTGGCTTGCAGTTAGAAGCTGAACTATTAGAAGGTGACAATATCGATATTGATTATGCTCACATAAGAACGGTAAGAGGAAACAATGTTACAGTAGGAGCAAACTGTGAGATTGAACTGATTGAATATACTGGTGTTCTTACTGTTGATAAAAATGCAAATGTAAAAGAAATTAAGCAGGTTTAACGGAAGGGAGAAATCAGTATGGAACATCCACATAGTCTCACAGTAAATGGTTCTGGTAATTCAGCAGGCGGAGATTATAATAAAGTGAAGATTCGCGGTGAAGGAACAATTACGAATGATATGAGTTGCAATGAGTTTAAAACGTACGGAACGAGTGATGTACGCGGTAATGTAAAAGTGAAAAACTATGTCGTGTATGGAGATAACGAAGTACAAGGAAATGTAGATGCGGAATATGTAAAAGTATATGGTAATACACAAATTCATGGTGATGCTCATATTGAAAAAACAAAAGTTAGAGGTATGATAGATATTGAAGGAAAGTTTTCAGGTGATTTCGTAGATGTAAAAGGTGCTTTAAATGTAAAGGGAGATATTGAAGTAGAAGATTTATCATTAACTGGTGGTCTTGAAAGTGATGGATTACTTAATGCTGAAAATATTCAAATCTCACTTCGTTATGAAGGCAGTAAGGTAAGAGAAATTGGTGGTAAAAAAATTACCGTTCGTAAAAAAGCGAGATTTATTCCTTTTACTAGTCATGCTGGAAACCTCCAAACTTCGATTGTTGAAGGAGATGATATCTATTTAGAACATACGATTGCTGAAGTTGTAAGAGGCAACAACGTCACAATTGGTCCTGGATGTGAAATTAGTGTTGTAGAATATCATACTAGTTTTAATCAAAAAGGTAATGCAGTCGTAAAAGAACATAAACAAATATAAGTAGTATGAGGGAGAGCAAGAGATATGGTTGAGAAGAATAGTAAGCTCGGCTTTGTTGTGGCGGGCTTATTGCTAGGTATTTTAATGGCATCGATGGATAATACCATTGTCGTAACGGCGATGGGAACAATCGTTGGTGACTTAGGAGGCCTCGAAAACTTTGTATGGGTCGTTTCTGCCTATATGGTCGCAGAAATGGCAGGCATGCCGATTTTCGGTAAGCTATCAGATATGTATGGTAGAAAGAGATTCTTTATTTTCGGTTTAATCGTCTTTATGATTGGTTCGGCACTTTGTGGTACTGCTGAAAATATTACACAGTTAGGTATTTATCGTGCTATTCAAGGTATTGGCGGCGGGGCATTAGTGCCGATCGCGTTTACTATCGTTTTTGATATTTTCCCACCTGAAAAACGCGGGAAAATGGGTGGTTTATTTGGAGCTGTATTTGGATTATCTAGTATTTTCGGGCCATTACTTGGCGCATATATTACCGATTACATTAGCTGGCACTGGGTATTTTATATTAACTTACCACTTGGCATTTTAGCACTTATTTTTATTACATTCTTTTATAAAGAATCACGCGTTCATAGAAAGCAAAAAATTGATTGGTTTGGCGCAATTACTTTAGTTGGTGCAGTAGTTTCTTTAATGTTTGCGCTTGAACTAGGCGGACAAAAATATGATTGGGATTCTAGCTTTATTTTAAGTTTATTTGGTGGATTCGCTATTTTAATCATCGCATTCATTTTTATTGAACGAAAAGTAGAAGAACCAATTATTTCATTTGAGATGTTTAAACAGCGCTTATTCGGAATGAGTACAATTATTGCATTATGTTACGGGGCTGCATTTATGTCAGCAACTGTATACATTCCGTTATTCATTCAAGGTGTATACGGCGGGACTGCAACAAACTCAGGATTATTACTTTTACCGATGATGTTAGGGTCAGTCGTAACAGCGCAGTTAGGCGGATTTTTAACAACTAAGCTTAGCTACCGAAACATTATGATTATTTCTGCGGTTATTATGCTAATTGGATTATTCTTATTAAGCACGTTAACACCAGAAACAAGTCGTGCATTATTAACAGTTTATATGATTATTATCGGATTTGGAGTCGGTTTCTCATTCTCTGTACTAAGTATGGCAGCTATTCACAACTTCGGTATGGAACAGCGCGGGTCTGCGACTTCAACGAGTAACTTCATTCGTTCATTAGGAATGACACTAGGCATTACAATCTTCGGAATGATCCAAAGAACAGGTTTCCAAGATCAATTAGAAGAAGCGTTTAAAGGTATGAGCGGGGGAATGAATACAAAATTAGGGGATTCAAGAGCCATTTTATCAGAATCGGCAAGATCTCAAATCCCTCCGCAAATATTAGATAAGATTATTGACGCTCTTTCTAGTTCAATTGTTCAAACATTCATGTGGGCATTGGTACCAGCTGGATTAGCATTCATATTCATTTTCTTTATGGGAAATGAGCGTATGGTAATTAAGAAAGAACAAATGAATAAAAAGAGTGAAACATCAAAAGCGTAATGAAAAAGCTCCTTTCCAATTGGAAAGGAGCTTTTTCGTATGTACGGTGTTAGATTAGCCTTCGATAATTTCGTATTCTTCGTCTGCAAGTAATAAAATTTGCGTTTTCTTGCCTTTGTTTTGAACTTCGATTACATCGTATGCGCCTAAGTCTCTTACTTTGCTTTGAGAAGCGTTAACCATAACTTCAATAGAATCAATTAAGATATCTTCTTCAATATATGATTCAGGCAATGCCATATCTTCAGTATCTAATACACACGCATATAGATTTTGTAAATTTTCAGCAGTTGGGTTTTGTTCCTCAACATCAATGATATTTTTTACTGCATCCATATTTTCTTCTTTTGCTTGGTACACTTTAATTTTAGCCATAGTTTTAATCTCCTTTATAACGTAATCGTAGAGGCTACACCTTATTATAACGTTTTTTTTATGAAAGATGAAATTGTTATATGTATTTATAGTAAAAATTATGTGTCCTTACTCAAAATTGGTGTAATTTCCATATAAATGTACGAGTAGGTAACGATAATGTTACGTTAAAGTTATATTGTCCAAGCTTTTCTTATTTGCTACTCATATATATGTAGTAGCAATTCTATATAGAGAAGGGATGGAGTGTAAGTGGGTTGTGAACCGAAACGTGATTGTGGGTGTTGCCAAAATAGTATATGTGAGTTTTTACAAAGTCTAGAAGCGTATACTAAAGTTGAAAATATCATAATAGCAAGAAAGGAAATTGTTGTATCTTATTTTCTTTCATTTAATAAGAAAACAGGTATCGTATCATTCGTACAAGAAGACAATGAGGTTATATTTGTCGATTGTTCAAAGATTGATGCGATTCGAATAGGGAAAGTATGTAGTTGCAAAACAAAAGTTAAATATATTGAAGAGGACTTTAGCTTGCTAGGAAATGTGTGCCCGCAATGTTTAACAGAGGGTAGTACAATCTTTTTCGATTTTCATAATGTAGAATTAAATGTATCTTTACAAGCTAAAACAATAGATACACCTATATGTACTGAATTTACAGATGAACTTGGGAATGTAGTAAAGTAAGTTGCAATTGTAGGTAAAGCGATTGTTTCTAAGGACTTTGTTCAAGTACCTGAACTGTTAGATTTTCGATTAGTTTTATCCGATACTGCTGCGAACCCTTTAAAGTTTGGAATACTGTTCATTAATTTTCCTGATATTACATTCATTATTCTTTTCGCATCTAGTGGATACTTAAACATTTCAAATTGTTTAAAAGTAGAGAGTGGAACTGGTAATATCGAAATAGAAGAGTTGAAAAAAATGATAAGGGATGAGGTTAACACGTACAAGTCAGTTGTTAAATTGACTAAAGTATATAAAAATGGTGAAATGGAATCTTTTATTTCTAAGAAGGAGTTGTAACGCATTTTTTGATAAATCCTCATACATTATGTTGAGGGTTTATACATACACGATGTATATTCAAAAGTTTAAAAAGTGAGATACTCTTTTTTATTAGATGTTATAATAATTTTATATTTGTGAATAATTTATAATTATATAAAATTTTAGTTTAATAGTGCTTTCTTATATAACAAGCGGTTGAGTGAAAAATTATATAAGTTGATTCTTAAAGATTTAGAATACGATTGATTTTAAAGAAGGCGGGAATGTAAATGATATATGAAGCGAATATACATACAAGAAAAAAACTAGTTTCTATGTTTGAGGATTTCAATAACGTTGTTTTACTTTCTTATTTACAAGGGCATATGGGGACTGCTTGGGTAAATGATCTTGAAAATCCAACAGTAGCACAAGTTACGGTAGGAATTTTCACATTTTACGCTGGAGACCCAAATGTGCAAGAAACAGAAGAGTTATTACGTAATATTCCTGAAAGAATTTTAGTTATCTTAAATAGTGAAGAGTGGAAACAACGCTTAGAAACATTCCATGAAAGAAAAATAGATAAGTTTTTACGCTATAAGTTCAAACGAAATTCAGAAGGTTTTAATCGTTCAAAATTACAGTCTTTTATATCAATACTTCCAAAAGGATATGAGTTAAAAAGAATAGATGAGCATATCGCAAATAGCCCTACATTACATAAAATCTCTGAAGATTTTATAAGTCAATTTCAGTCGGTAGAAGATTATATAAACCGTGGTATAGGTTATAGCATTTTATATAACGGAGAAGTTGTATGTGGTGCATCCTCGTATAGTATTTATAATGATGGAATTGAAATTGAAGTTGCGACTGATCACAATCATAGAAGAAAAGGTTTGGCAACTGTAGTTAGTGCAGCTCTTATATTGGATTGCTTAGAAAATGGAAAGTATCCAAACTGGGACGCAGCGAATACTACATCTGCTAACCTAGCAGAAAAGTTAGGATATGTTTTTGATAAAGCGTATGATACTTATTTTGTGGATAATAGATAGTTACATACTAAAAAATAAATGCGCCCTAGTACGTAAGTCTAGGGCGCATTTATTAGTTGGTAAATATCTTCATAACAATCTTATCACATTTTATCTTTTGAATGTTTGGAATTAAAGATATTTATGTGACTTTTTGAAAAAATAAAAGAGCAGCTAGCAAAAGCTAACTGCTCTTCTCCAAGGGAGAATGGAGAAATACAATCATGTTACCTATAGTATTAACGGAACATTGAGTTTTAATCAACCATTTATAAAAGGAGAGATAAAATATCTTTGATTAATCCTTAGCTCCGATTAGGAGTACGGATAGAAAAGCAATTGAGAATATATTTTTTTATTACATTTACAATTTGAAGAGTAGAACGTGTTTATCGTAATTCTCCAAACACCAATTATATTTTTTTAGAATAATTGGATGGACTACTTCTTTCGTAGTATCGACTTCAGTATAGCCATATTTCTTATAAAAGTTTTCTAATTCCTCAAAAGGAAGACAATATACATCTTGTGTTTGTGATTTTTTCGCAGTTTCTACTAAAAATGAAACAAGCTCACCAGCTAATTGTAGCCCTCTAAATTGAGGCAGAATAAAAATCCCGCCCATTTCTAAAGTATCTTCATCTATTTGGACTAATCGGCCAACACCTGCATACTCGTTGTTATATGTAATAATTGCAACTTTATCTCTCTTTAAATCACTTCGTACAAATCCTATTGATTCATATTGACTATTAATCCATTTTAAATCGTTAGATGTAGCTAGTTGAATACTCATATACATCCTCCTTCCGAATACTAGCGCTCTCTTCATTATATAGAACATAAGATACTATATCAAAGGAACCTTGAGATAGCACATTTGTTTAAGTTATTAGTTAAAAGTGTGGGGTTGCTGGCATTGAAATGTAGGCTTCACCAAATATAGGATAATAATGTTGTGAATTTAGTGTTACATAGTCAAAATAAAAAATAGTTCATGTGTTCGATAACGCACGATTTTTTTAGTGTAGAGAAAATCATAGGGATATTTTAATTAGTAGCTACTGTATTCATTGAAGCTATTAAGGAAATGTGGTAATCGCCAGCCTTAGTGATACAAATCATATTAGGATTTAGTAAAAAAACTCTTCCTGAAAAAGAGGGAGATTAAAGATAAGAGCACTTCGAAAAGTGCCCTTCAGTAACGACTACTCATTCTAAAAATATTATATGAAGTTAAGTGTATTTAAGTATGGGTCTTTTATATAAATGTGAAATAAAAGATGGTTGTCTTCTTGTTAGAAGGCTATTTTTTGTTATTACAAAAAAGAATTAGAAGTAAAATATAAATTCAAGTTACTTGTCCAAACAAATTATTAAAAAATACATAAAATGCTAGTAGTTAGCCAATATTTTAATATTCGCTAATTTTTTAGTTTAAAAGGGGTGATTTTATGTGTGATTGTGAAGTTTGTAGACGAAAGAAAAACCGGGATCCATTAAATCGGGATTCTGAACGAAAAAAAGTGGATTCTGAGCCAATAAAAAAGGATTGTGAACCAAAAAAACAGGTTTCTGAGCCAATAAATCAGGATCCCGAATCAGTAAATTCTTATTCATATAGTAAAAATGCAAATTTTTTAGAAGAAGCTATACAAACAGATGAAATCGATCAAGTTTCTGAGGAATATATTGAAATAGTAGATTCAGCAGATGTACAAGTTACTACTACAGATACAAAAGCTGCGCTATCCATCCAAGCTGCGTTACAAGCAACGTGATTGTGGTTGTAGTAAGTATTTCTATAGCAGATAGTGAAAAGGCAGATAAAATAACACAAGAATTGTTTCAAAAATCATCTATTAAACAAATTAATAGACAAAAAACATTTATTAAAAATTCCAGAAACGTAACCGTAACAACTACTGATACAGATATTGCAGTGAATATTCAAATTCTCCTTCAAATTTTATTAGCGTTACTAGTTAAACTAAACATTTTATAAAGTGTCTATCCCATTTATATTTAGCTATAATGGTTCACTCAAAGTAAATATTTTTTTGTTGTAATATGTGGTACAAGCTTGGACTTCTTATTATGACTAAATTAAAATTCAAGATTGATGGGAAGGTAAGTGGGGATAACTATACAATAGCAAAGGTGAACTTATTATTTAACAGTAATTAAAACTTATATATGTTAAGTAACGGGAGGCTGTCTTCGCATTAGAAGACAGCCTTTTGATTTCATTAGTAAAAAGAAGGGAAAATAGAAGATTAAGTTACTTGTCCAAGCAATTGTTATTTAAATACATATAATGCTGGTAGTTATTTGAAATTTTTATAGAAAACTGATAGGAGTGAACATTGTAAATGGATGATTTAAATAAATTTTCTTCCTTTAAGTTTGATAAAGATCAAAAGAATATAATTATAGACCTTTTACTCTCAGATATTTTTAATAGGCATGGGATAAATGAAGAAAAACTAAAAAATTTATCGCCAGAAAAAAAAGCAGCAAATTAAAAGTATTATTTCTGAAATACAATCACAGGTTAATAATTATTTAGATTGAAAGGGGGTGAACTTATGGAAAAAACATGTCATTCAGATGGAAATAAAAAGTGGAGTGCATTAGATTCTTCAAATCCTCATCCGTCTTTTAAAAATGCTAGCGTTTCAGAAGCAGCTGCGCAAGAAAGTAAAACTTATCAAATTTCTGAAGAATCTATTACAATAGTTGATTCAGCAGATGTAGAAGTTACTACTACTGATACAAAAGCTGCGTTATCTATTCAAGCAGCTTTACAAGCAGCTATTGTGGTTATAATAAGTATTTCTATAGCAGATAGTGAAAAAGCTGATCGTGTAGCACAAGAATTGTTTCAAAAATCATCTATTAAACAAATTAATAAACAAGAAACTGTTATTAGAAATTCTAGAAATGTTACAGTTACGACTACGGATACAGACATAGCAGTAAATGTTCAAATTCTTCTCTAAATTTTATTAGCTTTACTAATTAAAATTAAATATTTTATAAAATGTTTAACATGTTTTTTTATATAGTGATTCTTACAGGTGAATATAGTACAGGCTATAAATATTAATCATTAACATCGCGCAAAATAATAATGAGAACAATGTGATGGGAAATAAAGATTGGTGCTGTTTTTATGGAAATTTAAAAGCCATTTCCTTTATTGGATGTGGCTTTTAAATTTTTAAACAGTATAAATTCGAAAAGATTATATTAAGATAAAGAATTAAAATATGATGTTACAAAATACTTATAAAATTATTCGTGTTATTGAAAAATGATAAGAAAAAGGTGTTTAAAATAGAACCATTTTCATTAATAGTTCAAGTTTTGAAGAATAGTGCATACAATATAAAGTGTTTTCCTTTCTTCATTTAAGTTTTCACGTATATAATTTAAAAGTACTATTTTTATTTTATTATTTTATATTTATAACAGAATAGAGGTTTAAAAATGGGTGTTAAAATCATTACGGATAGTGCGGCGGATTTACCAGTAGACTTGCTGCAAGCATATGATATTGATTTAATTCCACTCCGTGTATATGATGAAGTAGAAACAGAGTATTTAGATGGAGTAACATTAGAGTCAGTTACATTACTGCAAAAAATGAGAGAAGGCGCTGTTTATAAAACGTCATTGCCTTCACTT
This sequence comes from Bacillus sp. FAU20, assembly GCF_056033865.1. Taxonomy (NCBI): domain Bacteria; kingdom Bacillati; phylum Bacillota; class Bacilli; order Caryophanales; family Bacillaceae; genus Bacillus; species Bacillus sp. FAU20. The sequence goes on from NZ_JBVYHY010000011.1 coordinate 520,339, forward strand.
GAAACTTTCCAAGAAAAATTTGTTTCTTATGCAAAAGAAGGTAATCCTTGTATATATTTAGCTTTTTCATCTGAACTGTCTGGTACATATCAATCATCAGTTGTCATTAAAGAGGAAGTAAAAGAAACATATGCAGATTTAGATTTAGAAATTATTGATACGAAATGTGCTTCGCTTGGTCAAGGGCTTGTCGTATTAGAAGCTGCTAAAATGGCAAAAAACGGCGCATCAAAAGAAGACATATTAAACCGTGTCGCTTTTCTAATGAACCATATGGAACATATCTTCACTGTAGCTGACTTACAGTACCTTGTTAGAGGCGGACGCTTAAGTAAAGTAGCAGGATTTATCGGTGGTTTATTAAACATTAAGCCGATTTTGAACGTGGAAGAAGGAAAACTTGTCCCACTTGAAAAGGTACGAGGGAAAAAGAAAGTATTAAGCCGTATTGTTGATATTATGGAAGAGCGTGGTAAAGACCTTAAAGGTCAAACAATCGGTATGACTCACGGTGACGATTTAGAAACAGCTGAAGCATTAAAAGCATTAATTACGGAAAGATTTGGCTGTGAAGTATTTATCGTAAATACAATTGGTGCAGCAATCGGTGCACATACAGGTCCTGGCGTTATAACGTTATTTTTCTTAAATGAAGTAGAGTAAAGGATTGATCTTTTGATCAATCCTTTTTTATTTTTTAATCTGGTGATAATCGGTCGATATGGTATGGATGAAGATGAAACCTTTGAAGTTAGCCTATCAAATGCAATCCTGTAGAGGGATTATTTTTTATATGTGAAATGATACTTTATGGTAGAAGAAAAGATATAAATAAGAATGCATTTATAGGAATCTGAATATTTAAGGATATCGAAATTTTTTTATTTCATATATAATTGTGTAGGAAGAAATATCTGTAACTATTTGTAAAAATAGGAGGCGGCTATAAAAATGTAAGAAATTGCTAGATGGGATTTAAATCGATTGTATTTGAATGAGGATATTCTATTTCCGATTTTAGAGTTGAAAGAGCAATATTTTGTAACAAAAGATGTAGAGGTTCTTTCAAAGCTTATACAAGCTATTGAAAAAGCAGAATACTATTTGTATTGTCAATGGGTTGAAGAAAGTGTTTCATCTGACCTTACTAAATTGAATGTGAAAGTGAAGGAACTAAAAAGTGAAGTACAGCAAATAATAAAACATAGTGAAGTAGAAACTTCCGATAATATTAATATTAAGTTTATAAAAAATGAACTTAGTGCGTGGGGAAGATATGTACATACAATTACGGGATAGGATAGAAATAGACAGACACAATAATAAACAATTATCCTTTGGACAAGCAAATAATATTTGAAGCGGCGCACGAAAAACGCGAAAGCGTTTCACGATAAATGCGAAAACCGTACTTTGATACATGGCAGTGGTGGTTAAACACCCGGTTTCATAACTGAACGAAGTAGATGTACATAACA
>NZ_JBVYHY010000012.1:0-22205 GCF_056033865.1 Bacillus sp. FAU20
ATGTTTATGTTACTGTACTTCGTTCAGTTATGCAAAACCGGGTGTTTAACCACCACTGCCATGTATCAAAGTACGGTTTTCGCATTTATCGTGAAACGCTTTCGCGTTTTTCGTGCGCCGCTTCAATTATGTTATCAACAGTTGTATAATAAAGTCAATCCTAAAAATTATGAGGTGAGTGGTATTGATTAATAATCAAATAGCTCCAGGAAGATTAGAGATCATTCGTGATTTCTTAAATACTTGGGAAATTCCCAATGATACTCGTAAACCAACTGATCGTTTGAATACCAAAAAAGATGTAGAGGATTTTATTTTTAAGTATTTTGGAGATATTCATTTTTCTAGAGATTTAGAGATACTGCATCAATTTCGTAAGGATTTACGAATATCAATAGAGTTAAATACAACTAATAGTTTAAATAAATGGTTAACTCAGTACCCTATAGAAATATCTATTGTTAATCCTGAAAATATTCAATATAATCCTAAAAATAAACAAGACTTTTTTAGTGAGATATTGATAATTATCATCGAAAGTATTGCAAAAAATCAGTGGAAACGGCTTAAAGCCTGTCCAGACTGTCGTTGGGTTTTTTATGATAATTCTCGCAATGCAAGTAAACGTTGGTGTGGAATGTATGCATCTGAACCTAAAGGTAGATCATGTGGCACCATTGCAAAAGTTCAGCGGCACCGTAAAAAAAATAAAATTCAATTATGAGTATTTAATTTGTAAGAATGTCCATTGATAGATATATGGGCATTCTTTTTTATCTTTATCTTGTTAGTCAATAAACTTTATTTAATTCGAAATATATATATTCGTAAATATACATTTTTCATTATATGGAAATCACTTCGTTTTTAATATTGAGAAAAATTTATGAAATATGTACACAATTTTTTAATTTGAGAACTTTATTTTTAAAAATTTCTTAATAATACCTCTATGCTAATACTAAAATTAAAGTAGTTTTTTAGATACAGAACATGATATATGATAGGATTCTAATATTTTTCTTTATATTCAGAAAATTTTTGAAAAACGATAGTATCCTAAAAAAACTTGTTTAAATAAATTTACATTTGTGGTAAAAATTTTAATATAGCAAACCCAAAAGGCTAAATTGAAAACTAGATAGTGATTGGGATGTCGTTAACCTAATTAACTAGGCTATCAATATCTTTTTTTAACTATAATAGTGGATAGTTAGTTTTTTAAAAGTTATTTTGAAATAATTATATGATGTATTTGAAATCATACATTGTATTATTTTAGAGAAAAACATTAAATTCTTACTAATAATCTCGGTACATAATGGGACTACAGATGATTCACTTATCCTGTATTTCATTGAATTATTTATCCAGGTACACATGTATAAGAGGAAAATTTTGTGGAATTTAATAGTTAAAGTAATTAATGTGTGGTTTCACTAAAATTAAAAGCATTGGAGGGAAAAAATGTTACAGGAGATGGTTTATTCAATTGGGGAACGTATAGAAGAGTATGTACGGATAAGGGGTAACAAATATGCCATTATAGAATTTGAAAAAAACAATGAATATATTGTTGTTATTGAGTCCGATACAGTTATAAATTACTATATAGAAATTTATAGCTGTATGAATATGAACATTCCCATCATTTCGTTCCAAACTGGACTTTACAAGACTTTTTACGATAGTGGAATTGTCCACCGTTCAGAAGCTAGTCCGCAACTACAGTCACTTGCTGCAGTAGTAGATTTACATTTAGGTACTGAACATTATTATGATTAACATAATGTTTTATTTAGCATAAAAAAAGAATTATAGTATGATACGGAATTAATATTCTGTATTTTAAAATAATAAATTATAAATAGAGAAGAGGAATTTTAATGGAATTTAATTGGAATAGTGTTCAGCAAGCAATGAAGACAAAATATACCCAGTTTAGCACAACATTAAATGAAAACGCAGCAGAATGTTATCAGAACAGATCGTTTGATTTTGAAACATGGAATCAAATTACTAAAGAAGGAATCTGGAAAATTCCCGTACCAGAAGAGTATGGAGGATTAGGAATGTCTTGGTGGGAATTTTCGGCAGCCCTTGAAGGGTTAGCATCACGCTCTACAGATTTAGGGTTTTTATTATCTATAATTGCTCATATTGGTTGCTTACGAGTTCTTCTTTTACATGGAACAGAAGAACAAAAACATTATTATTTAAATGAGTTGATGAACGGTAAGATTGGTGCAACTGCTATTACAGAATCAACAGGTGGATCCGATGTAGCACGAATCCGTACAGCTGGTGAATATGATGCAAACCAAATTATTCTTAATGGTAAAAAATCGCATATAACAAATGCACCAATCGCGGATATTGTTGTTCTAGTTGGAAGAATTCCAGAATTGGGGAAACAAGATATTACTTTATTTATCCTAGAAAAAGACCTGGAAGGTTTAAGTTTTGGTGAAAAAGAAGATATGTTCGGAAATCGGACAAGTCCAACAGGTGATATTTATTTAAATAACGTGAGTATCACGAATAAATCTATATTAGGTCACCCAGGGGATGGCTTACAAACTTTATATAATATGATTTCTTTGGATCGACTTTTATATGGACTGGTTGCTGCTGCATTTATGGAAGGATTGATGTTTAAAAGTTTGGAATATTCTAACGACAGGGTAGCGTTTAAAACTCCAATTGCAAATCATCAATATATACAACAGAAGCTAACAGATATAAAAATGAACATAGAAACTACAAAATTAATTACTTATTCTGCTTTAGAAAAATTAATAAAAAATGATGACGAGGCGTCTTTAATGTGTTCAATGGCTAAATATATTGGAACTGAGTCTCTTTTCCAGACAGCACAACATGTAATGCAAATACATGGTCATAGTGGGTATATGGTAGGTCAAATATCTAAACTATTCCAAGATTCTGCAGGAACTAGAATAGCAGGGGGAACTAGTGATATTCAAAGAGTTAATATGTTTAATCAAATGCAAAAAATATATCAAAATCGGGAGGCAGTTGTATGGAATTAATTGCGGGTTTAAAAAGTAAGTTTACCCATGAGATATCAGAAAATGAACTTGCTACCAATTGGAGGAATGATGTACCGGTATTAGCGACGCCAGTATTATTATGGCTGACTGAATTAAGCTGCATGAAAACAATTGAACAAAGCGAATTAAGCACAAACCAAATGACAGTAGGATATGCGCATGAGATGAAACATTTAGCTGCTACTCCAATGGGGCATACTATAAATATTGAAAGTGAGCTTGTAGAAGTAAGTGGAAAAAAGCTGATTTTTAAAGTTGTAGGTTATGATTTTCACGATAAGGTAGTAGAGGGATATCATACTCGTTTTATTATTGATAAGGAAAAATTCCTAAAGAATTTAGCACAGAAAGAATTGGTCAAATGAGGGAACATAAAGAAAAACTTCCTCTCCATATAAAAATTTTGATTGTATCAGCATTCCTAATGAATGCTGGTACTTTCATGGTGAGTCCTTTTTTAGTAGTTTATCTATCAATTAATCTTAAATTCACGCCAATAGAAGTTGGTACTATTATTTCAGCGAATCTGATTTGTGGTAGAGCACTTCCTATTGTAACAGGTCTATTAGGGGATAGAATTAGTCATCGACTCACCTTGTTTATTGGCATAGCGATTAGAGCATTTGGGTTTATTGGCTATGGACTATTTACAGATTTTTGGGGGCTTGTATTTGCATCTGCATTAACTGGGATAGGAGGGGCTTTTTATGATCCTTCTGTTACATCAATTTTTGCTACACAAGATTCAAAAAATAGAAAAAGAATTTTTACCTATTTAAATCAAGCATTAAATGCAGGTGCTGTTTTAGGTCCGTTATTTGCTGCCCTATTACTCGGAATAGATGCTACTACACCATTTATAATTAGTGGTTTAGTATTAGTTTGTATTTTTGTTACATTATTTATGTTTAATAAACATTTCATAACACAGACTACAACTACTAATGTATTAAAAAGTATAAAAGAAATTATAGGTAATAAAGCATATTTAAAATATATTTCTGCAATGATGTTATTTTGGGCGATGTTTGCACAATTAACAATATCGATCCCGATACATGTGTTTAATATTACCCAAAGTGAAAAGTATATTAGTTTTATATTTATTGCAAATGGAATAACGGGTCTAATATTCATGTTTTTCTTACGAAAATATTTTGAAAAACATGAAGCACTAAACTTAATAAAAATAGGGATGTTAATTTGTGCTGCTAGTTTTATATTAATCCCACTAACTCAATCCTTAGTGTGGCTAGTATTAATTATAGTTGTATTTACATTGGGAGAAACATTAATCTTACCAAGTTCAGATATGGCAGTTGCAGACTATAGTCAAGGAAACAATACTGGAGGGTATTTTGGATTGTTTGAAATTTCTTTTGCAGGAGGAACCCTAATCGGAAATTATATTGGAATGTGGCTTATGGAAATGAATTCTATTTATCCATGGATTATTTATTGTGGCATTACATGTTTTACTTGTTGGTTAATTAGTAGGCTAAATACGAAACAAAATGTCATTTCCTTAAACATGGAAAAAGAAACGGGGGTTTAATAAGTGGAAATATTAATGAAAAAAGATAATAATCTAGAACATCAAAAAAAAGCTAGTCGGAAAATTATTATTGGTAACGTAGATGGAGAATCCTTAGTGGGTGAAACAAAAAATCACACTCCATACATGTTAGCAAGTGCGTCTATAGTCGCAAATAGATTAAGTTGGTTTGTGGAAGAGGGTGATATTCTTTTACTTCCTTATTCTATTTCAAGAGAATTTCAAGAATATATGTGTAAACTTCTAAGGATTAATCCGGACAAGATTAGTATATTATCTCCACCTGATTCTGAGGAGGAGAAAACAAAATTACTAACATTTGATATATTAACAGATGAGAGATTATATGAAAAAGTAAGGGGATTAGCAGGAAGTAATGATTCCATAGGGATTTTACCATATTATTTTGACCGTGCAGTTGCACAATTTGCACAACATATGAATACAAACGTTTATCCACATACAGTTGAATTTCTATTACAAGGTGGGTCTGAAGTACTAAATAGTAAAGTAGAGTTTAGAAGAATTGCAGCTTCCCACAATATTCCTGTAGCAGAAGGGATGAATTGTTATTCTAAAAATGAGCTTCAAAAGGCCATTCTAGCCCTAATAACAAAAACAGGTTCTGTAATTGTAAAGCAAGATGTAAATGCAGGGGGAGATGGAAATATAGTTTTAACGAAAAACATTGATAAAAAAGAATCTAAAGGTGCCTTTGAAACAATTTATTACGATCCAAATATACCTATAGAAGAGACCGTTTCTTATTTATGGAGTAAACTAATAGGATTTCGCAACACAGCATTAGTAATAGAAGTATATTATGAAACGGTGGGAGTTTACTATTCAGAACTTGCCGTTTCAAGACAAAATTTACGACCTTTGTTGTTAAATTTTGGAGATATGAGAATGGAACCAGTATGGAATGGTTTTGAAATTCCTACTTCAAACATGGACCCATATACATTAGCAGAATTTATTTCAAGTTCTACTGCATTGGCAAATGTTGCTCGTGAACGTGGATATGAAGGTAATATTAATATTGATGGATTATTAACAGATGATGGGAAGCTAATGATTAGTGAAATTAATGGTAGAAATGGTGGATGCAGTCATATTCATTATTTAGCTCAAAAATTATACGGGGAAAATTACGCTAAAGATTACAAAATCCTTACCAGAAATAAAATTAAAGCTGGGAAAAGCCTTGCAAAATTATTGGATTTATTACAGCAGGATAATTTATTGGTAACGAAGGAGTATCAAGAGGGCGTAATTATTTTAACTGAGGATTTTGCAAGAACTGAAACTATTGAATATATGGTTGTGGGTAAAGGGGATATAAATGCAAAAAAAATAGAAGATAAGGCACTTCATCTATTCGAAAGCCTTAACAAGTAGGATTTTATTCAGAGATTATAATCAAAGGTAAGTGTTTGATAGAAAGTTATTATTGTGAAAATATTCTTTTGTTGAAAATAATGGTTATATCATTAGTAATTACTTCGTCTGTATTGATTTATTCTTTTACAGAGGTAACACATCGATTTTATTAAAATAGTTTAGATTATAGGAATGCTAAAAAAATAATATTAGGAGGGATAACAAATGAAAATTGGAATTATGGGTTGGGATCATGAAGAATACGAATCAAAACAACTAGATGAAATAGCAAAGGAATTGGGTTATGATAGTTTATTATTTAGTCTACAGGATGTCAAAATGACTGTAATAAATAATGATTTTAAATTAACAGTGTTTAATGTAGATTTAAAAGAATTTGACACTATTATATCAAGAGCGCAAATTAGGCCAGAATACTATCAACAGGATTTAGAATTATTGAAAAGCATTCAGGAGTATACAGATTGTATAAATGAGAATTTCGATAATTACTATATGTCGGAAAGTAAAATGATTACCCAAAAACTATTAACTAAATGTGGTGTGAATGTTCCAGATACTTTTCTAGTTCATTCAGTAGAAGAGATAAAAAATTTATGGCTGACATATAAAAATATAGTTATAAAGCCGTCATTTGGTTATGGTGGGACTGATGTAGAAAGAATTAATGAAGATTTTGAGAGTTATTTACCTATTGTAGAAAATTTATTATCAAAGTACAAAAACCTTTTAGTACAACAATATATTCCTCATCCTGATGGGGATATACGAGTTACTACAATGGGGAATGAAGTATTTTATGCATTTAGAAGAATTCCTAATGAAAAAACATGGAAAGCAAATGTGGCAATGGGAGCAAATATTGAAGTTGTAAAAGATTATACATTATTAAAAGAAATAGCTTTAAAAGCTTCTAATGCTATTGGTCTATCCTTATCTGGAGTAGATATTATTGAGTACAATAATCAATTTTATGTGTTTGAAGTAAACAATTGTCCAGGATGGTATCCTTTATCTGTTGAAGAGGGTAGAGAAATATGCAAGGAAATCATTGAATATAGTATTAACTTAGCAAAAGGTAGGTTGGTACTAAAATGATAAAAATAGCTGAAGATTTAACTTCATATTTCAAGGAAAACGAAGAAAATGCTATAAAATATCATAATAAAATTTTTTCAGAGATTATAGAAAAAAGACTTTTTTATTTTAATACACAAACACCTATTTTTTCAGTTCCAATTGTCCAAAAGAAAGAGGAATTAGAAAAGATAAATGTAGATTGTAAAACAATTTTGGATTTAATTGTATCGCTTAATCAACGTTTGTCCAAGGAAGACAACGCTCAATTATTTGATAAATTAGGGTACAGCGTAGAAGAAAGAGAGTTGATAGAAACAACACTTCATAATAATGATGGTATGTTAGCAAGAAGTGATATGATTTTAGAAAACAGTGGCTATAAAATTATAGAGTTTAATGTTGAAAGTAGTGTTGGTGGTACTGAAATTGGCAATTTGAACAACATGATATTAAAAGAGGGTTTTTTTGATTCTGATAATTGGAAATTTAAAGATCCAAACAAAGAAATAGTAAAAGTATTTAAAGATATAATAAATAAAAATAAACTAAATAAAAAACAAGTGACAATTGGGATAATGGATTGGTACCCTGACATGATGCAATATATATATGCTCATGAGGAAATGAAGCAATTATTTATAGCTGAAGGGTTAAAAGCCGTGATATGTCACCAAGAAAATATAGAAATTAGAGAAGGAAATTTATTTACTCAAGGCGAGAAAATTGATATTTTATTTCGACTTTTTTTATTAGATGATATCAAAGGCGATAAAGGGGAGATTAAGAGAATTTTAGAATTATGTCGTTTAGATAATCTAATAATCACCAATGGTATTCATACGGATTTATATAGCAATAAGGGTAATTTTGCTTATTTATCCGATTTAGAATATCAATATATGTTTAATGAGGAAGAAAAACAAGTTATAAATAGATGTATTCCTTGGTCTAGATTTCTTGAAAAAGATAAATTAGTTAATTATGAAGGTGAAGATTATTTACTGCATAATTTGCTTATAAATAAAAAAGATACCTTTGTCCTTAAACCCCTAAGAGGATATGGGGGAGATGGTGTTGTTATAGGAAAAGGAATGAATCAAAATGCATGGGAATTACAGCTAGCAAATATTTTTCAATCAAATAGAAAATACCTTGTTCAAGAAAGGGTAGAATCCCCAAAAATTTTAATGCCGTATGTTGAAGATGATAAGGTGTCATATTTAGATACTGAAATCAATTATGCAACTTATATTTTTAATAATGAGTATTCTGGAACATTAATACGAGGTATTTCAAAAGATAAAAATACTGTAAACAACATAGCACATGGAGGCTTAATGGGAAGCTTATTTTATATATAAAGGTAAGATTCGAATGATTTAAGATATACATCAATTAGGATCCCAAATTGAAGCAATAGAGTAAGTAAATGAAGAGGGATGATAATAAGATTGGTCACTTTACATTTGAAAAAGGAAAGGAAGATTTTCAAAGTGCCTACGATGAATCAATGGCACTTCTTCCAAAACCTAACGATACGAAAGATATAGAAAAGAAATATGGCACAATTTGTGCTTATTATTTTACTAAAGAGGAAAACAAACATAAGGAACCAATACTCTTACTCCCTGGACGTGGTGCATCTACTCCAATGTGGGTACCTAATTTAGAAGGTCTAAGAGAAAATGCATCTCACGCAATCAATGGTGAGTTCTCTAACGCAGTTAATGCTAGGATCCTTGATTTTGTAGAAAAGCATTCTAATAATAACTAAGTTGAAAGTGGAAAATATGTTGTAATAACAACTTCATCTCTATATAGCTATTTAGGGGATTTTTATTTTTGCACATGTTAAAATCTGAGCCTGATGGGTATGGAACATGCCCACAATGTATATTTTACTTCTTCTATTTTCATGAATATGTATAATTACATGAAATTTCAGTGAAAAAGAGAGTATACTTTCGTATTGTGTAATAAAGATAAAGTCTGCCTACGGAAATAGGCGGGCTTTTTTTACTTATAAAGAAAAGACAACCTTTAAGGTGTCTTCCTTCGATTTGAAACATTTTACTAAGTTAAGTTTTTGTGATAATAAACGCTTTTAATTGGAATGAACCTACGCAGTACATCACTTTATTTTTAAGCATCATTCTCAACAAAAGTGAATATTTTCATTATCCTTTTCACTACAAAGGGTAGTAATTTAGAAGCTAAAAATGCAAGTACGAAAGCAATTCCCCATGTTTTCATCCATGATTTGAGAAATAAAGCTGTATATCCAACATTCATTGAAACCATGACGAAAGAGATAATACTAGATATACCTAAAATCATAAAGATATTAAAAATTAATGGTTCGAATTTTTTATTGATTTTCAAAATTAACACCTATTTTCTATATATGCTTTGCTGCCCGATTTCACCAACATCTAATCTTACAGTTTGAAATCTAGGTTGTCCAGCTTGTTGTACTTTTCTGCAATAGGAACAATAGGTATATAACTAAAGCGTAAATAAACGTCTTCATAATATATCATTAATATTTCTGCTTTGGATGATAAGGAGCAGAACTCGATAGGCTGTATGAAGAGAGAAAGAATCCCCTTAAAGGAGATCCTTTTTACATTATTAAAAGAAATCCTTCATCATTTTAGCATCTTTAATATTCATTATCACACCTTCTACCTTATCTTTCTTCTCATCTTTAGTGATTGTAATTTGTTCCTTATTATCAACCCACACAAGAAATTCTTCTTTTGAGTCATCTTTATATGTAACGGTAATAGTAGAATGTGCAGATTCTCTCTTTTTTTGATCTAAAGTGATTGTTTTAGGTGTTCCATTTTGAACTGCTGAAACGATAGATTTTATCATTTCTTCGTTATCTGTTTGAGATTTGGAAGTAGTATGATTTGTTGTTTTTAGTATTTCAATATCTGAAATATTTGCGGAGTTTAATTGAAAGGTATGTTGAGTGCGTTCTTGCTTAACTTGTGAAGCTTTATCTGTAGCCGAGGTGCTTGTACAACCTATTAAAGTGAAAGATAGAGCGGTTAGAGCGCATATAGATATGGTTTTTTTCATAGTATCCCTCCTTAAGTTTAATTATAACAATTTTCTTTTATTTTAGGTGGTTATTGTAAGAAGAAGATGTTTTAAAGTGGTAAATGATGTTGTTCATTTTCTATTAAAATTAAAATTCACATAACTTTTTTCATATTTTATGTTTAACATTTCGAAAATAGGTGTACTACATATAATATAACAAATAATTCATTTTAAAGGAGGAAGTTAAAGATGGAAACGAAGTATAGTAAACCTTTTGTATATGAATTTATTACGGAGAAAGAGGTCATGAATGCGGCGAATGATCTAGTGAAGAAAGGAATAGACCAAAAAGATATTTACGTGTTAACACATGAGAAAGAGAGGACAGATAGAATCGCAGATAATGCAGACGTGAACACGATTGGAATAAAAGAGGAGGGACTTGGGACAAGTATTATTAATGTCTTTCATAAAACGGGAGATCAGTTAAGAAATAAGATGCAAGAGTTAGGACTTAATGAGGAAGAAGCTAACTTTTATGAAGAAAAGCTGGATGAAGGAAAAATCTTGTTATTCGTTAAAGATTTAGAAAGAGTCGGTGAATGGTTACAAGAAAGAAGATGCATGTATTCTATTTAAATTTGTATCCTATAAATCTATAAATCTATTACGAAAAGGAGATTGTAAATATGAGTGAGAACGGACTAAAAGAACAAATTACAGGTAAAGTTGAAAAGAAAAAAGGACAAGTAAAAGAAGGAATTGGTGAAGTTACAGAAGATAGAGAGTTGAAAAATGAAGGGAAGTGGGAAAAAACGAAGGGAACGATAAAAGAAAAAGTCGGAAAAGTGAAACAAAAGATAAGCGATGAATTGGATAATAAAGAATAATATATGTTCATCAAGCTTTGGTTACATACTAAAGCTTGATGAATCCAATATAAAACGAATATAGGAGGTTTAATTGTGGGACTTATTATTACGTGTATTGTAGGTGGACTTATTGGTGCGTTAGCTGGAATGATTACAGGAAAAGACTTTCCGTTAGGTATAGTTGGTAACGTGATTGCCGGATTAATCGGATCTTGGGTAGGTAGTGCGTTATTTGGTCATTGGGGTCCTGAATGGGGAGGCATCTTTATTCTTCCGGCGTTATTAGGTGCAATCGTCTTTATTTTAATCGTTACATTCTTTTCTAGAATGCTACGGAAAGCGTAAGTATGGTAATGAATAGTAATCTTGAGTTTATTATATATAACTATAAAGTGAATAAACTGATAAATATACATAAAAAAGCATCCAATTAAACTAATTTGGATGCTTTTTTAATGTAATCTACATAGAAATGAGTGGAGGATGAAGAACCCCCCACTCATTAAAATTACACTTTCTATTATGTATTAAGCCATCGTTACTTTTTTACAACTATTTATTCTTACGACCTGCCGTGGCTCTATATGAGATAAGTCCTCGTTATTACCTATATCAACTACAATTGTATTCGTTAGTATGTTAATAATGGAACCAACTAATTTTGTAGCATGATCGTGTCGATAAGAAAATTGAACGAAATCTCCCTTTTTAAAGTTGTGCTCTTCCATAGATAGATCCCCCCTAAAAATAATGTTTATACATTATACATACACAAATTTATAAAGTTTAAACATTTGGTAGTATTTTTTTAGTATTAAGCTGAGAAAGGTGTAGAAAATTTATTTATAATTAAAATGAAAAAATATGTTTAAAACTAATTTTTAAGGGTAATTAAATAGTAGTAGTTTGAGATAAGGGGGCGGAAATGATGAATTTGGAAATAAATATTTTGCAAAATGATGTAGGTTATACGGTACAACTTAATGGTGAAATTGATGCATATACAGCATCAGATTTGAAAAATAAGATCATGCCTATTGCAAGTGAAAAAGAGGTTCATATTGTAGTAGATTTTCATAACGTAGATTATATGGATAGTACAGGCTTAGGAGTTTTTATAGCTTTATTAAAAGCAGTTAAGAGAAATGATGGGAAGCTAGAGTTTACTGGTGTGTCTAAAAGGCTAAAAAGATTATTTGATATTACAGGGCTAACAGAAATATTAAATTTGAATTCCGATTTTGAAAAAGTAGAAAGAAGGTGACTAGGGATGATGGAGAGATTTGAAAAGATAGAAATGAAAATTCCTGCAAAAGCAGAATATGTGGCTATTATTCGTTTAACAATGGCTGGTGTTGCGAATCGAATGGGTTTTGCTTATGACGATATAGAAGATATGAAAATTGCTATTAGTGAAGCATGTACAAACATTGTACAACATGCATATAAAGAAGACGTTGGAGAAATTACAATTGTCTTTGGCCTATATGAAGATCGATTAGAAATTATGGCCGCGGATAATGGAGTTAGCTTTGATTTTAATAGCTTAAAAAGTAAAGTTGGTCCGTATGATATTAATAAACCAGTAGAGTATTTGCCAGAAAATGGTTTAGGTTTATATTTAATCAATACGTTAATGGATGATATACAAATTATGCATGATGAGGGCATGACAGTTTTAATGACAAAATATATACAAAGAGAGCAGGTGGAGAATGATGGAAATCCAATCTCAACCTACAAATCTTACTAAAGAAGACGTTATTAAACTAATTGCAGACTTCCAACAAAACCAATGTGATGAAGCACAGGAAAGATTGGTTAATCACTATAAAAATCTCGTATATTCCATTGCATATCGCTATTCAAAAGGTGGGCCGATGCATGAAGATATTATACAAGTAGGAATGTTAGGGCTCTTAGGTGCAATAAGAAGGTATGATTATTCGATAGGGAATGCTTTTGAGCCGTTTGCAATACCTACAATAGTAGGCGAAATAAAGAAATATTTACGTGATAAAACTTGGGGTATTCACGTTCCAAGGCGAATTAAAGATTTAGGCGGGAAGATTAAACTTGCGATAGAGGAGCTAACAGATCGTTTGCAGCGTTCACCCAAGATTATAGAGATTGCAGATCATTTAGGACTATCCGAAGAGGAAGTGCTAGAAATTATGGATGCGAAAAATAATTATCGCGTATCTTCCTTAGATGATGTAGTTGAAAATTCATCTGATGGCAGTTCGGTAGCGAGGATTGAATCTGTAGGTGAAGTAGAGCAAGGATATGAAGAGACAGAAAGGCGTCTCGTTTTAAAGGATATTTTTAACGTATTAAATGAGACAGAAAAGAGTGTTATTCATTATATATTTGGAGAAAATTTAAATCAAAAAGATACAGGGGAACGGTTAGGTATTTCACAAATGCACGTTTCTCGTATTAAAAGACAAGCGATAAGTAAATTGAAGCAAGCAGCATTTTTAGATACATAAAAATTTAAAATCATTATGTTTAAAACATGAGAAAAGGGGTAGTTATTAAGTATAGGAGGAGATATAAAAATGTCACACGATGTGAAAGAACTAATCGAAGGATTGAATGAAGATTTAGCAGGAGAATACTCAGCAATTATTATGTATAACCATAATGCAGCTACAGTTTCTGGTATATATAGACAAGTGTTAAAACCTTTCTTTGAATCTGAAATTAGTGATGAACAAGGACATGCCCTATATTTAGCAGAGAAAATTAAGACGTTAGGTGGTACACCTACTACGATCCCTTTACCAGTGAAACAAGTAGAAGATGTTAGAGAAATGTTAGAATCCGCTAGACAATCAGAATATGAAACAATTAAGCGTTATGAAACGAGAAAAGAACAGGCAGCGAAATTAAATATGACAGAATTAGTTGTAAAGCTAGAAGATATGATTGCAGATGAAACAAATCATATGGAAGAATTAGATCGTCTTTTAAATGATAAAGCAATGGTGTTAAATTAAAAGTAGAAATTTATAGAGTGAAAGAACAAATTCCTATTTCTAGGGGTTTGTTCTTTTGTTGTATAAAAAATATATATGAGTAGGAAATTTTCATTTTGTAACTGAGTATGTAATACTAGAAAAATAGAAAATGATAATAGATTTACATTTTAAATAAGAAAAGGGGAAATAACTTGTGTCCATTTTAATTGTTGATGATAATCCGGTTAACATATTTGTAATTGAGAAGATTTTAAAACAAGCCGGATATCATGATCTTGTATCGCTCAATTCTGCACAAGAGCTCTTCGAATACATACAGTTTGGAAAAGATTCTTCCAGGCATAATGAAATTGATTTAATACTATTAGATATTATGATGCCTGAAATTGATGGACTTGAAGTTTGTAGGCGATTACAAAAAGAGGAGAAGTTTAAAGATATTCCTATTATTTTTGTTACAGCTTTAGAGGATGCAAATAAATTGGCCGAAGCGCTTGATATGGGGGCAATGGATTATATTACCAAACCTATAAATAAAGTTGAACTATTAGCACGTATGCGTGTAGCGTTACGCTTGAAATCGGAATTAAATTGGCATAAAGAACAAGAAGAAAATCTTCGGAATGAATTAGATTTAGCTACGCAAGTACAAAGAAACTTATTAAGTAGCCCATTAAGAGAAGATCATATAAAAATTGAAGCAAGTTACTTACCTTCATTTAAACTAGCTGGAGATATGTATTATTGGTATAAAATCGATGAAAATCGCTACGGTATTATATTATTAGATGTGATGGGACATGGTGTATCTGCTTCATTAGTTTGTATGTTTATTTCGTCTGTATTACGTGAAACAATTAAATGTTTAATTGATCCAGAACTCGTTATTAAAGAATTAAATAAATATATGACTCTTTTACATAATGAAAATGATAATATTCCCTATTATTTTACGGCTATATACTTAGTTGTTAATACAGAAGATAGAACAGTTGAATATGTAAATGCAGGGCATCCTTCTGGATATGTTTTAGTTGATGAAACAAATGTAGTTGAACTAGATCGCGGGAGTTGTGCGGTAGGATTTTTTGATGAAATAAAAGTTAAAAAGACAGTTATACCTTTTGAGAAGAACGCTCAAATATTATTGTTTACAGATGGTGTTCTTGAAGCAATTGCAAATGATGAATTTGAGGCTGAAGAGAAATTACGTACTTTTACAGAAAGAAAATGGGGAGATTTAGAAGAAGAGATTGAAGGGTTTTACAAGGAAGAACAAAAGAAAGCGCAATCAGATGATATGTGTCTAATTATGATACAAACAAATGCGAAATAAAAAGCGTATGAAATCCAAACAGAGGATTTCATACGCTTTTATTGTATTTTTTGATAGATTTGTTCGTTCGGATTAAATTGGATATAATGCGGCATTATATCGGAAAAACGTAGAGTTTCTTTATTTCCTAAACATAGGAATCCATTGTGACCTAAGCTTTCATAAAATAGTTGTTGTACTTGGTTTTGAAGTTTACTCGTAAAGTAAATTAAAACGTTACGGCAAAGTATAATATGAAATTCGTTAAAAGATTGATCAGTTACTAAATTATGCTGCGCAAAAATAATGTTTTGTAAAAGTGACGGATTAAAATAAGCAAAGCGATTATCTGTTGAATAATAGTTAGAAAATGCTTGTGTACCGCCAGCTTGTAAATAATTTTTCGTATAAGTTTGCATTTTATTTAACGGAAGGATAGCTTGTTTTGCTTTTTCTAACACATTTGTATTCATATCTGTTGCGTAAATAACAGCTTTTTCACTTAATCCTTCTTCGTGAAGTAAGATGGACATGGATAATACTTCTTCACCAGTTGCGCATCCAGCGTGCCAAATTCTAATTTCAGGATACTTTTTTAATTCAGGAATGACATGCTCTCTTAGCGCTTTAAAAAAGTTAGGGTTACGGAACATTTCAGTTACATTAATGGAGAAATCATTTAATAACTGTTCTAAAAACCCTTCCTCATGAATTACTTTTTCAATTAACTTTGAAATGGTTGGGATATTAGAGATCTGCATTCGATTACAAATTCTTCTATAAATAGATGTACGAGCATATTGGCGGAAATCGAAGCCAGATAGTTTAAATACCGCTTCTAATAGTAATTCAATTTCTAAGTTCGTACGCTGATCCATATCTACAGATGGATCAAAATTATAATACTTATTTTCCACTTAAACTAAACCTCACTTATTTTATTAACCATACACTCATTACCGAATAAAGTTGATGTAAATTTAATGGTTTACTTATATAATCTGAAGCACCAGCAGATAAACATTTCTCTTTATCATTTGGCATTGCTTTCGCAGTTAATGCGATAATAGGTATTTCATGTAACCCTAAGTTCATTCGGATATGTTCCATCGTTTCATAACCGTCCATATTCGGCATCATAATATCCATTAAAATAAGGTCAATATTTGTATTGTTTTTTAGTATGTCTAAACACTCTATACCATTTTGTGCAGTAATAATGTTGGCATGTTGTTTTTTTAATGCATTTTGTAATGCAAATATATTTCGGTGATCATCATCGACAATTAAAATAGTTTTCTCTTGGAAGACGTTATTTGTTTCTGGAGTCACGATAGTCTCTTCCGCAACTTCAGCAGGAATAACATCTTCTATCGTTGCTGCAACTTCTAAATTGGATAACTGTATATCATGTAATCCATTTGGAAGGTTAGGAATATATACAGTGAAAGTACTGCCTTCTCCTACATGACTCTCTAACGTAATCCAACCACCTAACAATCTAGCAAATTCTTTACAAATAGATAATCCTAAGCCTGTACCACCATATTTCCGAATCGTTGCGCCATCTGCCTGTTGAAAGGCTTCAAAAATAAGTTGATGCTGTTCTTTAGCGATACCAATACCAGTATCTTTTACCGAAATTTTCATCCAATCATTACTGATAGATTGCATATCAGGACTTAAATTAGTTGTTTCTATTGAATCGAAATGTAAAGAAACGGATCCTGTTTCCGTGAATTTAAATGCATTGGATAATAAGTTTTTAATAATTTGTTCAATCCGTTTTGCATCTGTATAAAATAAATCAGGAATTGTATCACTATCTTCAATCGTAAATTCGACATTTTTTTGTGCAGCTATATGTAAAAAGTTTTGATGCATACTTGCTGCCATGTCATTTATATTTGTTGCTTCAAAAATTACATCTAGTTTCCCAGCTTCTACTTTCGATAAATCTAGTATGTCATTAATTAAAGTAAGTAAATCTTTCCCTGATGAATGAATGACGGTTGCTAATTCAATTTCATCGTCGGATAAATGATTATCATGATTTTCTTTTAACATTTCAGATAATAGTAAAATACTATTTAACGGTGTGCGTAATTCATGTGACATATTTGCTAGAAATTCAGATTTGTATTTTGAGCTACGTAATAACTCACTTGCTTTTTCTTCTAATTCTGATTTAGTAATTTGTAAGTCAGCTGTCTTTTGCTCCGCCTCTTCCGTTCTAGACTCTAGTTGTTCATTCGTTGTTCGTAATTCTTCGGCTTGCATTTGTAGTTCTTCAGCTTGCGTTTGTAATTCTTCTGATTGAACTTGCAGCTCTTCTGTCATTGCTTGTGATTCATGTAAAAGAGTTTGAATTCGCATACGTCCCATAATACTATGGATTGTCAAACCTAAATTATCAACAGTTTGTTGAATTAAATCTTGATGCAAGTCTGAAATCTCAGTTACACTTACTAACTCCATTACTGCAATTACTTCATCCTCAAATAAGATAGGGATGACTAGTAGGTTTTTAGGGCGTATTTCTAATAATCCAGTAGTAACGTAACGGAATTCTTCAGGTATATCCCTGAGAATAAAACTTTTCTTTTCTAAAGCAGACTGTCCAATGAAACCTTCACCCATTTTAATAGACTGTTTTCCAACATCAGGACCTTGACCAGCGAAAGAAGCTTTCTTCACATAGTAGACAGTGTCTTCAATTTCTTCACGAACATAAAATGCACCGCAAGAAGTTTGCGTTTTTTGTATAACCCCACTAAGAATTTTGTTACCTAACATCTCAATAGAAGATACACCTTGATACATTAAAATTAATTCTGCAAGCTCGGTTTGCAACCACTCTCTTTTCGATATTTCGTCTAGTAAGTGGTTCGTTGTGTGAGCTAGATCTTTTATTTCATCACGTGTGTTTACATGAATTCTTTCCGTAATTTTTTCTTTAGAAGAAATGGATTTAATAGCTTGAATTACATTTTTAATCGTTTTTGTAATGGAATTCGAAATATAGAGTGAAATGATAATAGAAATACAAGAAAGTAAGAACAATAAACTGTATAACCAAATCTCTAATTTATTATTTTCAGTATCTAATTGTGCTGCTCTTTTTTTCGTTAATTGCTCCTCAGTGCTACGGAAGTTAGTTACCTGTGACTGTAAGGACTGAATTTGAGTCGTGTCGATTGTTTGTACATTATTACTATTATTATTTGTAATGAGTGGGTGAATCTCTTTATTAATCCAACTAGTAATGTTTTCGTTAATCTGGTTTAATTTTTCTTGCTGAGATGGGTTATCCTCTAATAATGAGAAAAGATCTTGATAATGTTTTTCGTAATCCTTTTCCGCAGCGTTAAGGGATTGAACGTAATTTGCATCATTAGAAGTGATAAATCCTTTCGTTTTATTTTCAATTGTGAGTAAATCTTTCTCCACTTGATTCGTTAAATTAAGAACTTTAAAATCGTGCTCAATAATAAAATTACGAGATTTTTGTAAACTGGAAATCTCATTGTTTAGCATAATGAAAGAAATAAGTAAGAACAAAATGATAACTAAATAACCAGCCATAATTTTGTAACGAATACTAAATTTTGCTTTCGATTTCATCAAAAATTCCTACCTTCAAGATTATTAAAAGTTTTCAATCGTAAAGAATGAAAACGTAATATATATTATATCAGTTTTCGTAAGGCCAAACTAGAAATCCCCCTATTGTATTAGGGGGTTCGTTTTTCATAGAGGAAATCATGTTGAAATATAAAACTATATATGAAAAGTAACAATCGAGGGAATAGGGGGATCATAAAACTTTTAAGCAGGAAAAAGTGTTCTTAAAGCTTTTTTTGCATCTATTCCTTCAAAGATAAATAATACAAGTTCTTTCTTTTTGACAGTAAGGAAAAAGGATACTAATGTGCTTAAGTTTTTAATAGAAGTAAGTGCTCCATGTTTACCTATAAATACATTCGTTTGAAATGTTGTCATTAAAGCATAAAAATGATGAATCTGCGTTATTGTAGGTGTTTCATTATAAGAAATAGTAGTAGATTGAATGACATTCATCGTAATATTCCTTTCCATATAGTAAGCATAACAATATAAACATACCCGTTTTAAAAAATGTTAAACATATAAATAAGAAAAATATAATTATATTTTTTTTACGTTTAGAAAAGGTTAGGAAGGGTATACATATACTACAAAGAGATTAACTGAAGATGAATTGTAAGATGTCTATGTTTAGTAGATTAGTCTATCAAAATATACTTTTACTTTAAATAAAAAGGAGCCTGGTATATATGAATGAAATGATGATTAATATTACATTTGATTTAATTTACTTGTTAAGTAGTTCACTTGTAGTGCTTTTACTATTCGCTTTTTTCGTAAATGGTTATGTTAATAAGAAGATTAGTGTATACAGAAATGAAGAAAAATAAAGATACATTATATAAAACTTTAGGAGGTTAATAGTTATGAATGTAGATAGAAAAATAGTAGGTGTTTTTAGAACAATTGATGATGCGGCACTCGTTATTAATGAATTAAATGATAAAGGATACTCAGCAAATAACATTTCAGCTATTGCAAAGGATCAAAAGGAAATTGAACATCTGGAAGAAAAATCGGGTGAAAAAGTGAATAGCGAAACTGCACATAAAGCAGATATCTTTTCAGCGACAGGGCTCGTAGCTGGAGGAGTAGCAGGCGGACTCGGTGGTTTATTAACAGGTCTTGGTATACTTGCCGTTTCTGGAATGGGTCCAATCGTAGCAGCAGGACCAATCGCAGCAGCTATTGGAGGAGCCGGTATTGGCGGAGGAGCTGGAAGTTTAATAGGAGCATTTATAGGATTAGGAATTCCAGAAGAACATGCTAAAAAGTATGAAGAATACATTTACGATGGCAATATATTAATTTTAGTAGATGCAAAATTAGATGATAAGTTAGAAATCTATAAAATATTCGATAAGCACAATGCGTATAACTCTGATTTCTTTAAATAATATGTACGTCACATATTTAAACATAATGAATATCGTTTTTTGATCTTACAACTTTGGCGCGACCGAGGAGTCGTATGACTATAAGAGAGGAAGGGCTTATAGTAAAAGATCAAGTCCTATTATGATATTGAGCAGGGAAGAGGTGTCTATTCGTGATTGTAAAAATATTAAAGGATAGTAGTAATAGTTTCCTTTGTACAGTTCAAAATAAAAATGGAGATCAGTATGTGAAAAAATGGTTTAGTAAACATGAAAATAATAAAGAATTAGGGCGACCAACTTTTAAAGAAGTAGAAAAGGATTGGAAAGAAAATAGAGAATCGTTTATGTATCCCAATATTAAAGCGCTTTATTAAAATGAAACATAAAGCGCGTTTTATTATTACAAAATTGTCACACTCCTGTAAGGTAATTCAATAGATTAGTTACTTTTTCCATGTCATAATAAAGATATAAGAAAGCTAATCAAAAATTATAATTTATAGGAGAGTGTCAGTCATGATTGTAACAACAACGTCTGGAATTCAAGGTAAAGAAATTATTGAGTATATCGATATTGTAAATGGTGAAGCTATTATGGGTGCAAATATTGTCCGCGATTTATTCGCTTCTGTTCGTGATGTTGTCGGTGGTCGTGCTGGTTCGTATGAAAGCAAGCTAAAAGAAGCTCGTGATATCGCAATGGATGAAATGAAAGAACTTGCAAAACAAAAAGGTGCGAACGCTATCGTTGGTGTTGACGTAGATTACGAAGTTGTTCGTGATGGAATGTTAATGGTTGCTGTAAGTGGTACAGCTGTACGTATATAAGTAAATAAAAAACAGGCTCACCCCTTGAAGTTTATGCTTTGAGGGGGTTTTTTGTTTTTAAGTTATAGAAGTAAACTCCAGTTGTAAGGGCGAGATGAAAAAAGAAACAGTGATGCTACATATATGTAATGTGAGTGCAAACTTTATAATAAAGTTGTTATTTGAGATAATGGAAGAATTAGTGGTATAAATAACTTTATAGATAATAATCAAAATAGAGAAGACAGAATGTTCATGGATGGAATGGTTAAGGGGATTTTCCAATCTGTAATAAAAAACCGAGGTACCGAGAGCGGTTTACAGATGTCTACTACATAAAATTTATAATGGATTGGGGGCAATTTTTATGTTTTGGTTAGGAGGCTTTTTAGGATACATTGTAGGTTCTATTACTACATGTGCGCTACTTTACTTTGGTTATAGAGCCGAGAAGAACAAAAAAGCGGATATGCGAAAGAAAGAGGAGAGAAACATCAATAAAAAAGGTGTATAGGATGTGGAAGAAAAATTGATAACATTGATGCAAAAATAAAGGACAGTTACATATTTTATATGATCACTATGTACTGTCCCGCTTATTCCTTGTGGCTTAACAAAAATTTTTTGCTGTCTTGCTATAAAATTCATAGGCGAAAAATCCAAATAAATAGCCTATTCCGGATCCTAAACTAATTGAAAGTAGTAAAGAATCAGGAGAAAATATGCCGACAATAATACCGATCAAACACCCTAAAAGCATTGCCATTGGTATTAAACTGTCTAATAAAATTTGAGCCTCATTTGATTTTTTCTTACCCAATTTGCCGTGCTTATATTTATGTTCCAATCTTTTTATTACAAATACTACAATTCCGCCGACTAGTATAACAGGCCAAATTGCCGAAATTAGCCACATGTTAGAAGCTCCTTTCACCTTTCAATATAATTGTACCAAAAAATTACAATTATAGACTGCTAAACGTACTATCTAGTCTATTTAAAAGGTAAATGCAAAAGACTTCTTCTTTTGCATTTAATAACTCGTCAAAAACACTTT
>NZ_JBVYHY010000013.1:0-138050 GCF_056033865.1 Bacillus sp. FAU20
GTATCAAAGCGGTATATAACCACCACTGCCCATGTATCAAAGTGACGGTTTTCGCATTTATCGTGAAACGCTTTCGCGTTTTTCGTGCGCCGCTGATCGATATTAAAACGTTGATTGAGTCCTTCTAGACTCATAGAAATGCCTGTGTTAGCTTCTAATCGACTACATAATTGTGCCAATGAAGTATGAGCTATATTTTGGCTTAACCAAACACAAAGGGCTACTAAATCTTGTGCACGATATTTACTTTTTCGTCGAACAAATCCTATCTCTCTAGCTATCTGCTCTAGGGTATTTGGTGACATAAGCCGTTGTAATTCTTCGGAAAATAATCGTAGTTTATCAGAAACCGAAACGTTCATATAACAACTCCATCCTTTCTGTATATTTCTACAAAAATGATATTACACCGCTACTAAAGATGTATGGAATTTTAATACTTTTATTGGATTCAATATTATTTTTTAATTGATATATTAATATTCAAGAACAGAAAGTAAGGGAGAAAATCAAATGATTAAAGGGCTGTATGAAGCACATTTACCAGTTAGTAATTTAAAATCGTCAATAAAATTTTACGAAAATCTTGGTTTGGAGTTCAACCATAGTGTAGAGGATAAAATAGCTTTTCTATGGATTGAAAAAGACAAAAGTTGGTTAGGATTATGGGAAACCGATAAAGTAGAACTTGAATATCATCCATCTATAAGACATATAGCATTTCAAGTCACTTTGGATGATTTGAAGAATTCGGTGAAATGGCTTAAAGACAAAGGGTATGAACCGAGGGAAGCATTTGGATTTGATCCACATGAACCCTTTGTAATGGCTCATAACGATTATGCCCATGCTAAAATTCATTTTAATGACCCAGATGGAAATAGTTTAGAACTTATTTGTAAGCTTGAAAATCCACATAAGATTACAAAAAGAATGTATTTGAGTGAGTGGGAAAAGTATTTGGAGAATAAAGATTTATCATAATAAGTGAGAAGGAGAGTAAGTATGCACTTTCGTCTGGAACTATTTGTCGAAGATTTGCAAAAATCTATTAGGTTTTATGAGGAAATCCTTGGTCTGGCATTCTCAAAAAAGAATGAGACTGGTGCGATGGTTAAACTAGAGGATTTTGCTTTATTACTAACTCCTGATTATATTCTTAATGAAAATCATTATTTAAAAAAGGGAGGTCTTAATCCAAAAGGTAAGGGTGTTGAGGTTATCATAGTTTTTGATAATATCGAACAATTATACCAACATGTATTAGAAAAAAATTATCCAGTAGAATCTAACCTTAAAACTCAATCTTGGGGAATGAAGGATTTCCGTATTGTAGACCCTGATGGTTATTATTTAAGGTTAACTTCATATTGAATTTTGTCCTATTCGAAGTGATTACAAACCAACATTTAGATTTAAGTATGGTGCTACTCCATTAAAAAATAGTAAAAGCCGGAAAGTATTTTTATACTCCCCGGCCTTAATATAAAAAGATTAAGAATTTGAAACCTTATTTGCTAAGCAAAATTTTCTCAAGTTCATCTAACATTTTGTTAGCTGCAATTACACCACCAGCGGTATTCCAAACTGCATCACTAACTTCATGTGCATTTCCATTTTTAACAGCATTTAGATTTTTCCAAAGAGGATCGCTTGTCATTTCTTTTGCTTTATCTAAAGCTTTTTGATCATTTTCTGGAGCATATGTAAAGTAAAAAAGAACATCTCCATCCATCTTAGGAATCATTTCTTTTCCTACATCTATAGCTAGGTTGCCAAATTTACTGTTAGCAGTAAAAAGCTCTTTTTGCTGTTTCACACGTTTAAAGCCTAATTGATCAAAAATAACTCCTGAAAAAGAATCTGTGTAATAAATACGAGAGGCTCCAGCCATGAAACGGACAACAGAAACTTCTTGATTTACTTTATCACCTAATTTTTGTTTTACAGCTTCTAGGTGTGCATCAAATTTACTTAATACTTTGTTGCCTTCTTCTTCACGATTTAAAGCTTTTGCATATAATTTAAAGTTTTCCTTCCAATCACCTCCTAGTGTATCTGAAAATACTGTTGGAGCAATTGCGCTTAATTTATCGTACACCTTTTCTTGGCGTACCTTATTACCAATAATTAAATCAGGTTTCAAAGATGCAATTTTCTCTAAGTTGACTTCATGTTCAACCCCTACAACTTCCACGGCTTTCATATCGCTTTTAATATGATCGTACCATGGATCTCCTAGCCAAGATTTCACAGCACCAACAGGCTTTACTCCCATGGATAAAATGGCTTCTGTTCCTTCGTTAGTTAAAACAACAACGCGTTTAGGATTTTTTGTGATCTTTGTTTCACCCATAGCATGTTTAACTGTATAACCTTGTTCTGTGTTTGATTTTGACTCTGTTTTTTCTTTTGACACTTCATTGCTACCACAAGCAGCTATGAACACTAAGAAAAGAGCCGACAATAAAGTAAGTGTCGTCTTTAAATATGTACGCATAGTAAGTCCCCCGATAAGTTCAATAATGATTTTCATTATTAATAATGCTTTATAGATTAATAAACTGTCAATGGTATTTTGTCAGATGTTTAGAACATACATTAAAATATCTGACAAAAAATAAGAAACCCAGCTAGAGGGGGTCTCGTCCATCGCCATCAAGTTAAGAAATACATTCTTCCCCAAAACAAAAAAATGAGCTGAATTCTTATAAATAACTGTAGAAATATAAAATTTTCGTTTTGGGGTATTTGCTTTTCTTAGGTTGATGGTGATGAGGTATCGCCAACATTTTAGAAAAAACACGCTAAGCAAAAATATTAATAAGCTGTCCATATGGACAGCTTATTTACATAATTTTCGTTATTAGAAGTAAAATTCAACTCGAAAATAGCTAATTTTTTGATTTTGTTACAATATTCCAAATACAACTTTTTTAAGGGGATTTGGGGTGCTTAACTTTTAATAAAAAAGAAGATGTTAGAAATCATAATTTTAGCATTATGAGCTTTTTCTTTTAATTATCTTGCATTAGGGGTCTCGCCACACATCCATCAACTTAAGGGATATTTTCAAACAAAATGTGGTTTTTTCATGTAATTTTTTATTATCTTTTGTAGTTTTTATAAAAGTAGGCATATCAAATAAACCCTGACGGGTTTCAATTTTTTACTATGCTACCTGATGATTAGAAGTGGTATACTCATAAACAACACCCAAAATATCAAAGACTGTCTTTTTCTCGTACCGATGAGATTTTCGTCCGTTATGCTGTAGGAGGTTAAACAGACGAAGGAGAACCTTTGATAATTCTTGGGTGTTTTTGTGTAATGCTTGGTAAAAAAGTGAAAAATAATCCTTAATTATATACATCGCTTTATATTCACTTAGTTCTTTCTGTTTTTTACGTAATAGGAGTTCTCGCATTTTAAACATAGTAGAAGAACATAATAGAATACTAATGAGTTGCCCATAAAGATGACATTCTAATCGCTCTTGTTTAATAGATTTACAACGATGAATTTGAAACCAAGATTTCCATATTTTAAATAACAGCTCAATTTGCCAACGTAATGAATATAGGTCATAGATTTTCTCTTTTGGTACCCATTCCGTAGGAATGTTTGTCATATATACCCTGATACCTTGTAAAAGCTTCGTGCGCTCTGTATATGTAATCCCTTTTTTCTTTTCACGAATAGCTCGGTCACGTAAGCGTTTCCGTTTTTGCTCCTCGGTACATCTATAAACTACAATACGAGTAGGCAGTTTGTCTTTACTCCCTACATATACATCTTGTAATTCATAAACTTGGCCAGGTTTTAATTGTTTCATAATGTCTTCCAAATGAATTTGTATATATACTGGTTTCAATTGAGGAGGTTTTGTTTTAAATACGACTGTTTCGAACTCTTTTCTATATATTTTAGTCGGTAACTTAAGACGGGATAAATAATACCCCTGCTTGTCTTGAATAGACTTAAAGTCTTGTAGACGAAAATATCCTAAGTCACGGATATACAGCTCATTCTTTTGTATCATGTCTGTTCGAGTCGCACCATACGCCTGATCACTTCGTTTTCCTGGTTCAATTTTCACATCAGAAAACTCTCCACTCAACAAGTCATACTCTAGTTGAATTTTCACACCAGCTTTATGACTACATCCTCCGGCACCAGGATACATAGCTGCGAATCGATCTGGAACTTGAAAGGTTGTAGAATCAAGGATGCGGATACGCTCAAAGTAGGAAGAAAGAGAATGAGAAATCTTAGATACGCCTCCAATCTTAGCTTGTAGAAGTGTAGTAAATACAGTACGAAAAAAGGTTACAGAAGCCGAGTTAAATCGCCGATTAAGTCCTTCCGGACTTAATAAAACTCCTGTTGAAGTTTCTAATTGACTACATAGTTGAGTAAGAGAGGTAGTAGCGACTTGTTGATTTAACCATACACACAAAGATAAAAAATGATGCCCATGGCACTTCCGTTTTCGTTTCATCCCGCCTGCTTCTATAGCTAATTGATTAAGTGTAGCGGGAGACATATATCGATATAACTCTTCAGCGAATAAAGATAATTCTTGTTTTTGATTCACCTTCATAAAAAGCACGTCACCCTTTCTTATTCACATAAGAAAATAGTAACGTGCTTTTAACTTCAAAAATAGTCTAAAACCTTAAGTGACAAAGAACATCATCCTTTCTAAAGAGGTTACCTAGACAAAGATAAGAATATAAAAGAATTGATAAGATATGTTAGAATATTATAAAAAATATAAAAGATAAATAATAGAAGTAAATAAAAAGAATATATGAACACTAGAGAACAAATAATTCACTCTTATTTCACATGCAATTTAGGGGTGAACTATTTGTCCCGACATTTTTAGGCATGAAATGTCGGTTATTATTATCTATTATGTATTAAAGTAAATATTTGAAAGGGAGTAAACTTATGGATTGGCTAGAAAGAATGAATAATGCATTGAACTACATTGAGAATAGTTTGGATGAAGAAATAGATTACAAGGAAATTGCAAAAGCAGCTAATTGCTCTGAGTTTCATTTTTCAAGAAATGTTTTCTTCAATTTCAGGTGTATCGCTTTCAGAATATATTAGACGAAGACGTTTAACACTTTCAGCATTTGAAATTCAGAAAAAAGTGATATTCGGATCATCGATGTAGCGATTAAATACGGTTACGTTTCTTCCGATGCTTTCTCACGTGCTTTTAAAAAAATGCATGGAATAACCCCTTCTAATGCTCGTAATAAAGGAGTGCAGTTAAAAGCCTTTCCGAAAATTTCCTTCCAAATTTCTATTAAAGGAGGTAACGTGATGGATTATAGAATTGAAAACCTCGATTTTGAGTTAAGAATTGTGGGAAAGAGTAAACCCGTAAAAACAAGCAGCGCATTTAAAAAAATTCCTACACTTTGGAACACTGCGAAAAAGGACGGATTTATGCAAGAATTAATAGATATGTCATGGGAAAATCCAAAATGCACACTCGAAAGCCTTTTGGGGGTTTGTGGAAAAGAAGCTGCCATAACAGATGAAGAGTTTTCCTACTTTATGGGTGTAAGATATGATGGAGAAGTATCATCTGATATGGAAACATTAATTATTCCTGCGAGTACATGGGCAGTTTTTCCGAACATAGTGGATGCATGGAAACGCTTATATTCTGAGTGGGTCCCAACCTCTGAATATGAACTTGCAAATTTACCATGCATAGAATGTTATTACGGTCCGAAACATAAACCTAGACATGAACTGTGGGTCCCTGTTATACCGAAATAAAATACAAATTCAATAAAGAAGAGGCTTTTTATATTTTGAGTAACCAAATCATGACCTGAAAATTTACTTTTCCGTTGTACAAAAGCTAGTTTTCTAGCAAGCTCTTCTGAAGAGTAAGATATCTATGTAAATAATTAGAGTTTACTTTGAATCAGAAGATTCATAAAAAAAGGCATCCTGTCTAATTTAACTTCTTTAGAGAGGATGCCTTTTTTTACAATTGGGAGAAAGTTAATTATTCTTAAGTTGATGGATGTGGGGTCTCGCCACATGCCCATCACGCTAAGGTTTTTAATTCCCCCCAACGAAAATTTTATGCATCGTTATCGGAAGTTATTCTAATACGATAGAATCTCCAACATTCACTTTTCCTGGTTTTATAACTGATGCATAGACTCCAAAATGATTATTTCTTTTTTGTACAACAGTTTTTATGAGAGTTTTTTCCAATGTTAATGTGTTAGGATCAATAGTAATAATCATGCAGCGTTCACAGTGTCTTACTATTTTTAGTTCTACTTCTCCTATACGTATGCATTTTCCAAACCATGTATCTTCTGCAAAAGGAATATTTTCATATAATGAGAATATCAAGTTTGGACGAAATCTCCTATGGTTCACATCTTGTCCCCACATAGTGCTCATTTCTTGTAATGACGTATCAGTCACAATTAATATATGTTCTTCTTCAATTGCACCTAGAGGTACTTGCTGGGGTGAGTATTGTATATCTTTAATTTTACGCTCTGATTTTTGTTCTAATTCTGTAAGTAACTCTTGATCTCCCCACTTGTATATTTTTCCTTCAGGAGAAACGATTTTGATTGGTGGATATGTATCCAAAGATTCTTCTCCTATAAAACTCGCCGTATAACCAATCATTTCAGGAAGTTGTGTTGCGGTTAAATACTTTCCTGGTCTTGTTTCATCTAAAAAAGCATGGCTTCTATCTCCATATAAACCATAGGATGCAATGTAAGTTTGTTGAACATTTTCTCCGCGAAATGATTTTATTGGATGTCTTACAATTTCTTTTAGTTCTCCAATTATCATATCCCTACCCCTTTTTTATATAATTTTATACTTTAATTATATAATCAATTGGAAGTAGTTACCTTATGAATATCGTATACATGCTTGGTTAACATAACTTCTCATTATCGGTAGCAAAGAGAAAGATGTCCTCATACTCTCACAAGGAATTCTTCTTTTTCTATGACTCTATGCATCTTTTTATACATTCCTATTATGGCGCGGTTTTAGGTTTCTCGTTTGTTACTGTTTTAGCCAAAAAACGGTATAAAATCTTACATACTCTTAGCGTGTTTAAATCAATAGTAGAGACAACCAATCCATTATATCTTCTTTATTTTCTTTTGAAGGAACATTATAAAAATCGTCTAACTTAAAGGTATCATTGCTGTATTGAACAATAAGATTAGATAAAACAGATAGTATAGTTCTCACCTATTTCATAAGTGTATTTTTCCAGAAAATAAAAAAAGCAGCTAGCAAAAGCTAACTGCTCCGTGAATAAGAAGAACACAATGGTCATTCGTATTCAACCTTGGTGTAATAATATTATTAACATATTAGGGGTGTTTATTCAATAAAAGAGTAGTTAGCATAAACTAACTACTCGGTAACCAATTTGTTCTAAAACAGGTTTGTTATATTTTTGACAAGATTTAAAAAAGTATACAACTGCATTGATGAGAATTTCATTTTGTAATATCAGGAAAAATAAAAAGAGCAGTTATCTATATTAACTGCTCTAACAAACACTGCAACAAGGGATGCCTTTTTGGAAAAACACCTTGAACTTAGTATTAAAGGAATATTGGTTTTTATTCGAGAAATTGTAAATTTAATTTACTTGTAAAAACGATATAAATAGCAGCTAAGCAAAAGTTAATTGGGAGTAATATATTATTATGGGGAATTGTATGCTAAGGACTACAAATCTTTATCATTACAGCGTTTTTTGATGTTTAATATATGTTCAGAAAGTGAAAAATAAGTTTAATTGACTTTGATTTGTTTACACACTTTTTGAATACAATTATTTTTGGAAAACGTTTATATTATTGAGTTTTATCCTCTGTTCATAAACATAAGGTTTTCTGGATAAATGCTTCTTTACGTACAATAGCTGATTAAAATATCTCCAAATTATGTCTAAACGTACAATTTTATTTTTTGATATAGTGGGCCAAATAGATTTTATTTTCACATAATCAATCTTATTTAAAGTTATAAGTTATTGAGATCTTAGTTTGTATCTTTCAAAATTTGATACCTCATTAAAATTCGAGAATATATATAAATAATAAAGATGGCTACAAAATAGCTTATATATGTCCAAAATATATTCCAACCATTAAAATATATTATCCTTCCTAAATGCAAAAGGATTCCTTCTAAACCAGTGAGAAATAGGGTGAATATGAAAAAAAGGATAAAAGTATGAAATATCTCTTTTACTATAAAATAAATAAAAAAACAAACTGTGATAGGATACAGTCCTATATTTAACGGTAATGCAGATAAAGCAACATTTCTAAAAACAGGTTTGAATTGCCAAAAATAATTAGAACCCCAGTCATTTATTAAAAAAGCTACAGCTATTCCTATTGGTGCAATCAATATAATGATTTTGGGTTCCCTTTTATATAACCATAAACCTAAAAACCAAGGTATAATAAACCCTAAAATAATATTCCATAATATTTTAAATCACCCTCTCATAATTTCTACATAAGTTTCCCATTATTTTGCTCCTTCATACTGTTTTGCAAGTTTATAAAGTGAAAAGCCTAGTAAATATTAGGTTTTTTGTTTAACTCATTTATGTTCAATATAATAAATCTCAAAGTAAAACATCTATTCAAAAGTTACCATTCTAAACGTTTTTCTGAAATCCAACGTATAAACCTTTAATATAAGTTTTTTAGTAATTGAATAATTTTTTAAAAGTTATTTCATATATTTTATTAAGAGATGAAGTATTCAAAATTGTATTCGCAGGGTTAATTGTAAGGAAAACAAAGGGAGTGAAGGAACCATGATACATCGATATGAAATAGAATTTTCAGTAGTGTATGGTGGCAAAGTATCAAACTTACAATCTACAATCATCCCAGCAAGCTCTTTAGAAGAAGCAAATGAAAAATTACAGTCAGAAGAAGTAAGGCGACGATTAGGTACATGTCGCGTGAAAATTGATACTGCAAGTTTATGTAGTTCAAAGGATAGTCGATATATAATTGAACCAAAATAAAGAAAAAGTCTTGTGATAAACAAGACTTTTTTCTTTTTCGTTTAAACATTTAAAACAGAGATTTCCATTCATTAAACACGAAAAATAAATGAAGTTTATAATAAATACACACTGTTAAATCCCTATAAAATTATTCAATCTCTTATGTATGTTGAAATAAGAGATTGTTTGCATGTGTATCACTCCTTTTTGTACAATGAAAGAAACACATATTATGAGATGGGGAGAGGAAAACCCATGACCAACCAACAATTAGTGAATTTACGCATTGATTTTGCTTTTAAACAATTATTTGGTACAAGTGGCAATGAGGATATTCTAATTGCGTTTTTAAATGCAATGTTACAAGGTTCTTTAGAATCTCCTATTGTTTCTTTGCAATTAGAAGACCCACACTTGCATCGAGAACATGAAGAGGATAAATTATCGATTTTAGATATTTCCGCAACATTAGATACAGGAGCCAAGGTAAATGTGGAAATACAGTTAAATAATAATCATGATATGATTAAGAGAAGTTTATATTATTGGGGAAGGCTTTACACTTCCCAACTTCAAAAAGGAATGCCATATAGTTCTCTCCATAAAACAATTACGATTAATTTGTTAAATTTCGTTATGTTTTCTGAATACGAGGCATTCCATACAACAGGAACTCTATGGAATCAACAACAACAGAAGGTATTAAGTGATGACATAGAAATTCATATTGTAGAGATTCCAAAACTCATGCAACAGTGGCGTAATGAACAAGTAAATCCCTGGGAAGATTCGTTTGTTCGTTGGTTATTACTACTACCAGCGAATGAAGATGAACACTTAACCCAGACATTGGAGGATATTGCGATGAACCAAGACCCTATTTTACAAAAAGCAATGGATAAATGGGAACGTATGAGTCAAGATTCTTCTTTCCGACAAGCATATGAAGCAAGGGAGAAAACGTTGATGGATGAAGCCGCAAAGTTTGCTCATGCAGAGCAACAAGGGATTAAAAAAGGAATGGAAAAAGGGATGGAAAAGGGAATAGAAGAAGGGAAAATGCAACTTATTCGTGGTATGCACAAAAATGGAATGCCAATAGAAGATATTGCAAGGTTTACAAATTTACGTATTGAAGAAATACAAGAAATTTTACAATCATAAATCAATTAACAAATAACACCAACGGATATATCTGTAGGTGTTATTTGTTGATTATTACCATTATTTTTTAAGTGTATATTTCCAACCTACATTTGGTTCATTAATATGATAACCAGCGTTTCTACCTGCCTATATATTAAACTTCGTGATGCTTCCAAAATACGAAGCACTTCACACGACAGGAATCCTATGGAATCAACAACAACAGAAGGTATTAAGTGATGACATAGAAATTCATATTGTAGAGATCCCAAAACTCATGCAACAGTGGCGTAATGAACAAGTAAATCCCTGGGAAGATTCCTTTGTTCGTTGGTTATTACTACTACCAGCGAATGAAGATGAACACTTAACCCAAACATTGGAGGATATTGCGATGAACCAAGACCCTATTTTACAAAAAGCAATGAATAAATGGGAACGTATGAGTCAAGATTCTTCTTTCCGACAGGCATATGAAGCAAGGGAGAAAACGTTGATGGATGAAGCTGCAAAGTTTGCTCATGCTCGTAATGAAGGGAAAAAAGAAGGTATTCAAGAGGGCATCCAAGAAGGAGTTCAACAAGGGAAAATTCAAATGATTAAAGGTATGCATGAACTGGGTATACCAATTGAAACGATTGCAAAAGCAAGTAAATTAAGTATAGAAGAAGTTGAACATATTTTGAGAGAAAATTCATAATAAACAACTGAGAAAACAGATTGAATTTTTCAATCTGTTTTCTTAGTTGTTGTAATTTATTAGTTTATTCGTTGATTATTATTCCTACCAGTGAATGAAGATGAACACTTAACCCAAACATTGGAGGATATTGCGATGAACCAAGACCCTGTTTTACAAAAAGCAATGAATAAATGGGAACGTATGAATCAAGATTCTTCTTTCCGACGAGCATATGAAGCAAAGGAAAAATCCCTTATAGATGAGGCCGATAAGTTCGCTCATGCAGAGAACTGTCATTGCAGCATTTACATCTTTTATAATGAGTATTAATTTTCTTTAAATTTTATAGTGGCAACTACTTGAGCATGATCAGATTGTGTTTTATTTTCAATATCATCACATTTTAAATGCCTGTCAAACACCTTATATTCACTTACTCGACCAATGTATTCTTTATTTTTCTCATTAAGTGAATTAGATACAAAAATAAAGTCTAATACATTTCCTAATTTTCCGTAATAATGTGTAGGCAATCTTTTTTGTCCGCTTTGATTTGGAGCTAAGTCAAAAGCATCATAAAGTTTATAATCGTAGACAATTGGTTGTTCCTCTTTAGGGATTGGTTTATCTCCTATTTTTGAAAGTTTTTCTCTATTTGTTAATGCTTCTATAGGAATAGAGTGTTCATCATCATTTAAATCGCCAAGTAAGATAATTGGAAGTTCTTTATTATTGTGTAGAGTTTCTGATATTTCATGATATAAGATTGCTGCTTCCGTCCCCCGTTGTAGTAAAGATGCTACATGTCCCATTGAACGTGCACGTAAAGTTTCTAGTATTTGATTATCCCATGTTTCACTAGGATTATAAACGATATCTTTCATGGCTGTTTTTTTTGATTTTAAATGTGAAACATAACAAACGATATCCCTAGAGCTATCAATACGTATCGTAGCTTTTATAGGAATTCGACTGAATTTGAAAGTTTTTCCTAAGGGGATTTCTTCGGTAGTGGAATCGGGAACTTTAACTGGACTAACTGAGAGTATTGGATATTTTGAAGCTACAGCAACTACGGGTTTTATAAATACTAATGGTTCATTAATATCTGTAACAGGAGATTCTACTGTTGTAAAATGAGTAAATCCTATTTCCTCAACTAAGTTTTTCAAAGCATTTGTACTGAATACTTCTTGGAAACCAATAACATCGCAATTCATGTCTGATATTTGTTTTTTTATCCATTCTTTTTTCATTAACCACTCATCAGCTGAATAACAGCTATTCGTCTCATACCATGCGAAAGGAGGTTCAACAAATTGATATAAGTTAAATGTCCCACAGCGAATTTGCATAAGCTTTCACCTTCTTTAGTTATGTAATTTGTAATACTGACATGTGTATAACAGCAAGCATATTCCGTAATAAAGGGGATGTTAATAGTATGGAAAATCTCTAATATTTTTTATTGATATCATTATCCTTAAATTACTCATGTTTGCTGAAAAATAAACTCGGAATTTTATACAATTTGTATATGTATAATTCATTCAATAAGAATCCCCTAGTATAAAATTATTTGAACTAAGAGAACTTAAAAGGAATCAAAATTTTAGATAACCAGCTATTTTTATGTCCGAAAGCATTTCGATTTCGAGTCGGACCAATCAATGCTATGAACATAGCATTAACTGAAGAAATTCTTTTAAAAATTGTTCTAACCATTCAATATACAGAAACCCAACGATACACGACATGAACGGAGCATTACACGAGAGTTAGTAGCTAAGCGAATTCCTCAAGAAAGTTGATGATGACACAGTAACTTCATGATGTAAATCAAAATCACTATGGATAACTTACTACACCTAGTTTAGAAAGGAGACCATATCTAATGCCTATAATCAAAATAGCTAGTTTCAATATTGAATGGATGAATGATTGGTTTACAAATGGTTCAGGGCAAGTCGCTTTTAAACCAACATTTACAAGAGATGGGCATACAAGCAATACTCATGAAACCGCGAGTCGTGTAGCAGATACTATACGGGAAATCGATCCAGATATACTAGCAATACAAGAGGGCCCAAGCCGTCCTGAAGAAATGGCTCTCTTTATACAAAACTATCTCTCAAATAATGGGGAATCAATTTATAAATTTATTCTAGGGGATTCAGGACGACAACAAAAGCTTGCAATACTTTATAAACCTAATGCAGTTGATTCTTTAATGTTAGCTCCACATCTAGAAATTGAGAATTTAATTGATCCATGGCTAGCAGATATCGATGGTGATGAATTGCTCGAGTTATATGAGTTCACTCGCTTACCACTCGTAATAAATACTCAAATTGGTGGTCATCACTTACAACTTATAGTACTTCATACAAAATCAAATTTTGTAAACCTCGGAAAAGAAATGTGGGAGAATTTAGCTACTCGCCAAAATTATGTACATGAAGCTCTTAGGAACCGTAGAAGAAATTCAGCCGAGGCAATGCGAGTAAGACAGTATGTTGACAGAATGTTGCATGCTGATTTAACAAAAAATATTATCATTCTTGGAGATCTTAATGATGGACCAGGTATGGATTATTTTGAAAGAAATTATTTAACGCATAATACTGTTGATGTTATGGTAGGATCTACATTTGAACCTGAGTTTATTTTTCATCATGCACAGCATGATGAAAATCCTGAAGATCGCTATACTGCTGTATTTGATGATTTTGTAACAGGAGAAGCTAATAGTCATCTTCTTCTAGACCATATATTGCTTTCACCAGGTCTTTCAACTGATAGTGGGCTTCGAAGAGTTCAAAATTCGGGAAAGATACATCATGCTGAGTATAATAATCACACAGTAAACAATGGAAACTTTCGTGAAAATCGGCCAAGTGACCACAGACCAGTAAGTATCCTCCTTGAATATTAGGACTTAAACATGTCATCGTTACTTAGAAAAGAACAGTAGCTTCAATATCAATAAGAGGGCAATCATCTAATGAATAAATTTACAGAAGATTATTCGGTTAAGAATATTCCAATGAAGTTTAAATGGTATATAGGAGATTAGTTTGAACTGTTTGAGAAACAAATCGCTCTTATACACTGCGAGGTTTAAAAGCACCAAATTAATTTATCTCTAAAAATAGAAAGAGGTAGTTTATCATGAAAATTAATGCTAACTCAGATTTACCACCTATTTTGTATGCAGAAGCTTCTGTGCATTCCATTGGTGGTGAATCGATATTTACTACAACTAAAAGTATTACAAGTAAAACAGTTGAGCAGTTTTACTCTAAAGACAACATGATTCATAAATCTGTAGAAAAATTAAAAGCGAATGGATTCCAAGTACTGCATGTGGGACAAACATCTATTTCAATCGCAGCTTCTCCTAAAGTTTTTGAAAATGTTTTTCATACTAAAATTGTTATGAAGGAACTTGAAGTACAGGGTGTACCAGGGAAAACATCAACAACAATTCTTGATTCAACAAACTCAAACATACAGGGGTTAATTGATACAAGTAATAGTGAGTTCGCGGATGTTTTAGAAGGAATCGCAATTAGCGAAAAAGCTTTTTTACATTCTCCTGCTAGTGCAGCCTTAGAAGATACTTCAGTAAATACACCGGGTCGATTAGCTCCTAATCCACCCCAAAAAGATTATTATCATTTAAAGCCACCTGAAGATTTAGCTAAGCTTCTTTTAGCAGAGCGAGCACACCAAAAAGGAATAACAGGAAAAGGCATAAAGATTGTAATGGTCGATACTGGTTTCTTTAGACATCCCTTTTTCACTAAAAGACAATATCATATAAATCCAGTTATTCTTGGACCTGAGACGACAGATCCAATTCATGATGAAAGAGGTCATGGAACGGGCGAAGCTGCTAATGTATTTTCATTAGCACCGGATATAGATTTTACAATGATAAAAATGAACAAATTTAATACAACAGGTGCTTTTGAATTAGCAGTAGCACAAAATCCTGATATTATTACCTGTAGCTGGGGACTAAATACCCCACCAAATCAATTGACAGCTTCCCAATTAACATTAGCAGCAGCAATAGCCAATGCAGTCCATAAAGGTATTACTGTTGTATTTGCAAGCGGTAATGGAGGCGAACCTTTTCCTGGAATGCATCCAGATGTTATCTCTGTAGGAGGAGTTTTTGTTGATAGAAATAGATCTATGGAGGCAACTGAATTTGTGAGTGGTTATAAAAGCACAACTAAACCATATGAGAACCGTCTAGTTCCTGATATATGTGGTCTGTCTGGCCTTCCTCCTATGGCAAATTATATAATGCTTCCAGTAGAACCAGGAGATTGGTTTGATGAATTCGCTTCTGCCTCTGGACAGAAACATCCTAATGGTGATGAGACTTCACCAATTGATGGATGGGCAGCTTTTAGTGGCACTTCAGCTGCTGCACCACAAATAGCTGGTGTATGTGCATTATTAAAACAAGCGAATAGCCGACTTAGTCATTTCCAAATACGGGATATATTAAAAAAGACTGCAAGAGATGTAACAAAAGGTCAGTCGCAACAAAAGAATCCTGCTCATCAAGGTCCCGATCTTGCAACAGGGTTTGGTCTAGTTGATGCTTCTAGAGCAGTTGATGAAGCAATTAATATGCTATAAAGATGAAGAAACTCTTCCTATCTAGGAAGAGTTTCTTCATCTTTATAATCGCTTCATCATTGAACTACCATAGTCACTTACCAATAATCGGAATTTACCTCTAATTATTCCATCATCAACTTTAACTTTTTCAAATTATATAGTCTTTTTTACAGTTGTCTATTTGACGCGGGAAGACCACCAAGTCTATCCAAAATCAAGTGGATTTCATTCATCAACTGTTCAGTCTAACAGCATAAATGCAGTCCGATGGCGATAAAAATTAAATCAAAACCCCGATTCTCCGTTACCGGACTTGATTGGGGTTTTATGTTACATGGTCTTTTTTACGCAAGTAATCTGTTCGATAAGCAAACTCATTCAGAATCCCTTAAAACTTGGAAGAAGGGCATAAAGCTGCTTTAATTTTTCCACATCATGCTCAAACCAATTGCGGATCCATTTGCAATATCCAAGAATTATAGTGTCCTCTTTTTGCCCCGCATTTATGACTTGCGCAATTGAATGTGCCGCCATCATCCCTGACATGATTGCTTTGAGGACACCGTGGGAAGAAGCGGGGTCTAGTACAGCTGCAGCGTCTCCAACTAAAAAGTATCCAGCTCCTCCAGGTTGACTAATTGCTCGCCATGTAACATCAGCGCCATTCGGTTTACCCATAGGTTTCAGCCCTTGAAATTCTTCAGGAATCCAATCCCTTTTCAATGCTACATTGTCAAAAGATAATTCCGTCCATTGGTACACATTTGGACGCACCCTGGCAGTCCAAGACCATCCATTGTCGTGTGCTACAATAGCTGGCGATGCATCTCGCGCGGGACATGTCCCTGTAGCATAACCGAATCGGGCAATAAGGCGAGGAGAGTAGGTATTGATTTTCAAATTCAATTTCTGCGCTAGCCATTGTCGCCTACCTGTCGCATCTATTAGAAATGAAGATTGAAGCTCCCCATCAGAAGTTACTACTCCTGAAACACGGTTATGAGTAACAATCGGGCGTAAAGCACGACAAGGTTGACGTACGTCAACACCTAGCGAAATAGCTTGATGCAGTAGCATTGCGTCGAAATCGGCGCGCCA
This sequence comes from Bacillus sp. FAU20, assembly GCF_056033865.1. Classification (NCBI taxonomy): domain Bacteria; kingdom Bacillati; phylum Bacillota; class Bacilli; order Caryophanales; family Bacillaceae; genus Bacillus; species Bacillus sp. FAU20. Next base: position 16,635 of record NZ_JBVYHY010000013.1, read on the forward strand.
AGCTTGAAAACCCAGCCATTTCCCAGACTCGTCCGAACCGAATGGGACAAAGTGGCGCTTTCCATCCCATTGCACCCAATTTCCCTCATGTCGTAGGAATCCTGCTTTATCAAACTCTTCTGTGACACCCAATTGCTGTAAAAGGGGTTCAATTCCAGGGTGAAGTGTTTCCCCAGGACGATCGCGAGGAAACTGCTCTCCTTCAATCATAATTACCTTCAAGCCCCTCTGAGCACAAGTAATGGCTGTAGCTGTGCCAGCAGGTCCACTACCAATAATGATTACATCTAAATTAGAGTTTGACATTTCTATATTCCCAATTTCCATCTGGTTCATCATTCATTTTTTTCAATAAAATATTAGCTTTGTTATTTGTTGTTACATCAGTTATACTAACAAACATGATGGTTGGTTCTTTCATTTCAACTGAAACTTTCTTATAATCTTTTGGCGTTTGTTTATTTCCTTTTCTAAACATTTCAAACCTATATACACTATCCAAAAGTGAATTTTCAGCTTCTCTATAAGCAGTCTTTAATTCTTCATTATCGATAGGGAGTGAATTTTCAGCTTCTCTATAAGCAGTCTTTAATTCTTCATTATCAATAGGGGAAGAGATTTTTTGAAATGATAAGACACTCCAGTCTGTTTTACTTCCACCTAATGTATAGTAAACAAACGCCATGCTAAGTAATCTTTCCTTATACTCTTGTAAATCAGTTCGACCAGTAAGTGACAAGGAGAATTTATTATCTAGAGCATTCTGAACATAGTCTACATACTCCATTGCAGGATATTCAACCACATTACCCTCTTTAGTTTGAGGTCCCTTAACACCATCCCAAGGTATATTTCCCTTTATACCTATTTCTTCATCTGTAAGTGGACTAACTGTTGGCCACCAGGTTTCAATTTCTGTACTTTCAAACGTTCGCGCAGCATCTGGAGCAACTGCAGGCCAGAAAGTACTCAAGGCTGCACATAGTTTAGAATCTTCGGGAAACGGACTTCCAAGACCATAAGCTGCAAGAAATTGTTTTCCACTTTTTGTTCGGTCAAAACTTACATCCCAACCTGGAGCAAATATTCCAGATGCTGCGTCAGGTAGATAAGAATGCCTTGATCCCAGTGGAACGTCAAGTTTTGTTAGCTCAGGAGCCTTCTGATAAGGCAAGGAAATAATAGCCGTCATCGTATCGTCATTCTCATTAAAGATAGCTGAATTTGTATTATTATCACTTTTTAATTCAAGATTAACAGCTATTCGATTATCAGACAATGTAAAAGGAGGCACTTCCCAAGTAAGTTCTCTAAGTCTTTCAGATTGTTGGTCGTACCAATTCATAAGTTCACGTTGGTCACTATTTAAGAAAAAATCTGGGGCAGTTATCATAGAATATGCTGCATAATGAGCAAGTGGCTTTCCCGATTTCGGATCAACGAGTTCTGTACCTTTAGCTTCTATCCACCCATCACCAGTGTAATCTTTATACAGTACTGCATCATATCCACCTTTTTTAATAATACTCATCATTTCCTTTTCATCATTAAGATTTGGTTCCGCCCCCAATTCCAATCTGTGCCGTACATAAACATATTCAGGAGCAGGGCGACCAAATATATCATTATTTTTCTTCATGTGTATTAATAAACTAGAAGAAAAAGTATTAATATATATACCATTCTCAACATCTTGCGTATTACTCTTTGGCACATTTAAGGTAAGAGGTTTTCCATCATCATATTGAGCTTCCTCAACCAATCTAGAGTGAGGAATAGGTACAAGTATATTACTTCCAACTGACCTGTCACCTGAGAATTCCGCTATTCCATCCTGAAAGCTAAAAGGAGGCTTATCGAGATTATCTTTTAAGTAGGACTTTCCAATATCATTTGGAAGCTTACTCAAAGTTTGATAAATTCGTTTTGCTTTTTCATTAACATGATGTGCTTTAAGACTCAGTTGAATATCGATCGGCTCTCCATTATCATGACAAAGACATTCTGAACCGCTAAAAAGTTTATGTAAAGGCACCCAAAATGTTCTCTCTTTATCACTTTTGTTTTTTTCAACGTCTTCGAAGGGAAAGACTGCATTCTCGTTTCTGAAACGTAACGGACCAAATTCATTTTCATTTCCCATACGTTTAACAGATAAATAAGCCGAATAACGAGCTGGGAGAACTCGAAAAGTAAAATCTGAATCCTCTTCAGTAATAGGTAAGAATCCTCTTTGTTGCGGATCGTAGAACGGTTGCATCGTACCAACTCTTGCTATGCCACTTCTTGAAAAACACATATCAGCATGCTTTCGATGAACAGTATCTGGAGCAGGACGATATTCAGATGCAAAAACTACGATTCCTAATTCTAGATTATCTGAATTATCGCTTATACGAGAATACAATTCAGAAATGGATGGAGGATTAATACCGTAGACATAATTTTCAACAGTTTCAATTTCTGCTAAAGTAGGGAACGTAGTTAATTCTAAGTTGTTTGCGCCAACAATGACATTTGGAGAAGCTAAGGCATGATAAAAAAGACTTCTTGCTGGTTGCCCCGGCTCGATTCCTCGCTTGCCCTCTTTTGCAAAATCCTCAAATCCCTTTATCTGTCGATTTATATTAGGAAGCTCTTTAAGAAGTTCTGTTTTTAAATCATCAGCTGCAATATCCAATCCATGTTGAAGAAATAAATCTCTCCAGCCATGTTCTGCAAGTCTATTACATATTTGTCTCACTTGTTCAATCAAAGACATCATTTTCCACCCTTTCTGAGTTTTTATTTGTTTTTATAATATGGATTATATTGTCAAATTATCCATAAGGGCTTTGATGGATGGCTGAAAAAAGTATGCGCCTCCTGTCATCGTTACCCATTCCTGCATGAAGTTTATGCTCTTATCCTTTTCTGGTAATTTGAATGTATGTTTTTCACCATCATTGTCTTTTTGCCCCACAATGGGATCTTCGCCATCCCCATCCGATGGAAAGTTGATATCATTAGCCCAATCCCGCTGCATGAATTCAAACTGATCTTCAATACTTGCTTGGTAGGTCATAAATAATAATCCTCTTTCCTCGTCCGGTGCTAGCTCAAAGGATTTCCCATAAGGGATGCCCCTACGAAGAAGCATCTTCGTTCGGTTAAACTCGGCAGACCTAACATCACGTGGATTAAGCTTACGAACATGCGCTGCAAATGGGCATATTTTCCCTTCTGAATCTTCTTCCGCACTTGAAATTTCTTGATTACCTACGTCCTGTGTCAATTTAATTGCAGGTTCGGGATTTTCATAGGAAAAATGGTTGCTTATAAACTCATCATTGCCGATAGGCGGATTATCTTCTTCTTTTGCTCTAATCAAAGGCGCACCGCTTTTCCAACGGCCGATCAGTTTCGCACCTAGCAGGTCAGAGTTCATTCCTGCTTCTGTCGACATATTCTCTACGAATTTATTAAAGGCCGCTACATCTTGCTGCAAACGTCGAAATACCAAAAAAGAGCCGTTGCGTGCCCAATTCGGTAAGCTGGCTAACGTATCCGAATCTGAATCTGGTTCTGGTTGAATAAGATCATTTTTATTTTGTTTCTGATAGCCCAATACGAACTGGCCTGGCCAGATAAGCGGTTCTCCCGGCTTGGAAAAACTCTGCGCACGCTCATCATTTGGATCAATCAAACGTGCAGTGAGGAAGTCCTCTGGCTTGTCTGATTTAAGCCCGCGTATCCCTGGTTGAGATATGCCGTCCTTATAGCCAAAGTGCTCATGACCTGGCTTGTTTGTGTCCATAAGTGTTCTTCCATTCTCTTCGTGTATCAATTCCAGACCACCGTTTACTTTCGAGCTCTCTTTTATACTATTCATACGTTGAATAAGGAAATCTTCTGTATCACTAGCCACGATTAACAAGAGATCTGGTAGATTTGTCGGACCGCCAATCACCCAGTTTTGGTGATCTAATCGATCGCCCAACACTTTCGACCTTGCAGCCATACCTTGCGAAAATGCTTCATCTTTTTTAAAGTGCTCTGCTTCCTCTGGAATCAATTTCTTCAATCCCTCGAAGGTAAAGGCTATATTAACCCATGTTGCGGCTAGCCCATGTGGGTCCTCACCATTCAATCGAACACGTAGTGACTTGAATAAATTGTTGAACTGCAGTACTTCATTTAGAGAAGAAATTTGTGGTGCTAGTTCCCTTATCCACTTTTTTGCAGTATCAGGCTGGGTAATTTTAAAAAAAAGCAAGTTCTGAAAATCTTTGTTAAAACCAGCCAAACTATTACCTTGAATGTCGTCGATCTCAATAATGGGTTCATCTAGAGCCATTTGATTTAACCTCCCTAATTAAATTACCGTCTATCGGAGACGGCTTTTACAACAGCAATACTTCCTTTAATGTATCGACAAAAGAAATTGGTCAGGCTAGGACCCATAGTGTCAATTCATTTCAAATAGAAATTATTCCCAATAACAATCTATTTAATTCAGGTTTATATAATTTAAGAATGTAAGTCATAAATTCTTCGTCTAGTTTGATGCTAAGAAACCGCGCAACAGAACCCTGGAGATTTTGCAGCTTGCATGGGAATTCAGGTAAAGTTTTGATTTTACTCCATTGGTTCTGCCTAAATTGAAACTTACCATTTTCTACAACTCAAAAATATTGATTTTCTTTCATGTTATTCTCCTTAAGATTTTATAAAATCCCGCCTAGTGTTTTGTATTTTTCAACAACGAGTCAAACACGATATTTTCAAAGCTTTTAAAATGACTCAAATAAATCTATATGATTTGAAAATATTTACTTCAAAATAGAGTTATGTTGAATATGTCAGAAAAACTTAGAGAGCTTTATTAATTACGCATAAAAAATAACAGGCTGTGATTTGAAGGGTTGATACGGGCAAGTCTGGAGTGATTCATTGTTCATAGCATAAAAATTATAAAAAAAAGAAAACATAAATTTTAGTTATTAATATCGAAGTTTAAAAAAATAAAAAAGGAGACTTTGGTTATGAAAGAGGAAAATAATAAAAAATTAGGACTTGCCCTTTCCGGTGGAGGATTTAGAGCATCTTTCTATCATATCGGAGTACTCGCAAGGTTGGCTGATTTGGGGTTGCTTCGTTCAGTTGAATTAATTTCTACGGTTTCAGGTGGCTCTATTATTGGTGCGCTTTATTATCTTCATTTAAAAAAACTACTGGAAGAAAAGAAAGATGTTGAAATTAAAGATGAAGACTATCAGAAGATTGTTGCAAAAATTGAAGTTGATTTTCTAAAAGCAGTCCAAAAGAATTTGCGTTTAAGAACCTTTCTTAATCCAGTAAGAAATATAAAAATGATTCTTCCTAATTACTCACGAAGTGATCATATTGGAGAGCTTTATGATAAATTTTTATACAGAAAAGTTCTTGATATAAATAACACCCATCCTATAAAAATGAAGGAGCTCATTATCAAACCCTGCTGTGAGAGTAATTCTTTTCACCCACTTAAGGATAATGAAAATAGAAGTGCAAAAGTACCAATACTTCTTATTAATGCAACTATCTTAAATAATGGCCATAACTGGTGTTTTAGTGCTTCGGATATGGGCGAAACACAGATTGACCAATCTAGAAAAAAATTTGATAAAAACTTTCGACTAAAAAGAATAGAATCGTATGATGACATATACAAACACGAAGATTTTGAATTGGGTGTAGCTGTTGCCGCTTCGGCCTGTGTGCCTGGAATTTTTGCCCCTCTTGCTATTAGTGATCTTTATGATGAGAAGGTACGATTACAATTAGTTGATGGCGGTGTTCACGATAATCAAGGAATTAGAGGATTACTAGATAAACGCTTAAATTGCACACATTTTATATTAAGTGATGCATCAGCACAATTAAAGGATGAAAGGGAGCCTAATGTACAGATATCCAATGTAATTAAACGTTCAAATAGTATACTATCAGACAACCTACGAGAGCAACAATTGTCCAATATAATTAGGGAACATTCAGATAATGTTGCCCTATTACATTTAAAGAAAGGATTGCCCGTAAAGGAAGTTTCTTACTTTAATGAAAGACACAATCTTAAAGAAGAATCGAAACTTTATAACACGGAACAACCCTGCGAGACTTTCGGGGTCAATACAGATGTTCAAAACCTCCTTTCGGGTATTAGAACAGATTTGGACTCTTTTTCAGAAGTAGAAGCTTTTTCTTTAATGCTTGACGGCTATAGAATAAGTCAATATGAATTGGATAAAGTAAATATAAAAAATTTTGTTACAAATACTGCATTAAAAGCGGAAAGATATCAATTCTTTAAGATTGATTCTTGGATTTCATCACCTATTATTGATTCTTATTATAAAAATCTCCTTGAAACTGCAAGCAAACGATCTTTTAAGGCTATTAGAATGAATTTGCTGGTAAAGTTTATAACTATTTTATTAGTTGTACTTATATGTGGAACTATTATAAGTACTTTCGGTTCCAAGTTTATTTACTGGGCAAATGAATCAATATCAAAAGGTCAATTATTATTAATGATCCTCTTTTTAATTACCCTCTTTATTATATACAAAGGATTAAAATTTTTTTCGCACAGAATTCTTTCTGTATGGTTCTTGATAAATCTGTTACCATTTCTTCTTATATCTTTAACAGGGTTTATATTTATTGGAATTTATCTAATCACCTTTAATCGACTATTTCTATACTTAGGTAGTTTTAAAGTATTAGAAAAGGTAAAAATAAAGTAAAAAATATAAAGAATACATAGGAGATATGTGTTGTACCCTAGTTTAAAGTAAAGTAGGCTAGGCACATGCCGTCACCTATCCATTGATAAGTGAATAGCTCTTTACTAAAAAAAAGAAGGAATAACCTTAAAGGCCTACATTAATCAAAGGTTTTTTAAGGTATTCCTGCTTTTTTAGTAATATTTACATTATGTATTTTCACCATCAATATGTTCAACATGTTTATCAATGAAATTCACTGTTATATATAAAGATGGATCCTGAATACAAGGTTTCTTCGGACTACAATCGAAATCAAGATGAATTTTTATTAATTCAGGGATCCCAATTTCGTTTTTACATTCATAACCACGAAACATATATTGATGCTCAATTTTTTTGTTAATTGCTTTTATAACATTAGAATCAGATAAAGCAACACTTAGTCCAATTAAACACGGATCTGATGGTGTAGGTTTTTTATCATTAGACATAAAAAATTCACTTCTTTCTAATATATATTTTTAAAACATCAAAGTATATTTTGGCATATAAATATTAAAGTTATTCATTTGAAGAAAAATTATATAAAGCTGTTGAAATACATTTGAAAATTGTTCAATGGACTAACGATATAGACATCAGCTAAAAAAACAAACTCTACCTCTTATTACCCGCATTTTAAATTGGTTGCATAATCTTATACATAATTGCAGATATTAAAAACTGTGTGAAGGTAAAATCACACAAAAATATTAATAGAAAAGAAGGGATTTTCATGAAATTACCATCTGCTATTGGATTAAAAAAAAATTCTAAAGGCAAACCAGTAAGTGAATTACAAGATTTTCTTCAAGCATTTGGGTATTATAAAAAAAGTGATACTGAAACTACAATAGCTGCATTAGAAGCTAATTTTGATGACACTACTGAAACTGCTTTAAAAAAATATCAAGAATTTAATGATGTACCTCAATCCGGTGAATTAGATGAAACTACAGTAAAACAAATGAGATTACCACGATGCGGATGTCCCGATCTACATGAGGGAGTTGAAGAGTTTGCAGCACAAGGAAACAAATGGAATAAAAATGATCTTACTTATAAATTTGTAAAATTTACATCAGATTTATCAAAAGATGAGGTTCGTTCAGCTATCGCTAAGGCATTTAGTCTTTGGAGTGAAGTAACTCCTTTAACTTTTAAAGAAGTTACAACTGGTAATGCTGATATCTTAATATCATTTGTCACAGGAGAACATGGTGATAACAATCCATTTGATGGTAGTGGAAATGTATTAGCACATGCTTATTTTCCACCTCCTAACAGTGGTTCTCTTGCGGGCGATGCACATTTTGATGATGGTGAAACTTGGTCAATAAGTACACCTGCATCAGGTATTGATCTTATTACTGTAGCTGCTCATGAATTTGGTCACTCTCTTGGTTTATCTCATTCTAATGTTAGAGGTTCACTAATGTTTCCTAGTTATAGTGGAATTTTGCGTTCTTTACATCAAGATGATATATCAGGAATACAATCTATTTACGGTTCACGTGTCTAAAAATTTAATATATCATTTATAGGGGTCCCGCAAGCATTTCGTACGCTAAGGAATTTTTAAGATGAAAAATTTAATTTTACTGTATGTTAAGAATGTCTCATAAACGATATTTTATACTTTTTATAGTGCTTTGTTTTGGTAATGCGTTTTGAAACTAATTTTCGATCGTATTTCTATCAGTTTCATTCGAAATACATAAAGTTCCTTAAATATTCGTTTTTGGTAATTACAACAAAAATATTGTTATCTCAAGGGATTTAGCCTTAACATACAGAATCCGCGAAATGTTGGTGCTATCCCATCGCCATCAAGCTAAGAAAGGTAAATGCCCCCAGAACGAGAACGAAATTTTGTGCTAACTTGTAGCAAAAAAATGAACAATTCACACAAAATTCTTGTTTTGGGGTAACTCTAAATTTTAACTTAATAGGTTTGTGCTTGGTCCCCTAGTAAGTGGTATAAGAAAACAGTCTAGAGGGTGCTGTACATTGTAAATTTTAACAAACTATAAGAACTGTGCATTAATTTATGTAATTTAACAGTGGAATATACACGGTACTCAGTAGTTTAGTTCAAAATGGTCTTCCTCTAATTCAATAAACTCAACTTTATTTTCAAATTCTTTTAGACGCTTAACTAAACTTCTTACTCCATATATTTCAGTAAAGGTATGACTACCCACAATCAGATTAATACCGGCAAATTGAGCATACTGAATCGTATATAAAGTTGCTTCACCGGTAATATAAGTGTCACAGTTTGCCTCTACTGCTATCTGGATATAGTTCGTTGCATGACCTGCACCATTTAGCACGCCTACTCGTTTGACTTCTCTATTGTTATTCTTCCAGCTTCTTACTGGTTCATTTAAATTAGTTTTCATTCTTTTAACAAGTGTTGAAAAGCTAATCGGCTGTTTAAATTCACCAATGCCTGGTTTATCTCCATTATTGTAAAAGGAATATTGCTTAATATGATCAACCTCAATAACATTCATAAGTGATGTACAAGTTCCAAACTCAATAAAATCAAGCGGACCATGTATGTAAAAGTGACTTATATTGTACTCTTTTAGTTTCTTGATACACTCATCATGTAATCCATAGATAAAACCCCAAGCATCATGATGGGTAATAATTAAGTCTACTTGATGTCTTGCAGCTTGTTCAATTAATTCAGGTGAAATGTTAGTTACGTAGCCAATTTTAGAGATTGATTAGAAGCATGAATGAAACCATAATCATCATAAAACCCCTCTAATAGTTCCACTGTAAACAACTGTTTAATAATTTCTTCAAAGCGTTTCAAATTCATATTTGAAGACCTCCATTATTAGAAATAACCTGTTTAATATATTATTATGAACCTAAAACTGAATATTTGTATGAAAATTCTGATGTTAATCAAATACGATATTCATTTGTTATTAACACTATCCATAAAGCAAAATAGACGTTATCCTTTCTGTAGAATTATAGGAAAGGATGGCGTTTTTTTATGGATCTTTCGATTCTTGACGAACTTCAACCGATTGCTGAAGAATTACAACGATATATGTCTCCTCATGTTCTAGAACACCTAGCTAAAGAAAAAGGATTCTTTCAGCGAAAGAGTAAATATCAAGCAAAGGAGTTAGTTGCTTTATATGTATGGCTTAGCCAACATGTTGCAAGTACATCACTCACACAATTATGTAGCCATCTTGAAGTATCTACGGGAGTTTTTATCAGTCCTGAAGGACTTAACAAACGATTTAATGCTTCTGCAGTACAGTTGCTAGAACAAGTTCTAGCTAATCTTCTAACTCAAAGAATTCATTCAACAAAAGAAATAATTCATCAATATACTACGACCTTTAAACACATTCGGATTCTAGGTTCTACAATATTTCAGCTTCCAGATAAGTTTTCTTCACAGTATCAAGTTTTAGGTGGAAGTAGCCATACGGCAGGAGTCAAAATTCAATTAGAGTATGATCTATTGAGTGGGAAGTTCTTGCACGTTTATATAGGAGAAGGAAGAGAAAATGATAAAACCTTTGGTTCAACAAGGCTACAAACCATTCGATCCAAAGACTTGTATATAAGAGATTTAGGCTATTTCGACCTATATGACTTACAGAATATCCATGATAAAGGAGCTTATTATGTCTCAAGTTTGAAATTACATTCTCGAATCTATCGTAAGAATGATAAGCCACAGTATTTTCAAAATGAGACCATCAAGAAAGGGACACTCTATATTCAGTTAGATATGGAAGAACTCATGAATCAATTGTCCCCTGGTCAAACAATGGAGATTTCAGAGGCGTATATTGGACAGTACCAAAAAATTACCAGTTCTTGTTATCATTTCATCGATTAACAAAAGAACAAACAGAGAAAAGGTTGAAGGAACAAGTAAAAAAAGAAAAGAAACCTATAGATTTAGAAGTGCTATCTGGGGAAATTCCCTTTGATTATATCTCTATTGAAATTAAGGCGAAATATCCTAGTCTTAAATCTTATAAATTTTCGTTATTAATTTTCCTGTCACGTATGAATTTCCTGATTATGAATTCTGTTGCGCCATATAAAGAAATTGCATGGAATCAATTTGCAACAGAAGAAGAAATGAAATGGGTATACCGGGAAATTAAAATTAAATACACTCAAAATTTTACAATCACTACTGAAAAAACCTTAGGTCAGTGTACGAATATTATACTTGATGAACTAGGAACAAAGTTTGAAATGCAGGGTAAAGAAACAGAACGTAATTTGATTAAAACACAAAAATAAAATTCAGTGAAAAGAAATGAGTACATTAGCCTATAAAAAAGAGTCCTAATAATAAAGGACTCTTTTTTATAGATTATTTGATAGTATCCAGGTTTTTAATTCACACTCGCTTTTCAATCAGTTGAATTTGAAAAATGTCATCGTCATTAATATCAAGCTCCTTCATTTGTTGTTTTGAAAGAATCTCGTATTTTTTCATTCAACCTCAATTTTAATGTTTACCTTCGGGTTCTTTCCACCATCAGTGCCATCGTCGCAATCGTTACCACCACCGGATCTCGGTCTCCCGCCGTCAGTACCACCATCGCCACCACCACTAGGAGTTACTGGAGTTGGTGGTCCTGGATTAGTGACACCACAGCCACATCTTATGAATCTTCCTCCCCGTCTATTTATTCCATCCGTTCCTATCATTACTTCTCTTACTGTAGCTATTAAACAAGTAGGAAACTCTATTTTGTGGTATCCCTTTTCTTCAATTCTAAATGCCACGTCATCCCAAAGATCATTTTCTGCAATTGCTTTCATAACGAATAAAAATTGATGAATGGAAACCGTATTCGTATCTTCAGGCATAATTTATTACACTCCTTTTTAAACAACAAAAATTTATAATGTAGATCGCTATTAGCATTAGCAAAATTTATTTAAATATACATTTTCACATCATATTTGACTTATTTAAGTGTTATTTAACTTTAAAGCCTAGTACCAGCGTTGCTGTAACCTGGGGCAAAGTAATAATTAATGATGGTAAAGTTCTGGATTCCAGAGCTTTTTATATGCCAAAATTCTATAAAATTTTCATGATAAGTACCATAAGGGGAGATTCAATAATGTGAAGGAAACTTGGGAGTTAGAGGAACTCATTGAACATTTTACAGTTATTCCAGAAAAGATGCGTTTAATTGGAAATAAATATGGAAGTACACGACTTGGATTTGCTGTTTCCCTAAAATTTTTTCAATACCAGGATCGTTTTCCAAAAGGAAGGCAGGAAATAAATCAAGAGATTATTGAATACGTTGCAAAGCAAGTAGGGGTCCTACCAACAAAACGCGAATTTCGTACGCTAAGGAATTATTAGTGTACGAATTCAACCAAGACTTGATGAGAAATGATCCATACCAGGAAGAAGTAAGAGAAATTAATTCATTTCGCACCACAATTTAAAACCTAATTTAATTAGATTTTTTATTTTGTCGAAAACAATATGGATAATTTTATAATAAGTATAAGAAAACAAAGGAGGGATTTACTACAACTAATGGATGAAATTAAAAATAAAAAATTAGAGGAAGCTCTATTTTTCGTTTATACAACAAGAGAAGCTGAACAAATATGAGGACTTGCGTAAAACACTGTTAATAAGTGGTGCAACCGAGGCAAGTTCTTTGAAAATGAGGCAAGAAAAAGCGGAAAAGTTTGGTTAGTCACACGTAATGGCATGAACAGTCTAACTCGTAAGTAATAAACAAGAAAAAGCCCTTACCACCGCCAGATAGTCAGGACTTTTTCTCCTACATCATTAACTAGGAAGGTGATTCGAATGGCAAATACCTTATCTAAAGTTAACAATTGTAATTCCATTATAACACACAATCGATCAAAAGAATTAGAGCATATAAGTTTCAAACAAGATGCTTTAAAGAGTTATAGATCCTTATGTGAATGGTTTGGAATTGAGGACTGTATTAATTCTCAAATTTGGTTCTTTGGAACGTTTGGTATTGCTATAGCGATGCTTTTTACTACATATTTGATTGCTGGGTTTCTCTATGGGTTTTAAATTTCAAAATCAGAGGAGGAGCAAATATGAAAGCAGCTAAAGCAAAACGTGGAGAATTTTATGTTCATAAAAAGAATGGTTGGGTATATCAGGTATTAGGATATGCAAAAATGTTTGAACATGAAGAACAAGATATCATAATCCTTAAATGTATGAGGGATAATATAACTGTTACTTTAAGCGCTGAACTTTTCGAGCTTTATATAAAAGCGAATAAATTCTTAAAAACAAAAAACATACTTAATAATTTAAAAGTTAGTTTATAACATTACAAATTTTGGAGGTATTTTTATGGAAAAGACTATTTCAGTTCCAACAATTAAAATTGGTGACTATGTACAATTTTCAGATCGCAAGAATCCTTCTTTAAAATTAAATGGTTATGTAGTAAATATTTTAACTAACACAATTATCGTAGATGTTTCAGAAATAATCCAAAATAAGGGGTATAAAGAATTAGACGTTCGTCATGTTGTAAAACACGGTCGGTATAGAAAAATTCGTTCTCGTAAAAAACAGGCTTCTTAAAATCTTAAACAATTACTAATGGAAGTGTGGATTTCATGAAGGAATACATGAGTGATTATAAGAAAAAAGAGTCCTAATAATAACGGACTCTTTTCTTATGTATATCTTTATTAAATTTACTTTTAGGTTCTGTTTATTTTATAAATTACTCTTTATGAAACAGAGTCAATTTTAGTAAAGACACAATTCTAAAGTTGCGTATGAATATTTAATTATCTCCAACTTTATTTAATACATCTATCTCACATTCAAGTTCTTTTGTATCTATATTTAAAAAATCCATGGTCATTGCAAGAACTTTTCCATCTTTCTCTCTCTTAGATCCCCATAAACGAACAGCTCTATTGATCTTACTATCTTCATATATGATTTGAACTGTTCTTAATTCCTCTCCATCCACAAATTCACGATGTACCCAACATTCTTTAAATTCCAAATTCTCATCAGGTTTTAGCATGTTATATTTCAACATTACTTCTTCTAATTCTGGGAACCCCAGGCCTCTTTTTCCCCAAACAAATATACTCAAAATCCCAAAATTCTCTAAAATGATAAATAAGCTCTTTTTGACTTTTCATCATAATTCCCCCATCCCAGAATTTTTTAAGCTCTATGTATATTTGATATCTGTTACATGATTAACTTTTATATAAAATACATTATCATGTTGATTCCTAATTCTTAATTCATTACAAATCATGTCGTAGTAATGGATATAACCCACTTCGGAATATACTTTGTTCTGTTTTTGGTATGAAATACTTACTTGCTTATTTTCAGCGATTGCACAACACACTATTTCATTTATAAGTTCTAATTTTTGTTCATCTAAAATAGGTATCGGTACTTCATTTTGTTTTTCATACAATTCATTTAATCCTTCAAACTGTTCTTTTATTGCTGAAAATGGAGCCCATCTCACCATACCTCTATCTATCACGATCTGAATTCCTCCTTATGCTTTATGTCCACCTATTTTTCCGTTTCTTTCCCTTTGTGTAGCACCTTTAATATAGCTAATAACTCTCATAATTGAACTTTTACCATGTTTCTGCCGTATATTATCTATTGTTTTTGCTAATTTCCTTTTAGTGTCTTTTTGAGAAGTATCTTCAAACAATGACATTTGAATTGCATCATCTCTGGTCAAATTTTTAGTGTTATATGTATTTGGCGCACCGGATATCCAGAATGAAACTTTTTTAATAATTGCAATGAGGCCTCATACACATCTTCTGTTAAGCATGTCGGTTGATCTAAGGTAATCGCTCGTTTAAAACCTCCACCGATGTATTTGCTATAGCCTATAGAAAGCTCAACAGTACGACAGCATTTATCCATAGATCGTAAACGAAAACAAGTTTCTTCAATTTGTTCTAAAAGAAGTAATTTTAATTTATTTGGGCTGAAACAGTCCTCTAACAAGATTTGTCATTTTGTTATAGAGGTACTTTTTGGAATGTATTTATTTGCAATCCGGCTCTCATCTATACCATATGAGAAGCGATATAACTCTTCACCCTTTACTTTGCCAAACCTCTTAATCAGATTTTCTTTAGGCGTTTTTGCAACTTCCTTTAAGGAAAATAGTCCCATGCTGTGCAATGCCTCTTCCGTAGCCTTTCCAATTCCTCATACTTTGCGAAGAGGCTTAACTTCCCATAACTTTTTTGAAACATCTTCGTATGACCACATTGCAATTCTAGAATTTGAATATTTACTTTCTACATCTAGAGCCACTTTTGAAAGAAATAAGTTAGGTGCAATTCCAATAGATGCAGTTATACCCGTTGTATCATATATCTCTTTTTGAATTCTTTTAGCAATTACAATTGGATCACGCCCAAATAAATGTGCTGTTTGTTGAAAATCAAGAAACGCTTCGTCTATTGAGTAAACGTGTAGATTTTCAAGCGCTACATATTTTGTATAAATCGCTGTAATTTGATTTGAAATTTCAACGAATCTTCTCATTGTAGCATTCACAATAATTATGTTCGGATCTTTGGGAATTTCATATAATCTTGTTGCTGTAGAAATGCCCATTTTTTTAAGTTCGGGAGTGGCAGCAAGTACAATTGATCCTTTTCTATTTACATCACCAACAACAGCCAAGTTTACTTTTAATGGATCTAATCCTCTCATGACACACGCACAACTAGCAAAAAATGAACAAAGATCTATGCAGAAAATCATTCGATTCATGCATTTTGAGTAATCAAACATAGTTTTTCCCCTCCAAAAACAGAACACTTGTTCTTATTATAAACCCTGTTTTTAGGTTTATACAATCCTTTTATAAAAATATTAATATGGTACGTGAAATTATATAAAGTGTTAATAATTACTAAAATTTCACTAAACTAATAGTTAACTGTACAATAAAACTATATTTACTACGCAAAGGGGTTAGGTAAAATGAACAAAAAGAAAGTTATGGATATCTACGATATATTAGTGGATATCACACTAGATAGTGCAAATTATAGGTCGTTTCAACCCAATGACTTTTCAAAAAGGAACAAAAAAAGAATGGAGCCTATAGAGAGTGATCATTCATTACTTAGTGGTCATGTAATACTTAGGGACAAAAACATATATATGTTCTTAGATACTTGTGTTTGGATTAATAATGCCGATAAAGGTAGTTTTGATCTCTTCGCTAAATTAGCTGATCTTAATCAACAAAAAGATGCTATTTTATTAATTCCAGAACAGTTAAGAAAAGAATGGGATAAAAATAAAAAAGAAAAACTCATAATTAATAAAAGAAACGAATTTAACGACATGTTTAAAAAGACAAAAAAATTCAGAGATATTATGATTACAGACAATGAGAAGAAAATGCAACTAGATACATTAATTACAGAAGCTGAGTCGGTTATAACGGAGCAAATTGAATACGTAAACGAGGGAACTATTTCACTAATTGATCAAATTTTAGATTTGGGCGTACCAATACATACCAATGATGAAATAAAATTAGCAGCCACTGATATGGCTTTACAAAGCATGGCTCCATTTCATAAAAACAAAAACAGTATGGGGGATGCTCTCTTATTTCAAAGCTTAATTGATAAATTAAAAGAAGAAAAAGATGCTATTTTATATTTTGTGACAGATAATAAAGCAGACTTTAGCGAAGATAAAGATAGAGCACCTTTTAAAATGCACCCTGACTTACTTAACATGGCTCAAAAACATGGTATAGAAATCAGATATTCTTTAGAACTATCAAAGACAATTGATGAAATAATTGAAGTTGTAACTGATAAAGAATATTTGGATGAATGTAAAAAAAAATATGAAGATGAATGTGAAAAATATCATCAAAGTCGTCATGCTGATTCTAAAAATGTATGTGATAACTGTCGTGAAACCTTATAAGAAATAACAAACGACAATCAATACTAAATTTCGATAATCAAAATTTTCCCACTTAATTTTTATAGCCATTCAATTAAACTATAAAAAAGCTCTCATCCCTTTTACATGAAGGGGTGAGAGCTTTTTTTTTTAGGAATATCCTTTGCAACAAGATGCAATTATATTTTAGTGTATCCACATCTTGTAGCTATTATTATGTATGCTATATTCCACAAAATAATTACAAAAAGTCTCTTATTCTTTTTATCTATTTTTATTGTATGCTTCTTTTTTGAGCCATATGCTTCTTTTTTGACTCATCTATGTACGTATAAATTTAGAAAATTGTGTCCAGACTTACAGATACATAGATGAAAAAGGAGCGGAGAAAAAATGAAAGGTAATAAACAAAAACGTACAAAATTAGGAAAATGGTTAGATCAAAATGGAATTGAACAAAAGGAGTTAGAAACAGCAGCAAAAGTTAGTCGTAGTACCATTACAAGGCTGTGTAATGATAAAAATCACGTTCCAACTCTTTCTATAGTCCAAAAAATCATGAAAGCTATTAAACGTTTTGATTCTAAAGTAAATGTACATAATTTTTGGGATATGTAAAAAGCACAAGGGGTAGGATTCACCTTGTGCTTTTTAACTTTATAAAACTTCTTTTAATAGAAATGTACGAACATACACATTATATTTTATTCCATAACTCTCTAATTTCTTTTCTCGATAATCCGATATTGTAAAAAATAAAATGTTTGGTACGATATCCTTTTGTTTTTTATAAAGCTTTGCAATTAAACTATAATACTGTATTTTTTCTTCATTATTCTTCATGTGTTGCAGCCTATCAATTTCAACGAAGTGTGGTACTTGATCTATCATATAATAAGCATCTGGCACAATTACTTTTTCTTCATTTTGGTATCTAAATTTTATAACTTGTTCTGTTTTCCAATCGGGAAATCCCAGCCACATCCAAGCTTCATTCCTTAAAAGTATATGTTCAAGTTGATGTTTCTTTTTTCTTTCGTTTGGCTCTAATCCTAGTAAGGTACAACCTTTTTTATTAAGATAATAAACATACTCTCGGTTATGCGAGGTAACATGGCAATATTGCCGTAGATCCTTCAAAATACGATTTGCATTTCGAATACTACCAAGAGCATGAATAGCTTGTAATTGCCTCCTAGAAGCAAATTCTAGCTTATTTAAACTCGATAAAATCTCGATCTGTCTGGCTCTCTGTTTGAGTTTTTGGTGCCTCATTTTGCTTCACCACCTTGTATTGCTTTAGTAACTCCCACATATCTTTATCCTTTAAAAAAGGTACCTGGATTTCTTCTGTACGATCAGTCTTAAATAATGCTCTTCCTGGCAGGGATGGCAGATCCTCCAGTCCTGGTTCATCCAAAGCGACTTGAGAAGCAACCGCTGTTGGTAATCGAAAGCCTATTTTCGCATCAGAGTTTTGTTTAATTTGTCTTGGTAATGTATCAGAAGTAGGATATTGAGTGCAAAATATGAGTCGAAATCCTAAACCACCTCCGATTCTTGCGACTTCGGACAACATCTCCTGGCACAAAAATAATACCTCACGTTGTTTTTTAGGTAATCCCTGTGTAGGACATAAGTTTGCTCCTTCATCGACTATAATAAAGCAACGTTCTTTAATTAATGTGTCTATGATATTGGTAAAATAGGACTTCTTCATCATTTCAATCTGTTTTACCATCTTTTCACGCACTCTTACCAACATTTCTAATGCCTGTTCCGGGTTTTCAGCTACTTCTACAACTTGTGATAGCTCCTTGTAAGGACTAAATTCTAGCCCTTCCTTCAAGTCGATAATATAAAATTTTACGTGTTGAGATTGTTGCAAAATCAAACTAGTCATCACATTTTTTAAGAATACTGTTTTTCCAAACCGTGTCATACCCGAAACGCACATATGCGGTGTCTTCTCAAAATCATGATATACATCTTTATCTAACGCTTTGCCCATCATAACTCTCCATGTATGCTCTTTTAATAGATCCTTAGACCAATTCCACATTTCAGGTAGTTGTCGCTTAAATACGCGAATATGAAGCTCTCTTTGATGGAACGATATTTTAACAGGTTTATATAGTCCTTCTTCTAATACTTCAGCTAATTTTTTGATAAGTTGACTTGGTACGCCGAGTGGTAACTTGTAAACATAATTCATACTTATGCCATCTTCTATTTCTTTTATAAAAATGGGATATTGTAATTCACCTTTATGTTGAACACATACCTTTGCAATTTCAAAAAATGTTGCAATTTTTTTCTTATCACTCGGTCCATTACCTTGATAAAAATAAGCTACAGTTATAAAGGTTGCTGGAATTAATAAAAGTGATAACATTCCTCCATACCTCCTTAAGGTAGTTGAGCTTGTATGGAAGTTTAGAAAAAACATTTAAGATGCGCTATTACAATCATTTTCAACTACCAGATGTAATACTAACATAGAAACACATCTAGTATATCCATTAGTACGTACCAAACCGTTCCAATTAGTAGGCATTTAAGACCCGCACGTAGCAACCATCCTGGAAGGTAAAGACCTTTCTTTTTTAGTAATTTAATCCCTAAAATTGAAGCTCCGGTCACACCATAAACAATCCCTAATTCTCCAATGATTGTCATGTTTATCTCATCCTTTCGGTTTGATAGATAAATTCCCCTTACGATCTCTATAAAGTTGATAATCATCCAGTAGCTCATTCCATGACAATGCATGTTCATCGCCAAATAGCTCGTCTTCAATTTTTTGACTTAAATAATAATAACCTCTGTATTGTCGGTCTAGGTATACATCATGACGTAGCATGTGCTCTCGTATTGCATACATGTTATCTTCCTTCTTGGTCCCTTTATACATTTGCCTGAGCATTTCTGAAGAGTAGAGGTACGGAGTGCTATATAACATTTGATATTGATTCATCTCATCACCATCCATATAGATTTCTAGATACACTAAATACATATGATAATGATACGAATTTTCGAATTTGTCCCTAAAAAAATACGTCATTCCTATTTTAGAATGACGTATTTTTTAATAATAGTTATACTTTATTTGCACTTCTTCATTACCCAATCTGTTTTAGAAAACTTTCCCTTCAAAATCCATCCTTCATTAACTTTAGTACTTAGTAGTTCTTTTAATTCATTATAATATTGACTGGCTTCGTCTTTTTCTTCACTTTTAAATTTCTCTAAAGAAATCTCCACAATTGGCTCCTTACATTCAGCCATGGACCATATTTCTAAATTTACTTCTTTGTTTTTAAATATCCCTTTAAACTTTCGTGACAAAACAGGACCATAAACAACTGATTGATTAATAATCTCTTTCCCAGAGTTAAAGAATATTTGTGGGCCATTATTAAAAAACATTTCCCGTAAAGTTTCTACAGGCGGCAATTCTAGTCCAGATAATTGTGGTTGTTTATCTGGTTTATATACGATGTTTAATATTTTATCAGTAAGTCCCCAATCAATTTCCACATTAAATTCATGTTTATCTGTAACGAATCCATCTTCTTTTGCTTTTTCTAAAGCACCTTGTATATCATCCTTAACAATTTCATATCTTTTTTTATAAGTTAATTCACATGCATTCTCTTCTCTTTTTATTCGATTTCGCAAAATCAAACCCTGTGTATACATATCCCTATTCTTTGTATCAATAAATTGAATATATGTCTCATCAACATCCTTTAACTTAATGTCGAATTCTTCTATTATTTCGCAATTTAATTCAAATTTTTCATTTAATACTCGATGAAGTTTAAGGAAAAATTTAATTTCATATTTTTCTTTTTTTAACATTTCATCCCTCTTTTTTTGACTTTAATAATAATCGAATAAAATTTTTTGATATACAAATTCATTTTCTTGAACGTCAATATATATAGCTAGCTATTACATTATTTTAAAATCAATGCTGATTTAGTTAATTAGTCCCAAATTCGTCCTACATATTCAGGATGATCAATAAAAGGATTACGGTTATGTTGATACTTTTCATAAATGATATTATTTCTTCTTCTTTCAAATTCATCAACAGGGTCTTGCTCATGCCAGTTTAACAATGTAGATAATTTTCCGTGATTAGGTACTTTAGTGCCTGTTCTGTCTACCAACTCTAAATCCCTTTCACCAGATTCTCCTTCATAACGAACTGCCATATATAACATTATTCTTGCAACATCACCTTTTATTTCATCTCTTGGTTCCCAAGAATCATCGTCATAACAAGTATCTGGAGCCTCATCATGTTCCGTTCCAGAACATTTTGCATTAGGATTATTCACATGTCCATTATCTAAGTCAAAGTCAAGATTACCTCTCTTCGCATTTACTGAGGCATCTTCTGGTCTAAGTTGATGAAGATCTGTTGCTGGACCTTTCTCTGTATCAAATCCACCATGTGCTTTAGACCATACATGTTCACGGTTCCACAAATTCCCACTACCCCCAAATGATTGCTTAGATTGAGAACGCCCCGCATAAAATAACAGAAGATTATTTGGGTTATTGGGATCTTCATCTGTTTCTTTTAATGCGTGCTTTGCTTGTTCGTAAGACAGTACGTCTTGTTTTTTAATGATTTCATGTAATACACGTTTAAGCTCTTCTCCTGATTGATTATTTACATTTTGGTAATAATTAGAATCTAAATTTCTCTCTGTACGAGTATTTCCCTCATTTTCATGAGACAATTGAATGTTTTTTATTGAATTATTTTTGTCAGAAACTTTTTCTTGACTAACATCTGGTTGAGTTGTCCCATTCATACGACATCCTGACAAAAGTATTAGCGATATTACTAATAAAATTTTGGCTTTACTTATAACTTCTTTTAATTGATTCATTTTACGTTACTCCTTTAAATAAGTTTAAGAACATCCATATTATGAGTAAACGGTAAAACAATTCATACATGAAAAAAAAGGAATTAGAATCTAATATATTTGATTAATAATAATTTTATCTAGTTTCTATAACCCGTTATGATTTTTCTTAAGGATTTAGAAGAAATTAGCTTTACCTTTTAATTGTTAATTAAGATCTTAAAGGGAATTTATAATATATATCGAGAAGAATCTATAAAAAAGAAACTTGTATCCTCTTTAGAAAATTTTACCTAGTTTCAAATTTAGCAATTCGTTAAAACTACTATTTGATTAAATAAAATTTGGAAAGGTGAAAGATTTATGCCAATAAATTATGGAGTCCTAAAAGGACATGTGACAGGCTATACACTTCCTGACCCTAATGATCCAACACCGCACCTTCATGTTAGAGTTAAAGATAATCGAAAAACACGTCAGGTAATTATTAATACTTTCTCGAACATTAGCCCCTCGGAGTTATTATATTACGCAGGAGAGGACTTCCATTCGGATCAAATAACACATCTTCCTGATTTAGAATACGGATTTAAATCAATTAGAGATACGAATTCTAATATCGCACTTGATTATATTAGAGGGAATTTACTTGATCCTTGTAAGATGATTCCACTTCCACCGACAGCTCCAGGAGAAGATAATGATTTATTAGACAAGTTATTACACTATATGTTACAAGCTAAGAATAATCCAGAAGTAGATATTTATGCTTATGGAGAAAAAATCCCTCCTGGCATCCATGATGTTCATATGAATCAAGGGAATGTTGAGAGACATAGACCTGATGATGGCATTTGGCAAGATGGTGGGATGCTTCTACATTTTAAAAATACTAACAAATGGGTTGCAATTTTCTTAGCATTCCAATCACAATCTTGGTGTACAGACGATGAAGGACATGCTACTAAGCCAGTTGAAGAATGTAATCACAAAAGTGGTTGCTAATTTAAAAGCCGCTTCAGTATACCAATACACCTCATCAAATTAGAAATCTAAATATAATTTTTCATAATAAGCTCAACTATCAAGCTAGGCGTTCTTTTTCCATGCCAGCTTGATAGTTCCTTTAAACCCCAATACATTCAAAGTAATAACTTCTACATATCACTCGTAATACGACTTATGTAACTTTCATCTCACAAGTTGCAATATCATTAACTTTATATATGCTACAAAAAGCTAATCAATAAATATTTATATTAATTAATAAATAGCCTATTAAGAAGGGAGAATTAAGAAATGCCTAATACAAAAATAAACTTCGCATTATTTGAACGAATTCAAAGAGGTGGATATGTTCTTTATTTAAGACACGCTAAGCCACTTAACAATACATTAAGTGAAGAAGGGAGAGAACAAGCTAAAAAAATTGGACATATTTTTAAGGAACATCATATACCCATTCAATATCCTGTATTAACAAGTCCTATTGCTCGTACAATGGAAACAGGAAAACTAGCTTTTGGTGATGGAGATCAGCACACAAAAATATACGAAAATTTAAAATTTATTGATGATTTATACAAAACGGGTATGAATCATCCTATAAAGAATGATTTAATTGCCTCTTTTGAAAAGAAGCCTTCTGAAAATCAAAATTCTGTATTTGTTGGTCATGATCATTGCTTTCACGAATCCATACAATGCCAAAATGATACGAATCATTGTCTTTGTTATCTGGATACCGTTATTTTACAACCAAAAGGTCAAGGAAAGGGGTTTGAATTTGTAGGTTTAATATCTTTGGATCAATTTATTGCATGAAATAATTAAAACTGTTTTAAAATTTTTTGTTATGTAGTTAATAAAATCTAATATAAATATATATCTTATATATATTTAAAATAAAAAGATAAAACTTATATAGGATTGCTAAATTTACGTTTATCCTTACTGTAATAATGTCTTTTAACATTCTATAGCGTAAAAAATCATAAATGGTGGAATCTAACAGCGGAAAAATAGGTATTATTATAATCTCTAGTCTACAAAAAAACATAAATGAAATGTAGTATTCCTACATAAAAAATGAAACAAATTGATGCATTAATAAACATATTTATTCAATTGTAAAATTCTATATGAATACACTGGATGTCCACAATCTTATTGTATTTATCCACAAAATATTCACATTACGTGTTAATTATTCAACATAATCCAGATTTAGCACATAACTAACATTGATATTGATGATTTTTAGTAGATAAATACGTAGATACTATTTATACCAACGATATTTACATTAAATTGCTCACATTGTATGTTATTTATATACTTATCCACGAAATTTAATTTTTTTCTTATGATTTTTTGTAGGAATTTGAATGTATATAGACAGCTTATAACATGGCTATATGAAAGTATGTGTGGAAATTTAGATAGGCACTATTCTATTTTTATATATGAGTGCATAAAAAAAGATTCTATTATGAATAGAATCCAGTAAAGTTACTTATTGTGAAGAGCAAGTAAAATTCTTTTAGATATACGTATCAACACGAATAGCCCTCTATCTTGAATTTTTTCAAAAATAGAGAGCTGATTATAATTAGTTCGTGTTCATTGCTGACATTACTTGCTCAGCTGTTGTTACTGGGATACCAGCGCGTATTAACTGTTCAAAGGCACGCATAAATGTAATTAAATTGAAGCTATCTGGTACTTCAATAACACGAAGCTTTTCTTTCGGTAATCTATCTATTTTTTCAATGAACAATTCACGAACATCACTAGGAATAATACGCTCTTTATGTCCTCTTGCTTTTAAGAGTTCACGTATTTCTATTTCTAAAGCAATATAAGCATTTAGGTTTGCACCTTGTTCATAGGCGTACTTTCTAAATAACGTTTCTTCTTGATACTTTAGATAGTTGCGGTGATACGATTCCTCTGTAACAGGTACAGCAAATTTATAGTTTAGTAACTCATATGTTTTGCGGAACAGCTTTTTGATGTTTCGAAGAGAGTACATAGAGAAATGCAATCCGAAATCAAATACAGCTTGTTCCTTTTGTTCTTTTGGAACATGTTGTGTAATAAGAGGGTAAATGCCCTCTTTAGCCGCAGTATCAAGAATTTGATATTGAGATGTTTGATTTAATAATTTCTTCAGAGTATAGACTAATTTACTTGGGTATTCTTCATTACGATCTATCATGTCACGTAAACTATGAATTACGCTTCGAATTTGTCGATGGCATGTATATTTAAGTACATGAATGAATTTGTTCATGTCTTTTGCAAATTCACCGATATTCATCTCTTGTAGTACGGATTCAATAAAACGAGCTTTACGAGCATAAGTAAGTTTTGGTGTGAATGGATCGCGATACTGTACTTCCCCTGTTTCTTTTGCACATAAGAAATCTGTATGTAAAGATAGATATAGAGTCGTATATCTTTTTTTATTCTTAACTCCTTTTTGCAATTTGCAAATTTTGAATAATGGAGTCCCTGTACATGGTAATGCAGTTGTTAATTCTGTCATAACTGCGCGGATTTGATGTGGATATTTTTTATGTAAAAAGCGATACATCCCACCAAAATGAGTTTTATTCCCTTTTTCATCCTGTTTGTCTAAGGAACGTTTTAGTGTAGTTTCACTATGTTGTTGCATAGCAATATCTAAGAATAGCTTCTTAGATGCAACTGATAGTTCAAAGAAAGCTTTCGTAAACACCACTGGGCTAATATAAACATATGCATTGGCTTTTTCAGTTTCTTCATTCATAAAATGAGCTAATTTAATTGTATATCGACCATCTAATTCATTTTCAATTGTAATAATGTTATGTATACTTAATTTCTTTAATGCAATATAGAATTGAGAATGCTGTATATAAGCAAATTCTTCTTTATATAGTTTGTAATCTTCCCACATCATATGTATTGTTACATTTGGAATGACCCCATTCGTGTAACATTTTTTATGTAGATATAAGAAGACTTCCAAATCTGCGTTTGTAATGCCATATAATTTATGCTTTCTTCCCATTGTTTCCGAAATAGCAGATAGTGTACGACGTGAAAAAGATGGTTTAGCCTGTGCTACGAAGCCATCCACATCGGCAATACGCTCCTCATATGTCATATGATCAACAATATCCTCAAGGTATGTATCTTTATAGCTGTAGTATTTCTCTTCAAAAGTTTCCACAAGTTTTTGCCAAGATTTCAGTGTTACTAAAACCGCATTTGTAGATTGTCCATTTAGACTACGTTGATTACGAATAATAAATGACTTTCCCATCTTTTTCACCTCCTACCTATAAATTCAGAAATAAATGCCAATAAACTATAAAATATACCAATTTTGATTATACCAAATCGAAATTTGCTGAAATGCGTCCCTTTAAGAGAAAAAATAAAAAGATGAAAAGCCCTTTAATCCCTTGTGTACCAAGGGGTTAAAGGATTGTTTTATTTTTTTTTATGGACATGATATGGCTATAGATTTTCATATTGGTAGAAAAGAAGAAATATAGAAAATAAACCTTCTAAATGTGATTAAATCAGCGTTTATATCAATCTTTCAAAAAATAAAAGGGACATCATATGGCTATAAATTTTCATGTTTATAATTGTGAATTAAAACGCTAAAACCTTTTGAATAGTGATGTTAAGGGGGTTTATCTATAATTTTATAATTTCAAAAGGAACATGAAGTAGCTAGGTAGATTTTCATGTTTGGGTAAAAAAAGGGACATCATACAGCTAAAGGTTTTCATGTTTCATAAATATGTGAAAACAGAGATGAAAACTTGAAAACCTCCAATATAAAAGGGTTTATGAGGTTTTTATCTGAAAAGAAAGGGACATCATATAGCTATAAATTTTCATAACTAATAGTATAGCTTTAATAGAAAAGCTTATATATCAAGCTTTAAGTACTTTTAGAAAAAAATTTTGAATTAGTAAAAAGAGTTATATCATGTAATTTTTTGTTTCATATTTTGGTGGAAAGGGCAATGATATGGCTATAAATTTTCATTTTCGATGAACTTGGGTTGTTCAAAGTGAAATTTATATTTTCATCTTTACATTTTTTAGCTGTCATCTCTTTAATAAATATGAATAATATTGCCGAAATGCTAATAGGAAAAGAGCGTATGGAAAAAAATTGGTTATTGAAAAAATTGCTATTTGGATTTTAAAAATCAATTGCGTCTAGTATAATCAGTTACAGAGCGGGCTATAAGTATACAAATTAGAGCCCTTAAGATGTTAACGGTGAAATGAAAGAGTGGAAGATTCCGACTACGTTTCTAGTTTTATATAAAGGAACATCATATAGCTAATTGTTTTCAAATTAAAATCGACAATAAATAAATGTATACAAGGAGCCGAGTTTATATGGAAGACGTTCTTCAATTGTTTAGAGATGCACTGTCAATAACAGAACCACTGTATAAACAGAATGAGCAATTGTGGAGTAAATGGAATTCTTATTATGTTGAAGTAGAAGCAGATAAAAGTAAAATTGTGACTTCGGAATACCTTTCTCCATCATTTTCAATGCTTGTACAGTGGCTAGAGCAACAACAAAGAAAAGGTGTTTCTTCTCTAGATATATTTAAAAATATAGATACTTACAAATTAATTATTCATGAGAAAATAGGAGTTTTTATTGAACAAGAGTTTCGTGAAAATCAAACAGCTAATATAGTGCATACAGCAACAAGTGAATCAGATGAAAACACATTGAATGAAAACTATTTAGAAGTAAATAACTCTGCTGTGTATTATAAGTTAAGAGATGGAATAGCTAAAAATCAATTTGAAGAAGATGAAAACACACGGTTAAAAACATATCCTATTGAAACAAAAGATAGTAATGGAGTAGCACAACTTTCAGTCTCACAAAGATGAAGATCTAAAGTTAACGAATATTGAAGAGGCAGCAAGATGGAATACATTAGTAGACGGTGTAATGAGTAATATGGATGATCTAACTGCAGATTGTTTAGATACCATCACGATTCAATGGTTGAATGAAGCTAAATCGCCGGATGAATTTATCGATTTTTCATATGAACAAGTTTTAGAGATGTGCAGTATTTCAAAGGCCAAGGCTAATGGTGTTGAATATTATAGGGTAGAAGATAAAATTAAAGTAGCGAAGCGGATTGCGGCCCTAGCGAGTATTTTTATATATCTAAATGATGACAATGAAGTAGTCGTATTAAATGATCGTGCTGAAACAGGTAAGCATTATGAAGTTAAACGTGAGGTAATTAAAAGGCTATTCGTATTAGATTCTGTAGTTCTATGGAGAGATAAAAATACAAACGAATACATGGGAATAGAATCGTGCCGAATCAAACCGGGAAGTTTCTTATCCGGATATTTATATGGATCTAATAGTACTACCGCATTATTATCAAAAAAGGCACTTGAATATAATAGTTATAGACACAAATATCATAAAAGGTTAATTCGATATTTGACATGGCAATGGAGAATACGTCAAATGTTTTCTAGTATACAAAGACCTTATTCTATAGGTGGAGATAAAGGTTTGTTAGCAGTTATGGGTATAAACCAGAAACAAAAACCTAATCGTATTCGTGAACAATTAGAAAATGTTCTTATGGATTTAGAAAAAGAAGGGGTAATTTCTCATTGGGAATATGATAATGGTTTAGAAGAAGAAAAACTGACAAAGAAGAATTGGTTTAAAAACTATTATTCACAGTTAGGAATAGTAATATTGCCACCTCAAGAACTAATTAGTTCAATGGAAAAATTAGCAAAAAAGAAAACGATTGATCCAATACATGAGGAAAGTCAGCCAATAAAAATTATAGAAAAACCATTAGATACGAGTGAAAATGAACAAGTAATTAGAGAAAAAATAGAGTTTGTGCATCTGAAAAAGAATATAACTATGCGAGAACTTTCAATAGAGATAGGTATATCTCAGCCTACTCTTTCTAGATTTTATAATAAAAAAACAAAACGACTCTCTAGTGCGGCGAGAAGCAATTTAAATCAATGGTATAAACGACAGTTAATTATTGATAAGATGTAAGTTGAAAATAAAGTTCTAAAAAAAGAGTCCTAGAAATAGGACTCTTTTTGTTATGTTGACAGCATTAATTACCAAATAAACTTGCTGTATCAAGATCTTCATATTCATCATTCAAAGCATTTGTTTCAGATTTAGAAACGTCTTCTTTTTTTACATCTTCAGTATTGGATCTCTCTTTAGGAGCCCCAATTACTTCATTAGGAGATTTAATCTCATTATCGATGTTTTGGTTATCATTTTTGATAATGAGATTTGAATCATTCAATAGGACCCGTTTAACCTCATTTAAAAAATCTTTATCTTGAAGTAAGATTTCTCTTTGCATTTGTTGTTGAATCTTATAATCACCAACATCTTCTAAGCCATGTTTATCAATGAAGTAACAGACAAGTTTATATAGTGAATCTGCTATATTCCCTTGAGATTCAAACCATTTAAAGAATTCCTCGTTCTCAATTTTTTTGAGATTCCAAAAGAAAGATTCTCTTTTCTTGTCAGCCATATTATCTCACCTTTTTTCGAGTAAGAATTTTCTTGATTACTTGCATCCCTCTAGCATTCATATCTACAGCATATTTTTCTGGAATCCATAATAAGTACATACCAACTTGCTCACAATACTCTAATAGTTGATTATATAACTCATCTTTAAAAGTAACACTTCCCCCACCATATACACATAAAATTTCAGCTTCACTAGCAGTATTGCTTACATATTTTTCACTTGCATCTTCTAAGATAAGTTCAGCCTGTTCCACTTTTGTAATATTAAAGTACCCAGTAGCTTCTTCATGGTATTTATGATCTCGATCTTGAAGGATTTGTGAGAATTGTTGGCGTTTAATGTTTGTTCCACGTTCTTGGTTTAATAGCTTAACAGCTTCTTCTGTAGCATGCCCAACTCCACGTCTTTCTCCACTACAAGCATCAATGACTGGATTTACGCCAACTGTGTATATATACTCAGTTGTTCCATCTCCAATATCGATATGTAAGATTTTTTTGTTCTTAAAGAATGCTTTTTTTACGGTCTCTACCTCAAGTTTGTCTTTATATAGTTTAATAAAGTCACTAAACATATCTTCTTCGCCTTCAAGGATTGCATATAAAGGAGGAACACCTTCTTGGGTAATGTTTGCACTGTTAAATGTTAAGCTGACTGTTACTTGTTCTTCTCCCACATAAACAACTACAACATGATTTGAATTAGTAAAACGTTGTTCTAGGTGCTTAGCGTTTACAGGTGTCCATTGGCTTGCTGGAATAGCTGAAATAAGATCAACAGTCACATTAATTGATTGTGGTAGTTGTTCTGTTTTTTCCCACTCAAGTTGGACTGATTTATTTGCAATTAGTCCTAGCATATTAATTAATGGCAAATCATCATTATATTTTTGGCCCACTTTAATGTTCATGTTTTTTGGGTTCTTCCCTGTTAGCATCGCTCGATTCCCAATAAAGTACATCCCAGATCTTCTAATTGATTTGCTAGCAATATTTACAAACATATTGTCTACTAAATTAATTACATTTTTTTGAGTATTTGTTTCTGTTACATTGGGCATCGAGTAAACGCTTTGATATACGTTTTTCATTTTTATGTATTCACCATTGATATAACCTTTAAAAGAATCGTTCCCGATATCGCCTTCAATGTCTATATGAAGATTATTCCCTTTTAAATCTGTCATTATACATCACCTCTATAATTTTTATTTTTTATTTATATTTGTTAGCTATATTATAACTTAAAATCATAGTAGAAACAATGGTTTTAGATAATTATACAGTAATTAAATATAAAATAGATATATTATAGATATAATTTGAATATTAATCGGATTCATTCTGTTGTTTAGGTTGGTTGATCAGATTTTTACTGTAAATAAATATCTAATAAATATTTAATAGATATCAAACTGATATTTATTAGAATTTATTTCAATATGTTTGCTGGATTGATTATTTTTTCGTTAACTGTATGTTTGGTACGTCATTTGTATAAGCCCTGGAGAAGTTTTCTATATGCATTGAATGGATTCCTTTAAGATGTTTTTAGGAATTAAAGTTAGACTTAAAAGTTTAAATTATAATCTTCTTAAGAAAATCTGATTTTTTTGAGGGTGTATTTGAATCCGCTAACAAAACAAACGTTATCGAAGTGTTATTTTAGTGTTTAAAATTACATGAACGCTATCCGTTATTATGGCGATTATCCCTTTAATACCAACGTTTATAGGGGTGTTCATTGAAAAGGATAGGAATAAGATGTTTGTTATCTATTCCTATCTAACTATTCGCCACTTAACAGCCTCCAGGACTGTTTGAAGTGTGAAATTTCTAATTCAGCGGGCTACTCTTTTAGTCCCTACAGTTAAAAGATAAACAGCTTCGTTTCTCAGATTTAGTCTCGCGTTAATATCTCTATAGAAATATGTGCTACAGAAATCTTAGATTTTTAACGTCTTTATTTGGGTAACCACAACTTACTTTGCATATTATTTTGTTTGGTGAGCTTTGTAGAGTAAAAATTATAAGTTAATCCTTTTCTTGTTTCTTTATCGTGTAATTCTATAAAGCAAGTAAACCATTAAATATTAAATGTATTAATTTAGAGTGTTTTGCTTTCTTTAATCGATGTATATAATGTGAGTTCACAGTTTACATTATATGATTCTGTATGGCTCTCTAGGTCAAAAGTAATAACTGATAGACTGCTTAAGTTAAAGAGCTCAAAAAGTAATAATGAAAGCATTAATTAGAGGGAGTACTTTGTATATGATCCAACTCAATTATTTAAGTTGGAACTCATTTTTTAGCAAATAAAGTAGTTAGTTGAACTTGAAAGTTTAATACTTTTAAGAGGATTTGAAGTTTTAGAGAATGTAACTAAATTAACTATTGTATAAACGTTATCAAAGTGTTATTTTAGTGTTTAAAATCACTTGAACGCTATCCGTTTTTGTAGCGACTATCCTTTTTATATCAATGTTTATGAGCCTTTGAGAGAAATGCGGCTTATACTAAAGTAGCTTATAGGGATTGTTAAAAGATGTGTTGATAAAGCTGAAAGTTCAGGAACACATTATTTTAACATTGTAGTTTCATTTAAAATGAGCTATTATTCGATATTTGTGATAAAAAACGTAATTTAAGTATTCAACATAAAATTGCATTACAACAAGATTAGAAGAATTATAGGATGAGCGCTTATAAAGTGTTAATTTAACGCTTTATAAAACGTGAACGCCATGCGTTCATAAACCGTTAAACCCATTTCTGTAGGGGAAGATATCCTTGTTTTGGCCTTACAATATGAAGCTATTAAAAAGTTGGGGAATTACAGAAACTAACCAAGCTTCCCAAAAACCAATAAAAAACATGGTGCTAATTTTTAAAAATCATGATCAATACATGGATATTAATTAATACTGAGGATCTTTGCAATTCATAGGAAAGGCCAAAGAAATATGTATATAATTCTTGTCACGGTGGAATTGTCTTAAAACGCAATAAAATTGCGAACAATAATCTAAATTTCATACAAGATCGAATTTTAATTTTGAGTTGGGGAATAACTATATAGAATTTTAGTATATACACACTGAAATTTAGCATGAATACTAAGCGTTTATGTTGCGTTCTTCCTTTTTCTTTTCTTGAATTTAGAAAAGGAATTGAGGAAAAGATGAGAAAAGACAGGAATTCTTATGAGTGGTAGTTAGATTTGTATTATTAAAATTTCACTTTATTTTTGAAGCTAAATAGGTATTAAAAACAGACATAAGAAGAACTCCTTTTGAAAATCTATTTTTAGTATTGTGAAGATGGGTTAAAAAATAAAAAAAAGCGGTAATTACCGCTTTTTTTATTGGGATACGTATTTGATAGAAAATGTAATCCCAATTAGTTTCGATTAAACAAACGTTGAATGAACGTTTTCTTAGTGTTATCCAGTTGTTCTTGTCGATCTTCATTTAACAATTGAATTGTTTTATCTAGTTTTTCTTGTAGTAATTGAATTTGCAAATCTTTTTCTTCTTTTTCTGATCTTTCTTGTAATAATAAATTAATAATATCTTGGTTTTGTTGTACAATTTTTTCTTGTTGGTTAAACATATAGGAAAACTTATCTTGAATTATTGAAATATCCGTCTGTGAACGTTTCTGAAGTGTTACTTCAGTATCAATTTCTTCCTGAACGCTATCCACTTTTTTTGCGTTTTCTTCAACTATATCAATGCTTCGTGTAGCGGCCTCTTCTAATTTCCAGTTTTGATTTAGATATTCCTTCATTTGTTTTAAAATATCTATATCATTTTCATAATAAATTCGTTGGTTACGTTCATTTCTTTCAAATATGTACTCCATTTTTTCTAGTTCAATTGACCATCTACGAAGTGTATTAGTATTAATATCTAGTTGCTTTGCTACTTCTTGTGCAAAATATCCATATTCCAAACTTTACACCTCCATTATTTGTGTGTTAGATATTCTTTCTTTATTAGTAGGATCATTCCTCTAATAATAGAGACTTAAAGGTCTTTACTACCTTCAAAAGGATTCCCTGGGCAGATACTTGTCTTTTAGATTAGTCTATGTATCTAATATTAAGGTTAATTAAATTATAAACGCTATCCGTTTTGATAACGTTCACCTTTGAAAACAAGAAAATATTTATTAAACAATACGATAATTAAAGGCTTACTTGAAATTTTATTATTAGAAGTTTGATTCCGATATAAGAATTTTACTAGATATATGTGTAAGAATCAAAGCTTTCATTAATAGAATTAGCATCTAGCTAATATTTTTTCAATTTGAAATACATGAAAAGTTTGTAAGGGGATCTTTTGGAACGCTATGCGTTTAAGTAGCGTTTTACTAGTAAAAAATAATACTCAATTTAAAATAGGGATATTTCTAATGATATTTTTGACTCTTAAAACGACTTAATCTTCGCCAAAAATACCACTAATAATTTGTAAACTTTTATAAATTATTAGTGGTATTTAATCATAAACAGAAATAATGTTACAGAAGTTAAGGGAGAAGGGGAAGCACCCCATAGATTCAATTTAAAATAAATAGAATTTTATCAGATTTTAGGGAAGTCAATAACAAATATCTACATAATTATTTATATATTTTGCAAGTTGAATCGGATTCCCTAAAATTAGACAAAACAGAATGAATTCCAGAATGCTATATCAAATAAATCTTGTTTTAAAAATTAAAACCAATAAAAACATTAGAATATATTATGATGCCTTTAAACTTACTCTGGCAAGATATTCAGGATTTTCTCTTAGTAAATCTCAAATTAAATTTGATAGTTAATAATGAATTAACCATAAACAAATTATGGTTAATTGTATATGTAAATTACCCAGAACTTCATAGAAAGGTTCTATAAAATGCTTTGGATATTGGAGTTTCTTGTGTCGAATAACAACAAATTTATGATTTTTTTTTAGAAGATATGACAAATAGCCTTGCTATATTTAATTTTTTTAAGCAAGGCTAGATACTAGTATGATTTTTTTAAATTAATTAGTTTCTTCTAAGAAATTATAAAAAACAAATTCTCTTTTTTTATTTGTACCATGTAGGGATTTCTTCTCTATTGCGTTCTGATTTCTTCGTTCCCAGTTTTGCTTAGATTTTTGTCCAAACATTTTTATGAAATGCGCGGGATTGCTATTTTGAGCTTCATTATATTGAAACCATTGTACACACTCTTCAAAATCCCATCTAGCATAGCGGTCGATATAAGGTGGCATCCTTAAAGCAATTGTGTATGCATCCTTTTCACTAAGGTGATTTAGTTCTTGACTTAAAATGTAGTAATAAGCCTTTTTCTGATCCTCACTAAGATAATCGTCTAAATCTTGTAATCTGTTATTCTTTTCTTTTAATTTACAATCCGTATTTGATTTTTCTTGTTTGTTTATGCTGTAAATATCTACAGAATTAGACGAGACTTGTATATCATTCTTTATGTCTTCGTGATTGGCCACAACAGATTTCTTAAAGAGTTTTCCACTTAGAAATTCAGTGAAAGTAGAGCACACATCAATTGCTACAGCCCATTTTATCTTGAAGTATTCAATGATTTTTAAATAGTTGTTATGTATGGTTAAGATGTAAATTGAAGGGGCAATCTTACCGTGTCTTCGCACTTTAATTTGTTGGCATACTCCCAAATCTTGCAGCCATGTTAACACGTAGTTAATGACAGGCTTTGAAATACCAGATTTTTTGCTAATATGATTTTGCTTTACTTGGGAATATCCTTCTTGTACTAGGTACGATAAAATTGTTTCTAAGGCTTCATATTTACGTTTTGAGAGGTAATCCTTCGTAGTAACACCTTCACATTCTAGGACAATACTATCAATATAAGTGGTAACTTTCTTGATTGATTGATTTATAGCCCCAGGAGTTTTGGATAAGTGATGGATGTGGGGACTTAGTTCCGCTTTTGCTCGACTAAGCAAAAAGTTTCGCAACAACACTGAAAAAACCTCCTATTTTCCCACCGCAAATAAAAAGGAAAAACAGAGGTTTTATATTCACATTGTATATGCATTATGATATAATTTTAACATCAAGTATGATACCAAAGAAAAACACATATATTTATAGTGTGAATTAAAACCCTATCTTAGGAGTTTTTAATTGGTTCCGGTCGCCAAACTAGAAGCCAATTAAAAACTGGACGGTGGGGTTTTATTTTTTTGTATTCTAAAAAACTTAGGTTCATATATAATTTATTTTCATTTTACAATTGTATGTACATAATATCAACACCCTAAGTTCATATTTAAAGATAAGGTGCAAAAATAGAAGCATTTCACATTCATATTTACAATAAATTTCAGAATATTCGTATAATAATTGAGCAAAAGCCTATTTCTGGGTACTATGTTATAATTTTCTTACTTATATGTATGTTTCTGAATATTCGCGAAAAAAGACGAGGTGAAAATACTTGAAGAAATTATCCAGGGAAATTGATGATTATTTATCATCTAAAAACAAAACATATACTGATCTTGCAAAAGAAATTGGAGTTGCTAAATCTACCGTCTCTAATTGGATTAACAGAGATAAAGAAATATCTGTATATACTTTTGCAAAAATTTCCTATGTCATTTTTGCAAACGATAAAGATAAACAAGAACAAAAAATAATTGATTATTTAGGTACTTTAGAAGATAGATTAAACATAAATGTTAAAGTTGCATTTGCCCTTGCTCATTTGAACGATCATGTATTATTAATTGAATATCTCGCTGGAATATGTAAAGAGAGCAGGGATTTAGAAATGAGACGATATGCAGATATATTTAATTTATATATTGATCGTTTGAAAGGTAAAAATGTCAGAGAAGTGTACTTGAATATCCAAAAAGTTAGAAGCTCTAATGCGGATGTAGAAATTTTTTGTGATATACTGAGTATGTTAATTCTTTGTGATTTAGGGGATTTTGGATTAATGCAAGGTTATAAGGAAAGAGTCGAGAAGAATATTACAGATGATAAATTAATAACCAATATTCACTTAAAGAGTTTATACGGATTTTGGGTAAAAGAGCTTTGGAGTTATTCAATATTAAGGAAAAATAACTCACTACAATTTGTAAGAGAAAATGGTGAATTAAGAACATATAAGGATATAGATTTCTTCCCTGTTATGGAAGCTTTGTTGAACATTAGGAGTGGAGAAAACCTTATGTTTTCTGATTATAAAAAATCTTTATATTTCTTCCAAGAGGCGTTAAACGTATTGAATGGTGCTAAAGGTAGTTTAAAATACAATATAGCTCTAAATGATATTAACTTCATTAGAATTTTTTGGTGGAAAGATATAAATAAAATTGATTTTGATAGATTACACCCGGCTGAATACGCTTTATTTTTAGTTAAAAAAGGAAAATATCAACAAGCGATAAATATACTTGAAGGAATTAGATCAAAAAGAAAAACTTTAACACCACTTCAAACGTGTTATTTGGGAATGGCTAAAAAAGATATACATTTAATTAAACAGTCTATTGATATGTTTAAAGTAAATAATGATTTCCTGTATGTAAAATTTGCTGAACTAATATATGATGAATATGCAGAAAATATAATTTAGTTGTAAAGGGATGGTGAGAAAATGGTGAAAAAGTTATATATATTAATAGTAGCCGCTATGCTGTTATTAACCTTAGTGAATAGTTCACAAGGTAAAATGGAAACACAACAGTACTCCCAAAAAGCTAAAAATTCTGGGAATCAGTATATGATGTATAGAATGATGGTCGATCCCGGCGGTGGTGGATAATTTTTCTATATTCTATTTGAAATAAATATTTTTACAAAAGACATCGTTTTGAACGGTGTCTTTTGTGATTTTATAAACTGTTTTATAAATTCTTCGACGGGGAATTATGAAACGTTTGTACTACTTTTCACAATATAGAGCCAAAAAGGAGGGGCAACAATGGGAAGAAGGGGATTAAGTGTAAATGAATTAGTGGAGATTGTGAAAACAATTGATTTACAAACTTTTAGTGAAATTGTTGAGTTATGTGCGAGCTATGAACAAGAAGAATAGGAGATTCCCTATTCCTCTTGTTCAACTTGCGCTTTTAATTGGCTAGCATATTTTAATAATTCTTCTTCAATACGAGGTTTATGTTTATCTGGCACACTCATGTATCGTTCATAGAGTAATCGGGCTAAACGCTCAACTGGATCTTCACCTTTAATACTTTTTAAGAGGTCTTCATCCGGAATTTCTTTTTTTAATAAAGAAGGGACACTGACATTTAAATAAGTAGCAATTTCCTCTAATTTATTTAAACGTGGTGTTTTTTCTCCAGTTTCCCAACTAGATACAGTTCTATAAGTAGTATTTAAATCTTCAGCCATTTCTTTTCGGCTTACTCCTTTTATAGCTCTTAATTTTTTTATATTTTTCCCTACAATATTTTCATTGATTTTCATTTTATTTATCACTCCAATTTCGTAATTCTGCATAGTAAAATAAGGTTTTAGTAAAAAATTGACACTAAAGGTGTTGAAATTAGGAACTTAAAGTGTTGACTTTAGGCTCAAAGACTAATAAACTGTATATAAGGGGTGAGACACTTGACGATTTTAAGAGAATTTCGTGAATCAAAAGGTTTTACAATTAATGAGGTTTCAAAAGGTTCTAAAATTCCAATAAGTACTTTGTATGATGTTGAATCGGGTAGAAAGGGTTTAATTTCTAGTCGGGCAAAAAGTATATCGGATTTTTTGGGAGAACCAGTCGAAAATCTTTTTTTTGCAACATATTATCGAGCAAAGTTGGAATGATTTATTTTCATGAAAAATAATTATACATTTATATTGTAAATGAACAATCTATAAAAGATACAATTTTATAATTGTTTTTTTTAATATAAAGACTAAATTCATTAAGCATATGGTGAAGAATCAGAAGAAACCGAAGCTACCACCACCAGTGACACCACAATGAGAAAAGCCAGAAAAACCAGAAGTGCCACAACCACAGATACCGGAATAACCAAAAGAAATCCCAAAACCTGTCATTCCCCAATTAGAGAAACCACATCTAGAACAAACACCAAAGAAAATTGAAACGTATCTTCCGACAACAGGCGGTAAAGCTGAAAATCCATACATAAGATGGATTGGTCTTGCATGTGTCGTACTTGGAGCTATTGGAGCTGTATTTGCAGTAAGAAACTGTAAGAAAGCTCAATCATGATATGAAAGAAGATGAGGCTCATTTTACTGAAGTAGATGAAAATCCGTTAGGGTTTGCTATTGGATTTCGAAATGGATGCATACTCGTAATTCCCATT
Source organism: Bacillus sp. FAU20 (assembly GCF_056033865.1). NCBI lineage: Bacteria > Bacillati > Bacillota > Bacilli > Caryophanales > Bacillaceae > Bacillus > Bacillus sp. FAU20. The sequence continues at coordinate 55,259 of NZ_JBVYHY010000013.1, forward strand.
TGGACAGTTGTTTTTTGGATAGGGAGCAATATATAAGAAACCGAGAGGGAGATGAAATGAAATGTCAGAAATCTACGTCGGTAAAATGAAAAATTTAGGGAAACCTGGGGAAGGCGTTATGCAGGGCAAGAGTGCTTGGTTACCTGAAGAATTGATGCAAGCAATTTCAATCGCTCAAACTGTAATTAAACCATTAAAGCAACATGATTATTGGATAGAATCCGCTACAAAATTATTGGCAGGAAGTATTTTGTATCTCGATCAACGGCATAAAAACCTATATTACCTAGATGTGAAAAAAGTTATTGAGTTCACGGAAAAAATGTATGAGAGTGAAGCGAACTTGGTAGAGGTAGTAAATTCGCTCGAAAATGAGCACCCAGCATATCATATCTTCCATGAGCTAGGTCTTTATTCAAAAGAAACAAGGGATGCGATAACTATCACTTTGCTATACATTCTTGAAAAACATCAACGTGAAAAGCAAGGGGAACAAAAAGAGTATTTTTGGTTTCAGTAGTAGTCAGAAGAGGAAAATGAAATAGGAAGGAGTGCAATACATGTTAGGCGTAGCTAAGAAGTATACAAAGGTGATTAGAGCGTTGAAAGAACTGAATGAAGGGGAAAAGATTGCAGGTGTCATAAAAGCTCGTTTTGGAGCTTATAAAACGGTCATAGAAGGTGTGAAGGAAACAGCCGATGATTTTATTTTCATTTTTGATCCGAAAGGCATCTTTTATGAAGATACCCATCACGAAAAACGAAAACAAGGATATCACACCATCAAACATGATTTACTAATGGGTTATGAAATGCTTGAAATGGATGTAAAGCAAAAATCGGTTGTGTATATCAGTATCGAAACGGAAACAAGTACGTATCAAGAGAGAGGAGAAGCATTATCAAATTTTCTTCAATATCTAACAGAATGCAAGAATATAAGACCGATTCACCTGGTATTTCATCAATATGATTTGTACCCGATCCCTCATATGGAGCAGTTTTTAAAAGAAAGCGCAACATACCACATTCAGCATTCAATCGTAGTTGAATCTCAATCCGCATTACAGCACATATACGGAAAAGAGGCAGCACAACGCATCATAACCTCGTATAACACAACAATCCTAGCATGATCTAAAGCACTTGTTTACTATTTCATCCTATCTAGATGGCTAGAAAACTAGACAAGGGAGAAGCGTTTTTCTCCCTTCTCTATCAAAAATAGGAGGCGTTCATATGGGAAAAGAAAAAAGACTCACATTTTATGATATTGCGGCATCACAAGCTCATAGTGTTAAAACTTTTGATGGAAAAACATACGAACTGAAAGGTACCATCGCAATTGAAAATAGCACAGGAAGCATTGAAAAAGTGGCTCAAATCTATTATCAAGTGCGCTCGGTTAGAGATGAACATCAAAACTTAATTGCTAAACGAAAAAATAAACATGCGGAATTAGTAGCTGTAAAACAAAAGTGTAAATAAAAAAAGCGATTTTGAAGTGTGCTGAGAACATAGCACAAAGTAATTTGCTCTTTGACAATTTAGATATATATTGCGTATCTTTTCCTTTCAGTATTGATGTAAAAGGATGATATACGGCTTTCAATATATATGCGTGCCTCCCTTCGAAAGGTCACTAGAGGGGTTAGGTATACGATTATCGTTGGGTGAGTAAGATCGTAAAACTCATCTGTGACCACTGGGAAATGCAGTGTATCAAAGACCTGTTTGTGTCAGTACTCGTGAGGAATATCCCATTTTGACATTCTGAAGAAGCGAGGAACATCACAACAGTAGATACATAAGGTTCTACGTTCACGCCAAAATACGTAGTGCGGTATTGGGCATATAGAAGCTAGGTCGGGATTAGTCTCTATACGCATGCCAATACAGGGTTCGTCATTCCAGCCATAAATGATATTTCCATTTTCTATCCCACTTTCCTTTAAATGTTATAAAATAAAGACAGATGTTGGAGTTTAAAAGTGTCTCATCACACTTCAAAATCGCTTATAAAAATATGACATAGGGAGGAACACACATGAGTCGTAAAGGGTGGATCATTTCCGCTGTTGTTGGACTGTTAATTGCAATTGGTATTGGTTCAACATTTGTCTTTAGTTCGGGAGAAGGGGAAGTAATGGAACTTAGTCCGTTAGAAATGAAGAAGTTCATGAGTGAGGATGGCACAGGTTTTGTTATGCTAAATTCCACTAAGAAGAAAAGAGAGAATTGGCTTCATATTATAAAAAAAGTAGCACAGCAAGAAAAGGTTCAGATACAAGAATTGAATGAAAAGCGTGAAGATGTACCAGGTTCAAGCAACCCTTATGATTGGGGATTATCACAAAGAAGAGATTCCCTTGCTTATTATGAAAAAGGAAAATTGAAGAAAGATATTGATTTTTCCACATTTAAAGAGTCAGAACTTGAAAAAGAAGTTATCTATTTTGTCCAAAATTGCAAAGAACAATATCAGAAGTAATCACATAATCATTGAAAGGTGGTGATATAGTGGCGATTACACAGAGGGAGTTAAAAAAAGAAAAAGATATGGTAGCAAACTTACTAAGAGCCAATGGTCAGGATTATAACCATTGGCTTCATTTACATCACCAGAAATACATTGAAGAAAATCAAGATTTAGTAATGAAAGCTTTACAAGCTTATAAAGCAACAGCAACAGAAGTAAAGGAAGACAGCAAGGCGAATGAATCAAGTCAGCTTAGTAACGTATAAGCATTTAAAAATGAAAAGGGAGTGAATGTATATGTCAATGTTGGAAACATTATCTCAAATGTTAGTGTTAGGTGATGCGATGGATGGTCTAATTAATACGGGGAATTCATTTATTACATGGATGCAAAGAGGAGCAATGGTGAGTACAGCAATTGTATTTTGCTGGGGCGCTTATCTATTAATTTGGGGCGGTGAACGAGGAAGACATAAATGTATTTGGTGGTTTATTGGTGGGGCAGCCGGACTTGTTATCGTAATGGGATGCCAATACTTAGCAGAGAGCGTAAATAGCAATGTGAAATTTGGTCAAATCTTATTCCCGTTTTTCTGGATGAAATAGTGAAAAATATAATTAAGGCAATGAGGAGGCTATGCAAAGGGTATGGCTTTTTTTGTTGCCTTTTTTTCATGGAATTTTAGTTTTATTAAGCAATCGGGGTGTTAATTATGAGATTACCAAGTGTATTGGAGAGCGTTTCGGTTATTGGTAATATACAACCGATTATGACAGTACCAACAACAGATGGGCTGTTAAGAGCTTTGATATTCTTCATCGTTATTTGGTTATTGATTTCTGTTTTTTGTATCTATCATAAGTACGCAACCAATAAAGTTGAAAATAATAATTCAAGAGATCAGTCGAAGTGAATTTAAAGTAAACGGAAGAAAGGAGAAGCCATGTTTGTCATTTTTAAGAGTAGCAATGGAACAGAAATTGATTCGGGTAAGCAATATTCGTTTCATGAAGCTTATATCTTAACGAAGCGATTAGAACGAGTTTATAGAGAGGCAGGGCGGCAAGAACATATTGATTTCGATTTGTTAGATGGTCATTCTAATGAAATTTATAACGGTACGTTATCGCTTGGCTCGAGATATGCAGATCACATTTTTGATCACATTTCTAAAAAAATGAATGTGATGCAATTAGATCCGGAACAAGAGGAACAAAAAAAGGAGCTGTTAGAAACGTTAGAAAGGGAAATCAATGATTCTCCTTTTCATGAAGAATATGAATATCAAGAAGAATTACCAGTAAGGAAGGAAGAACCTCCTTCTAGTCCATCGAATGAAATAGAGCCACAAGTAAAGCCTGAAAAGGAAAATAGAAAAGGATTTAAGATTATTGCGAGTGTTATAGGGAGCATGGTGTTAATTGGAGCTGGTGCCATATTTGCCTTTAAGTTACTCTCTTCCGATCCAGTTTCGAGTGCAAATGCTGGTTCTGAACAATATGTAGTAAAGGGATTACAACAGGCAGCTATTCAACAGTATGGAGAAGCCGTTAAATACTTCGATAAGGTCAATTACACAGAATTAGATAAAGATAGTCAGAAGGCAGTTTTATTTACTTATTTATTAAACGGAAAGGCAAATAAAGCATTACAATATGAGCCGAAATTTGCAGAAAGTGTGGTTGCTTATTTTATTGGGATAGACAACATGAATAAAATCAATGATATTGATGTCAAAAATGATGTAATCGACTTTGAAAAGGCAGCACTTAATAAGAAATATGAGGAGGTAATTAAGCTTAAGGGGAAAGTCAATATGGACGGTAGACGTGAAAAACTCATTGTTGAAGCTTTTGTAAATCTAAAAAAATATGAAGATTGTTATTCCTTCGCTAAAACGCAAGGAAATAAAAACGTAATGAAAGAGGTTAAAGAATTAGAGAAACGAGATATTCAACAATCTACGGTAAGTGAAGAGGAAAAGAAAGCTAAGATTGAAAAAATTGATAAAGATCTACAGAACATCTAAGGGGGAGAGAATAACATGCCTTTAAATTATGAGAATCTGTACAAAAAAATGGGAATTGTTTTTCTTGGTGGTTCATTAATATTGAGTACGACAGGGTGCAGTTGGTTTGGAAGTAAGGAATCATCCAAAAGTAAAACAGCCATTACAAAAAAGGTAGATAAGAAGAAACCGGATGAAAAGAAAGAAGATCTGAACAAACAAGATTTCGAAGCAATTACAGAGAATGCAATTCAAAGTAAAGATAATGAAGTTGCTTATGTTCTCGAAGAGCTGGATAAATCGAAAATTAATTTTAAAGAAAAATCTATTGTAAGTAATCTTCAAAATGGAGATGAAACGACTTCTCGTGTTCTAGCACTCTTTGATAAAGAAACGAAAGATAAATCAATTCAAGATACAGCAAAGGATAATGTAATTGCAGCTATTACAGATAATAAGCCACAAGTCACCGTGAATGGAGATCATTTTGCATTTGGTGATCAAAATATTGATTCTTCAGTAGCGAGTATAGGCGATATTCTTCCACCAGAGAAGAAACCAGATGCAATTGTGAACCCACCAATTATAACGGGGGGTGAGAATGGTAATACGGAAAATACAGGGTCAGAAAAACCAAAGCCGCCAATAGAGCCAGAAAAACCAACAAATCTAGAGAAACTGACAGAGCCGGAAAAACCAACAGATCCGGAAAAACCAACAGAACCGGAAAAACCAACAGATCCAGGTAAACCAACAGAACCAGAGAAGCCAACAGAACCGGAAAAACCAACAGAACCAGAGAAGCCAACAGAACCGGAAAAACCAACAGAACCAGAGAAGCCAACAGAACCAGAGAAACCAACAGAACCAGAGAAACCAACAGAACCAGAAAAACCAACAGAACCAGAAAAACCAACAGAACCAGAGAAACCAACAGAACCAGAGAAACCAACAGAACCAGAGAAACCAACAGAACCAGAGAAGCCAACAGAACCGGAAAAACCAACAGAACCAGAGAAACCAACAAATCCAGAGAAGCCAACAGAACCGGAGAAACCAACAGAACCGGAAAAACCAACAAATCCAGAGAAGCCAACAGAACCGGAAAAACCAACAAATCCAGAGAAGCCAACAGAACCGGAGAAACCAACAGAACCAGAGAAGCCGACAGAACCGGAGAAACCAACAAATCCAGAGAAGCCAACAGAGTCGGAAAAACCAACAAATCCAGAAAAGCCAGTTCTGAAACAAAATGAAAAGATGGTAGCGAGTAAATAAAGAAAAACCAACTGATATTGTCAAAAAGGGTACTCATAAAAAGAGTACCTTTTTAATTTGAAGCTAGATTGAACAGAGGTGATGCTTTGATATGTATAGTGAAAAAATATCAATCAAATATAAATTAGCTGAAAAAGAAGTACTCATTCCATTGAGTGCTTTTTTGTTTGTTGGAATGTTATTGATCGCTAATTTTTTACTCAACTTATCCTTAGAGCTGATAGAAACAACTTTTAGTGATTTATTACATCCCAAACCGTTTCATATGGAGATAGGATTTTTTTTTCGGATGCCAATTGCAGAGCATCCAATTTACTACTTGTTTGTTTTCCTTGTAGTGATGGGAACTATTGCAAGAACGGTGTATAAGCTGAAATCTTCCTTTAAAAACTTAAATAATCATCAGAAAGGTTCTAGTCGTTTTACAACAGTTGAAGAGTTGAAAAAGCAATACCGAGCTGTACCAGATCGAGAGGAATCATTTAAAGGTGGCGGTGGTGTTGTTATCTCCCGACTAGGTGATAAGGTATTCATTGATGATAGCCCGGTAAACAACTTAATTATTGGTACAACACGCTCTGGTAAAGGAGAAACCTATGTATTTCCTACAATTGATGTCTATTCTAGAGCGGAACATAAACCCTCCCTAATTTTTAATGATCCAAAGGGGGAATTGTTCAGCGCATCGAAAGAAACGCTGGAAGAACGAGGTTATCACATTGAAGTTTTGAACCTGTTAACTCCACTTGATTCTATGAGCTATAACTTATTGCAGCTTGTCAAAGATGCCTATAAAGATGGAGATTATTCAACGGCACAAGCATTATGTAAGACACTCTCACACACTTTGTATTACAACCCAACTGTAAAAGATCCTTTTTGGCAACAGTGCGCTATGAGCTTGTGTAACGCCATGATATTAGCCGTTACAGATAAATGTATTGCGGAAGGTACAGAAGAAAAAATCACAATGTATGCAGTTGCAAATATGTTATCAGAACTTGGTTCAAAAGAGGTAATCGTAGATCCAGAAGCAGATCCACAAAATGCATTAGATTTATACTTTGAAGGCTTACCAGCGGATAGCGTTGCAAAGATGCAATATGCAACCTCAAACTTCTCAAAAGGAACGACACGAGGCGGAATTTTCACTCAAACAATGAACGGACTTTCTATTTTTACATTTGATGAAATCGCTAAAATGACAGCAAAAAATAGTGTGGATTTAAAACGTGTCGGTTTTGGAAAAACGATAAAAGGAAAAGTGACACCTAGAAAACGAGTAGACATTGTATTTCCAGATGGCTCAAAGGAGTCTATCAAGGCAGATATTACAGGACGTTTTGCATTAGATTTCAAACAAGTAATACAAGTTGGAGATACCATTCAATGTAATGAAAAAGAAAACCCTCAAACGAAAACATCTATTACTATTACAAAAATAGATGAAAAAACGGGTCATACAGAATTTAAAGTAGTAGAAGAAAATGAAGATATGAAAATAACAAAAGTGGATTATTTCGATAAGCCAGTCGCTATTTTTATGATTACACCAGACTTTGATTCTTCGAACCATGTGATTGCTTCTATTTTTGTAAGACAGCTTTATTTTATATTGGCAAAGGGTGCATCTCTCGCTCGTGGAGGGAAATGTCACCGTGAAGTGGTTTTTTGCCTAGATGAGTTTGGAAATATGCCGAGTATTGAAGGAATGGCAAATATTATCACGGTTTGTCTTGGTAGGAATGTTCGCTTTAACCTTATCATCCAGGCATATGCACAATTAAAAAATAAGTATGGTGAAGATGCAGATACGATTGATGGAAACTGTGGGAATACCATCTACATTCTAACGAACGATCAAGAAACCGCCGAAAAAGTATCCAAAAAACTAGGGAATCAGACGATTAACCTACCTTCCCGAAGTGGGAAAGGTCTTTCTACTGATAAAAATAAAACGGAAGGTCTAGACCAACGCCCACTGTTAACAGCAAATGAACTTATGAATTTTAAAGAAGGAGAAAGTGCCGTTATTCGTGTCATAAAACGTCAGGATAATAACAGAAAACGGATCAGACCTCGCCCGATTTATAATACGGGGGAAACAGCCTTAAAATACAGATGGGAGTACTTAGGAGTAGAGTTCGATACAGATAAATCTATTTTAGATATAGATATTGATTCTCTACATGATGATGTAAATCCAAAATCACTTATTGTAGATTTTCTAGGACAGAGAAAAGCAGAACAAATTGAGAACAAAACATCAGAACCAGAACAAGAAACTTCTTCTCAAATAGAGACACAGCAGCCAGTCGAAGAACCAACAATGATGGGAATTGATGAAGAAATTCCGGAAGAGGCGTTTCAGCAGGAAGATAGCCCATTTGATTCCCTCTCCATTGAAAATTGGAAAGAAAAAACGGTTAGCGAATTTTTTGAATCTGATTTAGCTGTTTTAAAACTGGTTGATAAGTTCTTTTTAGCGCAGTTAGGAAAAGCAATAGATGAAGTTGAAAATCAAGAAATGGGTGAGTTTTACAGTGAATTTCAAATGTTAGCTCACAATGACCACATCGACAAAAGTGTTTATCAAGCAGTCGAAAACAAGATTAATCGAATCTTGCGTGATTTAGAAGAAAAAGAACAAATAACAAGTTAGAAAGCACTCAAATGATTGAGTGCTTTTTTGAATCCAAATATAAAGGGGGAAGAGGTAATGGGTGTACCAACAATAACGGATAAAATGCAATTGATTTTAGATAGTTACTCGCCATTTGTAACAGAAGAAAATGAGGTCATTCTTGGTCTGGAAGATGCGGTTCTTTTCCTTTCAGTAGATCGGGAACAAAAAGGGAAATTGATTATTCGTATTGACAGATTGAATGAAAGAGTGAATTGGGCAGCAAAAGAAGTATTAGGGCAGTAATAAGCATGAGAGGAGGATAAATCGTGAAAGATGAAGAGATTTTAAAAACTATAGAAGCGTTCTCGGATTATCTTCAAGTAGGAGACATCGTGAATTATGTATTGCGTTGGCTAGGATGGTTCCTAATTGTAGGCTTATCTTTAGTTGTAGATGCTTTAGAGGGTGTGACAGATGCCATACTGGGGATTAAAGGATTCTTTAATTCACCGGAAATACAAAATTTTGTTGATATGTTATATCCATTGTTTGTCGTTCTTTTAGCCATATCGTTTTTATATATTGGCTATATGTTCATTATGAACAAACAAATGAACCGTTCTCAAATTATCATTAATATTTTCATAACATTGAGTGTACTTTGTTTATTAAGTACTGGTATGACAAAGGTTGATAAGTTCACCGATGATGCCATAGCAGTTGTAAAATCAGAACAAAAAGGTTCCTTAAGTGATGAAATTATTAAGAAGAATATAACAGATATAGCAGTAATAGATGAAAATAAATGGAAAAAGAAAGAAGACATGAATCCGAAGAATCATATTCCAGAAAAAAACATCAGGCAGATAGATATTACTGAAAAAATAGATAAAGATTTTGAATTTGCAAAGGATAAAAAGTTATCAGATGACGGACAGGAAATTTTAAAAAATAAAAGAGTAATGGATGGGATGGGAGTTGCATCTTTAGCTGAATTAAAAGATGGATGGTTTGATTTCTTCCCAGAAAAGTATTATCGCTGGCATTGGAATTTCTGGAATATATTCTTTACTTTGCTGATAACAGGATTAACTTTGTTATTAGTAAGTATTAAATTAGCTAGATTATTTTATGAATTGTCTTTTAACTACTTGTTAGCAAATATATTAGCACCAGCCGATGTTGCGAATGGTCAAAAGTTAAAAGCTGTATTATCTAATATCCTCAATATATTTATAGCAACGATTATGATATTCCTATCTTTGAAGCTATACCTAATAGGAACAGCTTTTCTCCATGACAAATTAAATGGTGTACCGTATCTGATTGCATTAGCCGCATTTAGTATGGCTGTTCTAGATGGTCCAGCAGCCGTAGAAAGGTTATTTGGAATAGATATTGGATTAAAGAGCAGTTGGGGTATGTTAGTAGGTGGTTTCGCACTTGGCAAAGGAATTGGCAGTCTTGCAAATTCAAAACCTATGAAGAGTCTCGGAAATATGATTGGAAAAGGAGCGAAAGGTGCAGCAGAAGGAACGGGTGTTGCAGCAGCTAAAACAGCAAGTGCGGCAGCGATGGCAACAGGTGGCGTGGCAGGGCTTATAAGCGGTTTGAAAAAAGGGAATGAGTCTGAAAATAAAGAGTCCTTGCAAGATCAAATGAAAAAAGCGGATCAGAAAAAAGCAAATAGTAATGATGTAGCAAAAAAAGAAAAAGGTAACTTAAATAAGGAAAAAGATAAAAAGAATGGTGGTACGCCATCTATTCAAGAAGATATGAAAAAAGGAGGGAACGAAAACCCAGGGGGAGCGAATGGGCAAGAATCGGGAACAACAAGTCTTCAAGATGAAATGAAAGAAGCTGGAAAATCAAATGGAGCGATTGAAGGAAATCCAACAGCAGGAACAGTAAGACAAGGAGCAAATGAAGGAAATCCAACAGCAGGAACAGTAAGACAAGGAGCAAATGAAGGAGGTCAAACACCAGGAACAGTAAGACAAGGAGCAAATGAAGGAAGTCAAACACCAGGAACAGTAAGACAGGGAACAAATGAAGGAAATCAAACATCAAGCCTGGCACCAATGGAAACACCAAGATCAGTACCAAGTGGAAGTAGCCCGGCACCAATGGAAACACCAAGATCAGTACCAAGTGGAGGAAGCCCGGCACCAGTGGAAGCACCAAGATCAGTACCAAGTGGAAGTAGCCCGGCATCAGTGGAAGCACCAAGATCAGTACCAAGTGGAAGTAGCCCGGCACCAATGGAAACACCAAGATCAGTACCAAGTGGAGGAAGCCCGGCATCAGTGGAAGCACCAAGATCAGTACCAAGTAGAAGTAGCCCGGCACCAGTGGAAGCACCAAAATCAACACCAAGCGGAAGTAGCCCGGCATCAGCCGACATAGTAACGGTGACACATAGTAGCCCAATTATTCCTTATGAAAGTGATAAAGAAGTGGCAGCAAGTAGAAGTCAAGAAACACGGACATTAGGACAATATACAACCGAAAAGGTTAAAAATACTACATCATCGGTAAAACAAAAAGTAAGAGGAGTACAAGAACGAATTCATAATTCTGAAACGGTACAAAATACAAAGCGTTTTTATCAAATGGGTCAAAATACGGGTAAAAGTTGGAGAGATATCGTGAGCAAAAATAAAAAGAATACGGATAAAAAATAAGCGTAATCGTACGCTTATTTTTTATTGTCGAAAAGGAGGGAATCCCGATGAGAAGCTATCGGATTCCGAAGGAAATCAGTACAGAATTACGGATTAATAAAGTACTTTATTTAATAGATTTCTTTTTATTAATTGGTTTACTAGTTGTAACAATGATTCTTAGGAATTTCGTACATGAGTCCTTTCAGTTACCATTTATTCTTTTCATGGTAGCTATTGCAATTATCATGATTTGGCGACCAAGTACGAATCCACAAAAACGAATGTATGAAGTATTGATTATTACATTGCTAAGAAGGAAAGGTGCATATTGCGCCATTGATAACGATCAATAAGGGAGGGATCACATATGGCGTTATTTAGCGAAAAAGATATAGAGAAAGAAAAGCCAAAACAACTAGAAAGACCGAAGAAAAATGCATTTCGATTTAACGAAAAAAATGTAAAAGAATCAATTACTGAACCAAAAGAAATTGTGAAAGTGGTACCCGACAAAAAGAAAGAAGAAAAACCAAAGGTAGAACCACAAGTAAAAAAACAGAAGAAAGAAAAGCCAAAGAAAGATGTTTCAAAAAAGAAAAATCCAAAACTGTTAGGTTTTTTATCTAGAAAAAAGAAAGAAGCGCCACCAAAGGTAAAGAAAAGCATTGCGGAAATTATGCAAATTGTAGACATGACAGAGGATGGCATATTTGAACTGAAAAATGAGGAGTTTTTAGAAATTCTTCAAGTGGAAGGTGATGATATGTTCTCTAAGAATAGCGACGAGCAAGCATTTGTTATTTTCTCACATGCGTATTTTTATCAAGCTTACAAACAGTCCATTAAACTCGTTTTTTTAAACTTCCCATGTCAAACAACCGAACAACAACGATATATTGAGAAGAAAATTAAAGAATGTACTAGTCCTTTGTATGAACGAATTTTAAATCAAAAGTTAAAAGAACTTCAGTTTTTAGAATGGGGCAGAACCAATCGGGAAGCCTTCTTATTTATTTACGGAGAAACAGAATTAATCGTAAAAGAACGTGTAGATGCAGCAAAACGATATATCAAGCGCTCTACTGAACTATTAGAGGTGGATGAAGAGAAAAAGTTAGAGCTTATGTTTAAATTGTTCAATCAAAATGCAAAATTAGGAACGAAAAATATATGGTAGTAAGGGGGCAACAATATGTTTGCGTTCAAAAGTAAAAAATCAAAAAAGGAAAAACAAGAAGAACTAAAAAAGAAGAAAGGTTACAACCCTTATTTAGTGGCTAGAGTTCAGCCACAAGGGGGAATTAGTTTTAAAGAAAGTTATTTTCAAACAGGTGATGGATTAGGTACTTGCATTCATGTCTATGATTATCCAACAGAGGTAAATGATTTTTGGTTAGAGCAAATTATGAATATGCCAAATGTGATTACAACATTAGATGTCATGAGTGATAATCGAAATGAAGTTGTTGAATCGATTAATAAATCCATGAGTGAACAAAGTGTTCGGCATGATACAGCGAAGGATAATATAGATCGGATCGATGCGAAAAATGAATTTTTAGAGCTGGAAGCTCTCTATACGGATTTGAAACAAGGTGAGGTCATGAAACGTATTCACATTCGTATTTATGTTTCCGCTAGAACAATAGATGAGCTAGAAAAACAAGTAAAAGAAATCCTGGAAACATTAGAACCTTATAACTTTCGAGGAGCTGTCTTTTTAAATGAACAAGAGTATGAATGGGATGCACTCGTAACGAGCTTTGATACACAAAAAAATTATGTGAACCGAAGAAAAGGGAAAGAAATTCCGGCAGTCAGTTTGGCTGGTGGGTGTCCGTTTCATTATTCCTATTTGCACGATCCATACGGTACGTATTATGGAACAACGAAAACAAAAGGAAATGTTATTTTTGATATCTTCCATAAAGACAATCAAAGAAAGAGTTATAACGGTGTAATGATTGGGAAGTCTGGTGCGGGGAAATCAACATTGTTAAAAAAGAAAAGTGTGGATTATGCAAGTAAGGGTCATTTTGTTCGGATATTTGATGTTGTAGAAGAGTTTACAGATACAGTGAAAGAACTAGGAGGAAAGACCATCTCATTAGACGGTTCTCAAGGTCAAATTAACCCACTTCAAGTGTACAAAACAGCAGAACTTGAAGAAGTTAGTTTCACTCAACATCTATCTAAATTGACAATTTTTTATCGATTCATTGCGCCAGAAGCAAAAGATGATGAAATTAAAGAATATGAAAATTTGCTTCGTAAATTATATATTCGTATGGGATTATGGAATGACGAAAAAGGAGCGAAAAATGAAATTACAACAAGAAAATCAAAAGAATATCCGATTTTCTCTGACTTTTTAATGTTTGTTCGTAAAGAATTATATCAAGATGTAGAAGCTAGAAAGCATCATGATAATTTAGGAGACAGTAGAATTCATCGTTTAGAATTAATTGAATTAAATCTTACAAATTTAGTAGAAGCATATGCAGAATTATTTGATGGTCATACTACAATTGAAGATTTCAAGAAAGAACAAGTTGTATCCTTTTCCTTACGGAATATATCCAGCTTTAAACCAGAAGTATTCCAGGCACAGATCTTTAATGTGTTAAATCTCCTTTGGGATGAAATGATTTCAAATGGTGCGCCTCAATTAAAAGCCTTTAATAAAAAGCAACTTGCTTTTGAAGATGTAACTCGTTATTTCATTATTATTGACGAGGCGCACCATATCATCAACACGAAAAAAGAAAGTGCTCATGCGCTACAATTTTTAACGAAACTTAGCCGAGAAGATCGAAAATACTTTGCAGGGCTTTTATATGCAAGTCACACGATTCGTGATTTTGTACCGGAAGGATCTTCACAAGAAATGATTGATGAAATTAAAAAACTATTTGAACTTACACAGTACAAATTTATCATGCAGCAAGATAATAACAGTTTAGATATGTTACGAAAAGTATTTGCAGGACAGTTAAGTGAAAGTGAGATTGCAGCGATTCCACATTTGCCAACAGGGGATGTCATCTTAAGTATTGGGGCTGTAAAAAACATTCATTTTCATGTAGAAGTAACAGATGAAGAATTGATGTTATTCGGGGGAGGTGCTTAATACTATGCATCTAGTTTTAAAGATTATACCAAAGAAATGGCTCATCACTTTAGCACTACTTGTGATGGGTCTTTTTTCTTTTCTTTTACTTGGAGTAGTAAGCATTTTTATTGCGGCAATGGGGAGTGATAGTGGAACAGACACGGGTGATATTACGTATACAGGTGAAGGGCAAGTCATGAATGTTTCACCTGAAGTTCTAAAATGGGAACCTACGATTCGGAAGCATGCAAAAGCTTTTGGCGTGGAACCGTTTGTCGCTTTAATGCTTGCACAAATGATGCAAGAGAGCGGAGGACGTGGTAGTGATCCGATGCAGAGTTCCGAAGGCGCATTTAATACGAAATATTGTAAATCACCAAACTGTATTACAGATCCAGACTACAGTATTTGGGCTGGTGTACAGGAGTTTAAACATGCGATAGAAAGAGCCGGAGTAACGAGTCCTGGGGATATGGATCATATCAAAACCGCCCTTCAAGCCTACAATTTCGGGACAGGATTTTTTGATTTTGTTGGCGCAAATGGTGGCAAGTACACGAAAGAATTAGCAATCAAATTTTCACAACAACAGTATCAAAAAGTAAAACATACCGGAATGTATCATTGCCTTAGACCAGAAGCCGTACCATATCAAGCGTGCTACGGCGATATTTTGTACGTTGACGCAGTTTTAAAATATTATCAGCCAGGTTCTGTCGTTTCTGGTGGCGGAGGAAATCCAGGAAGTAGAGGAAGTAGCGGTTCGAAAGTTGCCGATGTAGGTCGCCAATGGATAGGACGTTCTACCTATGTATTTGGTGGAGGACGTAACACGAATGACATCGCAAGAGGGATTTTTGATTGTTCAAGTTTTGTACGCTGGGCGTTCGAACAAGTAGGTATGTATACCAGTCCAATAGGAGCAGTAAGTACGGAAACATTAAATAAAATTGGTACAAAAGTATCAGCAAATGATATGAAACCAGGTGACGTTATTTTCTTTGATACCTACAAACATGACGGACACGTTGGTATTGTAATTGATAAAAATACTTTTATTGGATGTCAAACGAATAAAGGTGTTTCTATTGAAGATTTAAATAATCCGTATTGGAAAAAAGTCTTTTCTGGTCATGTAAGAAGGTTCTAAAAACCGAAAGAATAGGAGACTAAAAGAATGAAAGATAAACGAAAATCTTTGTTTATTGTGTTTGTCATTTTAGTTGTAGGTGTAACAGCTTTTAATATCTATTTGAGCAAAAAATCAATGAGCGATGGCGAAGAAAAACAGTTAAAACTTTCAAATGAATTACTAACAAAACAAAATGAAGACTTAAAAAAACGACTGGATAAGGTGCTTCCTTCCGCACAAGAACAACAGAGAAGTGCGTATTTAACGACAGCCGAAACGTTTATTCAATTATCATTTCACAGAGAAAAAGAAGGGTACAGCGAGCGAAAAGAAAAGGCAAAATCCATTATGAGTGAAGAACTTTTACAACAATTTTATCCAACTGATAAATACGAACTAGGAGATACCTATAAAACAAAACCAATAGAAATGAAGTTTTATTTACAAGAAAATGAACCGGATAAAGAGGAAGTAAATGTGTTAGCTGAATTTATAAATGTCACGACAGATGCAACGCAAAACCGAGAAGAAAAAGTAAACAATGTGCTACGAATCATCATTAAAAAAGAAAATGAAACATGGCGAGTTACAAGTGTGGAAGAGTTAAATATGAAAGTTTTATAACGAAAAAGGTGGGGTGAGAGTGTGATAGGTGCAATTGGTAAGAAGAGTGAAAGAATCAATCTAAGAAAAAATAAGTCGTGGATCTACTTAACAATTATAAGCTTTCTATTTTTAGGTTTTTTCGCTTTCCTAACATCTAAAATTTACATGCCAAACGATGAAAAACTATTTCATACAGAGACAAATAAAGTAATTAAGTTGTCGGGTATGGGGAAATTGATTGTAGAGAAAAGGGAATACAATCCACACAAAAATTTTATGCAAATTTACTTTCGATTAGAAGGATATGAGGAAATAGGATATACATTTAAAGCACAGCAAAAAGCAAATCCAGGTGTTCAATTACCTGTCAAAGTATTGTATGAGGAGAACGGAAAATACGTAGTAGAAGTAAAAGACTTATCTCCGAATTGGGGAGCGTTAGCTTTCGATATTTACAATAAAAATGGTGAAAAAGAACAAATGGATATTCGTAAATTTACACAAGATGTAAACGAATCTGAAGAAGAAAATGCAGCAACAAAAAGTCCGAATAAATTAGTTCAGACGATTTTTACCGATCAAAGAAAAACAAAAGCGAATGACGAATTGATAGCTGAAGATAAAAAAACATATGAGCTAGATTTTATAGAATGGGACAAAAAGGATATCGAAACAAAGATAAAAAATTATGGGAAAGCAATCAAACTGGAAGAAGAAAATGCGAAGACAGTTTATGAAAAAGTAAAAGAATTACAAGATGAAATGAAGTACCAAACGGAAGCAGAAAAAACGGAAACTCAATCAAAAATAGCATCTTTAGAATCAAAAATAAAATCATCAGAAAAGAACGTGGAATTGTTTAAAGGCGAACAAAAAATCGCACGAGATAAGATCAAAAAATTAGAGCAAAAGGCACAAGAAATTAATAAAAAGTGAAAAAAGATATAGGGACACGATGGAGACATTGAGGTGAAATAAGGGGACATGAAAGGGACATTAAGAAAAAATAACGGGACATGGTGGAGACATTAATAAAAAAGGTAGGGACACTATGGGGACATTCAACTTCTTTTCTTGCCCCCATCGTTTCGCTAGGCTCCGCCTAGCCCCACACCCTCGGTGGGGGCAGAAACCCCTTATGCTCTTCTCACTATTTTTTGATCTCTACCCAGAATTGCAGAAAGGAGCCGAAATTGTGAATCTAAAAATAAGAGATATAGATCCAGTTGCCTTAAAGAAAATAGATGAAATGGCAAAGAGAAAGGGAATATCCCGACAAAAATTTTTGAAAGCTCAAATTGAAATGTTGGCATTTTTTCAGCAACAAAATAAAAGGGAAATGGAATTAGAAAATCTCATTGAAAAGAATATCCATATGATGAGTGATTGTTATAGCGCAATGGAAAAAATGAATGAGTTTATTCAAATGATGATGCAGGATGTTGAAAATGAATAATGCCATTCCTGTTCAATCTTCCGTCACACCAGGTGTTGTTTTAAAAACGAAATTTGTGTTGCCAAGTTCGGATGCTTTTCAAAACTATATTGATTATGTAGATCGGGAGGAAGCGAAAAGTGAAGTGAAGCTGAATCCGAAAATGTTTGAAACGTATCAAGACTACATGGGGGATTCAGAAAAGACATCATCACTATTTACGGAACACGCAAATCGTTTAACAGAAAGTGAAAAAAAGTCCTTAAAGGAAATGTTTAAAACCGCTCATGAGAATGGAAGTATCATGTGGCAAGATGTCATTTCTTTTCATAATCCCTGGTTAGAGAAACAAGGAATTTATGATGAGAAAACAAAAACGTTGGATGAAAAAAAGTTAATGGATGTAACACGGCTTGCGATGAAGGAAATGCAAAAAAGAGAGGGGTTGGAAAAAAGCTCTATCTGGTCGGCAGCCATTCATTTTAATACGGATAATATTCACATTCATGTAGCGACTGTTGAACCATTTCCAACGAGAGAACGTGGTAAAAGAAAACCAAAAACATTAGATGCAATGAAGGGTAAAGTCGTAAATAATTTGTTAGATCGTAAGCAGGAACAAAAACAAATTAATGATCTAATTCGAAACAATATGGTGGGAAGGAAAAAAGAAGATTCCGTTTTTGATTGGCGTAATCAACATTTGAAACCATTGTTTTTACAAATCTATAAACAGTTACCAAGTGATAAAAGACAGTGGCAATATAGCTACAATACGATTCAACCATTAAAGCCGCAAATTGATGAATTAAGCAGTCGGTATATTCAACATCATCATAAAAAAGATTACGATCAGTTTCTCCAAAAGTTAGATAAAGAAGTGCAAGTTTTTAAAGAAGCATATGGGGAAGGAAAGTATGATAAGAAGCAATATGAAAATTATAAAACGAATAAAATCGGTGACCTGTATAAACGAATGGGGAACGCCTTTTTACAAGAAATGAAGGCATATGATAAAGAACAAAAAAGAATCCATCACATGAAAAAATCAAAGTCATTTCGAAAATTTCAGCAGAATGTATCTATACAGTATTCTATGAGAAAAGTGGAAGGCGCTTTTAAAAGTGAATATGAAAGTTGGAAAAATCAAAAGTATTATGAGCGTATGCAAAGGGAAAATGCATATGAAAATGAGAGGGGTTAGATCATGGAGAATAAAAAAATACGAATGAAAATATCATTGAATGAAAATATCCATCAATACATTCAAGATTACATGGATGAAAATAATATTACTCATCCTGGTGATGCTATATCGAAAATTTGTATGGAGCATCAAGCATCAAAAAGTTCAGAATGGTCATTGAATTATATTTCCGAAATTGTATCAAAGAATCTACACGATGTGTTGAAAAGTGAACTAACAAAAATTCGTCTTGGTGCAAATAGTGCAGATCGAAATACACAAGTTCTAATTGAATTAATGAATGGATACTTTTTTGCTAACGACTTGGATTTAGAAAGCATTATTACAACAGATAAAATAGAAGTCGGTGGCGTAAAGATAGCAAAAGAAGTTGTAGCGGAACGGATTAGTAATGCAAGACAAAAACGTATAGATCATGAGGCATCAAAGAACAATGTAACGTAAGCTACATTGTTTCTTTTTATAAAAAAAAAGGAGGTTAGTAGGATGTTATTATTTCATGAAGATATCGCATTAGGAGTCATTAAAGAGGTTGGAGAAGGTGAACTTGTTTTACTTGTAAAAGAGGAAGAACTAACAATCAAAATTACACGAGAACAAGAAGAAGAACTTGCAGTCCATGTCATGAATCAAGAAAATATGTTAGTTCCGGTTAATGTGAAAACTCATGAGCTTTTCTTTGATACAGCTGAGAGATGGAATGAAGAAGAAATGGAGGAATTACAAAAAGCGAGTGAAAGTGTAGGAGAAGAATATGAGTAAAAGTTATAAGAAAAAGTATCAAAAGAAATCACCGGAAGAAAAAAGAGAAGAGGTTCAAGCTTTAACAAAAAAGATGGAAAAAAACGTAGAAGGCTATTTTCGTACACCAGAAGATATGAAAGAATATTTAACGTTTATGGCAAAGTTTTATAAATATTCACCACAAAATGTTTCGTTAATACAAGCACAATTTCCAGGAGCCCAAGCAGTGGGCTCTTTTTCTTTTTGGGAAAAAGCGGGCTTCCCTGTTGTTACAGGCGTAGGACATAAAGGAATTAAAATTCTTGTTCCAAACAGAACTGTAGCAAAATTTAAAGATAAAGATGGGACATGGAAATCCGTTACAAAGGCGAGTGAGCAAGAGAAAAAACAAATTGAATCTAAAAGCGTAGAAGTGAAACCAGGTCGCTTATATTTTGCTATCGGTCATGTGTTTGATGTGTCCCAAACAAACGCAAAAGCGGAAGATCTTCCTCGTATTTTTCCGAATCGTTGGCTAGACGGGAGCGTAACAGATTACAAGAGTTTGTACAAGGGAATGGAAGCCATTGCAAAAAAAAACGGTGTGAAAATTATTGAGCCGAAGCAAGAACTTGGGGTCGCAAAGGGGGTTAGTTACACCTTAACAAAAGAGGTTGCTTTGAATCCTAGAAACAGTGAATTACAAAATGTTAAAACACTTCTTCATGAATTGGCACATGCCAAACTTCATACAGCAGAGACACATATGAATTACACAGCACCAGAAAAAGAGTTTCAAGCAGAAATGACAGCTTACGCCGTTTCTTCTTATTTTGGAATTGATACAAGCGAATATTCACTAGGATATTTAGCGAGCTGGACACAAGGAAAAGAAATGAAGGATAAAACAAGATTATTAAAAGAAGTACATGAAACTTCGATTGAATTTATTGAAACAATTGAAAACACACTAGAAAAGGACAAAGAACAAATAAATGAAAAAGAGGTGGAAAGTATGGCAAATAGAAATGAAAAGCAGGACGAAAAAAATATTTTGTTGGTTGAATTTATGAGTTTAAGTAACACGACACAAGAGCTTGTTTCCGTTACGGAGTTAAGGGAACAAGCGGATAGAAACAGAGCGTTTGAGCCCGTAGAAGGCGCAGAAAAATTGAGTGATAAAGAATTTATTGATGCATTTAACGAAGCGAATCAAGAAAAGTATGCAGCACTAAATCAAAATGAAATAAATCGTCCAACTATGTTAGTTCAGTGGAGCGAAAACGAAAATTTTAAAGGTAGTCAGTTGATTCCATTTGGAGAGGCCAATGAAAAAATGGCTGAAGTCATTAAAAATATTGAAAAAGCAAAAGAGGAAGCAAGAGAAAGGGATGAATACGTACCATATGATAAAACTCGTTATCATATTGCCATTCCAAAAGAAGTAGATAGAGATTTTGGGAGAATGGAGCTTGTGAGTATGGATCGTTTGGATATGGGGGATGGGGACTACAAGACACCATATGAACAAGTATTAAACGAGAAAAGGTATTTATCGGATGAAGTAAAACAAGCGTTACGAGATGAAGTGATGAATTATAGAAATAACAAAGAAATACCGATGGAAAAAGCACAGGAAAATACAATAGAAAAACCGAAAGAGACACCCAATCACTTAGTTACAATTGAAGTATTAGCAAACGGTATACAAGATGAAGAGCTTGCAAGAATCCACATGATGGATGCCGTTACGAAAGATATCAGTTATTTGTCTGTATGGAATCAAGATAAAACAGATCGGGACGATTTATATGTTTCCCTCATGGAAAAGAACGGGAAACGAGAAAATGTCTATTTAGATAACATTTTGAAACCAGATTTATATGAAAAGGTTCAAAGTTCTATCTTTTATGGAAGAGGGAATTTGTCATTTGTTGTTTATGAAAAAGATGCAAATATGAGTCTAGATGAAATCGTAAAAGATGAACGATATGGACTCTTGGTTGATAAAGCGGAGGCACAAAAAGATTACTCATTTAATGAGAAAGAAGTGGAATTATATAAGGAAATGAAGACAGATGGATATGCACCTATTGCTTCTCTAGATCAACAAATTCAGCCTTTAAAAGAAAAGGAGCCAACTACATTAGATAAAGATTTAAGCCGAAAATTCGAAGCATACAGACGTTCACAATATGAAGAGACACCAGATAATATTGATAGCATTGTCACTCGTGTAAAAGCTGAAGAACGGTATTATACAACGAAATATGTTTCGATTGATAATGAGCTGGTAAGCCAGGAACACGTAGTAAAATTAGAAAACCAGGTGGATGAGAAGCTTGGAAAAGAAGGAATAACGGTGAATCAGTCAACAACTACAAAGGAAATGGATTTTGATAAAAATTTTCAGCCATTGAATGGAAAACAAACGAATGATAAAGAAAAAGACAAGAAAATAGATCCTGGTAATGTAGATCAGTCGAAGTCTACAAAGAAATCGGGTAGAAAAAAAGAAACAATGGAGATGGAACGATGAAAAATTTAATAACAGGAATACCAGATTAAATCATTTTTTGTTACTCAATTGAGATAGCGGAGAGTGATTTTTTTATATCTAAAAATGAAAGAGGGTAAAAGGAAAAGCCCTCTTTCTTATTTATAGAACGAAAGGAGATAATGCCATGAATGTATGGCTGTTTGCGGGCTGTATGTTCCTTGTAGCTGTCTTTTTGAACATGTTGCTATTATTTGGTCACAGAATAATGAAAAAGCGCAGAAATAAGAAATGGAAGCGTAAAACTGAAATTGCAGATTAATAGGAGGTAATACGTATGGGAAAAACATTATTTATTGCAGAAAAGCCGAAGGTAGCTGTTGAATTATTAAAATCACCTAGATTTAAAAACTCAAAAAGATATCCAGGGAGCAAGCCTTATTATGGTTACTATGAAAATAAAAATTACATTATTAGTTGGTGCCGGGGGCATTTATTAGAACTAAAACATCCGGAGGAGATGGACGAGAGATACAAAGAATTTAAATTTGATCACTTACCCATTATTTTAGAGCCGGAATATAAAGAGAAATCGGATAGTCTAGAACAAATTCAAATATTAGTTAAGTTGTTAAATCGTCCCGATGTGGATCATGTGGTCAACTCTTGTGATGCAGATAGAGAGGGTGAGCTTATCTATCGTGAATTATATGAATATGCAGGTGTGAACAAGCGAGAATCCCGTCTTTTTATCTCTTCCTATGAAGCCGCAGAATTAGAAGGAGCATTAAACCGATTAGAACCAGGAACAGACTATAACGGGCTTGCACAATCGGCTAAAGCAAGACAATACCTGGATTATATTCTAGGGATTAATGTTACAAGAGGCTGTACATCCAAACTAGCAAGAAACCAATTCTTATTGGCTTCTGGTCGTGTTCAAATGTGTATCTTGAATGAAATCCGTCAAAGGGAAATCGCTATTCAAAATTATAAAGAACAAACCTATTACAATTTAAAGCTACTAACGGAAAACGGTTTATCACCAGTAATGAAAACAGAAGATCAACTGATAGATCCATCGCCACTACAAAAGCTTGGAGATAGCTTGAAAGAAACGAATGTAATTGTAACGGAATTTAAAGAAAGCAATAGAAAAAAGAAACCAAAATTATTATATAACTTAACGGATATCTACAAAGATGCTCACGCCAAACTGAAGATAAATGCGGAAACAGCAAAAAAACAAATTCAGAGTTTGTATGAAGAAGGCTTTATTACTTATCCTCGTTCTTCATCCAGGCATTTACCTACTGAGCAAGTGGAACGAGTGAAGGAAGTAATGGCAGCATTAGAAAAAAGCATCTATGCAAATCTCGTACAACAAGTAATCCCATCTTCTATTACAAAAAAACACACTACATTTAATGATGAATTAGTCAGTAGTCACTTTGCTATCATTCCAACAACAAAATTATATGTCGGGACCAACCGAAATCCATTAGAAAAACAGTTATATGACTTAATTGTAAAACGATTTATCGGGAATTTTATGAAACCAGCAATCTATCTGGTAAGAGAAGTACATTTTATAGATCAAGAGGCTAATGCATACAGTACAAAAGAAAAGATCCTACAAGAGAAAGGGTTTCTAAGTGTGTTTCAAGAGGATATAGAAGAGGGATCAGTTGAAGCATTTCAGATACCTATTTTACGAGAAGGAGATTCTTTCAGAATCGTTCAGTATGACTTGATTGAGTCTCGAACAAAGAAACCAGCCTTTCATACGGAAAGTTCCATTTTAACCTTTATGGAAACGGCAGGGCGTAAATTAGATGATGAACATTTGAAGGAACTTATGAAAGGAAAACGGATTGGGACAGTCGCAACGGAAGAAACATTTATTCCGAAACTGTTAGATCGTAGCTATATTGATGTCACTAATAATCAAATTCGAACAACACCTATTGGTCGTGCGTTTATAGATGCTTTTCCGGTAGATACAATTAAAAATCCAGCTTATACGGCTGAAATGGAAGGGATGATTTACATGATTGAAAAGAACGAAATGAAATATGAGGAATTTGTAGAGAAAACAAATACGTTTGTAAAAGATACGGTGGAACAATTAGGCGCAATGGATGATAAGGTTTCGGATAGCATTATTTATACTTGGAATCAGCAAATTGAAGTGTGTAAATGCCCTTGTAGAAAGGGAAAAATCCTTCATAAAGGAAATTTTTACGGATGCAGTAATTATCCGGAATGTGAAATCTCCTTACCGAAAAAAATTAAAGAAAAAGCGATTCCGGAAGCGCAAGCGAAAAAGCTGTTTGAGGATAAGAAAACCGACCTTTTAAAAGGGTTTAAGTCCAATGAGAAGGAGTTTTCCGCTTATCTTGTGTTACATGAAGGGAAAGTTAAATTTCAGTTCCCAACACAAGAGGAGCTGTCATTTGGTAAATGTCCAAAATGTAAAAAAGGGGATATGCTTCATCGTAAAACGTTTTATGGATGCACGGAGCATAAAAACGGATGTGATTTTATGTTACCAGCCAAAATGAAAGGGAAAGCAATCCCTGGTAATCAAATGAAGAAGCTAATTCAGTATAAAACAACGGATTTTATCAACGGCTTTCAAGGAGAAAAGGGAGAATTTACAGCAGCTATCTATATGGAAGCGGACGGAAGTTTGAAATTCCGTTTTCCAACGACTGAAGATCGTACCATTGGTAAATGTCCATTGTGTAAGAGTAGGGTTCTTGTAGGGAAAAGTAACTACTTATGTGAGAAATACAAAAAAGGCTGTGATTTCATTATTTTTGGTACATTCTCTGGTAAAAATTTAAGTAGTAACCATGTGAAAAAGTTATTAGAAAAGAATGTAACGGATCAGATCAAAGGGTTTATCTCAAACAAAAACGGGAAGAAATTTGACGCTCGTTTATCATACAGCGTACAGGAGAAGCGATTAAAATTCTTATTCGGCAAATAAAAATGAAATGTAACAACTATAAGTAGCAAAAGAGGACTAGGAAACGGAATAGTCCTCTTTTTTATTTCATTTTATAGAGTAAAGGGGGGATTCCGTAATGGCATATGTCAGTGCGGAGGATGCGATGAAAGCAAGAAACGTTGACTTGATTTCATATCTGGAAGCAAAAGGAGAAACGTTTAAGAAAGAAGGTAACTATTATCGTCATACGGAGCATGATAGTCTCATCATTAAAGGAAATCAGTACGCCTGGAATAGTCGAGGAGAAAAAGGATATGGAGCGATTAGCTTTGCCATGATGTACTATGACATGACATTTCCACAAGCTGTGATGGACATTCAGAATGGGGACTACAAAGAGTTTGATCGTTCAAAAGCTGAAGAGGAGCGCAAAAAAGAGCAGCAGCCATTTAGTTATCCCAAACACCTGGAAGTAAATAAGCAAACAGAGATTAAAGAATATCTGGTTAATGAACGGAAAATAGATCCTCGCTTGGTGAATTGGCTGATTAAAAAGGATCTCATCGCCCAGGATAAGAAAAATAATGTGGTGTTTAAATGGAGGGAAGAAGGAGGAAAAGGGCAAGTCATTGGTATGAACCGTCAAGGTACAGTAAAAATGGAGAATAAAAGAGGAAGCTTTAAGCAAATTGTCCCGAATTATGAAAAAATCAATGCTGGTTTTACAGTTGACGTGGGTAAGCCGGATAAAATTTATTTTTATGAAGATCCGATTGATATGTTATCTCATTGGAGTATCAAGCAAAATAACATACAAAACGCTCGCCTGGTTTCTATGCATGGATTAAAGTCAAAAACAGTAATTCAATCCTTAATGGATGCGAAAAAAGAAGGGCACGATATTAAAGAGGTCATTATGGCAGTTGATAATGATAAAGCTGGGAAAGACTTTATTCAGACAATGAAATGCTTTGTAGATCTTAAAGAGGATATTCCAACGAATGAAAAAGATTGGAACGATGTCCGGAAGAAACAAGTGAGTGAGCAACAGGCAAAAGAAACAGCCCAACCAAAGAAAATGAAACCAATTAAAGAGGTGGAGCGAAGTGTCTAATCTACCAAAAATGCCAAACATATTACAGATTTTGATTTGTATTTTTATCCTTTATGTTCTTTTTCGTATTTGTAAATTTATGTACCGGAAGATCCAGGAGCGAAGAATATTAAAGCGAATGGCTAAGTCTGGTATTCGTTATATAGACAAAATGGACGGACATCAATTCGAAGTATATCTAAAAGCTCTCTTTCGAGAGTTGGGTTATTCTCCAACAGTCACAAAGCAGTCAAATGATTTCGGAGCAGATCTGGTATTGAAGGGGAAGAATCGTATTGTAATCCAGGCGAAACGATACGGGATGAAAAATAGAGTTGGTATTAGTGCCGTACAAGAGATATATGCAGCACAAGCCTATTACAAAGCAAATGAGGGCTGGGTTGTAACGAACAGTGTGTATACAAGACAGGCGAAAGAATTAGCGGAAGCTTGTAATGTAAAACTAATAGATCGTGTAGAGCTTCAGAAATTGATTAATAAAATCAATCCCGAATATTCGGCTGAAGATGTGTATCAAGGGGTAACGCCTGCAGCACGGAAATGTCCAACATGTAAACATGATTTAGTCGTTCGTAATTCAAATCAAACAGGAAATAAGTTTTTTGGCTGTTCACAATATCCGACATGTACACATACAGAACCAATTAATACATGAGCTGTGATGAAAATCCGGCTCTTTTTTCATTTGTTTAAAGAATTCATGAAAAAAATCAGTTTAACTAAAAAATGAATCTTCAGATTTAGTTGTATGAGGTTTTGATATGGTTATTAATACAATAAGTCATATTTGTTATAAAAACGCATGTAAAGGGAGAGAGGGAATTTAAATGCGTTTTTAGGTTTTTTAGGAAAAATAAAAAGGGTAGCCATTATTTACGACTTAACCCTTTGTCTACGATCTGACGAATTGCTTCATTTCGGTTCTTCAGCTTATTTTCATGCCAATAATTTTCTATTTGTTCTACTTGTTCTTTTGTAAAAGTAACTAAAATTTGAGTGTACTTGTCTTTATTAACAGCCATATAGCAACCTCCTCAATAAAGTTATATAACTTTATTGAGGAGGTTATTACATGGAACGGAAAGTTAAAAAAATTTACAAATGGAACTTATAAGTCTAAATAAATAACAAAGTAATGGAGGAATGAAGAATGAAGATTGCTGTATCGGAATGGAAAGCATTGAAAAAAGAAACAAAGTTAAAGTTATTGCGTTATGCGATGTTAGAAAGCAAGTATAAGTACGCAAAATAAAAGCTCTTCATTTGCAAAAGCAAACAAAGAGCAGAAGTCATGAGTGACCGTCGAGGAAAGAAATTGGCAGATTTCTTTCCTCTATATTTTAACATATTAAAAGTTGTAGAGAAAAGGGGCGTGTAGAATGGAAGAAGGTCGTATTTCCTTTCAGCAAGGGTTTAAAGAGTTTCTTATTATGATTGTCTGTTTTTGGTTCATTATGTTTCTCATGTATGGTGAAAGCCTGTTACAATAGTAAAGAATAAATTGGGTACAAATTGATAATGAAATGGGGAAATATGCTGGATGAAAGCAACCGGAGTAACTAGAAAAGTGGATGAATTAGGGCGTATAGTGATTCCAAAGGAACTTAGAAATACGCTTGGGATTAAAGAAAAATCACCATTAGAGATTTTTGTAGAAGGGGAAGACATCATTTTACAGAAGTATCAGCCTGGTCATGTTTGTGCATTAACAGGAGAAGTGTCAAATCGTAACATGGCATTAGCAAATGGTAAGATCACATTAAGTCCAGAAGGTGCAGAACTATTAATAAAAGAAATAGAACAGTATCTTGTAAAATAAGTGCTCCTTTCAAGGGGCTTTTTTAGTAAAGATATTTAAAATTTCACGTACCGTAATATTTAATAAAAAACAAGATACATAATCAATAGTCTACATTGAATCTTATGTTGAACTCATCTGCTAAATGGAGTCCCTTCTCTTTTGTCCAGAATCCTGTAGGCGTTTTTTTTTAATTCCCACTCTTTAAAACGATTTGGATATAATTCATTCGACATATGATAAGGACGACTACCCCAAAATTATAGCGCATTTAACATAGCAAATGGACTTGATTTCCAAAACTTTATACAAGGAGTTTGGAGTCGATGTTTTAACAACCATTTTTGTGAATATACATCTATTAACTCTTCACGAGACAAGTAAACGGACCTTTATTTAATACTTAAATTATCATTCCGATTTTTACCACAAATTCTTTTTAATTGTATAGCAGGTGAGAATTTTCTGTACTTATTTCGTTTTAGCTTCCATACTTTATGTATGTAGTGCATTCTTATCAATTTTCCCCATTACTTTAACTCGTAGGGGCATTAACTTTAGAACTCTGCTAATGGATAAGCAAGTTAATAATTATACTTGAAAATGGAGTGATACGATGAATAAGACGTATGATGTCATCATTACCGGTGCTAGATGTGCCGGCTCTACCCTGGCAATTTATCTTGCTAAGGCAGGTTTCCATGTGTTGTTAGTGGACCGAGCGAATTTTCCAAGGGACACATTATCAACCCATACCTTTTTCAATAATACTGTCGCTCTTCTTCGAGAAACCGGTGTCCTGGACAAGTTATTGGAAACAAAAGCACCGCCGGTACGGGATATTAAATTTCAATTTGAGGATACCGTGATAGAAGGTCTCATCCCTGAGGTTTACGGAGAGGAAAGTTGTTATTGTATTAGAAGAACTTATCTCGATCATATTCTACTTGAACAAGCCAAATCCCAAATGAATGTAACTGTTTTAGAAGGATTTCGTGTGACGGATGTCATCCGTGATGACGAAACAGTGATAGGCGTGAAAGGTTTAGACGGCGACAACGAGAAACAAGAATTTTTAGCTCGCCTGGTAGTCGGGGCAGACGGCCGATCCTCTATTATTCGCAAGCTGGTAAAAAGTGAACTCAAAATAAGTATTCCGGCAACAGTCGGCATCTATTTCGGGTATTTCTCTGGATTTCGCCACGATAATGTCCCTAAATTTGAAGTATACAAGATAAAAGATAACACAGCCATTCTCTTTCCAACGAATGATGATTTATATGTAATTGTCGGCATTTTCCCATTAGAAAATAAGGAATTGATAGAACGGTTGAAATTAAATCCGGAAAGCTGTCTACGCAATTTCTTTACAGATAACTTTCCGAATACAACAATTGGGGCGCGCTTGAAAAATGCAGAACTAGTAGAACCGGTCAAAGGCATTCTCGGATATGATAATTACTGGTATAAAGGAATGGGAAAAGGATGGGCGTTGGTTGGAGATGCAGTTTGTTTTAAAGATCCTGGCATGGCGCAGGGTATCCATGATGCTATATGTGGAGCACGTATATTATCCAATATTCTATCAAAATATAAGGGACAATCCGATCAATCAAATCAAATGTCTGAAGAATATCAAAAGGCAATAGAAGATGAGTTTATGGTTCGGTTTCACATGGGATGCCAAATTTCGAAGAATGAACGCATATCTGAACAACAGGATGCTGTCAACAAGCTAATCAGTTCCCATCCAGAGGCTATAGAGAAGTTTTTAGGGATTTACAATTATGCAAACGAGCCCGCTGCTTTAGAAAAAGAACTCGCACGAATTATGCAATCGATCTAGCAATGATTTTAGAGATTAAGTGATTTAAGGGGTAGCACGCACATTTTAACTTTTTTATACGCTAAGGGATTCTCAAAACTTAATAACACGATTTGAATTGAGTTTTTGATTTAAGGATGAGTTTTGAGACACTATTTAGGCTCTTTTCAGCACCTTTTACATTGGAACGCACTTGTCTCAAATACATACGTTTTTGAGATCAGATGATTCTCTTAGAGTAGTAAAATCAACGTTTTTTCATGTTGAATTTTGCTTAGCGTATATTTTCGTTAAAATGTTGGTGATACGCCTATCAAAAATCACAAATAAAAAAAAGATAAGATCGGCGAACACGATCTTATCTTTAGCACAAGGAGTAAACAAAAGGATAACCATCATATTTTTATTATAATTTATTTTTTGTTAATTTTGAATATTAGAACCATACTTAACAAGTATATCTATATTGAGAAATTTATTACAAAATTAGTTATAAATGATTCAAAACTCCAAAGTAAACTTTTAGCCAAAAGTTTACTTTCATTTCATTGCAAACACTGAGTTTCTTCTATATATCCATATTTCTAAGAAAACACCAACAAAAGTATACATTCAAAAAACAGACTTTATTAGATTTATAAAGTTGTTAAAAAAATGCAAGTCATGTTATACAACAATTAGACCATTTTGTTGAATAACAATAAAAAATGAAGAAGATAATTTGCTTAATAAAAACAGATTATCTTCTTCATAGTACAATCTAAAAAATCATTTATGAAACGAGTTTTAAACCTATTGCAGCACCTAAAACCATACCTATAAAGATAAGTCTTCTCCAGTCTTTTGATTCACCATAAAAAACCATGCCTAAAATTGCACCTCCAGACGCACCAATTCCGGTCCAAATTGCATAAGCTGTTCCTATAGGTAGTGTTTCCATTGCGTAAGCAAGAAATATAAAACTTAATCCAAATCCCAGAATTAACAAAGCTAATGATTGCCAATTTCGATTTTTATGCAATTTATTTATCATAGCAACACCAAACATTTCAAAAAGACCTGCTAAGATTAAAGAAATCCACGCCATTAGGATTCATCACCTTTCTGAACTTTGTCATCTGTAACTAATTTCAAGCCAATTACTCCAGCTAATAAAAATAAAATCAAGAGTACTTTTCCCACTTTAAATGGTTCACCAAAGAACAGGATTTCAGAAAAGACAGTTCCAGCTGTACCTAACCCAACAAAAACAGCATAAACAGTTCCCACGGGAAGTTTTCTTCCTGCAATGATCATTAAATAAAAGCTGAAAAATATAGCAATGATAGTCCCCGTCCAAGTCCAAAAGTTATCAGCATTTTTTAAACCAATAACCCAAAAAATTTCAAAGAAAGCAGCAATAAATACTTTAATCCAGTCTTTACTCATCTAAAAGACACCTCCAATTCTATTCTTACCAAAAAAAACAAAAAAGCCTAAGAGAAAACTGTTAAACAGTTTCTTCCAGGCATTTATCCTTCCATGACACAGTAAAGCTGTGAGTTTTCTCTTAGACAAGACAAAAATTAAATATACATACACACATGAAAACAAAATAGTTTAATGCTTTGTATACATCTTTCATTCTCATCGCTACCATAACTATATTTCCCCATTTTGAAATCCGCTTAGCGTATGAAATTCGCGTTTCGTTGGTTCTACTCCATAAAGTGGAGTGTTTTAAACTGGTATAAGTTATTATATAGACTCTTTCCTAAATGGAAAGAGTTTTTATATGATAAAAAATATTAAATTAATTAACCTCGTATATCAAAGTTAAAATCATTTATATAACAAAATAGGAACCTATTATATTTCCTAATAGGTTCCTATTTTAAATACAAAAAATTCAAATGCATCAGATTATGCTTCGAAGCGTTTCAGTTTTTATAAAAATCTTATAAAATTGAATTTCTTGTTATATTTTAGCTTGATGCTGATGAGATAGCATCATCCAATTTTTTTATGATTCAATTTAGGATGAATATCTACTTTCGTTTGATAGGCGGTGCATAATAGTTAAAAGCTAAATCCAGCAAAGCACTTGCTTCTTGACGCAGTAACAGGTCTTTCGGACGGAACATAAAAGATCCGTCAGCATTAATGGAAGTATCAGGGTCTAGAATTCCTTGGGAGGCAAGTGCCTGAATCGATTGGACTGCCCAGTCATCTGCGGCATCCAGTAATTTAACTTTAATAGCTTTGTCAGGTTGAATTGTTTTCAAGTCTTGAATTTGTTTTACGTTTTGAATCATGGTTGCTGCGACCTGTCGGGTA
This sequence comes from Bacillus sp. FAU20, assembly GCF_056033865.1. NCBI lineage: Bacteria > Bacillati > Bacillota > Bacilli > Caryophanales > Bacillaceae > Bacillus > Bacillus sp. FAU20. The sequence goes on from NZ_JBVYHY010000013.1 coordinate 87,038, forward strand.
ATCGGAGTAGCACGGTTATACTCTGGAATTCCATTCATAATTTTTTCCCTTGCCTCTTTTGATTCGTCTGGAAAACCGTTCCATCCATGGGCAAGTAACAACGTATCCGCAAACTCTCCTTGTGTCATGGTTTCCATCGGATTGAATAGATTACCTGTTTCAGTACCCATAATATTTAGAGCATGAAGATTATCAATGTGACTTCTATAGTTACTCTTTTGTGGAATGTCATCAAAAGATGGTTTGGTGTTAATTCTCTGGGCATCTGCTACAAAATCAAGGCTTTTAGGAGAATCGTAGTGAAAATATGTGATTTCTCCAGCTGAATTCTTTTTGAAAGCAACTTTGTTGCCTTCCGAATCTTCAAATAACAACGGATGGATCATTTTGAGAACTTGTTTTCCAGTTATTCCACCCTCCATGACTAAATTCCCATTTTCATAAGTAAAATGAGTGCGAATCGCAGCGAAACGCGTATTTTGGAATAAGCCCAAGTATTTATGAGCTTCTTTTTCCTCTAATGGGAGATAACTTGTCTTTACTTCATTCTTCTTAGTAGGGAAATAGTGATCCATGAGAGCTTCATATACGTCTATACTCATCATTGAATCATTATTATAAGACATGAAGAATGCTGTTTTTTGTTCAGGCACTAAAATCATCAGTGATTGATGTCCAGGCATACTTCCCCCTTTCATTACAACGTGTTGACCGTTAGCGAATTTATTAAAAGGCGTTTCAAATCCAATTGTTGCAACAGGGTTGGTTTTATCATCAAAAACTTGATAGGCATGCATCATATCTATGCTTTTATTACTTACAATTTCTTTGTCTTTAAACTTTCCTTTCTGTAGTTGCATAATCATGTATTTTGACATGTCTTCTGCAGTAGATAAAATGCCTCCTTGTGGTGTATCCCTTAAACCGCTCCCGCTTGTTGGGATTGGTTCGCCAGTGGGACCATAATGTGTAGCCATTCTTTCTAGAAGCTCAGGCGTGAAGCTCATACTTGTAGATTTCATATCTAATGGTTTGAAAATATTATTTTCCATATATCGGGAGAAAGGACTATTAGTAACATTCTCTACTGCCAACCCTGCGAGCGCAAATGAGACGTTATCATACGTATAGGCTTCCCCTGGTGGCCGTACCACCGTTGGCATATGTTTAGAGAAAAATTCTTTCATTGGTATGCTTTTTTCATTATCAGTATATTCAGGTCCGGTTATATTTGTAAGGTCGGGAAAATCAAATCCGCTCGTATAAGTGAGCATATCAAACAGTGTTAGAGGTTTCCCTGTTTGATTAGGTATTTGTAGTCCACCAAGATATTTTTGTACGTCTTGATCTAGTTTAATATTTCCTTTATCGACTTGTTGCATCACAGCCAAGGCAGTAAAAGTTTTTGAGACTGAAGCAATTTGAAAGACCGTGTCCTTAGTAACGGGAATTTTCTTTTCTTTATCAGCATATCCATACCCTTTATTAACAACAACCTTCCCATCATGAACGACGACAAAACTAGAACCATTCACATTATACTTTTTCATTTTTTCCTCAAATAATGCATCGGCAAAAGATTCTATTTCTTTTTTATTATTGGGTCCTTTCATCATTTCAATATTAGTTGTGGATGCCGATAGTTTTGATGTTTCTCCTTTTAATGATTGTTGGGAACATGCAGAAATCATAGTTGAAGAAGAAAGAAGAATTGCAACGATCCCCAGTTTGTTAATTGCTTGTTTCATTTTTGAACGCTCCTTTATTTAGTTAGGATTTTTTGTTAGCTCAACGAGTTAGTGGCTCGCTAGCTTATAAACAGAGTGTAGCAAGCGGCGAGTCATAGTCGATAGTGAACTTCTGTCATATTTATAAAGAACAACAAAAATTGAGTGGATAAGGCTGTATTGATAGTTATGTCATAAAAGTCATGACATTTTGACACTAACGTATGTGACAGAAAAACCCTTAGAATCAAGGAGCAGTTTATTATCCACAAATAATAAATAAGGAGGGAAGGGCTTCATTGTGTATGTTGAAAATATAAAGAGGCATGAAAGTGGAAACAGGTATGACCTATTTATGAAAAACTAATTAGTAACAAGAGTATTTCGAGAATAAAAATAATTTCTAAGGTTAACGGTTAACATACATGTGGAAAAAGAGGGACTTATTTAGGGCAGAATGGAGTTTGTAAAAAAATTTATGAATATGATGACGAATTCAATTCTGACTTTTTGTCATTGGTGGAGATAATAGCTGTGTGGTTAATGCAAAACAGCAAGCAACTAACTATACAATTTAAATAGAGGAGAGGGATGCTTTATGAAAACACGCAGTAAAATTACATGTGCAAGTCTATCACTTTTAATAGCTGGAATATACATAACACCAGCCTCAATTGTAGAAGCAGAACCCACGCAAAATGTATCTAGTTCGTCACAAACAAGTACCCAAAGCGATCGTACTTCCGTTAAGAAAGCAATGCGGGATGCACTGCAACTTGGATATCCTGGAATACTCGCTCAAATTTCTAAGGGGGGTAAAACTTGGAGTTATACCGCTGGGATAGCAGATCTGCGAACCAAGAAACCAATGAAAGCAGATTTTCGCTTTCGCATTGGTAGTGTGACGAAAACGTTCATTGCAACAGTGTTACTTCAATTAGCTGGAGAAAACCGCTTGAATTTAGACGACTCTATTGAAAAATGGTTGCCTGGTGTTATTCAAGGAAACGGATATGATAGTAATCAGATTACGATCCGGCAGATATTGAATCATACAAGTGGTATTGCTGACTACATAAAATCAAAAGACTTTGATATGAAAGATACAAAAAAAGCGTATACAGCTGAAGAATTCGTAAAGATGGGGATTTCTCTTCCTCCAGACTTTGCTCCAGGAAAGGGCTGGTCTTATTCAAACACGGGATACGTAGTACTGGGGATCCTTATTGAAAAAGTAACTGGAAACAGTTATGCGGAAGAAGTTGAAAATCGAATTATTGAACCACTTGAATTGTCGAACACATTTCTACCGGGTAATTCAACGGTTATTCCAGGCACCAAGCATGCCCGTGGATATGAAAGATATGACGGAGAAAGTGAGCTAAAAGACGTTACTTATTCTAACCCAGGTAGCTCGGATGGAGATATGATTTCTACTGCCGAAGATTTAAATAAATTTTTCTCTTACTTGCTTAGGGGCAAATTACTGAAGGAACAGCAACTAAAACAAATGCTCACTACAGTTCCTACAGGAATAGAAGGAATCGATGGATATGGTCTTGGAATCTATGAAAATAAACTTCAAAATGGTACCTCGATATGGGGACACTCAGGTGGTGTTCCAGGCTTTTCTACTTTTGCTGGAGGCACACTTGGAGGTAAGCATATATTGGCCATCAATTTGAATGGCCATAAAACTAGTTATAGTAATTCTGATCCTTTTAAAAATATTTTACTTGCTGAATTTAGCAAGTAGGGAAAGGTTTATTTGGAAATACAAAAAAATTGAATCTCTTAAAATCTAATATTACGTATTATTTGGTAGATAAAATGAGGGGGCAAGGAATTTATAAGTATAATGCCCGAAATTAAGGAATTGATTATGACACTTCGTTTCTTTCAGGAATCCTTATTTTAAGGATTCCTTCTTTGTATCAAAAAATCTGCAAAGAAAAAAGATAAGATCGGAAACACAACGAGTTAGCGGTTGGTTAGCGTATAGACAGAGTGTAACAAAAGGCGAGTCATAGTCGATAGTGAACTTCTGTCATATTTATAAAAAATAATAAAAATTGAGTGGATAAGCATGTATTGATAGTTATGACATACAAACCATGACATTTTGACACTAACGCATGTGACAGAGAAATACTTAGAATTAAAAAGTGACTTTTAACGCATTAGCAATGAACGAGGAGGAAAGATTTTGATGACGAAAGCATCAGCTCAAAAAACTTTGCAAGATTTCTATTTCTTGTTATTTACCTTTGTATCCGGATTCTTTTACTTTTTTTTCTATCTGGTCATCATTACATTTGCATTAGTAATGACGATTATCTTTTTGGGTATTCCCTTGTTGGTTTGGGTGCTACAAACAACTCACACGTTTGTTCAGTATGAGCGTATTCAGACGAAGATTTATACAGATATATCAATAGAATTATTCGAACCAAGAAAAATAGAGGAGGGAGATAAATGGATTAAAGCGAGAGATACAATCCTTAATAATAGCAACTGGAGGGCTATTTTTTGGCTCATGCAGAAATTTTTTGTCGGAATAATGAGTCTTATGTGTGCTGTTTTACTGTATGTACTGCCACTAGTATGTATCGTTACCCCCTTACTTTTTCGATATTTTAATATATACTTATTGGGCATTGCTGTGAATTCATGGGAGACAGCAATTTTTGTCATGATTGCTGGTTTCATTCTCATCTGGATACATAATCTTATTGGAAACTGGTTAGTTCGAATGATTGGAATGTACACGTGTTCCATGTTTAAAGCTATAAAGGAGTGATAATTTGTTTAAGACTTTGAAACTATGGTTTTGGTATGATTGGGCCTTACTTTGTATACGTTTTATCGTTTGGCTATCATTGATATTTACGACTATCCAACAACAAGATCATTTGACAGTACCACTTTGGATTATAATTGTTTGGGAAGTCGTTTCATTTTCAGTACCTTGGATTTGTTTAATGTTTAGTTATCGCTATTATTTGTTTACTGAAATATTATTATTTGGCGGAGTGTGTTTCTATTTAACTTTATTATTTCCGTCAGCGTATCTTGCTTTTTTAATGCCAACTTTTATGATTGCGGTAAATAGCGCGCAAAAATCTTACCGCTGGTCGGGCCCTTTCACAATTATTTTGTTCCCGTCGCTTATAACGATATTTTCCGAAGTAACAGAGTTATGGGTAATCATTCTACAACTCAGTTTAGCATTTGCTATGGGTTCTTTCTTTCGTTTACTGGCTATTAATTACCGTCAAAGTGAAACCATTCGGAACCAAAAACGTGTATTAGAACAATACGTATCCCAAGTTGAGCGGATTACATTACTGGAGGAACGTGATAGGCTCTCAAAAGACTTACACGATACAATGGGACATTCCTATACTTCAATTATTATGGGTATGGAAACATTACGTACGGAATTAAAGACTAAAGAAGGAGAGCAACAGCTCGATTCATTATTACAATTGGCCCGTAACAGTATGGAAGAAGTAAGACTGTATTTGCATCAAATGGATTTATCACAAGAGTCGCTTCCCTTACCTATCACATTACAACAATTGACAGAGGAATTTAAGAAACATGCAAAGGTCAATGTACGTACTCGAATAATAGGGGAAGAGTATATGGTCTCCAAACAATCAAAAATGACACTATATCGAAGCTTGCAGGAATCACTAACAAATGCCGTTCGCCATGGGCATTCCACAGAAATCACTGTGTCACTTCACTTTGAACCACAACAGATAAGATTGGATGTACAGGATAATGGATGCGGGGCGGAAGAGTGGAAGGATGGTTTTGGATTAACTGCAATGAAAGAGCGTGTGAGTCAGGTGCAAGGAAGAGTCATTGTTTATTCCAAAAAAGGGGAAGGGACGTTAATTTCATGTGTATTACCGAAACAAGTACAACTGTCTAATGAACAAATTCGCTTGTGTATTGTCGATGATCATTCTTTTATTCGAGAAAGTCTTCATACAATTTTGGATGGTCAGGAGGATTTACAAGTAGTGGGAATGGCTGAAGATGGAGACCGGGCTTTAGAATTGTGTAAAAAGTTGAAACCAGATGTAGTATTAATGGATTTAGAGATGCCCAATCTGAATGGAATTAATGCTACAAAAATGATTAAGGAAAAATGGCCGGACATTCGTGTACTCATTCTGTCAACATTTCAGGATACAGAAAAGGTAAAAGAAATCATACGAAATGGTGCGGATGGATATTTGTTGAAATCCATTGATTCGCGTGAACTAGCGGAATCAATTCGTCTGATTTATCGGGGAGGTACGCTGATCAATCATGATTTGTTCCATAGAATGTGGGAAGAAAATAAAGAAACAGAACCTTTTGGATCGAAATCAATTGGAGAAGAGTATGGCTTAACGAAACGCGAACTAGAGATTTTGAAACTATTATCAAAAGGCAGCCGTTATAAAACAATAGCTTCGACACTTTACTTGTCAAACGGAACAGTAAGAAATTACGCTTCGAATCTCTATGAGAAGCTAGGAGTCAAAAATAGAGAAGAAGCCGTGCAAAAGGCAAAAGAAACAGGAATACTTTTGTAAGAGGGAATGTAGTTAACTGCTAGGGTACATGAACCATTCTATATTTAAATTATGATGAATCTTATTGTATTATCAGGAGTTTTAGCTGAATAGATCAATCTAAAAAAGTCGAGTCCTTAGCGTACAGGAAATCGGCTTTTTCTTTATGAATTTTTGCTTAACGTACGAAATTCGCGTTTGGTTGGTGCTACCCCATATTAGTAACAAAAAATATTTATGAAAGATCTGCTTTCTTGCCTCATTAGGGGAACATGATAGTCTAAATTTATGTTAATGGGCATAGGAAAGGATTTTACAAACATTAAATACGATTGACAACGCGAGATTACAAGTGTAATATTCAGTTGTGGATTACAAGTGTAATACAGGGAGGTGTAATTTTAAACAATGAAAGAATTACCTAAAATTTCGGAAGCCGAATTAGAAGTAATGAAAATATTATGGTCAAAATCTCCACAAACAGCGAATGAGGTGATTGAAGCGTTAGAGGTGAAAATGGATTGGAAACCCAAAACGATTCGAACGCTGATTAATCGATTAGTTCACAAAGAAGCAGTGGCTTACCATCAAGATAAAGGGCGTTTATACTCTTATTATCCTTTGGTATCTCAAGATAGTTATTTACAAGTAGAAACGAAATCTTTACTTAAACGTTTCTATGGTGCAGCATTTAAACCTTTACTTGTAAATTTCTTAAAAGAAGAAAAGCTGTCTTCAGAAGATATTAACGAACTTAAACGTATTCTGGATGAGAAAACTGAGGAAAATCAGAGGAAGGATAGATTATAGTGATAGAAAAATTTATAAATATCTATCTACCTGCTTTTTTTGATTGGATAATTGAGACTTCCATTATGGCTAGTATATTAGTGGTACTAATCTTGTGTATTAAGGTCTTGTTTAGGAATAAGTTAACTCCACGCTGGCAGTATATGCTATGGATCATATTAATTATAAGACTTGTATTACCTTGGTCGCCAGATAGCCCCTATAGTATCTATTCTGTTCTTACTTACAAGAATGATGATGCATTTATTTCTAGTCAAAATCCTGTAGCTAATTTTCTTACAAAAGAACGTATGCAAGAATTAAAAGATGTAGACGATACAAAGGTTCTCACAAAAGAAGATACTTATACCTCAAATTCAACAAAAACTGGTCAGGCAAACAAGACACAAACAGGCATGAATGAAAAGCAGGATGATGAGACGATTCCATTCTATACAATCTGTATGTATATTTGGCTTACTGGCGTTATCCTTCTAAGTGTTGCTACTTTTATAATGAACAGGCGTTTATTACTTTACATAAAAAAACAACCTGTTATTACAGACGAGAAGATTGTCCAGATTTTTGAAAAGTGTAAGCAATCTATGTTTATTCAACGGAATATCCCTCTATTTGTATCTGGAAAGGTTTCCAGTCCAACAGTGTTTGGATTTATTCGTCCCAAGTTGTTATTGTCAACTGTACATATAAAAATATTAGATGAGCAACAGTTACGATATATTTTTTATCATGAATTAGCTCACATCAAGCGAAGAGATGTCGGTGTGAACTGGCTTATGCATAGCTTACTAATTTTAAATTGGTTTAATCCCATTCTATGGTATGCCTACTCATGTATGCGGGAAGATCAAGAACTAGCATGCGATGCATTAGCTCTTACATGTATAGATGCAGAGGAACAAATCGCGTATGGACATACTATTATTAGTCTATTGGAGCACTACTCAAGTTATTATCAAGTACCAAGTATAGCAAATTTTAGTAAAAACAAGAGAGCGTTAAAAAGGAGAATTTTAATGATTAAAAAATTCCAAAAAAAATCATATCGTTGGTCTGCGATAGGGGCTGTGGCAGTTATTGCAGTTTCATCTGTATCCTTATTAAACGCCCGTGCTGATAAGCCGACTAACCCTGAAAAACAACAAATAGAAGTGAAAAATAATATGAAAGAATTAAAAACACAAACCGATATTCCTATACAGCAAATTGTAGAAAAAATGATTGGTACAAAAGAACAAGCAGAAGCAGAATTTTTTGTTTCCGAAGGAGACTATAATACTTTACTTACAGAGATTGGAGTGGCGAGGAATCTGTTTACGAAAGAAGAATTTGATCGATTCATTACATTGGAAACAGAAGCACATATTTTAGATAAAAAAGTAAGGCAAGTAGGAAGTCCTGAAAAGTTAGACCCAGAAGAGGAAAAAAAATATGAGAAAAACAGTGAAGAAATTGGACCATTTAGAGAGAAAATTCATTCGCATTTTAGATTAACTAAAAAGGAAGCACAGAAATATGTTGATTTTCCAATTAACACCCCAAGTTATGTGGTAAAAGGGTTTAAATTAACTGGAGAAGGTGTTAATACACCGATGACTACTGGAAAAATGAATCCCGATTTTATTTATGAATATCAAAATGAAAGTAAAGATAATGTATATATTGTGCACCAATCTGCAGTTACTGCTGAGGGAATAGAATTCTCGAATAAAAAAGCGGATTATAATGAAAAGGTAACAAATTATGAATTAGAAGGTACAAAAATAACCTTAGTTGAAAGTCTTGATACAGAGGAAACCTATAAAGTAATGCAAATGATTGTTCCTGCAAAAGGAAAGAATAGCGCTTTTCAAGTCTTTATTATTGCAGGTGATTTAAGTAAAGAAGAAACAGAGAAAGTTATGCTGTCCTTTCTAAAATAAAAATAGAGTCTCATAATTCCGTTTAAATAGATAAACAAAGAAGAGGGTATTATGTTCAATATACGAGCATATATCCTCTTTTCTTATACATATTAGATTAGTAATACAGATATTGAAAATCATGATAATGATACACGTAGTTATATATAACTGAAGCAACTCCTTTATAAAAAAGTACTCACCTTCTTGTCCTAAAACAATGATAGAAATAGAAGTATCTACTTTCTTGTCTAAAAAGTATCCATTTTCATGTCTTTGTACAAGTTTTGAATAAAGTTGCGACGTTTATAAAAAAGACGCAATACTTTATGTCTTTAATTAAAGATTTCTAAATGAGTTCTGATAAAACTTTATTCTAATCCAACAAAAAGGGCGTGTAGAATGGAAGAATATTGTATTTCCTTTCAGCAAAGGTTTAAAAAAATTCTTGTTATAATCGTCATTTTTTTGTTCATTATGATTCCCATGTATGGTGCAGAGTCGACATATCCTTAGGCAATTCTCATAGGTGTAAAATCTATGGAGGCGATTTTAATAAAGAAAATTAGATTTCACGTATCATAATATGTTATAAAAAATAATTTTCCCAAACAATAGTCTACATTTAATCTTGTGTAGACTTAATCAGCTAAATGGAGAAGGTATTGTATATTTTGGATAGATTTCTTGCGAGTTGTGTACTTTCAACTGGGGTATTACTAAATAACCCTATTATTTCTAAAGCAGAAGAAGCTTCTAAACAGATAACGGTCAGTAAAGAAGAGGCTCGGAAAAAAGCGGAATTATACGTAAAGGGAGTAATAAAGAGGGGACCAGACACAAAAACAGGTTGTGGAGAAAGTCTTCTTCACAACCTGAGAGTAAGTTATATATACAAATATGACCTGTTCTTTTAACTATTTAGTCTTTTATAATCTGTTATAGTCGATATAACTAGAGTCATAATAAATCCACTGATCTGTTCCAATTCTTAGCCAACCATTCTTTTCTTCATATACTGTAACTTTATCGCCTTTACTTGTCTTTCTAACAATAGAATAGTTTGTCCCTGATCCGCTTCGAACATTTACCCCAATACCATTAATTTGAGCCGTTCCAATTAACTTTTCAACACTACTATTTTCAATTACTTGTAGCATATTTAGAATGAATGTTGCTGTTTCACCACGAGTTGTTGTTCCTTTAGGGTCGTATTGATTGTCACCCTTACCTCTTACAATACCTAGGCCATACAATCTTTGTACGTCTTCTTTATAGCTAATTTGGTCTTTGTCTGAGAATGGTAGGTTTACAACCGGTCCCCATATACCTTTATACTGTAAAGCCTTGTTTACAATAATTGCTGATTCTTCTCTTGTAATAGGTGTGTTTGGGTCAAAATAACCATCACCTCTACCTAGAATAATACCTGCACTTGCAGCACGTTTAATACCATCTCGTAAAGTTGAGTTTGCATCGTTTAGGTCTTTAAATGAAGCATCTCCAGCTGGCAGGTTTAGAGATTTAGAGATTAATTGAGCAAATTCAGCTCTTGTTATCGCTCTATTAGGTGCGAAAACTCCGTTTCCTTCCCCTATCATAATACCCCTTCTATTTAACTCTCGTATAGCTTCTTCATACCAACCTCCAGTAATGTCATCTTTTGGTTGATAAAGATTATTATAATACCCACCAACACCATTTACGAATGCATCCCATTGTCCATTATTAATCATATTAGCAGGACAGATTTTACCACTCCATCTTTGGTGTTTTACAATGTTATTTAACGGTACACCAGTTTCTTTCATTAAATAAGCTACAAGTTTCTTAGCATTATCTACCGCTTTACTATAGTTACCGTCACTGTTAACTGCGATTTCAATTGCAATAGATTCTCTATTACCTGGACCATCACCGTCTCCTGCGTGCCATCCGTTCTCGTTTAATGGTAGGTGTTGATAAATCTCTTTATCGTCTACTGTAAAATGCCACGATGCAGCTCGGTCTGTGTTGCCTACTGCTTGGTTATATAGGTATTGGGCGTGGTTTCTAGCACCTGCTCCTACACTTGTATTATCAGTCTCATGAATTGTAATGTACTTTGGGTTCATATAGTTTTGAGGACGAATATTATCGTTACCTGCTGGAACAATCCATTCAGTGAATAGAACACCATTTATTGTACTAGAGGTGCTAGGTGATATGGGAGACAGACTACGTTTTGTTCTGTTTGAATTGTTAGGAACAGTTAGTGTACCTGTTTCTTCATGAATACCTTCTGAACGTTGAAGACTATCTACTTTCTTATTGTCGACAGTACCTCCACCACGTCCGTCTACCTCTTTAAAACTAGCTTCAATACTTTTTAAAGCCTGTTCATCTGATGTTGTTTTACTTTGTTCCTGAACGTTTGTAGGTTGCTTATTGTTTACTAATTGTTGTTCCTCTGCAAACGATACCAATGGTGAAGATAATACCGTTAATCCTGCCGTGAATGCTACTACTTTTTTATTAAATTTAATGTTCATTTCTAATTTGGTATACCTCACTATTTTAATAGATATACCTTCCTCCTTGTACTTCTTTTAGTGTGAATGTTAGTTTAAATAATGGTAGCCTGAACCCTCAAAATAACAGATTGATTTTACATTTCATATGTCAAACCGACATCTATAAATCCTACATGAAATGTTAGTACTTTAGAATTATAACACAGCACAGTTGCAATACTTCCAAGACTCTTGCAAGTAATCTCCTAACCTTGGATATACTGATAGTATGACTCTAAAAAAGGTATAATCACAACGCTATCAAGCTAACAAAATAAAATCCCCCCTAAAATGAAAAAACACGATCTATTCTTTCTATAAAAACATAAAAATAGATCGTGTTTTTTCATGTATAAATTTGTATTTAATATTCAAAAGCATTTAAGTCCTATAGGTTTCCTACAAAGAAGCATGGAATTTTATCTATTAGGGGTAGCACCACATCACCATCAACTTAAGAAATTAATTGTCCCCCAAAACGAAAAAAATGAGTCGAATTCTCATAAATAATTGTAAAAAGGTAAAATTCTCGTTATGGAGATGTCTCAGAATTTCAGCTTGATGGGCATGGCGTGCTACTCCAAGATTCAAAAATATTAATAAACTGAAAGAGCATGTTTTTTAAAATGTTTATTAAAAACATGCTCTTATTGTATTAAATGGCGAACTTTTTTCACTTCTTATTGAACAGCCTCGTTCCATCAAGAAGAAAATAAGCCAGACCCATTAATGATCTCATCACTAGAAATTAACGTTGTTTCAAATATGGTTTTATTATGCTTTTTCATGAAAGATTGAACAACCTCATAACCTACTGCATAACCTGCACAAAAAGAAAGACCTACAGGTTGATATCCCTCTTGTTTAGCAATCTCATCACCAAACATATAGCTACTTACTTCTGCAAATCCTTTTATGTTTAACGCTTCTCCAATAACATAGATCGAATACTCTAAATCGTCTTTTTCCATACTAGTCACCCAAGGTCCCAGGTGCTCTGTTCCATACAGTTCTTTTGCAAAGGAATCCGCTAGGCCTTCTATGACAAGGTAATCTCCCACTGTTACATTTCCATGATCCCAATCAAAATAGGAAAATCGAATATTGTGATGGAACTCATGGGCAATAACAGCAGGAATTTTAGGTAAATTGTAATCATTTGGATATATATTCACAGTAATATACCCTGGAATACCTCCAAATCCCGTATATCCCTGCTGGAGTTTCAATTTACATGGGTCTGCAACATACAATCCAAATTTTATTTCATTTGCATTCACTTTCAAACCTGCTTTGTTAGCATTTTCTATACAAGTTTTGATAGTATTCTCTGCTACCACATAGGCATTATTATCTTTTAAGATGGAGAGACCCTGTTGAATTTGTTCATCGTTAGAAATGTCTGCATAACCTAACATTTTCGTAGCTATTAATACGTCATAACCATTTTCTTGTTTTGCTTTTATAGGAACATTTATTAAATTCCACATGTCCGTTAATGGCGCCATCATAGTATAACGAAAAAAGTTTTTTCTCTCTTCTAAATCCGTAATTGCAAGTAATTCCTTGTATTGTTCGTATGTGTTAATTAATTTATAGTCCATACTCATTTCAATCACCTCTTTCGCAAATATCTAGTATTGTAATTTTGAAGTAACTTTATATTTTTCATAAGATCTTCTTCGGAGTCAGTTAATTCCAAATGTAATAATATATTTTCTAGGTCTGCAATCATTTGAGTCATATCATTTTTAATAAAGGTTAATGAAGGTTGTCGGTCTATTAAAGCTTTAAGTTTATAACCTGTTATTTTTGCAGCAAGGATTTGCACAATTTTTTCTAAGTCTGACTTGAATAAAACCAACTGACCGTTGTCATTCCTTTTTGCATTTAATAAATCTAAATTAGAATAGTATCGTATAGAACGTTCAGTAAGCCCTGTTACTTTGTAAACTTCCCCCGTTGTAAACAGCGTAATTCACCTCCATATTACAAGCTTAAAGTATTACGCTACGTTACTGTCAACTAAAAAGAAATACCCTCAATATGAAAAAAATACGTTATTCTTTTTGTAGAATCATAGGAAAGGATGGCGTTTTCATATGTCTATTTCTATACCTGATGAATTACAATTATTTGCTCAAGAGATTCAAAGGTTTTTATCTCCAAATGCCTTACAGAATCTTGCTAGAGATGTTGGTTTTGTCCAACGAATGAGTAAGTACCAAGCAAAAGATTTAGTCGCTTTATGTGTATGGATGAGCCAAAATGTCGCTACGACTTCTTTAACTCAGTTATCTAGCCGTTTAGAATCATCAACGGTTTAATCAAGCAGCTGTTCAATTTTTACAACACATATTAGCCGAACTTTTAAACAAAAAATTGGTTTCATCTATGCCGATTTCCTCTACATATACTTCTATTTTTAAGCGTATTCGTATTTTAGATTCAACAGCATTTCAACTACCTGATTCCTTTTCAAGCGCTTATCCAGGTGCTGGAGGATGTAGCCATACAGCAGGATTAAAAATCCAATTGGAGTATGATCTATTAAGTGGACAGTTTTTACATATTCATACAGGTCCAGGAAAACAACATGATCGAACCTATGGTTCTCTGTGTGTTCCAACCGTGAAAGAAAATGATTTGTGTATTCGGGATTTAGGCTATTTTCATCTGAAAGATCTTCAACATATACAAGATAAAAAGGCTTACTATATCTCTCGTATTAAATCAAATACACGTATTTATAAAAAAAATCCTAATCCTGATTATTATCAAAACGGAAAACTAAAGAAGAAAACAGAATATAAACAGATAGATTTGGAGGTATTAATGAATTCTCTTCAACCAGGGCAAACATACGAAATATCTGATGCTTATGTAGGAATGATTGATAAAGTGTCCGCTCGTGTCATTGTTCATCGACTTACAGAAGAACAGCAACAAAAACGATTACAAGATCAGGCTATAAGAGAAAAAAAGAAGGGAACAAAGTATTCTGCTCGTAGTAAACGACTTAGCGGTATCAATGTATATATGACAAATACTCCTATAGATATTGTCCCAATGGGACAAGTACATGATTGGTATTCTTTACGTTGGCAAATCGAGATTTTATTTAAAACGTGGAAATCATTCTTTCGTATTCATCATTGTAAAAAGATAAAACGAGAACGATTGGAATGCCATTTGTATGGGCAATTGATTGCCATTCTACTCTGTTCTTCTACCATGTTTCAAATGCGGCAATTACTTCTTATGAAAAAGAAACGAGAACTGAGTGAATATAAGGCCATATATATGATTAAAGATTACTTTCTTCTTTTTTTCCAAGCTATACAGAAAGACACCCAAGAGCTATCAAAGATTCTCATTCGCCTGTTCAACCTCCTACAGCAAAACGGGCGAAAATCTCATAGGTATGAAAAGAAAACAATCTTTGACATATTAGGTGTCGTTTACAATTGTACCCTGTCTGATAATCAAGCCGCTTAATTCAAAAAAGTGAAACCCGTTAGGGTTTATTTCGTATGCAAATCTTTCAATCACCTACATTTGCCCTATAGAAAAAAGAAACAATCTCATCTAAAATTGATTTTACATAAACTTAGCTTGATAGAGATGTGGCGCTACCCCTAAAAGTACAAGTTCTTAATTAAAGGTTTGTACTTTTTTATTATGACTTACTGTAAGTTGTGAAATAAAACTCTGTTTTGTAAACAAATGTGAACAGAATTTTATTTTATTTTTTTGTTTTGTTTATTTTTTCTGAATAATACGTATTGACAAAACAACAGTGCCAATATAGAATTGGTTTTGTTCACCGGTGAACATTATATAGGGTTTTTGTTTAGTATCATTTTATTCATTATTTTTAACATCAAGATATTCTATCTCCTTTGCATATAGTTTGAAATATTGTTGGTTATTTAAAATCAATAAAACGGTTTATATTGATAAAATTATTTAAAGGGATGATTGTATGACAAATGCTATAGCGGTAAGAAATGTACGAAAGTTTAGTTCTCACCCCTTATCTACTAATTGTGCTGAAATATTAAAACGTAGTAAGCATGCAATAATAGGTATTAGTCCGTTTAATAGTAGATTTTCTGATGAATATATTAATAGACTCATTGAATGGGCATTACATACTTTTGATGATGTTAGTGTTTTATTAGCTGGAAAAGAAGCTGCAAATTTACTTGAGGCTTTAGGAACACCAAAAGGTAAAGCGGAAAGAAAAGTTAGAAAAGAAGTATCTCGAAATAGAAGATCAGCTGAAAAGGCACTTAAAGAGCATGGTGGTAATGTAAATGCTATCCATACTTTTTCTGATTTTAATGATAACAATGCATATAATTGCATGAGAGCTGAAGCGGAAAATATTTTTTCAAACGAAACTCACTTTCGAAATGCTTGCTTAGAAATGTCACATGCAGCCATTTTAGGTAGGGCAAGAGGTACCAATATAGATATTAATCACATATCAAATGACATGCTAAATATTGCAGTAGAATATGTAATTGCAGAGCTTCCATTTTTCATTGGCGGAGCTGAAATTTTAGGAACTCAAGAAACTGTACTTATTTATCATAAACCATGGGAACTTGGTGAACAGATAGTTAGAAATGATTTTTCTATCAAGATGAAACCAAATCAAGGTTATTTAATGGTACAAGAAATAGAAGATTTATCTTAGCAAATGATAAGTAACCAATACAAGGGGGAAGTAATATGTCAAATACTATGCAAACGGTAAATATATTAACAGAGGAATTTCAAGAAGATCCATATAAATATTTTTCATACCTACGTCAGAATGACCCAGTACATTATGAATCAGAGATTGATAGTTATTTTATTAGCAGATATCAAGATGTCCGTAATATATTGAATGATACTGAAACATTTACAACAAAATCATTAGCTGAACGTGCTGAGCCAGTAATGCGTGGACCAGTATTAGCACAAATGCGTGGAAAAGAGCATGTTGCGAAAAGAAAAATTGTTTTAAGGAGTTTTATGGGAGATGCTTTACAAAAATTAATGCCTTTAATTAAAAAGAATGCAGAAGATTTACTATCTCCACACCTTCCAAATGGAAAGATAGATTTAATTAATGATTTTGGCAGAACATTTGCTGTTTATGTAACAATGGATATGATTGGATTAGATAAGAAAGATCATAAGAAGATAGGAGAATGGCATAGTGGTGTAGCTGAGTTTATTACCAGTATAAATCAACCACCAGAGGCCAAAAAACATTCTCTTTGGTGCAGTGAACAGTTGGCTAATTATTTAGAACCAATTATTAAAGAGCGACGATTAAACCCACAGGAAGATTTAATTTCTAAATTATGCAGTGCTAAATATGAAGGAATAGCTATGACTGATACTGATATTCTAGCATTGATATTAAATATATTATTAGCTGCAACAGAACCTGGTGATAAAACACTTGCTTTATTAATCTATAATTTAATTAACCAACCGAAACAACTGCAAGATGTATTAAATGATCGCTCATTAGTACCATTAGCTATTGCAGAAACTTTACGTTACAATCCACCAGTGCAATTGATTCCTCGTCAATTGTCAAAAGATACAGAAATAAATGGTATTCAATTATCCAAAGGAACTACAGTATTTTGTATGATTGGTGCAGCGAACCGTGATCCCAACGCATTTGAAAGACCTGATGAATTCAACATTTATCGTCCTGATCTTGATATTAAAAAGGCATTTAGTGGTGCTGCAAGACATCTTGCATTCGGATCAGGTATTCATAATTGCGTAGGAGCAGCGTTTGCAAAATCAGAAATTGAAATAGTTGTAAATGTAGTCTTAGATAATATGAAAAACATTAAATTAGCGGAAGATTTTCAATATATTGAAAAAGGACTTTATACACGTGGACCTATTTCTATGCCTATTCTTTTTGATAAGTTAGTTTAAAAATAAGATTGCGATTTTAATTACTAATATAATTCAATTTTGCTAAGGGGTTACAACCCCTTAGTTTTTTATTTTTATGAAAAGGTTAACATTTATACCTTCTAAGCTAATATAACAAAAAATTAAATACATTGTTTCCATGCTTCTAAAAATTTAGTTACAACTTGTAACTCGGAATCATCAAATTGTTGGAATAACTCACTGTAACGCTTATGTGCAATTTTGTGCAACTTTTTATGAACAATGGCTAACTGTATTCCCTTATCAGTTAAAGTATAAAAGATTTCCTTCTTATTATCTGTATTTTGATGCGTCAATAAAATTCTATTATCAATAAGAACGCGAATAGCTTTGGAGATGGTTGCTTTAGAAATATTAAGTTCCATAGATAATAGAGTGTTATTTATTTGTTGTTTACTCTCATGAATCACCGAAACAATATGTAGTTGCGTTAGAGTCCAATTTTTATTTATATTTTCATATTCACTAACTAATTCTTTAATCATCTCTTGAGATGCATATTTTTTCTTTTCTCTTGTTATGACAAAGTCTTCAATAGCTTTTAAGGTTTGTTTATGGACCAAATTTGTCATAATAATTTCTCCTATCTAATATTATTGTTTACCAGTTAACAATATAAAGTTTACCAGTAAACAATAATTAGGTCAACAATTTAAAAAAGGACTTTTATGTATTGAAACTAACTCTTTAATATAATAGGGCTTTATTAGGTTAAATTATGAAAAATGTATACATTAAAGGTGCTTACATAATTAGTTAAATTCCAACTTATCAATTGACAATTGATAAGTGAAGATATAAAATCAAAATAGTTTACCGGTAAACAAAAAGAAAAAAATAGATAAAGAAGGGTAGAAGCATTTAAATGAATAAGGGCATAAAACAGAAAATTTACGATAATTATCTACATTTGTTACACCTCAATGAACAAAAGGCAGATAAGGATATTGAGACTTTTTTTAAGCAAGCAAAAATGGATGAAATAGAACATGTACCGACAAATATGACAAGTATACACGTAATTGCCTGTATTGGTGAGAATCAACCAATAAATAATATTACAATTGCAAGGAAAATGAATTTATCTAAAGCGAATATCACAAAAATTAATACCAAATTAATAAAAGAAAATTTAATCACCCGTTTTCAGTCAATTGATAATAAAAAGGAGGTATATTATCAACTTACTCCGGCAGGACAATCACTTTGTGAATTACATCAGAAAATTCATGACCAGAAAGAAAATGAATTTTATCAGTTCGTTGATTCATTTTCTGAAATTGAACAAAGTGCAATATTGAAGTTTTTACAAAATATAAACGATAAAATGTTGGGAAAATAAAGTTATTATAACTTAAATAAATTAGCTAATTATGAATAATCTTTAGGAG
The DNA here is from genome assembly GCF_056033865.1 of Bacillus sp. FAU20. Lineage (NCBI taxonomy): Bacteria > Bacillati > Bacillota > Bacilli > Caryophanales > Bacillaceae > Bacillus > Bacillus sp. FAU20. Next base: position 105,975 of record NZ_JBVYHY010000013.1, read on the forward strand.
GGATAGCATGAACCGTGTTAAATCAAGTGCTTCTTTTCTTTTATATTTGTTGTGTATTAGTGCTTTTTTCGCTTCTTTAAACCAAAATATATATTCTCCAATAATCCCCATAATCCGGGATTCATTCCAAGTATCTGTAACAATGGTTAACCTTTCGGTTTCCATATTTATTTTTATTACGGCAATTATGCAAATTGTTTTTGGTTCTATAATTGATTTTAAAGGTGCTAGGACCATTCTTATTCCGAGTATTATTTTAACAATTATAGCAAGTATTGGTTGTGCAATTACAAGTAACTTTACAGTGTTTTTAATATGTAGGATTTTACAGGCTGTAGGGACAGCTGCAATACCACTTATTGCGGCAACTACAATTGGTACTGTATTTCAAGGAGAACAACGAGGAAGTGCAATGGGTACATATCAAACCATGTTATCCATTGCCCCTGCTGTTGCACCTGTGTTAGGAGGTTTTATTGGGGAAAAAATATAATTACCCAGGTGTTTTCTGGCTACTTGTAGTAGTATCTATAATTCTATTCATTACTAATTGGTTATATTTCCCTGAAGATCGTATGGGGAGTAAAAAAGAAATGAGTGGAAAAACACTTATATCTCACTATGCTTCTATATTTAAAAGCAAAGTGGGAAGCTCCATATTAATATTAAGTTTCTTTGCATTTTTTCTTTATTTCTCCTTCATTGTTTACTTACCAATTTTATTAACAGATCATTATCAATTAAGTTTACAGGTAGTGGGTTTACTTTACTTACCAATGGCTATAAGTTTAATAATTGGCAGTATGACCTTTAAAAAAATTCAATCAAAAATTTCACAAAAAAATCTTTTTATAACTGGAAATGTAGTCTTAGCTTTAAGCGTAATATTATTTGCTGTGACACACTCGAATACTTTAATTGGTGTAACAGTTTCTTTAATTCTCCACGGAATATCAATTGGTATCCTCACTCCTTTATTTGCTACTATGATTGCAAATGAATTTGAACATAATAGGGGAAGTGCAATGGGAATGTTTAACTTTATTAGATATATGGGAATGGCTGTCGGACCAATTGTTTCGGGATTATTATTAGCACATTTTAAGCCTACAGTTGTATTTGCTCTATTTGGCGTATTTTTTATTTTTCTCTCTTTTGGCATGCTTATACGGATTAGTAAGAGATCTATTAAAATCGTGCCAAAACAAGAAAATCTAAAATAAGAAAATGATTTATTAAAAAGAATTAATAGTATATAGAATGTATAATTAAAATATTATTCATAATAATATTATGGTAAATTAAATGATAATCTTGTTCATAACAAAATATGTATATATTATTTTTAAAATTTAGAATAAGGTAATTAGAAATTTCAATAAGAGAAATTAGATTTGGTTAAGTAATAAAAAAAAGTGTAGAAAGGTTTAATCTGTACCCTTTGTAAAGGACATTTTGAAAAAAGTTAGGCAACATCAAGAAGATGATTTCTGTATCCAACAGGAGTCATCTTTTTTAAATTCCATTGATATCTATAATGATTATAATACGTCATATATTTCTTAATCTCTTGTTTCAATTCATTAAAGGACACGCAAGGTTTTATATGAGCTTCATCTTTCAGATGACCAAAAAATGATTCTTGTGGGGCGTTATCCCAACAGTTTCCTCTTCTTGACATGGATTGTCCAAGGTTTAGCTTTTTAACTAGCTTTTGATAGGTAGGGCTTGTGTAGTGGGATCCTTGATCTGAATGAATATAAGCACCTTCAGTCAATCGCATATTTGTGACACCTAGCTCTTTATAAAATAAATTTATTAGATTATAAATAATGGAATTAAATAGCTGAGGTTTTTTAAATGAAAAAGATAAATACCCCCGTTTTGTAATCACAGCTTGCTTACGGAAAGGTTCAAAGGAGTAATCATGTTCTTTATACGTGGATAGAGGGGAAATTTCTTCGTCTTCTGTAAGAATCTTGCCGTCTGCTCCATTGATTTCTATTACTCTCGCTATTTTTCCGGTATGTTGATGTGTTAATAATTGATATAAATATATATCTTTGTCTTGAATCTTAGCAATGAATGTTTTTCGCTCTTTTGATGTAGTTTTTTCATAAGTAAGTTGAAAAGTTTCAAGGTCATCTTTATCAATGATATATACTTCTTTTTCGCGTTTTTCAATCTTTGAAGCAGGTAGTTTTCCAGATTTGATATATGTAAACACAGTAGATGGTGCTACATTAAGAATCTCAGCTGCTTTTTTTGTACTATAACCCTCAATCTCTTCGATATTTTTTAAACGTTCAATATCCTCTAAATAGAAAATCTTACTACCGAATTGCTTCCAGTTATCTTTATATACACATTCTATTAATCCATCTTTTTCTTTCTTTAAAATTGTTTGTACCGTTACTCCTAATAAGTTGGCTGCCTCTTTTGTCGTTACAGTAGGTTTTGTAATGAACAATAAATCTTGTGTCATGAAAGGACACCTCCATAACTATTGTTTACTAATATTTTATATATGTATATATCATATATTTATTATGTATAGTTTGGAAAAATTACCATTTACACACAATCAGTATTAGTGTATTATTCATCTAGTACACTAATACTGAGGAGGGGGAGAAATGGAAAACGAGTTTTCTCCTAATATCCCGATTTATATTCAGGTAATGGAATACATAAAAAAGGAAATTGTAACAGGTCGTTTAGCACCGGGTGATAAAATCCCAGCTGTACGTGAACTAGCCAGTGAATTACAAGTGAATCCAAATACGATTCAACGTACATTTCAAGAGCTAGAACGAGAGGGGATTGCTGTGACACGAAGAGGAACAGGGAGATTTGTAACGAGTGAAAGAGAAAAGATTACTGAACTACGCAAAGAAATGGCAACAGAGTTGATTGATAATTTTATAAATGGAATGGACAATTTAGGATTTACGAAAGAAGAAATTCTTCCAATCATCCATTCTTCATTAGAAAAGAAAAGGAAGGAAAACGAATGACAGAGTTATTAAAAATTGAAAATCTGTGGAAACGATATAACTTAAAAACAGTGCTTCAAGATTTAAGTGCAACAATTTCTAAAGGGAAAATTATTGGTCTTGTTGGTGATAATGGTAGCGGAAAAACGACATTATTAAAAATGATTGCTGGTTTGCGTTATCCTTCTAAAGGAACTATCACAATTGAAGGTCAGAAGGTAGGAATAGAAACAAAGAAAACTGTTTCATTTATGCCTGATAGTCCTGTTTTTGACGAGTGGATGACGATAAAAGATGCTGTAGTTTTCTATCGGGATTTTTATAGTGATTTTGATTTTCATCAAGCAATGGACTTAATAGCTGAGTTTAAAATGCCATTAGAAGAGCATATAGTTGCTGTATCAAAAGGTGGAGTGGAAAAATTACAACTTATCTTAACTTTCTCCAGGAAAGCAAAGTTATATATATTAGATGAGCCATTGGGTGGAATTGATCTTGTTTCTAGAAAACATGTACTAGATTTAATTCTTAAATTTTACCGAGAAGATTGTACCATTCTCATTTCAACTCATTTAATAGAAGAAATCGAAAATATATTTGATGAAGTAATCTTTTTAAAAGACGGAACTATTATATTACATGAAAACGTAGAGGAAATTCGTTTTCATCACGGGAAAGCAGTACATGAGTTGTTTAGGGAGGTGTTTAAGCAATGAATCCACTTTTTCTCTATTTATATAAATGCAATAGAAAAAAAATAGCAGTCTTTTATTCTGGTTTTATTATTATTTCTTTACTTCTTTTATTTAGTACGATAGGTCTCTCAAGAGTACTACCTCCGTTTATAATGGATTTAGTATTACTCATATACCTAATAATAATTGGTATAGCTGCATTTTTACTTCTTCTAATAGCGCTACCTTCTTTCAATAAAATATTAAAAAATTCTATGATTCGTTATACAGCCATCCAAACCAGAATATATATATATACGAATTTATTATTTTTTACATTAATGTTTATTATTTTATTAGGTATAGGCTTAATTTTTTCATATTATTTTTCACAAAGTCTTTATGATGGAAAAGTAATTGGTTATAATCCGAGTCTTTATGGTGAGGAATTAACCGGAGAATTTCGACAAGAATATCACAAGTTGTATAGTTATGGAATCTTCCAACACATATTTGCCTTTCTTTTATGGGGAATCGATTTCATGAGTATCCTTATTTCTTGTTATTTTATCATAGCCATTATAAGGCTGTTTCCAGTGAAGTCATGGATGAGTAAAATAATTTTATTCATCATTTTCGTTGCTATCTTTTCAACAATACAAACAATAGTAATGGATGTGTTAAATAAATTAGAGAAATATGCAGTTACTATTAAAAGTTCTGGGTTCATGGATAAGAATGATTTTTTTGATACATCATTTTACCCTATTGAAGATTTCACTATTTTGGGTCTATGTTTTACTTGCTTGTTAATAATTGTACTCGTAGCGATTACAGGTCGCATTATCAATAAGAAATTAGAGATATAAAAAATCACTTTATAAGTAAAAGATATTTTGGGAGGAAAGCATGAGAACATCTAATCCAATGTTAAAAAAAGACAAATTCCATAAAGAGAAGACAAGCGCTTCTACGATGACAATAGGTGGAACGATAGGAAAAACATTCATTTTGCTTATCTTACTTCTTGCAGCGTCTGTCTATTCATACGTACAGATGACACAAGAGACAATGAAAATACCCGTGTTAATTGGAATTATAATAGTTACTCTAATTGTCGCTTTTGTGGTTATATTCGTTCCGCGCATATCCCCAATTTGCGCACCGATTTACGCAATATTACAAGGGGTTTTATTAGGAAGTATTTCATCATATTATACAATGCGCTTTGGTGATTCTATCGCTTTAACTGCCGTATTACTAACAATTTCGATTTTATTTTCCATGTTACTGTTATACGCAACTCGAATAGTAAAAGTAACTAAAAAGTTTCGTGCGGTTGTAACGGTTGCAACACTTGGAATTTTTATTATGTATTTTATTGTTTTCTTATTGAGCATCTTAGGGGTGACTGTTCCATATATTCATCAAGGTGGGACAATTAGTATTATCATAAGTGCAATTGTAATTGTTGTTGCTGCACTAGATTTATTACTAGATTTTGATTCGATTGAACATGGTACTCATAGTGGAGCACCAAAGTATATGGAATGGTACAGCGCAGTAGGACTTATGATGACATTAGTATGGTTATACCTAGAGATCCTTCGTCTGGTTTCTTACATTATGAAAAACAAAGACTAGAAAACATCCTGCATGGTTCAAACATGCAGGATGTTTTTGTATTTCGTAGTATCAATTAGGTCACGTTATGTAGAGAAAGAAAAATTTCATTTAGTGCGTACTTCAAAACCTTAGCTTGATGGCGATGGGGTCACCATATCAAAAAAAGATAATTGTACGTTTAGACATATTTTTCAACCATTTCCTATTCGTTAAGGAACTCGTTATTTTTTTACAGTTTTTTATTATGAAATTCTAAATAACTAATTATAATAGGTGAGAAAAACGATCAATAGTTGGGGTACGGAAAGGATTCGAATTTACATTCTTTCTCAATACATATCATGGATAAATAAAGTAAAATATGGGTTGGGGCTATGTCTCATGTTGTGTTAATCCTAACAATAACTAAGGGTACATAATATACTTTCATACCTTTGAATAATTTTGTTATAGAAGGGGATGGAGATTTAACTGGCTCAAATTGTTGGTATTAATAGATACCTTTGTACTGGGGCTTTAATCTATATGCGTGAGGGCCTTGCCCTAAGTTTTGTCAGGAAGTAAGGAACAGTAAGCAAACACTTATACAATATGAATAGAGGAGAAGAATGCCATATGAAAATACGTAGTCAAATTACATGTGCAAGTCTGGCCCTTTTAATAGCTGGAAGTTCCCTGTTATATACAACACCAACCTCAATTGTAAAAGCAGAGCCCACTCAAAATGTATCTAGTTCGTTACAAACAAATACTCAACGAGATCGTACTTCCGTCAAGCAAGCAATGCGGGATACATTGCAACTTGGATACCCGGGGATACTTGCTAAAACTTCTGAGGGTGGAAAAACGTGGGGGTATGCCGCTGGAATAGCGGATCTGAGAACCAAGAAACCAATGAAAACAGATTTTCGCTTTCGCATTGGGAGTGTGACGAAGACGTTCACCGCAACAGTTGTACTTCAATTAGTTGGAGAGAATCGCCTGAAGCTAGACGACTACATCGAAGACTGGTTGCCTGGTGTCATTCAAGGAAATGGGTATGATGGTAACAAGATTACTATCCGGGAGATATTGAACCATACAAGTGGTATCGCTGAATACTCAAGGTCAAAAGACGTTGATTTTACGGATACAAAAAAATCGTATACGGCTGAAGAGTTAGTGAAGATTGGGATCTCTCTTCCCCCAGACTTTGCTCCAGGAAAGGGCTGGTCTTATTCAAACACAGGATACGTATTACTGGGTATCCTTATTGAAAAAGTAACTGGAAACAGCTATGCGGAAGAGGTTGAAAATCGAATTATTGAACCACTTGAATTGTCGAATACATTCCTACCAGGCAACTCAAGTGTTATTCCAGGCACTAACCATGCCCGTGGGTATGTCCAACCAGACGGAGCAAGTGAGCTAAAAGACGTTACTTATTATAACCCAAGTGCAGCTAGCTCTGCTGGAGATATGATTTCTACGGCTGACGACTTAAACAAATTCTTCTCTTACTTGCTCGGTGGCAAATTACTGAAAGAACAGCAACTAAAACAAATGCTTACTACAGTTCCTACAGGAAAAGAAGGAATCGATGGATATGGTCTTGGAATCTATGAAACTAAGCTTCCAAGCGGTGTCTCGATATGGGGACACACAGGTGGCATTCTAGGGTTTACTACTCTTGTTGGAGGTACACTTGGAGGCAAGCATACGTTGGTCGTCAATTGGAATAGTTTGGGTAGAACTAACAGTCCTAATCCTTTTAAAAAAATTTTACTTGCTGAATTTAGCAAGTAGGAAAAAAGGAAAAATTTATCGTAGTTTTCATAGTTAAAAATATACTTTTCTGTTTCAAAAGCCCCAACTTATTTTCAAGAAAAATAAGTTGGGGCTTTTTTTGTTTTGGTGGCGTTTATTCTTCTTAAGTTGATGGGCATGTGGTGTTACCCCATTGCCATCAACCTAAGAAAACAGTTCATCCCCAAAACGATAAATAAGCTTTTTCGTTACAAGAAATCCTAAAAATTTCGTTCTGGGGGTGTAATAAAACTTTAGGTTGATGGGCATGTATGGTGACCCCTAATTGCGATGTGGAAGGCTAAAAAAGACTAAAAACTAATACCATTCTTTTTAATAAGTTGATAACAAACATAAATCGTAATGATTATTATTTATTGCGAATTTCGAAAAGATGTATTATACTAGGTTCGCAAACTAAAACGTAATCATTACGCTTTGCGTCGAAACGATATTTTCTTCATAGAATTGGAGGAAATAAACTTGTAAAAAAGAAAAGAGGAGAATTTCATGCCAAAAAAATTAACTATGTTTTCATTCCTACTTATTTTTACTTTAATTTTTGCTGGATGTTCTAATAAAAAAGAAGGTGCAGTAAAAAAAGATGAGAAACTTTCTGTTTATACAACTATTTTCCCACTTGCTGATTTCGCAAAAAAAATCGGTGGTGACTATATAACTGTTAAAGCAATATATCCACCTGGTGCAGATTCTCATACATTTGAACCAAGCCAAAAACAAACAGTGAAAATTGCGAAAGCCGATTTATTCATTTATAACGGTGCAGAATTAGAACCGTTTGCTGAAAAAATGGAAAAAACATTACAAAAAGAAAATGTTAAAATTGTAAATGCATCAAAAGGCATCGAACTGCGCGCAGCAACCGAAGATGAACATCATGATCATGGAGATGGACATAAAGAAGATGAACATCATCACGATAAAGACCCACACGTGTGGTTAGATCCTATACTAGCGATGAAACAAGCTGAAAAAATCAAAAATGCTCTTGTAGAAATACAGCCTAATCATAAACAAGAATTCGAAAAGAATTTTGCAGCACTTCAAACTAAATTTACAGATTTAGATGATCAATTCAAAGCTGCTGTAGCAAATGCAAAAACGAAAGAAATTTTAGTTTCTCATGCAGCCTATGGTTACTGGGAACAACGCTATGGTTTAAAACAAATTCCTATCGCTGGGATTTCAGCTTCTGATGAACCATCTCAAAAAGAGCTTGGTGAAATTACAAAAACAGTTAAAGAACACGGGTTAAAATACATCTTATTCGAAACGTTTTCTACTCCAAAAGTAGCATCAGTTATTCAGAAAGAAACGGGTACAAAAGTTTTACGCTTAAATCACCTTGCTACTATTTCTGAAGACGATGCGAAGAATAATAAAGATTACTTCACTTTAATGGAAGAAAATGTTAACTCTTTAAAAGAAGCAACACAATTCGCATTGGTTGCAGAAAAACCTTCTGAAAAGCAAGAGCAAACAACTGAAATTCATACACATGAAAATGAACACAATCACAATCACAGTCATAGTCATGCTCATGATAAAGCAACAGAAAGAATTTATGAAGGATATTTTGAAGACAGTCAAGTGAAGGATCGACCACTCTCCGATTGGAAAGGAGACTGGCAATCTGTATATCCGTATTTACAAGATGGAACGCTTGATGAGGTATTTGCTCACAAAGCGAAACATAAAGGTAAAATGTCAGCCAAAGAATACAAGGAGTATTATAATGAAGGATATCAAACAGATGTGGACCGTATCGTGATTCAAGGAGATACTGTAACATTCTACAAAAACAAAGAAAAATATTCTGCCAAGTATATCTATGATGGATACAAAATTTTGACATATGATGCAGGGAATAGAGGTGTAAGATACATATTTAAACTAGCAGATAAAACAGAAGGAGTTCCTCAGTATGTTCAATTCAGTGATCATGGCATTTATCCGAATAAAGCTGATCACTACCACTTGTATTGGGGTGACAACCGTGAAGCTTTATTCGATGAAGTTATACACTGGCCTACCTACTATCCATCGGATATGGATGGACATGATATTGCGCACGAGATGATGGCGCATTAAATTAGGAGTCACGATAATTACTTCTTTGAACAATATATAAAATTCAAATATTATCAATCTAGAATTATATTTTTATAGTAACAAATGATTTAATGAGATTAGGAATATAAAATAACTAAATATTTAACGATAGTAAGAGCGTGTTTTAATAACAATTTTTAAAGCACGCTTTTTATTTACTCTGTTATTAAGTTTATTCCAGATGTATCATTTACGCTTGAAATGCTGCAAATTATTTTTTATATTCAATCACTTTAGCAATTGTAGAGTAATTAGAATATAACTAATAGCATCTATCGTAAATGATATGACAGAACATTTGTGTATTTCGAATTCCTATAGAAAGTAACTTTTTGATTTTTCACAAAAGTTACCTATCTAACTATCCAACAGAGCAGCTAGTTAATAAAGCTAACTGCTCGTTGTACAAAAGAAACACTGCGCTTACAGAAATATTTTGTAACTGAAAGTTACAGTGATAGTATGAACAGGGGTGAAAATATTATTCTGAAATGAAAGAGAACCAGCCTAAACAAACACTTCATTTTGTACATTAAAGTAGTTAAAGCAATTTGCTAATGACTTATTGTATAAAAATAATTAGCGCTTAAAAACAGTGAATTCTATCTTAAAGTTTCAATAAAAAAATCAATCATAATTACACCTCTTTAGAAAACTTGTAATTGTGTTTGTGCTACTGTTATAACAGAGCATATATACTTGAAAATAGTGACCTGTAGCTAAATTGTAATAATCTTAATTTTGTGCAATAAAGCAATTAGTAAATGGAACTAACTGCTTTATTACACCTTACAAACCCACACTTACAGCAATGATTTGTAACCTTAAGTTACAAACTTACTATAAATCATATTAGAAATAGTATGTGAAATGAAAGTGGATTTAATGAGTATTTTATATCTTGTACTTCTATAGACAAAATATATTTATCATCAAATCATTTTTTTATTTTTTTTATAGACAGGGTGTACCTAATGGTAGTATTAAATATTTAATGAAATTGCATTAACGATAGGATAATGCTTGTTTCCCTAATGCTTCCCACGATTGAATGAAAATTTCTTGGTTTACTTTGTGTGCTTTTTTCACAGTTAATGGGTCATTGATATAAATGTATTTGTCCTCCAAACCTACAATAACAACAGCGTGTAAATCCAAAGGAGCTGTAATTTTTTTGTCATCATGTTTCCAAGACTCCCATCTATCTGGAAGGCGATAATCTCCTGTAGTCCATACTAATACAGGTTTACCGAGCTTAATTTGAGCTAACACAGTATTAAAGGTTTTTCCTGTTAAGTTTACTGTGCGATTTGGTAGATAACGTTCCATCAATTCTTGTAACGGTTGAACGTGGACAGCGTACCCTTTATTTTTTCCAGTTATATCTCCGACAAAACCTTCTTTAGGATCTCCCCATTGAATGATGTCTCCACTTTTATTTGTAGACAGTGGAGTAGGATCTTTTTTTATCTCGTTAGCTAAATCCATTTTATTAACTTTAATGCCTGCATGCTGTAATACCATCGCTAAGCTTGTAACTTCGCATCCATATTTTAATTCTGGCTTTTGCGATATAAGCGGCACATCTAAAATTGTTTTTTTAGTGGCTGGAGTGGGGGCTGATTGCAAAGATTTACTTTTGGGAATAGAATGTGTTGTATTTTGAATCAATTTGTTATCTTTTTGTTTAACTTGTAATTCATTCTTTTTAAGAGAGGGTGCTTTTTCAGAACATCCCGCTAAAATTAAAACTAAGGCATACAAAGTTATAAACCTTTTCATAGCATTCACCTTTTTAATAGTACTTACTTGATACCATAATATTCTATTATCCGATATTTTTTAGAGGTGTAGAACGTTTAATCAGCTTCCTTTTATGCAACAAAGTCCAACTAACTACGTTTAGTAAAAAGGAAGATCACGCGCACCGAGTAATAATTTGTGACTTTAAGTCACATTTATAGTATAAGCGAGTTGAGGTGAGCTATGCAGGGATAAAAAGTATTAGAAGCTTTATTGCAAAAATGACTGATGAACAAGGTATATATCTGTCTAAAATGTTTCGTTAATCAAAATGAACTTTTTTGAACAGTTTATGTTTTACGAAGAGAGAAATGTATATTGAATCCTTTCACAAAATAGGAAGTGAGTATATTTCTTTCTTTTTATACAAATTATTAATGGTGAAATACTTATGAAATCAATAGCTTTTACTAAGAGATTATAAATTGTTGAGGTGATTCTATACATGCCAAAGTTAGCTGTAGAGGGATGTAGTCTTTACTACATAGTAAAAGGAGAAGGGACTCCTATCATTTTTATTCACCCGCCTACACTTACCTGTGAAAATTTTGAATATCAGATAGAAGAATTATCTAGAAATTTTAAAGTAATCGCTTTTGATGTTAGAGGACATGGGAACAGTCAGAGTTCAAGTCAGCCAATTACGTATTCACTAATTGCTAAAGATATGAAGAGTTTACTGGAATATTTGGAAATTAAAAAGTTTTTTGTATGTGGGTATTCAACAGGAAGCTCAGTAGCCTTGGAATTTTTACTAACATATCCCGAAAATAGTTTAGGGGCAATTTTAATAGGTGGAATGTCAGAGGTGCGTAAAGGGTACTTAAAAAACAAGATTTCTCTTGGTGTCCAATTGGCGAAAGCAAGAGCAATTTCATTTTTAGCATTTGCCATTTCGTGGGGGAATTCTAATACAAAAAAAATATTTAAAAAAATGTTTCGAGAAGCTCGGAAAGGTAATGCCAAAAATATCGAACAATATTATCGTTATAGTTTGCATTATAATTGTACCAATCGCCTTAAAGACATTCATCTACCTATGTTATTGGTTTATGGACAAAATGACAAAACTTTTTATAGTCATGCAAACTTACTACATGAAGAATTGCCATATAATGAATTAAGATTTATTACTGGTACAAAACATCAAATACCAACAAAAGCGGCTACAGAGTTAAATCAAATGATTGAGCAGTTTGTTGGTACTCATTCTAAGGTGTCTAAAGAAGTTCTTAAATCATAAAGTATTATCTCAAATCTAAAAGGGATTTAAAATTAATATTTTCAAAAAGGATAACGGGATGAGTTTTGTTACCAACTTAAAAAATTATGATGAACAGTAGATCAATTAGAAATGAAATCGTGGAAACAGGGGATTTCGAAAATTAAAGGTAAAAAATCGACCATGAACCTAATGGACAATGAAGGTATGAGTTAGAAGATGTTAAAAAGTTAATTCGGATTACCATATCCAAAAAAGAAAATTGTACGTATTAAACCAGATTAGCCGATTTCCTTTAAAACAAGGAATCGGCTATCTGCTTTTTTATGGGGTTGTTGTCTTTTAATGGTGACAATTATTAGTTTGGATTACTTTGTTTCTTTTGTGTGTTAGGCGTAATTTCATCAGCAAACTCCATATTTGCCAAATTTACTTTGGGTGGAATAAATGTTCTTGTTTTATTTTGAAAACCTTGAAACGTATGTTTTATAGGTCTTATCATACTTGAATTACGTGTTGCTAATACACCCAAAACTGTTCCTAGCCCTAATAAAGAACCCCAAATCCATCCTTTATTGTTCTTCTTTTTATTTCCGAATAACTCAAACATTTGTTGAGTTATTTTTTTAGAATTGAATAGTGACATCAAAAAGTTAAGGATATTCATTATTGTCCCCCCCTGAAAAAAATGGTAAAAAGAAACACTCGTTTCAATTTCACATAATTTATAATGCGATATTTTATAGAGATTTATGATGCCAACTTATACTAATAATTCTTGTCTTTCAAACCAGGACTTTCTAATATTATCCAAGTGTTTTTTGCTGAAATAAGAAAAATAATTTTATAAAAAAATCAAAAAGGAACTGAAAAGTTATGTATTATTGGATTGGAAATTTATCTATTATTTTTCAATATTCGGTTATGTAATGTCGAAAGGGTGAGCAACGCAAGAATTGAGCCTACTAAGGCAAGTGACATATCCCATTGTGCATCCCATATATCGCCTTGCATACCTAAATGACGTGTATTATAAGAAAAAGGGTTACTGCGGTAACCCTTTTTCTTATGACATTGACGGGGATTGAGTTCAACAATATAAAAATTCGGTTTCTTAGCGTACAAAACTCACGTTTTGTTCTTGCTATCCCGAGGTGAAATGGGAGGGAATGTTTTTGGGTAGGATATTTTTAAAGTTATTTTTTAAATCAATCCTATTTGTTTTCTTATGCGGTATTGTTGTTTTTTCTATATTTCAGATTATTTTTGTCTGGAGTGTTTCGACAGGATTAGGAAGAGATGATATAGTCGGGTTTTCTGATAATAAATATGTAATTGGTCGTCCACCTGTTAGCTATAATTTATATAAAAAAGATAGTGGGGAAACTATATTAGATAATGTTATTGGTTATAAAAAAGGAAAAACTAAAAGCTAGGAATGAAATTGAGTTTGTAGTGATAAATGAGACAAAGGGTAGCTATGAATTGTATGAAATAGAAAAGGCTTCAGAAAAGGATATAGAACGGCTGAAAGAAATGAAGAAATTAGAATAAAAGAGACTATCTGAAAGATAAAAATGTCCACTAGTTATTATTAGATCTAAAAAATGGTTTAGACTGATAACTGGGATTTATTTTATGAAAAGAATTATTATTAAAATAAAGCATTAGGGGTTCAGTCCCATGCTCTCAAGCTAATATTTTGAAGTGTCCTCAAAACGAAAATTTTCTTCGTTTTGGGGAACTATCAATTTCTTAAGTTGATGGGCATGGGGTACAGACCGCAAAACGAAAAAAAACAAGCTAAGGATTTTCGAGCCATTTTAACGCTAATTTAAATTGTGTTGCATTGGGTGCTATAAGGAAATCGAAATAACACTTCTTAGCAAAATAAAAAATAATAAAGAAGCCGAATTCCTTAACAGGTGGAATTCGGTTTCTTACTACAATATTTAACTTTAATTAGGAAAGGATTGTCCACTTTAAAAGATAATATATTTATTTATATTTCGGATCGAAAGGTTTTACCTAACTGGTTACCAAGACCAAAATAATGACGGAAATTATATATAAGTGGGCTCCATTTATTTGGGTCAATATGATTTTCTTCAAGAATGATTTCCTTATGAGCGTGTACATGTATAGCTTGTGTCTCAACAATTGCAAAATCAGGAGAATAATCAGGAATTCGAATATGTTTCACCCTTGCCTCAATTTGAATTGGACACTCCATAATTCGAGTAGGTTTTACCGATTTAGACTCAGTAGGTGTTAATCTACTAATATCATATTTTTCTTTTTCATATGTAAATCCATTCTTTTTCTTATAATCTGGAACGGGATTTTTCCCTGTATAGAGGGCTAATTGTTCAACATTCTCCCATAATGAAGGACTTGGAACGTTGATTACACATTCAGGATGTCGTTCTAAATTTTCGATAGCTTTACCGCCAAGTCCAATCCCTAATATAATACAATCTCCTAATGCCCATGATGATGACATAGGGCTAATGTTTACTGTTCCATCTTCATTTAGTGAATTTAGTAAAATCACAGGAGTTCCGTAGTATAGAATTTTAGGTTTAATAATCTCTGTGTTTGGAACCTGAGCCATTTTTTTCATCTTTATTTCTCCTCCTATTCATATGTTCTTCCTTATTTATTGTAGAATATAAACATTTCGATTATCATCGAAATATGAATTACATTAGGGGGAATTTAAAATGAACGCAAATCCAAATGTAGCAATGATTGCTACTCTTGTGAGTGAAGCTTCTCGTGCAGCAATATTAACAGTCTTATTAGATGGTAGATTCCACCCTGCAAGCGAATTAGCATATATGGCAGGAATCAAACCACAGACGGCCAGTTTCCATTTGACAAAAATGGTCGATGCGAATGTAGTTATAGTTGAAAAACAGGGGAGACATCGATATTATGGAATTCGAAATCCGGAAGTTGCTCAAGTTATGGAGTCATTTTTATCAATAGCTCCACCAATTGAAATTAAATCATTAAAACAGGCTTCGGAAGATAAAGCGATGCGTTTTGCAAGAACATGTTATGATCATCTTGCGGGAAATTTAGGAGTACAATTAACAGATTCTTTAATTAAAATAGGTGTTATTTATGAAGAAAAGGACGGGTTTACTGTTACTGAAAAAGGGGAGTCATTCTTTACAAATTTTCAAATTGATCTTGAAAGGGTTAAGAAAAAGCGTCGTTCATTTACACACAAATGTTTAGATTGGAGTGAAAGACGTCACCACCTTGCGGGAGCATTAGGAAATGCCCTTCTAGAAAGATTATTAGAACTAAATTGGGTTCAACGTTTACCTAAAACAAGAGCAATAAAAATCACTTCTGACGGGAAAAGGGACTAAAAGAAACATTTTCTTTTGATATTACAAACAACTAAGTTTTGAATATAAAACAGCCGATTTAGTCTTAAAGGGGTTAAAGTTGGCTATTTTTTGTTGAAATTTATTTAACGTGGTTTTTTTCCGAAATGCTGGCGGTACCCCATCGCTATCAAGCTAAAAAACAATAAAGTTTGATTAAAATTATATAGTTATTTGGTGATAATAAAATTGTTTCATTTATAATAAGATCATTAAAAAAATTAATAAAGTTATTCAATTTATTCTGACGGTAATAATAAAGTAATTAAAAATTGAAAATATTTGTTTGGAAAATACAGTTACTCATTTGCGATATTTACGTACCATGGAACAACTAATTACACTGTCTACAACTGATATTCTCTTTGATTTCGAATGTCTTACAAACAAAAAAATAGCACGAATGTTCGTATGAAGGTATAATTATAAGTATCTTAAAATCAAAGGAGGTCTTGCCTTATGAGTCAAAGAATTTCCTACTATGATGTTGCACCTGATGGCATGAAAATTATGATGGATATGGAGAAGTACACTAAGAAGTCTACAATTAATCGAATTACTAGAGAACTTATAAAGATTAGAGTCTCTCAAATTAACGGTTGTGCTTTCTGCATGGATATGCATACATCCGATGCTCGTAAGATAGGTGAAACTGAACAACGAATTTATTGCTTGAATGCTTGGAATGAATGTGATTTTTATACACCTGAAGAGAAAGTTGCTCTTGAACTATCTGAGCATATTACTCTAATTCCCACTAAAAGAGTTCCTGAAGACCTATATAAGCGAGTACGTGAACACTATGACGAGAAACAATATGTTGACCTTGTTCTGGTAATTAATCAAATCAACAATTGGAATAGAATTTCTATTGCAATGGGAAATACAGTAACTAAAAAATAATTGCTCTCAACGAACGGTAAATAAGAATAAAGTTAAAGGTGTTTAAAAATCACAATACAATTGTTTCATTTTTCTTTTATTACGCAGTTATCATAAACTGTGACATAACCAAATTTTTGAAATTTATTGTTTCATCCTTTATAGCTTTTATAATAATATTATCCTGAAACACGAAGGGACTGAACTATGCGCAGATATCAATATCTTGACCCCAAAATAAAAACATAATGGAGGTAAAAATATTGATTACAGAACTACAAACCGAAAGATTAATTTTAAGAAAAATGAAAGCATCAGACTCAGCTAGCATGTTTACAATTTGGTCTGATCCAGAAGTTACAAAATTTATGAATATCAATAGTTTTACTGATGAAAGCCAAGCGGTAGATATGATTGAAATGCTTGATAAGTTATCTCGGGAAAACAGGGCTATTCGTTATTCAATAATTGAATTAGAATCAAATGAAATTATCGGTTCTTGTGGTTATAATTCATTTGATTTCAAAAACGCCAAAGCAGAAATTGGTTACGATATTAGTAAAGCTTTTTGGGGGAAGGGATATGCGCCAGAGGCCATTCTCTCTTTAATAGATTATGCGTTTAGTACTTTAGAATTTAATAGAATAGAAGCAAAAGTTGAATCTGAAAACATCAATTCAATAAAAGTATTACAAAAGTTAAACTTTACATTCGAAGGGACAATGAGAATGTGTGAAAAATCTAATGAAAAGTTTATTGATCTAAGTATTTATTCAAAATTAATAACAGATTAACTTCTATTTAATATCCTACATTCTTTAAAATGTAGGATATTAAATACTCTCAAAATGAAAAAATACGTTATTCTTTCTGTAGAATCATAGGAAAGGATAGCGTTTTTTGTATGTCTATTTCTGTATCTGATGAATTACAACTATTTGCTCAAGAGATTCAAAGCTTTTTATCTCCAAATATCTTACGAGATCTTGCTAGAGATGTTGGTTTTGTACAACGAACCAGTAAGTATCAAGCAAAAGATTTGGTAGCTTTATGTATATGGGTGAACCAAAATGTAGCTATGACTTCTTTAACTCAGTTATCTAGCTGTTTAGAAGCATCAACAGAAGTACTTATCAGTCCTGAGGGACTGAATCAATGATTTAATAAGGCGTCCGTCCAACCTTTACAACACCTCCTAGCGGAACTACTAAGCAAAAAATTGGCCGCATCTATTCCGATTTCTTCTCCATACACTTCTGTTTTCAAGCGTATTCGTATTTTAGATTCAACTGCATTTCAACTCCCTGATGTATTTTCATCGGTTTATCCAGGTGCAGGAGGATGCAGCCATACAGCTGGGATGAAAATTCAACTTGAGTATGATTTGTTAAGTGGACAGCTCCTACATATTCATACAAGGTCTAGATAAACAACATGATCGCACTTACGGCTCTCTGTGTGTCCCAACTGTGATAGCGAATGATTTATGTATCCGAGATTTAGGTTGTTTCCATTTAAAAGACCTTCAATATATACAAGATAAAGAGGCCTACTATATCTCTCGTATTAAGTCGAATACACGTATTTATCAAAAAAATCCTAACCCTAATTATTTTCAAGATGGAAGAATTAAGAAAGGTACAGAGTATATACAGATAGATATAAGAGTTAGTTTTTTTCCTTTAGGGCAAGGCTGGTTTCAACCTTGTTTTTCTCTTGTAATTCCCTTTAATAAATAAGAATATTCTAAAAAAAATTTATAAAATTACCTAATATTTACAGAACCTTCGTCACTATCATATATTTAAATGGTAAGAATATTCTAATTAAAAAGGGGTGTTTTAATGTTTAAGAAATTAGTTATAGGGGCATTAACGATGGGTGTTTTATTAACCGGCGGAATTTCAGCAAACGCAAGTGAACTATCTGTAAAAGAAAAAAATAAAGAGGCTTATGCTCAATCTTGTAGAACAGTTTATTATAATGAGCACTATGGTGAAAATGATTATATTCCAAATTACATTACAAGAGAGATAGAAGGTCAATCTATTGAATTTAAAATGGTATCAATGACGAAAAAAGATGGCGAAAATTTTTGGCGAGTAAAATATAAAGGTACATTATGTGAGTAAGACAAGCCGATTACGTTTAAAAAGCACTCATTTCGAGTGCTTTTCTTGTATGAGGGCCTATCTACACTCGGAAAATACCTTTCATCATTATAAAGAAAAAATCCATATAAAACCAATAGGTTTGTGGATATTAAAACATTACATTTTCTATATTCTATGGTAAAATTATTAATTGAGGGTACAATTTTTCAAGAGAAAAAGGCAAACAATATAAATACTTTCTGAAAGTGTTCAATTCAAGTTCAACAAAAAGCATTTGCTATTCTATAGCAAATGCTTTTTGACAAATAATTACGTTTCTTATAGTATAAAAAGGATTGAGTGGGCGAGACTCAGTCTTTGTGTGAATTTCATTCATCTAAAAAATCCTGCTTTTATGGTGGGGTTTTTTATTTTGTTTTTAGCATAAAAGCCTCAGCATACATGCCCATCAACTCAAGAGATTTTAATACCCTCAAATACCCAAAAACGTTCTCCTTTCTAAATAAGATAAATTAAAAAGGATGACGTTTTCTTATGAATCCCTCGATTCAAGATGAACTACTACCATTTGCAGAAGAATTACAACGATATGTTACACCCGTATTCTTCGAAGAACTTACAAGAGAAATCGGATTTATAAAACCAAAACGGAAGTTTTCTGGATCAGACTTAGCTGCCATTTGTATGGGCAACTGATCGTCATTCTAATTTGTTCCTCTATTATGTTTCAAATGCGGAAGTTACTTCTCATTAAGAAGTAACAAGAGCTGAGTGAATATAAAGCCATCTATATAATTAAAGACTATTTTTCTTTCTATTTCAAGCCAAACAAAAAGATACCCAGAAAGTATCAAAGATTCTTCTTCGTCTGTTCAACCTCCTACAGCGAAACGGACGAAAATCGCATTGATATGAGAAAAAAGCAGTCTTTGATACATTAGGTGTCGTTTATGATTGTACTATTTCTGATGTTCAAGTAGCTTAATAAAAAAACAAACCCGTTAGGGTTTGTTTTGCATGCGAATTTTTGAACAGTTTACTCTGTTCCCTTATAAAAAGTAAAAAAATGCTTCTGAAAATTTCCTATCATAACCTTAGCTTGATAGCGATGTGGTGCTACCCCATGCCCATCAAGCTAACAAGAACGAGTTACCCCAAAACAATAAAAAGTGAGCAAAATGTACAAATTTTTCGTTCTGAGGGTATTATGAGATCTTAAGTTGATGGATGTGTGGCGAGACTATATGAAAGAAGGTTTTGCTCTTTTAACCAAAAACGGTCGTTTATGGTTAGATGAACTACTTACAGCTTTTTATGTAGTGCCTATTTTTTAAGATGTAATAAAAGGTAGAACAGTTGTATCATGAATTTGCCAAATTCCTTGTATTTGTTGTCCCATATGGAAGAATCTCGTATATTTTTGCAGCAAGTGCCTGAGGAGACTCCCTTGACCCTCTTTTAATCCAATCGGTAACAATATTGAAGATACCGCCTGCTAAAAACAGGATTTGCATTCTGCTCATGTCATGATTGTGCGTAATGTCCGCTTGAAAGACCTTTTCCATTGTATAATTCAAATACTCAAGCATCATACTAGATATATTTAAATCAATTAACTTTCCTGACGGCTTCTGTGCAGATACAAACCCCTCTATGATATATTCAATAATTAGCTGCATACTTTCATATGGATCCAAACTATCAACCCCTTTTAAGAATTGTTGAACAATTTCATCCACAGATGCTTGCACCACGTCGTAAACGTTTCGGTAGTATTTGTAGAATGTGACTCTGGCAACTCCAGCCTTTTTACAAATAGCTGTTACGGTTATATCTTGCAATTTATGTTCATGCAACAGTGCGCTCAATGCACAATTGAACAAAAATAATAAAGTGAAAGTCTTGTTTATACAACAAGGCTTTTTATGTATTGCATTTTTATTTGTATTTTGTATACTAAACGTGAGTTTCCCTTACAGTAGGCAATTTTTCAAATTCTATGAAAGCCAACTAATCTGATAATTATGTATGGTAGCAAACAAGCTCTTATGTCTACGGATATAAGAGCTTGTTTGCATATGAATCACTCTTTTATGTACAATGAAAGAAAAACATCATATGAGATGGGGAGAGGAAAACCCATGTCCAATCAACAATTAGTGAATTTACGCATTGATTTCGCTTTTAAACAATTATTTGGCACAAGTGGAAATGAAGATATTCTCATTGCGTTTTTAAATGCGATGCTACAAGATTCTTTAGAATCACCCATTGTTTCGTTACAACTGGAAGATCCACACTTGCACCGCGAACATGAAGAGGATAAATTATCGATTTTAGATATTTCCGCTACATTAGATACAGGAACAAAGGTAAATATAGAAATACAGCTGAATAACAATCATGACATGATTAAGAGAAGTTTGTATTACTGGGGAAGGCTATATACATCCCAACTACAAAAGGGAATGCCATATAGCTCTCTTCATAAAACAATTATGATTAATTTATTAAACTTTGTCATGTTTCCAGAATATGAAGCATTCCATACAACAGGAATCCTATGGAATCAACAGCAACAAAAGAAGTTAAGTGATGATATTGAAGTTCATATTGTGGAGATTCCAAAACTCATGCAACAGTGGCGAAATGAACAAATAAATCCCTGAGAAGATTCGTTTGTTCGTTGGTTGTTATTACTTCCAGCGAATGAGGATGAACAATTAACCCAAACATTGGAGGATATTGCGATGAACCAAGACCCTATTTTACAAAAAGCAATGAATAAATGGGAACGTATGAGTCAAGATTCTTCTTTCCGACAAGCATATGAAGCAAGGGAGAAAACGTTGATGGATGAAGCCGCAAAGTTTGCTCATGCTCGTAATGAAGGGAAAAAAGAAGGTATTCAAGAAGGGGTTCAGCAAGGGAAAATACAAATGATTAAAGGTATGCATGAACTGGGTGTACCAATTGAAACGATTGCTAAAGCAAGCAAGTTAAGTGTGGATGAGGTTGAACGTATTCTAGAAAAAAAAGAATTAGTAGAAAAAGAAACGAAGTCAATATGACTTCGTTTCTTTTTTATATGACCCTTTATTAGAGCAAAGCAACGATTATTACTTTTAGGGGCCATTCGCAAATTTAAATTGACAGAAGTGAAATTCCATTCACTTTTCATGTTGATTTTTATAACATTTATTAACAGAACTGACTTCTACTAATTATAATTTACATTTTATCGAGGATTATTTGTCTTTTGTACCATTGGTTTAATTTATCTCTTGCAGCTCCAGAAAGACGTTTTGTTTTTTTATTATAGAATCTCGAAAGGGTTGTCTGTGATATGCCTATTTCTCTTGAAAGCTCTCGCATGGTTATGTTCTTTCGTACGTGCATAAATTCAATTCTATTCCGAATTAAGATTTCATAATACTAAAGAAGCTGTCAATAGTCAGATTATCGTAACAGTTCCTTTTAAGAGACATACTTAGAGGAATCTTGCGTTCTTTTAAGACATAGTCACATTTCTTCATTTAATAGTGCTGACTTAAATCTTTTTATAATTTTTTTCATGTTAATACAATTATCATCATGTTTCCTTCATAAGTGGTTTGTACCTCCATATTACATCTTATTTCACTAAATCCCTTTAAATCTTATAAAAACTCTTATTTATATAAAATATTACATTTAACGACTGGAAAAAATTAAAAAACACCATAAATCCATAAAATTTACCATAAATTATCTAGTTAAATTCTTAATATTTTATGAAGTAAGTAACATTTGTCTAAATTTAGCATAAAGAAGAAAGGAGATGTTTCAATTTTTCTATGTTACTTACAGCTCATTTATATACAGAACGTATTCCAATGAAAAGGAGGGCAAAGGAGGAAAAGTTATGAAAAAAAACATATCATTATTTTTAACAATTCTTTTATTCTTACAGTTATTTTCACCAGGATTAATTACTTTGGCTACATCCCCTGTCAAAAATATAGAACATAAATTACAAACAAAAGAAACAGCTAGTATGTGTTTGAGAGAACATGAAGGACAAATAAATTTCCAGTGGCCACTTAATAAAAAGAAAGTAGATTTTGTTATTGTGCAAGATGCTAGTGGAAGTTTTAAAGGTTCTATAGGAAGTGTAAAAAGTGCATTAAAAAAAATTGTAGATCAACTAGATCCACAAAATGATCGTGTTATGGTAACGAGTTATCAAGATTATAAGGGGTTTAAGGGGATAAATGGTCAATTATTAAACAATAGTGGACCAGGAGTCAAAACAATTTTACAATCTGGATTAACTCATAATCTAGGGGCAGCAAAGCAAGGGATTGATAGAATTAATCCTAATAGTGGTACCCCAACTGCGAGTGGTTTACAATTTGCTTTACAGCAATATGAAAAACAAAAAGGGGCAGATGATCCAAATCGTGAAACAATCTTCTTACTTGTCACAGATGGTGTTGCAAATGTTCAAACAGATGGATATATTCATAAACTATCAAATCAAGTAAGGGATTGGTCAGGACGAGATTGGTCTTCTGAGTATGCACAAGATTACAAGGGAGCTTTAGGAGAGGTTAAAGAAAAAGGTCTAAGCATAAAAAACAAAGGATATAAATTAGTCACTGCTTTTTGGGAAAATAAAGAAACCTTAGCAGCAGCAGATCAGTATTATGATAAATATGACCGTGAGGTTGGTCCTTACTCAAGAAATATACTTGAAAGTATGGCAACGAAACCAGAATGGTTTGTGTTATCAAATAATATTGAAGAGTTCTCTAGAAAGTTAATTGAAACAGTAACTCAAGTTACAAAAAAAGAAAAAGATAAGATGATTCTAGATATTTATAAGAATCTGCAAGTAGAGGATGTAAAAGTATCCGGGCCAAATGGAATGACTACAAAACCTGTGATTAATAATAATCAAATTACTTGGGATTTAGAAGGACAACCAGAGGGGAATTACACAATTACTTATAAGGTGAAAGAAACAGCACCTCAATCAAATGAGTTTAATGTTGCAGGAGGCTATTTTATCTCATATGATGAGAAGTTTGAAATTCCTATTGTAAAGGCACAAGGTAATCCCAATGCGTCTAATTGTTCAACTGATATAACGAAAAAAGTTTCAGATTCAGATGAAAAATTGGTGGAGGCAGCATCGTTAAAAGCATTGGATGAAAAATTTACATATGATGTGAATTTTAATTTTGGATACGATGTAGCAAAAAATCAAGAGATTATTTTGCAAGATGATTTAGAAGATATTTTAGATATCCTTGATACAAAATTAATAAATAAAAATGGCGAGGAAATTGCAGTAAAACCTGTGATAGATAAAGAGAAATCTAGTGTTATCTACAGAATCCCACAAAAAAATGGATCCTATGATTATCTAGCAGGACAACAATATAAGTTAACCATCACAGCAAAAATTAGACCTGGGATAAATACCGAAATATTGAAACAGTTTATCTCAAAAGGTGGTATTCCAAATACAGCACAGATGATATTAGATAACAAGCCATTGGAATCTAATAAAGTTACAGTAACTCCACCAATTGAAGAACCAAAAGTTAAAAAAACCGTTTCTGATCAGGATGAAACTGATGTGGAGAAAGCTACTCTATTAGATAGAAAAGAAAAATTTACTTGGAATGTAAACTATGAATTTGGGAATACCCCAAGTACTTATGATTCCATTGTATTACAAGATGATCTAGAAGATATTTTAGATATTGTTGATGTAAAGGTTGTCAACAAAAAGGGTGAAACAATAAAAATTGAACCGAAGATTGATCAAATTTCAAAAAAGGTAACTATAGAACTTCCAAAAAAAGACGGAAGTTATACCTATTTAGCAGATGAAATCTATACAATGCATATTACCTCAAAAATTGCAGACAGTGCATCAAATGAAGAAATTGCAAAGTATATTGCTAAGGATGGAATTCCAAACAAAGCAGAACTTTTATCAAATCATATACCGACAATTTCTAACGAGGTATATGTAAAACCACCAACAGAAAAGCCAAAGGTAAACAAAACGGTTTCAGACCAAGATGAAAAAGAAGTAGAAAAAGCAATTTTAAAGGAAAAAGATGAAAAGTTTACATGGAATGTAGACTACAAGTTTGGAAATGATACGGCGAAACTAGAAAAAGTTGTATTGCAAGATGATTTAGAAGACATTCTTGATATTTTAGAAGTGAAACTGGTTAATGCACAAGGAAAGGCAATTGAAGTTACACCTAAAATTGATGAGAAAACAAAACGAGTAATGATTGAACTTCCAAAGAAAGATGACAGTTATGCGTATTTAGCAGGACAAACATATACAATGTACATCGAATCGAAAATTACGGATACGGCATCTACTGAAGAAATTGCAAAGTATATCGCCAATGGTGGGATACCAAACAAAGCGGAACTATTGTTTGATAATAATCCTACAGCCTCTAATGAAGCTAAAGTAGTACCGCCAACAGAAAAACCAAAGGTAAACAAAACAGTTTCAGATCAGGATGAAAAAGAAGTAGAAAAAGCAATTTTACAGGGAAAAGATGAGGAGTTTACATGGAATGTAGACTACAAGTTTGGAAATGATACAGCGAAACTAGAAAAAGTTGTATTGCAAGATGATTTAGAAGATATTCTTGATATTTTAGAAGTGAAACTGGTCGATGCACAAGGAAAGACAATCGAAGTTGCACCTAAAATTGATGAGAAAACAAAACGAGTAATGATTGAACTTCCAAAGAAAGATGGCAGTTATACGTATTTAGCAGGACAAACATATACAATGTATATTAAATCGAAAATTGCAGATTCTGCATCTACTGAAGAAATTACAAAGTATGTAGAAAAAGGTGGAATTCCAAACAAAGCAAAGTTATTGTTTGATAATACTCCAACGACTTCTAATGAAGTTAAAGTAGTACCGCCAATTGGGAAGGTTGAGCTTGAAAAAGTTGATGCGAAAAATTTAGATGTAAAATTAGAAAATGCAGTGTTTCAAATTTTAGATAAAGATGGTAAAGAGGTTGGAATTTTAACAACTGATAAAAATGGAAAAGCAATTTCTGGACCATTATTATTTGGAACCTACAAAATTAAAGAGATAAAAGCGCCGAATGGATATATGTTACTAAGAGATCCAATTGAGGTAGAAATAACATCCAAAACTCCAATACAAAAGATACAAGTAGCAAATGAAAAAAGTGATTGGAATATGCCTGAGACTGGCGGAATCGGGACAACAATCTTTTATGCAATTGGCGTAACACTAATGATAATTGCAACTATTGTATTTTTCCGAAAAAGAAGGAGTTATTAATAATTTTACAAAGGAGAAAAAACTATGAAAAAATTATTTAGTATATTATTAGCATTTGTATTAATGTTTTCTGCATTACCTAATTTTTTAGTCAATGCAGCATCAAAAGATAAGGGATCTTTAACAATTCATAAGTATGAACAAGAAAAAGCCCCAGATGTAGGTTTAAATAGTAATGGTTCAACAGATCAGGAAGTACCTGCGGATGCAAAGCCATTAGCAGGCGTAACATTTGAGATTAAACAAATTGCTTCTTTTGAGAAAATTACAAGTGATGGAACAGATTGTAAAGGAAAATGTAAAACCTGTAGATAATGCGACACCAATTAAGTTAACAACAAATGAAAAAGGTGAAGCGGTATTCTAAAGACTTACCTTTAGGGCGTTATGAAGTAAAGGAAATTGCAGGGCCACCACATGTTAACTTAAATCCAAATACGTATACAGTGGATATTCCAATGACAAGTGCAAATGGCGATGTATTAAACTATGATGTTCATATTTATCCAAAGAATGAAATTAAGCGCGGTGCTGTAGAATTAACAAAAACAGGTGCAAAGGATAAAACACTAGCAGGGGCGGAATTCTCATTATTTAAAGAAGATGGTACAGAAATTCAAAAAAATCTAGTAACAGGTGCGGATGGTAAAATTCGTGTACAAGGACTAGCATATGGTAAGTACTACTTCCAAGAAACAAAAGCACCTACTGGATATGTTCTAGATCCAACAAAATATGAATTTTTCATTAAAGAATCAGGTGCCATTAATCCTGATGGATCAATTAAATCTGGGGTTGTTGTAGAAGTTAAAGTGAAAAACTACGAAGAACCGGAAATTGATAAAAAAATCAATGGCGATTTAGAAACGCTACCGATTAATCCAAAGAAAGATTACACATATGATATTAAAACATTAATTCCAGAGGATATTAAAGATTATAAAAAATATGTTGTAACAGACACACTAGATAACCGATTAGTGATTCAGGGTAAACCAATTGTAAAAATTGATGGTGTAGAAGTAGATGCAAGTGTAGTAGAAGTACTTGTAGAAGGTCAAAAGGTAACAGCTACAGTAAAAGACTTTACAAAATTAGATGGAAAAAAACAATTCCATTTACAAATTACATCACAAATTAAAGAAGGCGTACCAGCTGGAACGGAGATTCCAAATACAGCAAAAGTTGAATTTACAAATAACCATGATGTAACGAAAGAAAAAGAAACAAAACCAGTTATTGTAGTTCCAACAATAGGTAACATTGCTTTAACAAAAGTTGATGGTGAAGATCATACAAAGACACTACAAGGCGCGGAATTTGAATTACGTGATAAAAACGGTAAAGTAGTCGTAGTAGAAGGTAAAGAAGTGAAAGGTGTATCAGATGCAAATGGCGTGATTCACTGGAACAACATTCCTTATGGAGAATACCAAATTGTTGAGACAAAAGCACCTATCTATACAAAAGAAGATGGTACAACAGGTTCTTATCAATTATTAAAAGATCCAATTAATATCACAATAGATGCAAATCATCAGACAATCAAATTAACTGTAGAGAATCATAAGAGTGGTTGGAATTTACCATCTACAGGTGGTATGGGCACAATCCTCTTTACTACAGTGGGTCTTTTATTAATGGGTGCGGCAGTATTTATCTTTATTAGAAGAAAGACTGTAAACCAATAAGTTTTTATAAAAATATAATGCTTAATGTGAAAAGGGGAGAAGCGAATGCTTTCCTCTTTTTCATATTTTAATAGATGAAGGAGTTACTATGAAACGAAATATTATCTTTGGATGTATTTTTGTATTGGGATTAGGGATTTTCTTATATCCAACAATCAGCAATTGGTTCGCAACTAGAGCACATTACTCTCAGGTTAGTTCTTATGATGCAAAAGTAAAAGCTCTTCAAAAGGGGGAGCTGGAACGCAGAGAAAAGGAAGCAAAGGCGTATAATAAGAACGTACAAGGTTCCATTCAAACTTTTGCAGACCCATTTGCAGAAAAAGAAAAGCCTAGTGGAAAATCTTATGCGGATGCACTCAACATCGGTGATGTGATGGGGTATGTGGAAATTCCAAAAATCAAGGTAAAACTACCTATCTATCAAGGAACTTCTGAGGAAGTATTAAGCCGTGGGGTAGGACATTTAGATAAATCTTCTTTACCTGTGGGAGGAAAAGGAACACATACTGTATTAACAGGGCATCGCGGCCTACCTTCGGCAATATTGTTTACAGATTTAAATAAAATGAAAGAGTCAGATGTATTTTATATTCATTCTTTAGATAAGATTCTTGCGTATCAAGTAGATCAAATTAACGTGGTATTACCAAGTGAAACAGAGGATTTACTGATTGTAAATGATCAGGATTACGCCACATTACTAACTTGTACACCTTATGGTGTAAATACGCATCGATTATTAGTGAGAGGGCATCGGATCCCATATGAGGCAACAGGAAAAGAGAAACCCAAGAGAAAATCGTTCAGAATCACCTATTGTAGAAAATTGGGTGATTATTGCGGCAATGGGTATTCTGTTTATTGGTTTCGTCTTACTTTTAATGAAAAGAAGGAAGGAGTCTTCTGTTGAAAAACGATAAAATATATTAATATAAAATTAACCCTCTCAGTTTCCTGGGAGGGAAATTGTAATCTCCTAATGTTTTTGAAAACGTATTAAGAGAAGTGGTGATTTTATCCATTTTAGAAGGCGATTCCTCCTTCAAATAGGGCGCAAGGTCGTGAAGTGAGAGGAGTTTAAAGTACAGTGTTTTTTTCACGGTATTGCTTAGGTGTCGTACTTGTAAATCTTTTAAAAACCTTTATAAAATAACTTTGATCATGGAAATTTAACATATGACAAATTGTAGAGACAGGATATTGGGTCAAGGTTAATATTCTTTTTGCCTCTTCTATTCGCTCTCTTTGGATATACTGTTTTAATGGAATTCCAACTTCTTTTTTAAAGATATCTGATAAGTAGCTCGGATTTATTTGTATATAATTTGCAAGAGCATTAACAGTGATATCATTATAAATATTTCTAGCAATATAGTCTAAACACATATTTATCTTCTTAGAATATTGTTTCTCATTATATTCTTTCACAGAATCTGCAAATGTACATAAAGCCTCTTCAATTAGTCGATTTGCGGCATATATGTTATCTATTTGTTCAATCTTTTGTATATAGAGATCACTAATTGAAAAGGCAATTTCAGAAGGAAGATTCCCCTTGATTGCATATCGAGTAGCTAACGTAATGGCAATAATTCCATTGTTTTTTTGGTTTCTAAGTTGATTTGTTTTGGATAATATACCCGCATTTTCTTGAGGAAAGGAGTAGGCGTATTTTATGAGCTTTTCTTTATTTCCTTCAGTAATAGCTGAGAAAAACTGTTCCTCTAATGTTATATTGTAGTCATTAGAATGATTTTGCCTTTTTGCTGAAATATATATGTTAGGGTCTAAAAGTGGATAAGATGATTCATTTAGTATTTTATTTTTTTCCCAAAAGGTATGCATATCTAACTTTTCGTTAAAAATTATGTAATGTAGCAAAAGACCTATATGGATAAAAAGAAGTTTATTATATACAGGTACAGAATCAAAGTATGCAGTGATATCTTTTAGGGTAATATTTGAATTAAATATGTGAAGAAGCTGCATAACCATATCTTGTGATATTTTTTTTTCTATAGAAGGTCCTATAATTAAAGTTCCTTGTATAGATTCTTGATTATTTATACGAATGAAAATAAAATTTTCTAGGCAACGATTAGTCTTGAGAATAGGAAAGTTATCAAGCTTATTTTTCACATAGGATATATTTAGATAATCCTCTTTACAAGAGTAGAGAGGATTGTAATTCATGTCATTTTCATATTCAAATGATATATGATTACTTGTAGTTAAAAAATGAATTGGTATTGAAAATGATTGATGTATAAGATTGCAGACGTATTTTAAATCAATGAATGTGGCCATAATAATCCTCCTGTAATAATTTCTATTATAAGTAAATAATTGCCTTAAATATCCATGATGTCAAGTGAATATATGCATGAATTTAATGGAATTTATTTTCAGGAAGCACATAGGAATTTTGGGAACTGTTTTTTCTGTTACGAGGTTCTTATATTGTTAAAATGTAATGTTATGCTAATCTAGATTTTTATCTATATACTTTTAATTGTCTGTTATTTGTTTTAATTCATTTATTTATATCATTTTGAGTGCTCCAATAATGGGGTCTTTTTTATACAAATAACAGCTAATCTAGAAGTCCTTTTTTAGGTATATAAGTTAGTAGAAAGTAAATAATCACCACCTATAATTTAAAAACTCTTTTCCTAGTTATGATGCTACAATTAACTAAGAAAAGGATCTCTTCAGTCTTTGCTACAATAAAGTATACTTTTCACGATATTGTTTCGGTGTCATATTAGTAAATTTTTTAAATACTTTTGTAAAGTAGCTCTGATCATTAAAATTTAACCATGTACAAATGTCAACTAAAGTATATGTAGTTAAAGTCAATAATTTCTTTGCTTCTTCTACACGTTCTTTTTGTATATGTTCACTTAAGGAGATACCGACCTCTTTTTTGAATAAATTAGATAAGTAACTGGCATTTAATTTTATATTCTTTGCAACAATGCTTAAGTTGATTTTATTGTAAATATTTTTAGAAATATAATCTAAGCAGGTAACTATAGTTTTTGTATACTTGTGAGTATTGTATTCTTTTACCCGATCTGCAAATTTGCATAAAGCCTCTTCTATTAATCGATTTACGGATTCTATATTATCTAATTGATCAAGAATTTGTATATATAAAGTACTAAGTGAAAAAGTAATTTCTGATGGAAGTATTTCCTTCAATCGCATATTGGGCGGCTAGAGTCATCATAACAATACCATGATTTTTTTTATCTCTGAGCTTACTTACTTTAGAAAGAAGTAATAATCTTATCTGGAGAAGAAGCATATATATGTTCTAATACTTTTTCTTTATTCCCTTCTTTAATTGCTGTAAAAAATTGTTTTTCTAATGTTATATCGTGCAGGTTTAAACTATTTTGTCTTCTTGATGAAATATATAAATCAGGGTTCGGAGACGGATAATCTGTTTCATTTAATAATTTATTCTGTTTCCAGACATTACTGATATCTAATTTTTGTTTAAACAGTAAGTAATGAAATAAAATTCCTATATCAACTAAAGTAAGCTTTTTGATTATTGGTATAGACTGAAAAAACGCTATTCTATCTTCTATTTTGACGCTTGGATGAAATTCTTTTGTTAATTTAATTATGGTATCCCTAGATAAGCTTGTATAGGTAGCAGGACCAATAATGAGAGTTCCTTTTCCATATACATGATCTATCATATGAATTAAAATAAATTGCTCTTGAAAAGGATTAGTACGAATAATAGGGAAATTATCTGGATCATTTTGCTGATAAAGTGCACTTAAGTAGGCTTCTTTACACTGATAAAACGGATTATGTATATCAATAGAACTATATTCAAATAAAATTTTGTAATCCTCAGATATAAAACGGACAGGAACTGAAAATGATTGATGTATTAAATAAGAAAGATACTTTATATCAGTATCTGTATGCATATTATCACCTTCTAAACTTGAAATATTTTTACGGATAAAAGGAGCATCTTTGTTAGAACATGCAAAGTATAGCTTAATAAGGGAAAATAACGACAATTAATTACATGGAAAAATAGCATATTTCTAGAAAATACGCTTAGTATGTAGCATTTTTAATAATTAACTGAGAGTTTTTCTTTTAAAATCAAGATACAATTTGCACCATAAAATTTAACATGATTTTATAATCCTAATTCGCTAGATTTACTTATTTCGCTATATAATACAGAATAATTTCCTTTGTAGAAATGATGTCATATGGTGATTTAGAACTATAAAGATCGAAGCGGCGCACGAAAAACGCGAAAGCGTTTCACGATAAATGCGAAAACCGTAACTTTGAGACATGGCAGTGGTGGTTAAATAACGGCTTGCATAACTGAACGAATAGGTTACACAGACA